>CADACE010000017.1 GCA_902786265.1 uncultured Chloroflexota bacterium | reverse complement strand
CATGCTGATTTTGTTCGGACCGAAGCAGATGCAGGAAAACGCCCGCAAATTTGCGCAAACCATACGCCGGATCGTCCGTTCGGACACCTGGCGGACGTTCCTCGGGATGTACGATGATGTGAACGCTATCAAAGATGAAGTGATCCGTGAGTCCGGAATTCGTGAAGTCCGGGATTCGCTTAGAGGCGTTAACCGCGAACTGATCAATATTGATAAAGACCTGCGGGGAAACGGTTTGGATCAGGTACCCGAAACAGCCGATACAGCAGCAGCCCCGGAACAACAAGCCCCTGAAACAGAAAACGATCATGAATCAGAATCAGAAAGGCTTTGAACCCCAGCCCACTCCCCTTGGAGAGTTGTTTGGTGCGCTTGAAGAGCATATCACTGAGCTGCGCAGGCGGATCATCATCTCCGCGGCGGGATTTCTTGCTGCTGTCGTGCTGTGCTTTTTCTTCAGCGGTCCGATCATGGATTTTCTCTGCCGGCCCATCGGCGGACTGAACACTCTGACCTCGATCGAAATCACGGAAAACGTCTCTGCCGTGTTCGATGTAGCGATGCTTGCGGGGTTTATTCTGGCTTTCCCGCTGATCGCCTACGAGGCCTTTGCCTTTATTCTCCCGGGTTTGAAAACCGGAGAAAAGGCGGTACTGTTTCGTTTTCTGCCGCCGGTGATTTTGTTTTTTCTCGCGGGGATCTGCTTTGCTTTTTTCATTGTCCTTCCCGCCGCGATCCCTTTCCTGACTTCTTTCATGGGGATCAAAACGGAGATCCGTCCTTCCGATTATATTTCCTTCAGCACCAACCTCATTTTCTGGATCGGGATCGTCTTTGAAATGCCGGTCATCATCTTCATCGCGGCCCGTCTGCACATCATCCGCTCTGATCAGCTGCTAAAAAGCTGGCGGCAGGCGGTCGTCATCTGCGCTGTGCTGGCGATGCTCATCACGCCTACCGTCGACCCTGTCAACATGCTGCTGCTCATGGTTCCGCTAATTGCGCTTTATTTTCTGAGCATATTCGGCGCAAAGCTTGCGGAACGGAAATCATGATCAGGATATCCTGGATTGCGGGAGGGTAAAGGATTTTCCCCTGCCAAAACCGGAGCGCATTTTTCCGCCGGATACCGACTGACAGTATATTTTACAATACAATAAAGGGAGCATCAGGCAGATTCGGCCTTTTGTTTTTCCTGCATGACATTTGTGATGATCTTACTGGCCTCTTTCATGACATCACCGTTGCGGCTCGTCAATGACTTGACCATGCTCCTGTATTGTTTCGTGTCCCGGTCATCATGGAACAGCTGGAACAGCCATCTGGTCAGCAGGCTGCTGAAGCCGGCCTGCAGTTTTGCCTGGTCCGGATCATCTTCGGCATGCTTCATCCCGCGGATGATGGCTGCCATCTCTTTCGGATGATTCCTTATGCTGTCCACGGCATCAGCGGCAAGCCAGGTCAGCATTGTCCGCACATCATAATCACCTTCAAAAGTTTTATCGAAACGGTCCCTCATCCCGCCGAAGACACCTTTCATGATCTGCATCTGATAGATAGCTGATGCGGACGCGTTTGGATTTTTCATCTTCGCCATCGTGGGATCACTCCAATCCTGTTCGAACATGTCGGATTCCACGCCTCCCTGCCGTTCCTTTTTTTCCAAAGCAAAAACATAATCAACATCCTGCTGACTGTATTTTTCCCTGCCTAACATATATCGGTGAGATCTTTCAAAATCTGTGGCGAGAAGGTTGATCCGCAGGAATTTTTCATATTCTTTTTTTTCTTCAGGGGATAATTCCTCAGTCCTGCGTTTATTTTTCAGTGCCTCGAATCTGGCATATTGTTCCAAAGCCTTCTGCGGTGTCTTATAGATCTGGAGCAGGGACTCATACTTTGAAGCCGTCAGCGACATTGTTTCCCCGTTATAACTGAAAGCATATTCTTTTGTGCCGAAATTCTTGTAGAGGTCCTTCAGGTCAGTGTCCGTGCTCGTCTGGTCCGATTCCCCGGTACGCACATAAGCCTCATCGACGGCATTCATCCCATGGTTCAGAATGTTGATGATATTCAAAACTTTTTCCTGGACGCGTTTATCATTTCTGTAATATTTGAATAACAGGATGTTCAGCTTTTTGACCGTGTCTGACATCAGGGTACGGGCTGCCATCAGGTCTGACTGTTTCGCCCTCTGCCGCATCAATGTGTCATCCTGAAACGGCAATATCTGGAACAGTTTCATAAATAACTTTTGCCCGTCCAGATCACTCATCAGTTCCCGCAGCTCGTCCGTCATTCCCGCTTCCGTAAGCTTGTCCTGCGGCGTGATCTGTGTCAGCGTTGCCTTCAGATCTGTAAGCAAAGGGATCAATTGCTGAGAAACTATTGAGATCGGAGCATTAGAATTGCCCACACCGTTCAACACAACGGGGCGGTACTTCCCGATCGTTCCGGCCTCCCCGCCTTCCGAACGCTTCAGGTTTTCCGCGACAGCAGTCGGAGTCTCAGCCTCAGTGCCGCGCCATGTCCATAATTTCAGGGATTTTTTGTACCGTTCATAATCTTCTCTTGAGAGCATTTTATTGCCAAAGTTATGGTAGCTGAGGTCATCCCTCTGGCCGATTTTTTCAAATGAGTTTTCTATATCTGCCTTGATCAGCGGCGCGGCCGCGCCGGCACCAAACATTTTGGCATCTATCTTATTCTGATAATAAACTTCATCTTTAGCAAAGACTCCCGCCGCGCTTTTGATTTTCGCAACGTCCACGATCATCTCTTTCGCGAAGGTCGTGCAGTTCCGTGTGTATGCGTTATAACCGCCCCTGTCCCCATAGCTTTCAGCGGCTCTCAGCACTTCTCCTACCTGTTTCGGCTGTATGGTCCAGCTGCGGCTGATATCATACCTTTTGCCTTTATCGTTCGCGATCTGGCCCGGAAGGGTTGCATTGTTATAAGTGGTAACTGCCATTTTTGAGGTCAGCGGTATTCCTCCGCTCATATAATAGCCAAAACGCACGTTATAACGCTGCCAGCGCCCGGTCAAAGCGCTGTAACGGCTGAATTCAACACCGACGCTTGAATGTCCGGTCTCTATGGAGTTCGTAGCGGTATATTTATCCGAAACCTGTGAGACATAAACTGAAATTACCGGTTTGAGCGGCTTCGCGTTTCTTTTCTCCTCGTCCCCCTCAACGGCTTTAGCCGCCGTCGGCCAGGCCCAAAGCTCCGGAACACGGCGGAAATCAAGGCTGACTTCATCTTCCGGGACGTCTTCGTTTTCAAATTTAGCGCCGTCCCATCCGGGAATGAGTTCGCGGTCTCCTCTGTTCCGGAAGCGGCTGCTTGAACGCCATCCGTTTATGATTCCCCTGAGTGTACCGGGGCCGGGTCTCACAAGTCCCCACAGCGCTTTTCCGATCGTGGCGATTATGCCGCCGGCCTTACCGATGGTCTTTCCGGAATAGTAGGCAGCCCAGCTGGCTAATTTCGAAAAGAATCCCTGCTTTTTCCGCGCGGGAAGCTTTTGGGCGGCAAAATCCCAGCCCGCGGCAGGTTCCATTGACTCGTCGGCTTCCGTCAGATCCGGATCCTCATTTATCGGAGCCGCGGCCTTTCCGGCGGAAGACTTTTTGGATTTTCCCTTTTGGGGAGAAGATTTCTTCTTTTTGGGTGATTTTTTCTTTCTTCTTTCTGATTTGTCGATCTCGACGATCATGTCTTCTTCAAGATCATTTCCCACCCCGGAGTCAGCGTTAAAGAGCTGGTCTAAATCAGCAATTTCGCCATTTTCTTCGTTCCCTCCTGCCTCAGCGATCTTGTTTTTATTTTCTAAGACAGGTTTGATGAGATCTTCCAGTTCATTTTCATTGATCTTGTTATCATCAAGGAACATTTCCCGGTTATTCTGCATACCGCGGTTATTTGCTTCATTGGACGGAATGTTGGAAAACTCGGACATCATACTCGCAGCTTCATTCCCGATGCTGCCCAAAATATCTTCAGCTTCCTGTTCATCGCGGATCTCACCGACGGGATTCTGATTTTGCGCCTTATTTGGTTTCTGAAACATCTTTCTGTATGATCCTTGTCAAATTCGGTGCCATACCGGTGTGTCCATTCCGGTGTACAGTTGATGGCCGATATGCGGATGGTCAGTCGAAGTTACGGATTTTATCCAACAGTAATTATACTCTTTTTTCCAATTAAATGCGTCTGACAATATTTTTTTGAAATTAGACATAAATAGCCCCCAAAATACATGTCTGAAAGGGTGAATTTGCATCTCGTATTTGAAATATATTTACTAAAATTATGACTTTTGTCACTATTTTCTAATATTTTGAATTTGCCTATTGACTTTTCCGTGATAATATTATAGAATATATTTATCAATACATGCAAAGTATTGATAAATGTTCAGAATACCGCCGGAGCACAGGAGTGCGGCTCAGTGACCGGGGCAATCGATGTCTTACCTGAGAAAAAGGGCAAAACGAGACCGGATGCGGCGCATTTATTCAATGGCCGGCGGTGCACGCAAGTGCAGTTCTGCTGTGCCGGCTGTGCGGCAGCAGCAGAGCTGACCTCGTGTGCTTCGGGCTTCGTCCGGGAAAAAATCAAAAGAAAGGAGGGAAAAGCGATGGCATTTGATCAGGACGTAAAGGTTTTGTCCGAGCTGAGCGAAACACTGGAACGCGCGGATAACCGGGCTGCGGATGACGGGAAAAAACTGCCGAAAGAACATCTTTCGGATTTCAGCACAGAGAACATGTCTTATCTTGACATTTCCGCTGCCATCCTGAAACAGGCTGAAAACCTTTTTCAGGTTACCGGCGAATGCAATCGTCTTGACCCCGAATACCTTTCTTACTGCAGGACCCTGGTCACGGCAGTCAACCACCTCGGCAGCACGTTCATCACCAAAACCGCCATGCATATGCGGAAGTTTCCCACAAAACAGGTCGAAACCCTGACAGCGGAACGCCTGAACCGCATGCTTTCCTTCAACTTCCGCAAATGCGACGCGGCTCTGACGGAGCTGCAGCAGACAAAGCATAAATTTGACCTGAATTATTTCAACATGCTGCTGACCTTTGACAAAGCCATGCAGCGCCTGCGCGCCACACAAAAACGGGCTTACGGCATGAATCTGGGGTACATCCCGCCGCACCGCGACGCTGAAACCGCGCTCTCTTTCACGGAAATCGACGGATGCAAAAAGTATGTCGACAGCTACAGCAAGGATGCGCCTTTCCGCACCGCGCCGGCTTATGCTATACGCAGCGACGCGATGGAAGAAGCCGAAAGGTTGAACCGGTCTGCGGTTGTATGTGAAGAAGTGATCGAAGGGGAAATTACCGGAAACGTGCAGGCGATCCCGCCCGCAGCGGACGTGCTGTTACTCGGATCCGCTCCGGCAGCGGAACCACAGGATCCGGCGGAAATCATAAATATTGAGCCGGCAGAAGTCCATGAAATCGAAGAAGCAGCAGAGGCTGCCGCCGGTCCGGACCTGCTCACCGATGATCCCAATGAGTCGGAAAATGAAGATGACATTCATCTTGCGGTCGACATTGATGAGATCGATACCAGCGATGCCGACCCGATCCTCGAAGGCAAAGTACGGTATCTGATCGAAGAGCATCAGAAAAGAGCCTGGTATGAGATCTTCGGGCACCTTCAGGACCCAACTTATTGCCGGCAGTATCCGGATTATGTCAAAGTTTTCGCAAAAATCATCAAAGAAATGATGGCCGAAACACCCGACCCGGGAGGGACCTGAGCTTTTCCCGGCAGAATCTTCACCCGACAGCGTTGAAACAGGGCTTTCAGCGCTATTGCTGGTTGGGGACGGTTCCCTCCTTCGTCGGCGAACCGTCCTCCCGCCTGCAGGGGATGAGCGCCTCTACCTTGATTGAAAGCGGGACACCGGCACCTGATACAAGTGTCCCCCCTCCGCGACGGTACACATTGTATCAGGTGCCGATGTCCCTTCGGGAATTGATGCGATCTATCCCCGCTTTGAGAACCTCATTCCTTTTGTCCAAGCCCGAAGATCATACCGTCCCTGTATTCATTCAGCACCGGAAGCCCTGCCAAAACCAGATCCAGCCATTCACGGTCGCCCTCGTCTTCCATCATTTCCTGATAGTTGAACACGATCACATAGGCGTTTCCGGAAAGGACTTCGCTGTCCATCCAGGCCTTATCCGCCTCGAAGGATTCCCGTTCCGAAAAGCTTGCGGCGTCGAACATCGGCGGAAGGATATAAGACGGCTGATCATTCAGCAGGGAGAGAGCGGTCTGACGGTTGGAATACAAAAGCTTCCCTTTCGGAAGGTCCAAAGCAGCCAGCCGGGTCTCAGACTCCTGCCATTCCGCACCCGCGAACCCCTGCCCGTTGCGATGGTATTCCCGGAACAGGTCCAGCTCATCCTCAAAAAGAAGCGCCGCGAAGCCCAGCATAAATACGGCTGCCGCGATCCGCATCCAACCCGGCCGGGAAAGGAAACGGGAGCAGAAGGCGCCGATAAGCAGCAGCTCACAGACATAAAACGGCAGCAGGATCCGGTTATCAAAAAGCGTGGAGCCATCCAGGAAAAAGACAGTGACCATCAGCATGACGAAATAGGCTGCCCCATGCAGAGCAGGCGGATAAACTGCGGATCGTGAAAGCTTTACCGACGGCCGAAACAGCCCGCGCAGCCCGAACCATATCACCGCACCCAGCAAAACGACCATCCCGGCAGCGATGATATATCCCCAGAGCTTCAGCGGTTTTTCCACAATGCCGCCGAATTCGGGGAGAAAGAATCCGGCAAAATTACGGATGCCCTCTTCGACTTTTGAGGCGGAAGGCAGATGCATCGCAAAAACCCGGTTGACCGGAGATTCGCCTGAATCGCTTGTCTTGGAAAGCCAGTATCCAAACGGAATGTTGAAGGCTGCGAAATACAGCAGCACACTTTCAATGCGGCGCTTCCAGGTCGGCTGAGCGCAGAGGATATAAACCGCCGTGGCCGCGACCGCAGCCAGACCGGCATAGCGGGTCAGCGCCAGGGCCCCCGCCAGCAGCCCGATCAAAAGCCACTGCCAGCGGCTCCCCCTCCTCACCGCCCGGACGGACATCGTAAACACACACAGGAACAAGGTCACATACAGAGCTTCGCTCAAGCCGTAAACATTCGCCTGCAGGACCGGTCCCGCGCAAAGGAAGGTGATCCCGCCGAGAATTGCCGTACTGCAGGAGTCTGTCAGCACGAACAAAGCAGCCATGAAAAGCGCCTGGTTCAGCACCGCGCAGACCAGGTTTACCCATTTTGCCGTCAGGAGCGGGTCCTGTCTGATGATTCTTGAAACAACAGCCAGAACGATCGAATAAAACGGCGGAAAATGCGTGATCGGACGCGGCAGTCCGTCCCCGCCAATCCGCACATACCCCTGACGGGCAAGCAGACTTCGGGCACCTCCGATATATGCGGAAGAATCGTTTGTCAGCCCCACTCCGTTCGGTGTTGTATAAAAAAACAGCCACGCCGCAGCTGAACATAACAAAATTATTGATAGCCAGTAGATATATTTCCGGTATCCGGGTCTTAAATCAGTGTTTTTCTCCATTATCCGCTGTTCCTCTTATCATCATTCTTATCAAATCATGGTCATTTTCAGACTATTATACAAGTGAAATAAACTTCCGTTCCTTTTCCGCCTCATATTTCCTGATAAAAAACCTGATCAAATCCCACAGCCGGCAGAAAAAGGTAACCACCGCATTTTACGGATGTATCAGAAAAAGAGCCCAAAAACACAGCGGGGGTATGGGGCCGCAGGCACCCGGAAATCAGGCGCGGGCTGCGGCTTTCGCAAACACACGAACTTTCGTTCCCGCGCCTTGCGAAGCATGCCCTCCGGAATGCAAAGTGAGCTCTTATAGTAGAAATACTGCATACCATATGCCATGATTTTAGGGACAAAAATCATAGTATTTGACGATGTTCATTTTCAATTCTTTTGGTAAAATATACCATGAGAAGGAAATTGAATAATGAACAAACCCAGCTTAAAGCTGATGCAATGCATCGGCATTTTACCGGGGATCCGCGAGATCAACGGGAACATGCCGAATGTAACGTATAATGATGTCACTTATGACAGCCGCAAAGTCAAACCCGGATCCATTTACGTGGCAATCCCGGGTATCAGTACCGATGGACATGATTACATCTTAGCAGCCGTTCAAAACGGTGCATCTGCCGTGATCGGGTGCAAATCCATCCCGGTCCTTCCATCTGTTCCCTATATCCGTGTTGAAGACTCCCGGGAAGCAATGGCCTGGGCCGTTGCCGCGCTCTATGGTTTTCCCTCTGAATCCATGACCGTGATCGGCGTCACCGGGACAGACGGAAAAACAACAACTTCCATTTATCTTTACAATATTCTCCGTGCAGCGGGATTGCACACCGGGATGATTTCCACCGTCTCCGCCATGATCGACGATGAGGAACTGGACACCGGTTTCCATGTCACGACACCGGAATCCCCGGACATTCAGCGCTATCTTGCCATGATGCGGGACAAAGGCGTCACCCATGTGATCATTGAATCCACCTCTCACGGCCTGGTTCAGAAACGTGTGTCCGCTATCGATTTCGATATCGCCGTCGTCACCAACATTACCCACGAGCATCTGGATTTTCACAACTCCCGACAGGCATACTTTGAAGCAAAAGGCATGCTGTTCCAGAAACTCGGTGAAAACCAGGACCGGAAGGTTCCTCCGCTGGCTGTGCTGAACTACGACGATCCGGATTCATACAACTTCCTCGATAACCTGATCAGTGTCCGCAAAGTCGCATATTCCGCAAACGGGCATATCCATCATGCTTCCGCCACCATCCGCGAGATAAACTCCTCTCCCGCGGGCATCAAAGCCATAGCGCGCTTTACCGACCTGCCAAATGGCCCGGTCGAAACAGAAGTCCGCACCAGTCTGCTTGGGAATTATAACGGAGCGAATTTCCTGGCAGCCATGACCGCGGCGATTTACGGATTAGGCATCGACCCTTCCACCGCGGCATTCGGCATCGCCAATGTGATCGGTGTCCCGGGACGCATGCAGGTGATCAACGAAGGGCAGAATTTTACCGCCATCGTGGACTTCGCCCATACCCCCAACGCGCTGGAAAAAGCGCTGATCGCTGCGCGGAAAATGCTGCCGGTCGATACATACGGAAACCCGCAGGGGCGGATCATCGCTGTTTACGGATCTGCCGGTCTGCGCGACAGAGAAAAGCGCCGCATGATGCCGGATGTTTCTTCAAGATATGCCGATATTACCGTGCTGACAGCTGAAGATCCCCGCACGGAGCCTCTCAATAAAATTCTCAAGGAAATGGCGGATGAAGCTGTTGACAAAGGCGCTGTGATCGGGAAGACCCTGTTCATCGAGCCCGACCGCCGCGAAGCCATCCGCAAGGGACTTTCGCTCGCCAATCCGGGTGATATCGTCCTCTCACTCGGCAAGGGACATGAACAGTCCATGTGTTTTGAAACCACAGAATATCTTTGGGATGACCGCACAGCGATGCATGCAGCCCTGTGTGAAATGCTGGGGAAAGAAGGTCCGGAAATGCCGCATCTCCCGGACGTTGAACCATACAAATAAGAAGAAATAAAAAAAGGAGTAAGAAGCGATTTCTGTCTTCTTACTCCTTTTTTTATTTTCAGCGAAGGAGATCCGGGAATTGTTCATACACTTCCCAGGATGTGCCGATGAATTTTACCGGAGAATAGAGAAAGACCCAGGGAGCTTCTTCCCTGACCAGCCGGATCGCGTCTCGATAGATGCTTTCCCGTTCCTGCGTATCAACTGTCCGCGCAGCCTTCCGGAGCAGGTCATTGAGCTCAGGACTGTCATATCCCTCCCACCAGGCGCCTTTCACTGTTGAATCCAGCTTTTCATGCAGCACCCTGTATGTACTCAGCGGCGCCGAATCGAAGATACACAGGTCATAAATCTTTTTGGCACGGACATCCAGTGAATATTGTTCCCGGTCCGGCTGCGCCACGAGATTCAATTTGACGCCGATACGGGCCCACTGTTCCTTGAGAGTCTTCGCGATCAGCCCCGATTCGTTCGGCATCACTGTCGGGCAGTACATGGTCAATTCCAATCCGTCCACATACCCGGCCTCAGCCAGAAGCTGCCAGGCTTTTCCTGTATCATAGGGGTAGGGTTTTGTGTGCGGATCATAGCCGAAATGCTGCGGGGTAAAGGGCCCGTTCAGTTTAACCGCGGCTCCTTTGCAGGCTTTCTGAATGATCTCATCCACGTCTGTACCGTAATTCAGCGCCTGTCTCACCCGGATATCCGTAAACGGGGCAGAAGCGCAGTTCAGCATCAGGATGATCGAGACCGGAGGGTCCTTTTCGATCACAAGATAATCATCCTGTCCGTCAATTTCCGTGGTCTGCTGCCAGTTCAGATCCGTTGCAACATCCGCAATCCCTTTTGTCAGCGCCTTCACACGCAGATCCGCGTTTTCTTCCCTGACAAAATCCAATTCATTGATTTGGGCCGCATTTCCCCAATAATGCTCATTTCTCAGGAGTTTGAATGTATTATCTGTGATCCTGTCGAAACAAAACGGACCTGTTCCCGGGATCGACACCGGATCAGTACCGATACATTTTTCAGGAATGACCATAATGTGCGAAAGAAGATCAGGAAGATCTGCCATCGGTTCAGGCAGGATGATCCGGACCCGGATCGCGTCTATAACATCAATTTGCGCCTCTCCGAGATAGGAATACAGAAGCGAAGAAGTCCCAAAAGCTCCTGCGGCATCCTTCCGGGACGCGCTGCGGATACTGGAAGCGGCATCGGCTGCAGTTACCCAGGAACCATCATGAAAATGAACACCCTTCCGCAGAATAAACAGCCACTCCCGGGCATCTTCCGAGACCACCCAGTTTTCCGCCAAAACAGGAACATATCCGATTTTTTCATCATACCGCAGCAATCCCTCATAAACAGCATGGCGTATCTTCAGTATACTGCTTGATTCCACCCACAAATGAGGATCAGGAAAACCTCCTCCGGGTTGATAAATTGTCAATTTTTCCATACTCATTCCTCACCGGTCAGCAATCTGTACCCGGAAAATCGTATTAACCATATCCATCCCATCCGCTCTGACAACCAGGAACCCGCGTCCCGGTACTCCGCGGCTCCGGACATAACAGCCGGCCCTGCCGCCGGAAAGCGGAACAGATTCCGGACCGATCAATTCGATCGCGCCATAAGCTTTCAATGTCACCGCACGCTGGCAATAAGGCTGCACATTTCCATTCTCATCCCGTACACTGATCCGTACCGATGCCATATCCCAACTGTCTTTTTCGACCATATTCAGCGTATCTGCTTTGACACAAAGCGAGAACTTCCGTCCCGGAGTAAGCGTTCGGGCTGCAATGACTCTGCCGTCCTTTACCGCTAAGATTTTCCAGGCAGCCACACCGTCTTCTCCCCAATATGTCATGTATCGGTTTTGCAGTTCAGCTATTGTTTTATCGCTGATACCGGCCGCGTTCAAACGGCTTTTGGCAGCCAATACTTCCTCAGTAAACGGCTCTTGTGCATAACGAACAAACGCGTAGATCACTTTTTTGAGATCCTTTGCCGTTTCCGCGTCATATCCCTCACGGTTTTTCAGCAGACCGCCGATAAAATCATCAATAATAACGGGCGGATGAGGAAGCGCAGGGTAATTCTTTGACGGATAAAACGTCTTTACATACTCCCCGTTCCGGTAGCAGCGCACTTCATCGGCATTCGTAAATGCCACAGCATTGGTCAAACCAAACGCCGGCCATTCACCGATATCCATGGTTGTACTGACTTCCAATACCGGATTTTCATCTCCCTGCGAAGCATAAACAGCAGCGGCCAGTTTCGGGTTGCGGAACATATCCATCACACCATGCCAGCAGATGCCATCGCCGGCACCGAACTCCCGATGGGTGTTGTAATCAAACATGCACCAGCCAAAGCCTCCGGCGATATCACCCTGTGCCGCGATATCATTGAGCACTCTGGCATGCCGCAAGGCATGTTCTTTGCGGTGCTCTTCATTATCGAATGGTTTCGTCGGGAAAATATGTCCCATATACTCAGTTATCAGATACGGCTTTCCCGGATCGGAAGTAATGGCAGCTTTCGGTTCACAGCCGGGATTGTTTCCCGTATGTGAAAAATCATTATAGGTATAAACATCTTCCAAAAGGCGGCTTCCGCGGAAGTTCCGCACACCACCTGTGGGACGGCTGTCGTCCAGTTCATGAGCCGCCTGATTGGTCCTGGTGTAGAATTCGTCGTTATCAGGGCTTTCGTTGATCCGGACACCCCAAAGAATGATGGAAGGGTGATTCCGGTACTGGCTCACCATCTCCCGGACATTTTGGACAGCCTGTGACTGCCAATCCTCATCACCGATATGCTGCCAGCCGGGCAGCTCCATAAAGACCAGGAGGCCGATCTCATCACAGCGGTCGATAAAGTGATGGCTCTGCGGGTAATGACTTGTACGGACGCCGTTGCAGGCTAATTCATATTTCAGAATATCCGCGTCAAACCTCTGTGCCCGGGCAGGAGCGGCATACCCGATGTACGGCCAGCTCTGATGACGGTCCAGCCCGCGTATCAGTACTTTTTTGCCATTCAGATAGAATCCGTCTTTCCTGAATTCCGCAGTCCGGAAGCCAAACCGAACCCGCTCAATATCCAGTATTTCCGAACCGGCAGACAATGAAACTTCTGCCGTATATAAGACAGGGGTATCAAGCGACCAGGGTTTAACATCAGGCAGAACATCCCGTAAACACCCATCTTCGGGAATCGTTTTCTCGAAACAACAAATATTCCCTGAATCATCAAATATCCGGAGTTTCAGGACTTCATCATTCGTTTTCTCACTTGAAACGGTACAGCGGAAGCTTCCGTCAGTTTCTCCCCGGATAAAGACATCACTGATGCGGGATCGCTCACTGGTCTCAAACCATACTTCACGATAAAGCCCGCCATATGTCAGATAATCGACCATACTGCCAAAAGGAGGAACGTCATGCTCGCGGGAATCCACCTTTACACACAGCAGATTTTCTTCACCGGGTTTCACAAAATCTGTTAATTCAACACGAAACGCGGTATATCCGCAATGATGGCTTCCAACCGGTTTCCCGTTGCACCAGACCTCAGCCTGATGAGCAGCTCCGTCAAAGCAAATGAAAATCCGCTTGTTCCGCAGTTCATCCGGAACATGAAAGAAACGGACATATCCGCATACCTTTTGATACGAGTCCTGATCAAAACAGTTAAACGGCAGTACACAATTCGAATGCGGCAGCCGTACTGCTTCAAGTAATTTTTCTGCTGCTGCCTTCGAAACATTTACTAACGAATCCCGCCATTCCCGTAAAAAATACCAATTCTCATTAAAAGCAGTCCGTTTCATACCATATATCCTTTGTGAAATTATCTACCCGCATTATAAATGAAAAGAGAGAATCAGGCAACAAAAAGATTATTTAACGATAAAACGGTTTCATGTGATCAAAAATTTCACATGAAACCGTTCTGTTATCTTTCAGTTGCTTTCAGAGATTATATAAATCTACCGGATCACTCTGGTGCTTACAGAACCGCCATCGGAAGCCCGGCCTTCTTTATGGACCGAAGCTCCGACACGGCCTGAAATCTGTGCTGAGGCAGTATCAAGAGTAACAACGGATTTATTATAAGCGCGCCCGCCATACCAGACACTCTGCCCGATATTTCCCTGCGGCTGAAGGGTCAGATAAGCCTGGCCGGTTGTCTTTGCTGTCGAAGACTGATCCGCATATCCGCCCAGGAAAACCGCATAGACGACTGATCCTGAAACATCCATTATTGAATCTCTGACTTCAGAAACTGCCCCCGCACCAAAAGCATATCCGCCGCCGGCAATGCTTAAATCGATCGATGCGCCCGGCATAACATACATCGAAGCCATACCCTCAACAACAGAGTGTCCGCCATATAATGCCGCTCCGCCGCCATATAACCAGCCGGAAGCTTTTCCGTGCATGATCAGCATCGTATTGCCAACCCGGGCATATGCAGACGCGCCTTTAGCTTTCGAACCGGCAACCACTTTATTTACACTTCCGTAAATATCCAGATACGTACTCTGTAAACTTGATCTTTGTCCGGCAGTGACGTTAGCCCCGCCATAAATCACACCATCATGGAATACAACAGTGCTGCCGATCTCCGTCGGAATACCGTTTGCAAAAAATCCTACATCCTCCGGCCAGGAAACCGTCATACGGGCATTATTATTTCCAGTGATCTTCAGCGACTGAATATTTCTGTTTTCAGGGATCACGACGTCCTCATTCTGCCGGAAGTTTCCCATAATTCGGAACTCAACATTTCCGGCGTTCATAGGCAGCAGGTTCACCGCATCCGTAAAATTCTGCGCCTGTTGGTTCGGCCCGATGTACATCACGGTTGTTCCCGCATAAGGGCGGGTGATCGTCTGCGGAACCTGCGGAACCGGAGTTGCAGTCGGAACAGGTCTCGGCATATCCGGATTGATCAAAGAAATTCCCGAACCGCCCATATTTGAACCGACATTCGCTGATCCGCCGTTTTCAGCTAAACCGGAATCCGGATTTAAATTAGACACAGCTCCCAGAGCGATCACATGAGCTGCATTGACAGAGGAACGGCTTCCTGAACCGCCGGCGTAACCACCGCCATAAAGTGCATTAGTTACCTTCCCGTTTGGCGGAATTATCAGATTCGCAACTCCGGTCACTTCTGTGATGCCGCCATTGAAAGCATAACCGCCGCCATGTACGTATCTCGTATTACCATTCACAATTATCGTGACATTTTTTGCGGAAGCTACCGCACCGTTGGCCATCGACAAACCACCGCCGATCACATAATCAGCGGAGCCATTGATGATCAGAACAGACTCGTTGACCGAGCCATTTCCGCTTTGAGCCAGACAATTACCTCCGACAAGATAACCGTTTGACAGGCTCACATTCTGGTCAACAATGAAAGGTACTCCGTTTGCGCAAATCACACTCCCGGACATAGCTACCGAGACCGAAGAGCCGGTATAGGAAGCAAGGGTAACTGATTTCAAACCGGTTAAACGGGCAGGTACCTCTGCCTGTGTTGAAATGCTCGTTGAACCGTTCAAATAAATCACGGCATTTCCCGCATTATTGCCAAGCGCATTCAGAGCACTGTTCAGGTCATAAATGCCATTCTGGCCGATAACCACGACCTGATCACTGACATTGCCCGCCGCTCCGCAGCCCGGTGCAATAATCAACACGAGCAGCAGAATCAAAAAACCGATCAAACAATTCTTTTTCATACCAACTCCTTTTCCCGTTTCGGGATATAAACAATCAAAAAGGGAATCTGTTCTTATTGTTCTCTCTTTATTTCGTAATACAATGCCAGGTTTCCCTCCGCACCATCCGAATAAAAATGATCCGTTACCGTAAACCCGCTCTCCACAGCAAGCTGTTCCAGCTCCTCCTCAGAAAAAAGATGAACATAACGAAGACCGGTTCTATTTACACTATCCTGCAATGCATATCTCCAATCCAGAAGTGTATCTCCCTTTTCCAATGCTTCCGCTGAAATGCCTGTAAGGCTCCAGGGCTGTACACGTCCCATCAATTTCGGGGAATTCTGGAACTGCCATACAGAAAAAATAAATCTGCCATTCGGCTGCAGCAGTTCATGTATCTGCTGAAAGATCCGCAGATGGTTTTCTCTGCCCGGAATATGATGAAGTGAAGCAAAAGCCAAAACACCATCAAACTTTTCATTTCCGAAGGCAACCGGCCATTCCGGGTCCATCAAATCACCAGGTCTGTAACGCAGCTGCAAAGAATTTGATGAAAAATTTTCTGCCACCTTTTCCGCTTCATTAAGCAAAGGTCCGCTGAAATCCAGCCCCGTATAAGATCCGGTTCTGCCCTGTCCTGACCAAATTTGTCCCAAAGCCCCCGAACCACAGCCAAGATCAAGCCAATCTGATGATATTTCCCGTGGAATTGTCTCAAGGATCTTACTGACACCGGGCTGGATACGTCTGCGGGTAGCCGCAAATGCATCTCCGAATTCATTATAAAAACGGCGGTTAATTTCCAAAAGTTCCGCAGCAGTCTTTGGTTCCATATCCTCAGCTCGAAACAAAAATGCGCTTCCTGTCATAAAACCGGCTCAGCAGTTTCCTGCCTCCGGTAACCGTTCCTACAGGCTGCTATTCATGCTCCGCAGGGTATCCGGTAAACCTTTGCCAGACCACCTTCTGAAGTCTCACGATAAAGGCTTGGCATATCCACTCCGGTGTTCATCATCGCAACAACCACATCGTCAAAGCTGATACGATGTGAACCGTCCGAAAACATCACGAACTGAGCAGCAAATAAAGCCGCGTTAGCAGCAGCGGCATTTCTCTCAATACAGGGAACCTGAACCAAACCGGCAACCGGATCACATGTAAGACCAAGATGATGTTCGAGACCGGATTCCGCCGCGTATTCGATTTGTCTTGCAGTACCTGAGTAAAAATATGAAGCAGCCGAAGCCGCCATCGCACAGGCTACACCGATTTCTCCCTGACAGCCGACTTCAGCACCGGAAATCGATCCGGTATGCTTAACAACATTACCAAACACACCTGCCGTGGCGATAGCCCGCAGGATATTTTCTTCTGTAATATCCATTTTCTTCTGGAAATAACGCAGTACCGCGGGCAAAACACCGCAGGATCCGCAGGTTGGGGCAGTAACGATCTTTCCGCCGGTTGCGTTTTCTTCGGATACAGCCAGGGCAAACGCAGACATCGGTGTGGAATGGATAAACCCATCCCGGGTCAGCTGAGAACGGCGGAAATAGAGATTCGCTTTTCGCGTGATTCCTAATCCGCCCGGTATCACACCCTCCTGCCGGACACCGCGATCCACCGCATCACTCATCACATGCCAGACTTCACGGAGATAATTCCAGATTTCAGAGCCCTCACATTCCTCAACATACTCCCAAAAATTCATCCCGGTTGAATTCAGGTATTTCTGAATTTCCTCCATATTACGATGAGGATAGATATTGCTGACCGTTTCCGGCGGAATTCTGTCTCCTTTATCATCGATCCGCCCGCCGCCGACTGAATAGACCGTCCAGTCATCCGTAACACTCCCGGACTCATCAAAAGCCTCAAATTCCATCCCGTTCGGATGGTAAGGAAGAGTAACATCCGGCTGCCAGCTGATTGTCGTACGATCTTCGCCAAGCTCCTCCAGAATAGCTTTGTCTGTCATATGTCCCTTACCGGTAGCAGCCAGGCTTCCATAAAGCGTCACAAGATAATGATTTGCACCGGGGTTTTTTTGATGAAAAATTTCAGCCGCATGTTTCGGTCCCATAGTGTGGCTGCTGCTGGGGCCATAACCGATCCGGAATAAATGTCTGATAGTATCCATTTTCTGATCCTTTGCTGTTATTAAATCAACGCACGAAGAAACGGAGCCGCTTTCTTGATAGCATTTCCGCGATGGGAGATTGCATTCTTTTCCGCTTCTGTCATCTCAGATAGTGTCATTTTTTCTTCAGAACGGTAAAAAATCGGATCATAACCAAAACCGTTGCTGCCTCGCTCTTCCGGAATAATTTCTCCTTCACAAGAACCTGAAGCTCTCAGCGTTTTTCCTTCTTCCGGAAAAACAACCGCGATCTCGCAGCGAAACCGTGCTGTCCATGGCCGCGCTGCACCGCATTTTTGAATATTCTCCAACAAATAATGACGCCGGTCCGCATCGTCTGCCCCGGGTTTCGGACAATATCTGGCGGAATAAATACCCGGTTCTCCGTGCAGGCAGTCCACCTCCAGTCCGGAATCATCCGCAAGCGTTATCATTCCGGAAGCTTCAGCAAAAGCTTTTGCTTTGATCATTGCATTATCTTCAAATGTTTTCCCGTTTTCATCCACATCCAAATCCAAGCCGATATCCTTTGGACGAACGATCTCAAACTCCGGCAGCATGTCACGGATTTCCTGGGCTTTGTGAGCGTTATTGGTCCCGATCAGAATTTTCATTTTTTATACAACCTTTCTGAGGCAGCATTCGATGCAATACTTTGGTTTTCAGCTTTATATGATTAATGATTATAAACGCAAAAGAGAGAAAAGCACAGACTATTTTATCTGAAAAAAAATTGTAAAAAGCCTAATTATAAATCAATTCATTTTCTTTTCCCGTTTTTTCAATGTCAACGCAATAATGATCAAAAGCCAACCAAGCAGGCACAGAATCTCCGTACTGTATATATATCTCCGCTCCGGCTGGTTCATCATTGAGATTCCCAGATGCGCGATATGCCCAATCATCAGGATCAGCCCTGTAAATGAATCGATATTCATGCTCAAGACAGAAAGGATGAGGAACCCCAATATCATCGCGGGGAAAGAAACCGGACCGATTTGAAGCCGGGTTCGGTCAAGAGCGGTTTTCATAGTATCAACAAGAGCATTCACAAATTCACTGAAATGTCGGAAAAGGATCTTACGGCTGATTTTTCCGAATACCATACTGCAGGTAATATGATCATATCCATGTTCTTCGGCAGCAGCTACAGCGACCAGCCACATATTTGTATTTTGATCTGCATTGGGATAAAGCTTCTTTTTCTCCAGCATCGTCAGACAAATATCTCTGAGCTCCGGGTCATCAAAAGCTTCTTCATCACCTGGTTCGAGAAAATCAACTGCCCGCGCAATCTCCACATATCCGGATGTGGGCATCCAGACAAAAATCCCATAATTCCGGAAAATCGTGAGAGCAGGAATTCCGCAAATCATCACAAAAAGAAAACACCCCGCCAACAGCAGCGATATTTTCCGCTGGCATTTCAGCAAAAACACTGCGGAAATGAAAATCAGAAGACCAAGGAAGATATTTGCCGGGCGGATAAGGATCGACAATCCTGCGGTTATACACATAATAACGAATGAAGCAGACTGCTTTCCTTTGATCACCATAATAAACATTGCCGCCGTGAGCAGAATGAAAGCCTGTGAAAGACATTCTGTCATAATATAATTGTTATCCACGCCTAAAAGCCCATTGCAGAGAACGATCTGAGAAAAAAGGACAAACCATAATGGTTCATAATATTTGCAAAACACAAAAAAAAGAATCAGGAAGGATGCAGCAAGAACGCATTTTTGCGCGCGCACCACGTTGATCAGTCCCATGCTGTTTTCTTTTCGAGAGTTATGGAGGCTTTCATCCTCTGAAAAGGCATCTTTCTCCCGCAGCTCATCCAGCCCTTCATGTCCGGACATAAGGAAAACCATTTCGATAAATTTCGGATAACCGGGCGTCCTGATCGAAGAAGCGTTATAGTGCTGAAGGTAAGCTCCGGAATCAGCCCGTCTGCCGTAATAATCCCATTCCGGGATAAAGTAATAAACAGTGTTGACCAATATGATCAAAACAGAGAGCCAAATCCATATTCTGCTTTTCCGAGAAGTCAATACGATGGCCAAAACAGCAGCAAACAGGAGCACTGTATATATAATATTGCGCTGCAATATCGGCTTTACGAGCAATGGCCCGAATCTCAAAGGGGACCCGGGAAAAATCACATTATTCCAGGGCAACAGCAGCATCAAAAGAATAGCCACCGCTATTGAGCGAATTATGGCGATGATGAGAGTACGATCCTTATATTTCACACAGACAAAAACATCTGCCGCAAAAAGAAAAATCACAGGTAGCAGCAAAGCCAGCAGATATCGATTTCGAATGATAGACGGACTTAAAATACTGTATTCATGTTCTTCAGGTCTGCCTTCAGACGCGGAAAAATAGAGATCATTATTCTTTAGAAGCTGATATCGTCCACCGCCATCATTTTTGATTGAAACAGTTATGTCTTCATTTACAGAAACCGGTCCCTGATCCAGCAAAACCTCATCTTCTTTCAAAAAAAACGGAAGGGAAAGCCTGCTGATATTTTCATCCTGAACAAAAGCATAATAGCCATAACCGGAATCATGAGTAATACTGCCGGGATTTTCTTCCTTCCAAAGCAAAATCAAACTGCCGGTTCGGTTCAGCAAAGCAAACAGAAACAGTGCAAAAAACAAAACAGAAATAATAACTAATCCTTTTCTTTTCATCCCATTCATAATATCTGACAAATATCCGTTAAAAAAATCAGGTTTTACAGGCTCAAATTATGAGCTTCAGCTGCAATATCATTCACAATCATATTAGATTATACCCGAACGATTTTGCTTTGAAGCAGTCAATAAGACAATAACACTGTGTTAAAACAGGATCGTATGCAGCACATAAGAACGGTTCCCGGTATAAAGTTTTGAATCGTTATGATAAAATGAAAGTAATGATAATTATCATAATTATCCGGGAACTTCTCTTTCATCATGACAGGTATTCCGAAATCACCTCTTGCCCTCATTAATCGACGTTCCCGTAGAAAGTAAAATGGAGAGAGACAAATGAAAAAGCTGTATGGGATCCTTATACTTTTTTTTCTGGCATTTCTGACACTTCCTTCAACAGCACAGGATAATGAATGGAAGATCAGTTTCTTTGAGGATTTTGACGATAATTCATTTTCCTGGCCGCTTGGAGATGAAACACAGAGTACGACCCGCATCAACCGGTTTATTACGGAAAGTAACTACGTATGGAACATTACAACTTCTGATCCGAATGTCTCCTGGATGGGATTGAATCTCAACAATCCGTCAGATGCAATGCGATACCGCTATTCTGCAGAAATCAGACTGCCCGATTTTGATCCTTTGGCATGTGCCGGGTTGCTGCTCGACAATCAGGGTTCCTCATTTTACGGCTATGTTATATGCAATGATAAAACATACAGTCTTATTCATGCTCAGAACGGTAACATTGAAACACTGATTCCATATACCCCGATCAAAGATTATGACAGCTTCAGCGCCTTTAATATAACTGCCGAGATCAATGACGGCTGGATCGACCTTTACTATAACAATGAAAGTCTTGATACCTATAACATCACATTCGGAGGAGGACCGTTCGGACTCATTGCCATGCCGCAGACCACAGAAAGCACCGATATCAGATTCGGTGCCCTTTCTTATGAATCTTCAGCCGCGGCATCACAAAACACTTTCAATGCAGCCGCTGTTGATCCCAACACATCGAACAACATGGCACGCATGGTGAAAATGCTCAACATGAAGGA
The DNA here is from genome assembly GCA_902786265.1 of uncultured Chloroflexota bacterium. Taxonomy (GTDB): domain Bacteria; phylum Chloroflexota; class Anaerolineae; order Anaerolineales; family Anaerolineaceae; genus Flexilinea. The sequence continues at coordinate 104,438 of CADACE010000017.1, read as the reverse complement.
ACGGATCACTTCCACTGCGGGAACATATATCACGCTTCCGGAAAGAGACATATCTCTGGCAATGATGGGCTACAGTACAAAGGAAGGTCTGGGAATCAACCAGCAGAATCTGCTGCTTCAGAGTGATATTTCCTGGTCTTCCGGCTATGATCACCCAAATTATTCTTCAGCCGGCTGTGGATTTTTCCTGAGGGGAGTGGATGAGAGCACTTATATCGAAATCTTTGCCGCTATGGACGGAGCAATTTATGTAAACGCGTATCGGGCAGGAACGCTGGTTCCGCTTATCTCACTGAAATATGCTTCATGGAGCATAGAGGGCAGCGGAAGGATAGCTGTCACAGCTGACGGGCAGAAAATCACGATTCTCTGGAATGATTCCATTCTCGGAACTGTAACCGATGCCACCTGGATGTGGAGCGGCGATGCCGGTTACATTGTGCATTCCGGAACGAATGGGGATTTCGGGACACGCTGCGTCTTCAGCAACGGTGAAGCTTATCTTTTCAGTAATGAGCAGTAACCTTTTTCAACATAACAATTTGAGACGGAGTAGATATATAAAATGGCAAATCATACGCAAGGAATTATTCTGGGCACCTTTCAGCAAATGCTGAATGAAATGCCGTTTTACAAAATAACGGTTTCATCCCTGGTTAAGCGATGCGGGATCAGCCCGAATACCTTTTATTATCATTACGAAGATATCTATGATTTGCTTGAAAAATGGCTGGCGGTCTGGTTGGACCAGTTCACACCAAAAGAAGATTGGCGCATAAACGCAAAAGCACTGCTGCATACCTGTCAGGAAAATGGAGCACTGGTCGAAAATATTTTAAATTACCTTTCAAAAGAACAAATTGAACAGGCTTTGTTTTCCAATAATGATGATGATATTTTTTACCTCTTTGTAAAAAATTCTGCCGAAGATATGAATATTTCTGAAGAAAAAAAACGGAATATTGCCGCATTCTGCCGTTATGCTGTTATCGGATTTTTCCTGCGGTTTATCTGGAATCATTCGTCACAGGATGTGGATACCGTAGTTAATGATCTTGATATTTACATCCGCTGTTTTGTAAAAGCAGCATTGGAAAAAGAAAGCCAGAATATTTGAGCATTTTGCGCAATTTTGCAAAACTCTCCTAATTCGGAGAGTTTTTTACTTTTAACACAGGACAATTCCGGTCAAATTTGCTATTATTTTATATATGGATTCGTCATTTAATCCATAATACTAATATCAAATGATGAGGTATATCGTTGGCAGTAAAAATCATTTCTGACAGTACCTGTGATTTATCAAAAGAACTTCTGGAAAAATACGACATTGCGATTGCTCCGCTGACCGTAACCCTGGGACAATTCAGCGGACATGATGGCATTGATATCACCCCGGAAAAGATTTATGACTATGTCGATCAAACCGGAGATCTGCCCAAAAGCAGTGCCGTCAGCACAGGAGAGTATGAAGCCTTATTCCGATTTTGGCGGGATCAGGGATTCGAAATTGTTCATTTCAACATCAGTGATCACTTCTCCGCATCTTTTCAAAATGCCTGTGCAGCCGCAGAAGAAATTGGCGGGGTAGAAGTTGTAGATTCGGCAAATCTTTCCACCGGGCAGGGGCTGCTTGTGCTGTATGCAGCTGAATTAGCCCAAACCGGTAAATCCGCTGCAGAAATTGCAAAAGAATGCAGAATAACAGCATCGCGGATCGAAGCAAGTTTTGTCGTTAATACGGTTGATTATCTCCGCAAGGGCGGCCGCTGTTCCGCATTGGCAGCTGTCAGCGCCAGTCTGCTGCACATAAAGCCCTGCATCGAAGTAAAAGACGGAGCCATGCATCCTGTCAAAAAGTATCATGGCAATATTAATCACGTGATACATTCCTATGCAGAAGATCGTTTGAAAGACCGTACTGATATCGATCCGCAGCGTATATTCATAACCCATACCCTCTGCGATGAACAGATCGTAGAAGATGTAAGATCGATCATACAACGCTATCAACCGGAAATAAAAGAAGTCCTCGAAACCACCGCAGGCGCAACGATCACGACACACTGCGGGCCGGGAACGCTCGGAGTTCTTTTTATCAGGAAGTAAATTACAGCACTTATCATTTACCCCCTTTATGCCGGTTCCTGAAATCAGGGACCGGCTTATTTAAATATTATTTTATACGTTCCCGTGCCTTACGCAGCAGTTCTTCCGCCTCATTCAGCTTAGCGGTTTGTTCCTCATCAGAAAGCTCCGTTTCACTATCATCATCAGTCTCAATATCATCATCTTCCGGATCAGGAACAGATTCACCGTCAAGCTCAGCCCGTGCCTGTTCCATCAGTCGGTTCGCTTCACGAGCTTTTCCGGAGAGAGCTTCCACATCTGTCTGCTTTTGCTTTTTCTCATCCAGAATATCCAGCAGGTATCCGATTCCCAGTCCGGCTGCCAAACCAACTGAAAGCGAAGTTGACTGGTCAAAATGAAAAACAACAGGAGCTATAAATCCAAGGACAATTCCCAATATGCAGCACCAGACCAGCTTTTTGCTTTTCATCAATCACCTCATTAAAACATTTTTCTTCATTGTACCCTTTCCCCGCGAAAGCTCAAAGCTATAACCAAATAAATCGAGTGAACTGATGTATAATACTTTTTATTGAAAGAAGATAGTTTTCGGAAAATATTGCGGCAGATGTGAGGCAGCGAACAGAGGCTGCACGTTACGTTCAGAATGACATCTGCATAGAAAGAGTTTATGAAAAAAAGCTATTGGTACCCCGTTATCATCCTGATATTGTTTTTTGCTGTCGGATTGGTGGTAATCAAAGATTACGGACCTTCAGCCGATGAGCATATTCAGATTGACTCGGGGCATGTCATTTGGAAATATCTTTGTCAAAAATTCGGCAGGAAAGTCCCGGAACCGATACAGGATGTACCGGAACTGCACGGTTTCAAAAACAGCTTTTATGGCCAGGCAGCTACATTTCCGACAGTTCTCATCGAAGCTGTCAAAGGTTTCACACTGGACTCAAGTACAATTATCCGCATACGGCATTACTGGAATTTTTTCTGCTATTTCTTCGGATTGTGCTGCTTTGCGGTCATAACAGCTCACCTGACCGGAGACCCGCGCTGGGCTGGCGTCTGGCTTTTAATTCAGATCCTGCTTCCGCGCATATTCGGCGATATTTTTTACAATGACCGGGATATAATGCTCATCTCCTGGATGATGATCTTCCTGTCATCATTCTATTTATTCACCCGTCGTCCGGGATGGGGAACAAGCCTGTTATGTGCAGCTGCTTTCGGGATGACCGCGAACACAAGGATATTCGGGCTGTGCCTGCTGGTCTTTCCGTTTCTGTACTTTCTTTTTTCAAAAAACCGCAGATATTTACTGCTCTTTGTTCCTGCTTCACTGGCTTTCTGGTTTCTGCTGTCGCCGATTGCCTGGGATGACCCGCTACATGCAATTCCCAATGCTTTTTTCCACTTTTCCACCCAGCAGCGATATATCGACATGGGCGGAGAGGCGAAATTGCTCTTTTTCGGAAAACTTTATTTGGAAACAAAACTGCCCTGGTATTACATTCCGATGTATATCGTAGTCACCACACCGCTTGTGACTTTACTTTTCGCCGGAGCAGGTATTCTTTCAACCGGAAGCCGAATCCTAAAACACAAAATGGATCAACGCTCGCTTTACGGTGCAGGTATGCTGATCATTCTTATCGTAGTTCCGGCTGTCGGGGTTCTGTTTCATCTCACATTTTATAATGGCTGGCGTCATTTTTACTTTCTGTTTCTTCCAATTACCTGGCTCAGTCTGGAAGGTGTACGGCTGGCATGGGGAACCCGGAAGCGGCTGATAAGGGGAATTGTCATTCTTTCTTTATGCATATCATTCTTCCTGAGCGCAAGCTGGATCGCGAAAGTTCACCCCTACCAGATCGTATATCTGAGTCCTGTTTTCAGAGAAAAGTGGATCGGAAAATTCGACCGCGATTACTGGATCCTGTCTACGACCGAATGTATGAACTTTCTGCTCGATTACGCCCCGGATATAACGCTGAATGTCGTTGACAAATATGCTTTTATCGAATATACCATCATCGGTCTGCCTCCTCAGGACCGGGCACGTTTCCATACCGTCTACCATGGCATGCAGCCGGTTCCGTTTGAGTATTTATTCTTTAATTACAGCAACACTTTATCGGAAGATGTTAATTTCGATTATTACATTCCCGTTTATGCCGTAAAAAGGGATGGCATTAAACTGGCTGAAGTATATCGCAGAGGCCATAATAACGAACACTACGGTTATGATTATGTGAAAGAGGTCTCAACCACAGTTCATCCGGAAGAAGCTGAGCTGATCCTGGACGGTGATTACAACACATCCTGGTATGGAACTGATGAAGGAGAATTGGTATTTCATCTCAAGGATATATACAAGCTGACAGGATTTGAAATCTTTCCCGCTGCAGGTGCTGAAGGTTTTCGTGATCTGGCTGTTTTCGTTTCATCTGATGGGAAAAACTGGACTGAAATTGAAAGCAAAGCGGCAGGATCAAACGGAACATCATTTACGGAACAGGAAACGCAGTGGCTGAAACTGAAAAGCCATGCAAAATACCAGGGCATTAGTGAAATATTGTTTTACGGCTATTCCGCAGGTGAAGAATAGTCTATAAAAATCATAAGATATCGTATGGATCGGATAAAAAGAATCATAAAAATCTTTATTGCTGAGCTTCCGCTGCTGCTGTTATGCCTCCCGAAAAACAAAATCGGTTCCGCGGCAGCAGTGATTCTTTTTCTTACAGCCGGGTTACTCTTATCAACCCGGGATAAGCCCTCTGTGAATGATTTTTCATTTGAAAAAGCTGTATTTTCACTATATATCAGCATAATCGGCGGAGTTCTCTTTTATACCCGATGGCAGAATACCGCCAGAATGGCAAATTTCGCATCCATGCTGGCTATGCCGGCAAGACAATTCTGCGCTGTAGTCACGATCGGCCTTTGCACATGTGCCTGTTTTGCGCTGGTTTATCTGCTGCACTTTTTCCCGTTTCGGGAAAGCATACGAAAAAATCAAAAGTCTGCCGATATCCTCTTCATCCTGCTGCTGGCTGCGGGAACCATCACACTGGCATCAAAATGTTCTCCGTTTTACCCGTTCAACGACTGGGTCGATCCGCAAACCATGTTTACATTGGGGAAGGGAATGCTGAGGGGGCGTGTTCCCTACCGTGATCTGTATGAGCAAAAAGGCCCGTTTCTGCTGGCACTGCACGCTGCCGCTGCGCTGATTTCTTTCGACAGTCTGCTGGGCGTATGGCTTATCGAAATCGCGGCCTGCTTTTTCACACTATTGTCTCTGTATGGCATTTTGAAAGAACGCTTCGGGAGAAGATCCCTGATCGTACTGCCTCTTTTGGCGATTGTCATTTATCTGCCAAGAGCTTTTGTTGCCGGTGACACGGCGGAAGAAATGAGCCTGCCATTTATAACCTACGCACTTTATGTCGGATCGAGATCTGTTTATCAAAACCGCTTGCCAAACAAAAAAGAGGCATTTCTGATCGGGATCACTTCCGGATGTGTCCTCTGGATAAAGTTTTCACATCTTGGCTTTTATGCCGGTTGGTTTCTCTATTTTCTGCTGTATGCGGTAAAGGAAAAAACAGCACGGGAATTGCTTTTCATCCTCAGGAATATTATCTGCGGCGTTATGCTGACCTGTATACCGGTATTCTTGTATTTTGTGATAAATCGATCCGTTCGGATTTTCCTTGAATGTTACTTTCTGAACAACGTCCGGTACTATCCGGCATTCGGCAGTGCGCAGGGACCGTTCCGCATTTTCATCAATCTGCAGCGCGGGCTAATGCGTTTCATCGACTCTAATATCTTTGTGCTCATCCTGTTTGCTGCCGGACTGATGTGGTGTTTTCTCCGCAAGGCGAGAGGACTCGGCAGTTTTATGTTCCTGACATTTCTGTCAGGATATCTTGTGATTTTCTTCAGCGGGACAAGCTTCCCCTATTACGTCATGATCTTCGGAAGCTTTTCCGTGATCGGTTTTATGGGTTTGATGGAGATACCCGCGTTATCTGAACGGTATCTGCCGGCAGCAGCTCCTGTGATACTCTTTCTCTGTCTCGAAGCCATATTATTCCTGTCTCCCAACATCTATGTTGTACGTTATAATCTCGAAGATTTTCCTCAATATAAGGCTAAAATTCTGATGGAACGATCCGGGATCAAAAATCCTTCCCTGCTTCACTACGGATTATTGGACGCGGGTTATAATTTGATGACCGGGATCGTTCCTCAGGAGCGGTTCTTCAGTTTCTTCAATCTGAAGCTTCCGGGAATGGCCGAGGAACAGAAGCGGTATATCGACGAGGGAATCGTAGATTTTGTAGTCACCTGCCATGTTCCGCTGTATGAAACCGAAAATTACGAATTGATAGACACCTCACCGGGTGATTTTACAAAAGACGGCGGTGCCAGCCTGTTTTTTCTTTACAAAAGAACAGAACCTTCAAATCCATAAGGTATAGAGGTCTCAAATGAAAAAAACGAAAATTCTTTTATTGATCATTTCCACCATTCTTATAGCTGCAGGCTTATATCTGATCAATAAAGACTTATATCATTTTGAATATTCATACCCTTTCAGCAGATTTTTCACTCCCGAAGAGGACAGCAAAGGGAATTTCATCCTGACAGAACCGGTTCCGCTTAAAAAGGCTGTTTATCAATTGACCTTCAGCGCGAGTGTTGATGCAGTTGGCAGCGGCTGTTACCTTATCGACTCAAAAGACAATGTGTTCTTTTCTGCAGATATCGCCGCGGGTCATAATGAATTTGTCCGCACCGTTGAAATCCCGGAAACGACATCCGTCCGTTTGGGTTTCAGCTACGATCCGGAATCAGGGAAGCTGGAAATCGAACAAATCAGACTGCAAAGCGATCATGTGTTATATAAAGAATCGATTCTGCGGCACGCCTTATTCTCATTTATCGCCGTACTCATGTACGGATATATTGTGCTGCGGCTGACAAAGCCCGGGCTGCCCGAATTTATTCTGCAAAAAACGGGGATCGATCTGCCGCACTGCGAAAAGATCTTTATAATATTGCTGCTGTTGACGGCTCTCGCCTCCTGGCCGTTCTTTGACCATTCCCGGTTCACAGAAGGTGACGATTTTTATTTTCACCTGTCCAGGCTCGAAGGCATGACACTATCACTCAAAGCCGGATACTTTCCTCCGCGGATCCTGCTGGGCTGGATGGAAAATTACGGTGTCGGCAGCGGATTTTATTATCCGGATATGCTGCTGTTTTTCCCCGTCGGGTTATGTCTGATCGGTGTTCCGACGATTCTGGCGCTTCGGATTTTCCTTTTTTTCTGCACATTTCTCTCTCTGCTGAGCATCTATCTCGCGGCAAAGAACATTGCAAAAGGCAGCATTTACTGCGGCATCGCTGCTTCCGCCCTTTATGCCTTTGCGGCATACAGACTGATCTGCCTGTATTACCGCAACGCGATCGGGGAAGTCCAGGCTTTCATCTTTTATCCGTTCATTGTCTGGGGATTAGTCGAGATCCTGAGAGGAAATGTGGGAAAATGGAAAGACTTCGCGCTGGGTTTCTGGGGACTGCTTATGTCCCACATGATCAGCCTGGCAATATCCGGTGTCTTATGCGCGATCTGCCTTCTGGTTGAGATCCGCACCGTTCTGCGGGATAAGAGGATCATCCCGGCTTTGATAAAAGCGACCGTAATAACCCTGCTCTTAGGCGCGTTTTTCCTGCTGCCGATGGCTGAACAGGCAATGAAAAATGAACTGGAGATCAACGCGGTCATGAGCAGGCCGATCGATATCATTGATTACAATCTGACAAAGTTTTACAGCATTTTTCTCCCGTTCGACCCATGGGAATTTGAGGATGCGACAATGATCCATCCTTATCCCGGATACGCACTGCTGCTGGTTCCGGTTATCCGGCTCATTCTGCTGTTCAAAAAGAAAACTGACCCGAAGATGAAGACCGCTGACCGGATCCTGATCGCGGGACTGTTAGTGCTTGCCGTCTCAACAAACCTTTTCCCCTGGCCGTTTTTCAACTGGTTTCTTGCCAAGATCCAGTTTTCCTGGCGTTTTCTCGGACCTGCCTCGGTCCTGCTGTGCATTTCCGGAGGAATCTACTTTGATATGATCCGCTCATGGGTCACGCGAAAAAACACTGCGCTCATTCTGATGCTGGCTGCGGCCATTCTCTCCGGACTGCCGATCCTGGTATATACATACCAAAACAAAATGTACCCGTTAAACCGCCTTACCCTGAGCAACAAGATCATCAGCGGTGCCGAATATCTGCCGCCGAATTTCAATATTGACTACATTGACTATAACAAAGACAAAATACAGACAGATGAAATCCTCACCACTGTTACAAACGCGAGAAGGCAGAAGCTTGGTTTCGTCTTTTCCTTTGAACGTGTCGGAGGCGATGAACCTGTTTTCTACTCATTGCCTTTGTTTTACAATTACGGATACACAGGTTCTGTGATTGATGAAAATGGTGAAAAGAGGCCGATCCCGGTTTCAAAAGATGAAAACGGACTTGTTCAGGTCAATGATGAAGGGAAGCCCTCCGGGACAATACGGGTCGCTTACGAAAAAACGACCGTACAAAAAATAAGCGAAGTGATCTCTCTTCTCACCTTGGCCGGAATAATCATTTTTACCTTTCGGCATAAAAAACAAATTCAATGAATGGTATATAATTAACCGGCCGAAAGTCATTTAGCATCAGTAACGGGAAATTACTGCCGAAATCGATTCGCATGAAAATATATGTTCCAAAGTCCGGAAGCACGGATTGAGTTTTATCGGAATTCTCAAGCATCGTTCGGTATGGGAGGACCAAATTGTACGATTTTCAAGATTATTTTAACGAGGAATTTAACGGACAGCCTTACACGGTCAAAGGTGAAGAGCTGGAGGATTATCTGCGCCTTCTGGACATGCTGCTGGAAAACTATCTGGAATTTAAAGGGATGGGCAGTCAGCAGAAGCTGTTCTCCCGCGGGCTTGTCATCACCGAATCAGAACTGGTAAGCTATTTTGACATGCCGCCCTATTTCAGAGAACGGGATATCTGCGACCCTGTACTGGCTGCTGAAGCTGATGCCGCCTTTGAATTCATCGCAAACCGGACTGCTGCCACAAAAGAATTTATCGCTGAGCAATATACCGAACCGAACCGTGAAGCCGCGGAAAAGGAATTACTCCGTTTTGACTACCTGAGAGGAACGTTTTCACTTAATATAACAGAGCTGATGTCTGTTCTGACAGCGCTGGCAGTGGAAATTGACCGGCGCTATGAGCGTATCTTTGGATTTCTGCAGGACAATATCTCCAAGGAAACACCCGGAACAGGCCTCATTTATGCGCTGGTTTCCCGTATTACCCCCAGAAACGGAGCGGAAGAAGCCATTCCTTACCCACTGGATGATAAAATGTACACCTATTTCTTCATCCGGAAGAATGACCGGGACGGACTGAACAATTCTCTGGTGCTCCAGCCCATGGTAAAAAACTTCCTGATGGGTGTCCCGGATAACGGCGAGACTGTTACCGCGCCGTTTCATCAATACAGCGAAGGGAAGAATATCCCGGCTTTCTTTGCGGAAAGCGCTCAGGAGCTTGATTACATCTTCTCAAAAGAGAGTAAGGACCGAGCCGCAAGCCTCGAAAGCTCGATTTATATCGGGGCACAGGATGAAGAGACCTCACTGCATCTGTTATCTCAATATTGTTCGGAACATAAGGAAAGGCTGTATGTCCTGGATTTGAAAGCCCTTCTCAGGCTGGAAGAAGATAAACAGATGGCTTTCCTTTCAGAGCTTTACTTCCGCTTGAAGCTATATCACGGAAGGCTTGCCATTACCTACCGCACGGAAGACAGCAGCGACGCCGGAAGCATAGAACAGCGTATGAGGCTGAAAAACATACTCGATGAAATATGCCGCGAATGCTCACCCAAAGCGGTCACACTTTTCGGACAAAAGGAAGAACCGGGAGAACTGGCGGCTTTGCTCATTCCCGTGATCAGAGTACCGGAAGCAACGGTAGCACTGAGAACAGAGATCTGGGAATATTTCCTCAACTCAGAAAAAGATATCAAAATCGGAGAAGATATCAACATTCCGGACCTCGCTGATTATTACGAAATCCCGTATGGATCGATCCAAAAGGCTGCCGGCCATGTCTTCGCGACTTCCCGGACAAAGAGCAGCAATATCATTAACCGGAGAATGGTTTTTGAATCACTGCGTCAGCTGAATCAGGTAGACTTCTCCGGTCTCGCCACGTTCGTGAACCCGGTCTATACCTGGAATGACATCACCATCACGGATGAACAAAGGAGCATTCTCAAGACTGCCTGCAACCGCTACAGACTGCGGAACCGTATTGGTGAAGGCTGGGGTTTGAAAAAGAAAAACGCGTACGGGAACGGCGTCAGCCTGCTGCTTTACGGCCCTCCCGGAACCGGTAAAACGATGGCTGCCCACGTGGTTGCCAATGAACTGGAGCTGCCGCTGTACCGTGTGGATATTTCACAGATCTCATCCAAATATATCGGTGAGACAGAGAAAAACATGGCCCTCATTTTCAAAGCCGCCGCGGATGCCAACGTGATCTTATTCTTCGACGAGGCAGACGCGCTCTTTGCCAAACGTACGGAAGTCAGCGATTCACATGACAAGTTCGCGAATAATGAAACAGCCTACCTGCTTCAGAAAATCGAAGAATACAACGGCATGTCCATCCTCGCGACCAATTACTACAACAACTTTGATGATGCTTTTGTCCGCCGCATCACCTATGCGGTGCATATGCAGAGCCCCGATAAAGAAACCCGCTATGCCCTGTGGACTACCATTCTGCCGAAAACAGCAGAAATGGAAGAAGGGATCAATTTCCGCTTCTTTGCTGACAAATTTGACCTTTCCGGCAGCAACATCAAGGCCATCCTGTTCAACGCGGCGTATATAGCGGGGGCAGAAGGCAGCGCGATCGGTGCGAGGCACATCGTCCGCTCCATGGAGTATGAATTCAACAAGCTCGGAAAACTGGTCAACAGCAGTGATTTCGGTGAATATGAGATTTATATCAGCACCTACGACCCGAACAAGGCAAAAGAAGAGAAGAAAACAAGCGAGCCGAGAAGTGCCAGAAGAAGAAAAGTTTAAAATAATCTGAATATGATTTATAAACGAAAAACGCCTCATTGCTGAGGCGTTTTCTTTTATCTTAAGAAATTATCTATAACACTTCATATACACATTGATTACTGTATGTCAGCATTTCCGACATTGGTTGTGGGGATCACTTCCCTGCCGAGTACCAGCTGCGGCATGCTCCCTTCCGGAACGATGATGAATTTATCCGTACCCTTGATGGCGGAAGCATTCATCTCGGAAACCTTCAGCTGGAAGTAGCCCGGATTCTCTTCATAGATCTGAGCCATCAACCGCTCCCGGGCAAGATCAGCCTGTGCCTGCAGTTCCGCGGCTTTCGCCTTTTCCGCGTTCAGTTCCTGCTCAAGGATCGCGTTTTCCTTTTCAGCCTTCAGCACCTCCCGGCGGGCGATCAGTTCTTTTTCCTCCAGTTCCGCCAGGGTCACTTTCTGACGGGCTGTTTCCTGCTGGGCAGCCTGCTGGACACGGATCTCAGCTTCCTTCTGGACGGCGTTTGCTTTCCCTTCCTCTTCCAGCTTCTGTGCCTGGGCTTTCGCCTTTTCCGCGTCAAGCAGATACTGGTTTGTCTCGTTGATGACCTGCATTGCCTGTTCGGAAGCCTGGACATCTGTCACGACGACGTTATTCACATACATCCCGACTTCGTTCGTCAGTTTTTCCAGCTCGTTCTCAATGCAGTTGCGCAGCGTATCACGGCCTTCAGCGACCGCGTTCCCGCGCAGGTCATTCTGACCGACACAAACCTTCATGGCCTGCCGGCAAAATCCGTCCATCTGGTCCTTCAGCACATTATTATTGACATAACTCTGCCGATAGTTCACGTAATGGCGGGCGATTTCATCTTTCGTAAAATAGTCGACCGTACCATCAGCGTTTACGGATTTGATGCTGGTCAGTGAAGGGCGGAACACCTGTCCGCGGATCTCCACATAAACCGGCTGCATATCCTTTGTAAAGACTTCATCATCCGCCACATTGAAAGCAACGCCTTCGATGTTATAGCTTTCCAGCTTGACATAAAGCCCGAAATCATTATAGATTCCGCCGGGGCCGACGATGTCGACAATTTCTCCCGCGCGGATCTTCACACCCATCTCCTGCTGTCCGAGTCCCTTCATCAGGTAAATCGGTTTAAAAAACACGAAACCCGCTGCCAGCACGAGGATGACAAGCAAAATAATGATCCCTGTCTTCGGGGCTTTTTTGACCTTTTTCCCTGTATAATTATTTTCCGGCTGATAATTTTCCATATGACCTCCCTAATAAGCTCTTTGTTTTCCGGGAAATTTTCCCTTTCGATAGGTCTATGATAGAACCAACAGCCGGAAAACGCAAGCGCAACGGATGCAAAATAGAAGGAGTTATTTCCGCAAAAACTGCAAAAATACTACTTTTTCCGATCCGCTTCGATCAGCAGTTTGATCGTTTCGATACCGACTTCGATAGCCGCTTCCAGGTCATGGCTTTCCTTCTGGTCCAGCCCTGCAGCTTCCCGCTCCTGGTTCCAGATCACATGGAAACAGGAACCGCAGCGGACATCCAGAGCAGCCGCGCAGCAGAACAGGGCAGCGGATTCCATTTCACTTGCCAGCACATGCAGCCGCTTCCAGGCTTCCCACTTGTTGAGCAGTTCATAACTGACCGGCATCCGGGCAGGTGAATGCTGCCCGTAGAATGAATCCTTCGCCTGGACTACACCCGCGTGCCAGGGTTTCCCAAGCTGTTTCGCAGCCCGAACCATGGCTTCCTGTACCTCATAGGAAGCAACAGCGGGAAATTCTATCGGGGCATACTGCAGGCTGGTACCTTCCTGCCTCACCGCTGCCGTGGCGATCACGACATCGTCAGCCTGTACACGCAGGTCGATCCCGCCGCACGTACCGACACGAACAAAAGTATCCGCGCCGATCGCCGCAAGTTCTTCCATGGCAATGGCAGCGCTCGGTCCGCCGATGCCGGTCGAGCAGACACTGACCTTTTCTCCGAGAAGCGTACCGCTGTAAACAGTATATTCCCGGTTGGAGGTAACCTTATACGGATTGTCAAAATATGCGGCTATCTTTTCACAGCGTCCCGGATCCCCGGGTAAAATCACATACCGGCCCACATCACCGGCTTTGCATTTAATATGAAACTGAAGCTCGTGTTCCTGCATGATTCAATCTCCTTTATGAAAACTCTGAAAGCACTGATTAATAGATGATACGGAACGGTTTTCCGCCATACCTGCCGCGGCAGAGAACTCCTCAGACTGTCAGGGGAAAATAATCAGCGCTTATGTTTTATGTATTTTACTTGAATACCATCCTCTTTTCAAGATGACAAAAGTATGCTTTTTCCCCGACAGCTGCACTATATATTTCCGGGAGAAACCTTAACAAAAAGTCAGAGGGATCGGTTTTCCCCTCATCCCTGAGAAGAAGGAACCGATCCCTCTGACGTATTCACGGACCGGAAAGGCTCTCACCCCGGTCCGGCTATAGTACAGCTTACGGCTGTTTCCCGATATAGGCGAGGATACCGCCGTCGACGTACAGGATATGGCCGTTCACGAAGTTGGACGCGTCCGAAGCCAGGAAGACTGCCGGACCCATCAGGTCTTCCGCGGTACCCCAGCGGGCCTGCGGAGTCTTGGCGACAATGAACTGGTCAAACGGATGGCGGCTGCCATCAGGCTGACGTTCGCGCAGTGGAGCGGTCTGCGGGGTGGCGATATAGCCGGGCCCGATCCCGTTGCACTGAATGTTGTATTCGCCGAATTCGGAGCAGATGTTCTTCGTCAGCATCTTCAGGCCGCCCTTGGCTGCCGCGTAAGCGGAAACCGTCTCACGGCCGAGTTCGCTCATCATGGAGCAGATGTTGATGATCTTGCCATGACCCTTCTTGATCATGCCGGGCAGCACTGCCTTGGAGACGATGAAGGGAGAATTCAGGTCGATATCGATCACCTGGCGGAATTCTTCGGTGCTCATTTCCAGCATCGGGATGCGCTTAATGATACCGGCATTGTTGACGAGGATGTCAATGACGCCGACTTCTTCTTCGATCTGCGCGACCATCGCCTTAACCTGTTCCTCATCGGTCACATCGCAGATATAACCGTGGGCTTCGATGCCCTTGGCAGCGTAATCCGCCAGAGCCTGGTCCAGGTGATGCTGGCTGCGGCAGTTGAAGCAGATCTTTGCCCCGGCAGCCGCGAAAGCTTCCGCCATGGCAAACCCGATCCCGTAAGCCGCACCGGTCACGAGAGCGACTTTGCCTTCCAGAGAAAACATGTTCTTAATATCCATGTTGATTTCCTATTACTGCAAAATACTGACTGCAAATCAGCGCTGTACGCGTCCGGTACCGTCGCCGCCCATCAATTTTTCAACTTCGTCGACAGAAACGCGGTTGAAGTCACCGAGGATGGAGTGCTTCAGGCAGGAAGCCGCGACTGCGAATTCCAGAGCCTGCTGCTTGTCTTCATAGTGGGTCAGGCCATAGAGCAGACCGCCGCCGAAGCTGTCACCGCCGCCGACACGGTCGACGATGTCGCGGATCTCATAGCGCTTGGAGACATAGAAATTCTCGCGGTCATTCAGGCAGGCAGCCCAGCCGTTCCAGTCAGCGGACTTGGATTCGCGCAGGGTGATGGCGATCATCTTCATGTTCGGGTAGGTCGCCAGAACCTTATCGCCCAGGGCCTTGTATTTTTCGCGGTCCAGTTCACCGGATTCCACGACTACGTCGGTAGTGATTTCCAGGGACTTCTGGACGTCTTCTTCATTGGCGATGGCAACATCCACGTAATTCGCCATTTCGCGCATCACTTCGGAAGCTTTCATGCCATACTTCCACAGGTTCTTGCGGAAGTTCAGGTCGCAGGAGACGGTAATGCCGCGCTTCTTGGCTTCTTTGACGGATTCCAGGGAAAGATCCTTGGCGCTTTCGGAGATCGCCGGGGTGATGCCGGTGATATGGAACCATTCCACACCCTCAAAAGCCTTGTCCCAGTCGATATCGCCGGGTTTCGCCAGGCAGATGGAAGACCAGTCACGGTCATAGACGACCTTGGAAGGGCGCTGGTTGGCACCGGTTTCCAGGTAGTAGATACCGACACGGCCTTTGTCAGAGCGGACGATACGGGTGGTATCCACACCGAAACCGCGCAGGTCGCGGATACATTCGTCAGCAATGGCGTTCTTCGGCAGAACAGTCAGGAAAGCGGCATCCTGGCCATAATTCGCCAGAGAAACAGCCACATTCGCTTCACCGCCGCCAAAGGTGGCTTCAAACGCCGGGCTCTGGAAGAAACGTTCCAAACCGGGGGACTTCAGACGGAGCATGATTTCGCCAAAGGTTAAGAATTTCATGGAATTTCTCCTTATTTATTTTGCTCGTGTTTCATCAACGATCCTGCGGGCTTCCGCGCACAGTTCAGTGATCTTGTCAAAATTGCCGGCATTGATTTCCTTCAAAGGAACGGTCCAGCTGCCGCCCGCGGCCAGAAGCAGCGGAGAGGCGATGAATTCAGCCAGGTTATCATTGCTGACGCCGCCGGTCGGGATGAATTTTGTACCCGGGAAAGGACCGGCAAGAGCTTTCAAAGCCTTCAAACCGCCAAAAACATTGGCAGGGAAGAATTTGATCACATTCAGGCCGTGTTTCTTCGCCATCATGATTTCGGTAGGAGTGATGCAGCCCGGAGTGATAGCAACGCCGTTTTCGCAGCACCAGGCAACGGTTTCTTCATCATAACCCGGGGAAACGATGAATTTCGCGCCGCATTCAACAGCCAGTTTGCACTGTTCAAGATTGACAACAGTACCGGCACCGACCAGCATATCGGGGACTTCCTGCGCAACAGCACGGATAGAATCCGGGGCGGCAGCGGTGCGGAAGGTGATTTCCATCGCGTCAATTCCGCCGGCCAGCATCGCTTTCGCGGTCGGGACCGCGTCTTCAGCTTTATCCAATACGACCACCGGGACAACACCCGTTGCAGCCATTCTGCTCAATACATCCATCTTAGTTAACTCCTTTGTTTGGTAAGAGGGCAAAGAAAAATAAGAAGTAAGAAAGAAGAAATAAGAAATTGGAATGCTTTTTCATTATTTCCCGTTTCAAAACTTATTATTTGCTCGTCTGCCCGCCTTTCATTTTTGAAAATCAGAAGGCGCATAGCGCCTTCTTTAACTTCACTCTGAACCCTTCACTCTGAACACTGATTTATCTCAGGTCCGGCGTGTTGATATTATCCATATCATCAAACGCCTGGTTTTCACCGCCCATCGCCCAGATGAAGGTATAGGCCGCGGTACCGGCACCGGAATGGATGGACCAGGACGGGGAAATCACCGCGTCAAAGTTGTTCATGACGATATGGCGGGTCTCCTGCGGCTGTCCCATGAAGTGGAATACCGCGTGGCCTTCCGGAATGTTGAAGTAGGTATAGATCTCCATGCGGCGTTCATGGGTATGAGACGGCATGGTGTTCCAGATGCTGCCTTCTTCCAGCTGGGTCAGGCCCATGGAAAGCTGGCAGGTCGGCAGCACATCCGGATGGATGAACTGGTTGATCACACGCTTATTGGCAGTTGCCTGTTCGCCCAGCGGGCGCTTGTTGGCATCCGCAAAGGAAAGGAACGTCGTTTTATAAGCCCGGTGAGCCGGAGCGGAAACCAGATAAAAACGAGCCGGGTTGGCGGCATCCATGCTGCCGAAGCATACCTTTTTGGTTCCCTGGGTGATATAGAGGCAGTCTTCAAAGCCAAGTTCAAAGCGTTCGTCATCTGCCTGGATATACCCCTTGCCGCCAAGGTTGAAAACACCGGCTTCACGGCGTTCGAGGAAATAGGAGGTACCGAAATTACCCCAGATATCAATACCCTTGTCAATAGGAAGCTCTTCATTGACCGGCATAATCCCCAAAACGACCATGCGGTCCACGTGGGAATAAACAGCCTGAACGGTATCAGCCTGGTACAAATTCTGAATCAAAAATTCTTTGCGCAGTTCCTCAGTGGTGTATCTCTTTACATCATTCGGACCGGTTGAATAACGAATATCCATTTAGGATTCTCCTGTTCTTTATATGTAGTGCGCAGTGTGCAGACTATCGCGGGTCAGCATATCGATAATTTATACTGACCGCTGACTGCTGACCACTGATACCTATTTTATAACTTTCTCTGTTTCACCATCAAAGAGGTAAACGCTTTCGTAAGGAATAAAGAAATCGAATTCCGTATCCAGTTCGGGAGTATCATGCGGGTCGACCTTCAGGATCGCTTTTTCATCACCGATGTTGATGTAAACATTGGTGTTGTCGCCCAGCATTTCCGTCAGCTCGACAGTGCTCTTCATGGGATAAGCTTTTTCTTCCTTGTTCAGGACGATCGACTCCGGACGGAATCCGAAGACAATTTCCTTGCCTTCATATGCGGAAAGCTTATCGCCCAGCCGCGGCTTCAGATCCAGATCATTGCCGCCGACATTGACGTGTCCGCCCTTCACTTTGACACGGATGAAGTTCATCGGAGGTTCACCGATAAAGCCCGCAACAAAGACATTGACCGGATCAAAATACAATTCCTTCGGCGTACCGATCTGCTGTACGTAACCATCTTTCATACAGACGATCCGGTCTGCCATAGTCATGGCTTCCGTCTGGTCATGGGTAACATAAATCGTGGTCGCACCGGTCTCCCGATGGATCTGGGTAATTTCAGAACGCATCGTCACACGCTGCTTCGCATCCAGGTTGGAAAGCGGTTCGTCCATCAGGAAGATACCGACTTTGCGAATGATAGCGCGTCCAACCGCGACACGCTGGCGCTGACCGCCGGAAAGCGCGCGGGGAAGGCGGTCCAGATAATCAGTCAGGCCGAGGATCTTGGCCACTTTCAGAACCTTTTCTTCGATCACATCTTCGTCAACACCTTCCAGTGTCAGACCAAATCCAAGGTTATCAAATACGGTCATCTGCGGATAAAGCGCATAACTCTGGAAAACCATGGCGATTCCGCGTTCCCGGGGACCCAATTCATTTGCCCGTTTTCCATCAATGAGAAAATCACCTTTACTGATATCTTCCAGACCGGCGATCATACGCAGAGTCGTTGACTTACCACAACCGGACGGACCGACAAAGACGATAAATTCACCCTTGTTGATCTCCAGATTAAAATTATGCACCGCATGAAAGCCGTTAGGGTAGATTTTGTTGATATCTTTCAGCGTAATATATGCCATGGCGCACTACCTCCTGTATGAGATGGTTTTTTAGAAGTTTAAACACGCATCCTATGGTCAAGTATAAATTATGCGGGAAAAATATACTATATCAAAAATAACACAGTTTATGCCTAAAACGGATTTCAGAATTTTTAACACAGGAACAATTTTGTTTCACGCCTGCTATACCACAGAACTGCTTGTACCTGACCGATAGGGAAGGGGACAGCTTACTCAACCCGAAGGTACATCGGCACCTGATGCAATGTGTACCGTCGCGGTGCAGGTACACTTATATCAGGTGCCGGTGTACCGCTCCTAATCAAAACTCTGGCCCCTGTTTTCTGAAGATGTAGTGCCAGTTCTTCCGCTGCGAATCCAAATGGACGCTCATCCCTTGCATAAGAGAGGAGTTTCTCTCGGCTGGCCTCTCGATGAACCGTCCCCGAACCTAACGCACAGTTTCTGACATTTCTGAATACAGTTTGACCGCCTGCGGTCCAGGCATTGTCTTACATCACCATAGAAAATATCAGAGATTGAATTCCTGATAGAGCTGTTTCCGATATTCCGGGTCGGAAGTACAGCGAATGATATCATCAAACCTTTTTTGTGCAGACAGGCGGGATATCAAATCACTCAATCTCGATTCCCCTTCATTATAGCCTTCCTCATGCCCCGCATTATATCCTTCAGCTTTTGCGCCGGCAATGGAAGTGTTATAATCCCAGATCGCCATTCTGCGATCCTAAATTTTCTGCCTTTCCGAAGGCGTTGACATTATCATACTCATTGTTTTCACTGCCTCCTGCACACCATCGTTACTAATCCGATCCACCGTATTCCAGTCATTGGCATTAAATGCCTCGGCCCACTCCAATAATCCCTGATCTTCTTCATTCTGATTGGCTTCATCCATAGCGGTCAGGTCCATCACAATAAATTCCAGCTTATCCGAATAAACAAATCCTTCATCGTCCCTCAGCTGATATTTTGTCAGAAAGCGCCTGTGTTCCGGAAATAATGTATGATCCATGATCGCGATCTGCACAACAGGTTGTATCAGATCATAACGGAATCCTTCACCATTCACCTGATCCGCAATTTGCCTGCAGGTATATGCAAGTGTCCGATCTGTCCAGTACAGGAAACATCTTACCTGAATTTCAATCAGGATATATTTCTCTGGCCATTCAAATGTAATTTCAAATCAAGCACTGTCAGTTTCGAATCGATCCGTTCCGAATACTGCATGGGATTCAGAATCTCAACATGTTTCATTTCTTCAACAGGAATATTCAGAAAACAACTGAGCAGACTTTTCAATGCGGTTTCATTCTTTGTAAACGCCATATGAAACAACAGATCATTCGTTAAAGGTTCAATTCGAGTTTCTCATATTTCTTTGAAGTATCCTGCATACCATCCATTGAATCCTTCTCCCTGTTTAATATTCTACCATCAGAGGAGCACAATTTCAAGAGCCCTATATATCTGAGATCCGGGAAACAACGCCAACAACAGACACATAAGGTAACCGCCGCAGCTGCGACGCCGGGGTTGAAAACAAAAATCTGCGGGTGAGTCTTATTAAGAACCTTGAACGGAAAACGCTGGGAACAAAAACAGAAAAGCCTTCAATACACCAATTGTACTGAAGTGCAAAGAAAAGAGAGTACCAATGCTAAACCCTTACCAAACAAATCGCATTACGCAGTGTCTCAAGACTCAAACGAACTACTCGCGCGGCACCAACCTTATTAAGAAAGCTTATAGCCTTATTGAAAAAACCGTGCTCTGTAGGAACTAATGAATAAATAAAATATACATTCTATTAGTTCGTAATGAAAATTGTACATTATTGCGTAAAAATGTCAAGGGAAAAAGTATTAGAAATTTATTAATATTTATAAAGTGAGTTCTTATAGGAGGAAAATACCTTTGGAAGCACTGATATTCTGAAGGCGAAAGGATTGGACTCCCACTTTACTGCCCAAATAAGCACTCTTTTTTCGCTGCGGGAGTTCTCCCTCAGCGTAAGGATGGGCGCCTGTTTTAGATTCATAGCAGGAGCTGCGCCCTCCCGTTTTGGAAGGAAGAAGGCTTCAACTTCATGTGGGGCTGACTCCAAATGAGGCGCTCATCCTGCGACGCGGGAGGACAGCCATTCGGCGCAAGCGCCTCATGAAACCGTCTCCGAATCCAACCGAAAACAGCCGAAATCCTCCGATCCCGGCTTTAGCACTATTCCCTATTTCCTATATCCTTTTCCCTACTTTCTCTTCTTCCTCTTCTCCCGCAATTTCTTCCGGGTCTCATCCGAAGGACCGGAACGCGGATCCCTTACCGGCGGCGCGGAAGACTTCTCTGCCCGTTGAAATTTTTGGAATCTTTCAATTAATTTTTCCGGGCTTTCTGCCGCGATCATGCCGGCTTCCGCCATGTCGCCGCGGCTTTTCGCCTCGTCCATCATCAGCCTTCTCAGCTCATTTGTGTTCATCCCGATATCCGGAAGTTTCGGCTCCGGCCGGGCGTGGTAAACGGAAGGTTTATACGTTCCCGGAGTGATGATCCCGCTCTTTTCGAGCCGCCTTGCCGCCCGTTCCGCTTCCCGATGCATCGCGCGTTCCTGTTTTTCCGCCGTTTCTTTCTGCTTTTTGATTTCTCTTGCATAAGATTTCATGATCGGCAGGGAGGAATTTCTCATCCGGGGGCTGACCATGCGGGCGCTGTCCTCACGCTGCATGCGCGGTTCCCCTTTATAAACGTTCGCACGGTCCAGGAGTGTGTCGATATTGAGCTTTCCCGACTTAATTTTGTCGATTTTTTCCTGTGTGACCCGCAGACGGTCTGCAAGCACCGCCCAACGGAAGATCCAGCTTACCAGGTTCATATCCATCCCCTGATTGCTTTTCTGCAAATCGTTGTAGGCCATGCAACACTTGCGGAAATGGACCGAGACCATGCTGAACAATTCCTTCAGCTCGATCCCGTCCAGCCCCGTGAACTGTTCCCCGCCCTTTTCCAGCACCGCTTTGGTTATACAATAACTTCCCAGCTGTTTGATATCTTTTTCCAGATATCCCATCAGTGTGAAATAAAGCGGAGAAAGACGGTTGTAACGGACAGCCGCGTAATGCGTGCTGCTTATCACGACCCACAGCGCGCGGGTGACTTCTTCAAATTCCAGCGGCGCGCTGTTATAGATCCCTTCCTCTTCAAATGGAAAACCATATTCATCATACTGCACATCACCGCTGCCTTCCGGAAGAACCAGCCGGGGTTCCGCGTCCGGGGACGCGTCAAACTGTTCACCCGATTCCATCCGGCTGAACAGTTCTTCCCTTTCCTGATCCGTAAATTCCTTCTGCAGCGCAGTGCTTTCCATTTTCGTTCTAACATCCTTTATTGTATATCAATATATTCTAATACAAATATATTAGCACTGTATTCTAATATTGTCAAGGGTATTTATAAAATTCGTGTGACACCAGTGCAGTTCTGCTGTGCCGGCTTCGCAGCATCAGCAGAACTGACCAGGTTGTGCTTCCTCTTATTGAACCGCCCTCATGTGCGCCCCTGCGGATATGGCAATCAACCCCGGCAACCACATAATCCGTTATAATTGCCTTATAACATAAAATAAAGGAGCGGGATATGAAAAAGAACCTTTCCGTTATCGAAACAATTTCAGTAGCAAGCATGCTTTTCGGGATGTTTTTCGGCGCGGGGAACCTGATTTTCCCGGTTCACATGGGACAGCTGGCGGGCAGCAGCCTTCTGCCGGCGTTCATCGGATTTGCTGTCACCGGAGTAGGTCTGCCGCTGCTCGGCATCGCCGCCTTCGGCATCACCCGTTCAGACGGACTGCGGGAACTTGCCTCCCGAGTCAGCGATAAATACGCCGTGTTCTTCACTACACTGCTCTACCTGACCATCGGTCCATTCTTCGCCATCCCGCGCTGCGCGACGACCTCATTCACCATAGGGCTGGAACCGCTGTTGGGAACGAGCAAACTGTGGCTGGCTGCTTTTAGTCTGGTCTTCTTCGCTCTCGTTCTTTTCTTCTCGCTCAAACCCAGCGGGATCCTGACCTGGATCGGGAAAATCATCAACCCGCTCTTCCTCGTTTTTATCTGTGCGCTGATCATAACAGCGCTGCTTTCTCCGATGGGCGCAGTCACATCTGTAACGCCGGATGAGGGCTATCAGCAGGGCGCTTTTTTCACCGGCTTTCTGGAAGGCTACAACACCATGGACGCCATTGCCAGTCTCGCCTTCGGCATCGTCGTCATCAATGTAATCCGGGGATTGGGTGTCACGGACAGCGTCGATGTGACCCGCTCCACGATCCGGGCAGGAATTTTCTCCTGTCTGTTCATGGGACTTATCTACCTGGGTACCTGTATGGTCGGTGCCCAGAGCCGCGGGCTGTTCGAAACCAGCGCCAACGGCGGGATCGCGCTTGCACAGATCAGCGGGCATTATTTCGGCAGTGTCGGGCAGATTTTCCTCGCGGTCATGGTGACGCTTGCCTGTCTGAAAACATCAATCGGCCTGGTCACCAGCCTCTGCCAGGCATTCGCCGGGATGTTCAGCGGTGGAAAGCATTACAGCCGCTGGGCAGTTGGATTTGTGATCTTCTCTTTCCTCGTTGCCAATCTGGGACTGACCAGCATTATCAGCTATGCCGTACCCTTCCTCATGTTTATTTATCCGCTGGTGATCACGCTGATTTTTCTGTCAATATTCGGGAATCTCTTCGGACACGACTGCACCGTATATGTGTGGGTGACCGCCTTTACCTTCGCTGCAGCTCTCTTTGACTTTTTCAACGCTATGGGTGTCACAGCGGCCGCAGGGATCGGACGCAGGATCCTGCCCTTCTTTGACCTCGGCCTCGGCTGGGTCGTTCCGGCATTCATCGGTCTGGTCATCGGCCTGGTTCTGCGGAAAAGACATTCGGCGCAGTAACAAAAGCGGTACAATACCACCTGATACAGGTGTACCGGCAGCGGTACACCTGTATCAGGTGGTATTGTACCGCTGGCGCTGATGTAGTACACTTATATCAGGTGCTGATGTACCGCTCATAAAGGAGAAAATCATGCCGGTAACATCAAGAGAAATCAGTGAGAGAGGTTATTATCATCTGATCCTGCGCGGTAATGGAAAACAGATCATCTTTGAAGATCGCGCTGACTACATTCATTTTCTCAATAATCTGAAACAATACAGCGAGGAGCATAAAATTGCCATCAACGCCTATTGCCTGATGGAAAATCATGTTCATCTGCTTGTATGTGCAGGAGATCAAAACATTCCCATGTTCATGAAAAGGCTTGCCGGCAACTATGCTCTATGGTTCAATCGAAAATATCAGCGTACCGGGCACCTGTTCGAGAGCAGATATACCAGCAAAGCAATTCACGGTGATGATTATTTGTGTACGGTTTTTCGCTACATAATCAACAATCCGCAAGATAAAAATATCTGTCCTGCCGCAGAGTATCCATGGAGCAGTTACCGCAGTTATGGTCATCCAAAATCTTTTGTCGATACAAAAATCCTTATGGAATTAATCGGAAGTTTTGAAGAATACGAAGCTTTTCTAAATGCAAAATATGAAAATGACGAGATTGGCTTTATAAGCGACAAACGTGATGATGAATGGGCTAAAGCAATCATCAAAAAAACACTGAACATAGAAAGCGGGATGAAACTCCAGACTTATGACTGGGAAACCCGAAATGAAGCCATCAGATTACTGAAGAAAAACGGTCTGTCAATTCGTCAAATTGAACGACTGACAGGCATCAGCAAAGGTTCTATACAAAGAGCATTGTCAGCAGCGTCTGCATAGCGGCAGGAAAGCGCGTTGCGGTACACCGGCACCTGATACAAGTGTACCTGTACAGGTACACTTGTATCAGGTGCCGGTGTACCGCATATAGTAGACTCAGAGTTCGTAATACGGATCGAGGTATTCGCGGGTACCTTCCACCATTTCCCGAAAGAGTTTCTCTCCGTCTGCCCGGGAAAGATCACATACCATCGGCTGCGCCATGAAGGCATTGAAGATGCGGTTTAGGTCGCGCGTTTTGATGCCCTGATAGCATTCCTCGAGACTCTCCACACAGGGCTTCAGCAAATCGACCACCGGCGCGGGCAGCGGATTGGCGAGGATCGGGCGGACACAGTTGTTGTCAAAGACATGATTGACCTCCACCACAGCGCCCAGCGGCAGATCCCGCATTTGTCCGCGGTTGACCGTATTGGCGTTGGAAAC
Organism: uncultured Chloroflexota bacterium; assembly: GCA_902786265.1. Classification (GTDB taxonomy): domain Bacteria; phylum Chloroflexota; class Anaerolineae; order Anaerolineales; family Anaerolineaceae; genus Flexilinea. Next base: position 79,635 of record CADACE010000017.1, on the reverse strand, counting down.
CACGGTACCGAAACTAAGGATAGCCTTCATCAGGGCGATCAGCTCTTCCGCGCTCTTATGCGGCTGAGCGGAAAGCTCCCCGGCCGCGATGGCTTCCAGCTCCGCGATTTTTTTCTTCTGATCCGCCCTGCGGTAATCCACCGTGGTCAGATGGAACAGCCATTGATCGACGGTCTCCGGACCGGCAAGGTATTGGCTGTTCGGCAGAAATTCGACCAGATGCCGGTCACCCGCGGCAGCCAGCACACCGTATTTCCGGAAGAGGTCCATCTTGACCCTGTTGCCGTAATGGAAAGGATCCGCATTGTATCCGTCCGGAGGATATCCCGGTTTTTCATCATATCCCTTATCAAAGAATTTTTCCATGAATCCCGGCAGCAGGGAAAGAACATCGGTATCCTTCCAGCGAGCTTCCGTGATCCAGGTGAAATGGTTGATACCGGAAGCATCAATGACCAGTTCATGGCGGTCCGGACGGGGAACGCCCAGCTGCTCTTTGATCACGCAGCAGAGGAAATCCTCCGCGTTGAAAACCTCATGACAGCAGCCGAAAGCCTTGATTTCCGGAAAAACGTCAAAAAGCGTCTTGCAGCACATCGTCATGGGATTGGTGAGGTTGATCACCCAGGCATCCGGGCAGCATTTCCGTATCGCTTTGGCGAAGCCTTCATAGATCGGAACCGTCCGCATGGCACGCAGAATTCCGCCCGGACCGGCTGTATCCCCGACCGACTGCCAGATGCCGTACTTTTCGGGAGTGTGAACATCCACTGCCATCTGGTCAAAGGTACCGGGAAGAATAGAGCAGGCGACGAAATCCGCCCCGCTCAGAGCTGTCTCCAGATCCTCATAAACCACATAATCCCATTTGGAAATCGTATCCGGATGTTCATTGATGCGTTCACCGATACGCTGGTTGCGTCTTGCCGCGTCCAGATCAATATCATACAGCGCGATCTCGCCGCTGAGACCTTCCGTCAAAGCCAGATCATTCATAAACACACGCGCCCACAGCTTGGAGCCGCCGCCAATATAAGTCAGTTTAATTTTTTTCATGGAACCCTCATAGATCTTTTCGGTATGATGATATCCTGCTCATTTTCCATTTTAACACAGATTCAAATACTTTTCAGTAGAAATTTTTTGGATTCAGCTTTTTTTCTCTCATTTTTTTGGACATTGCTAATAATCATATAGACAAAACGGATTATTTTTGGTATACTTCATGTACAAAATGATCATAGAGATTAATCAAAGGGGATGACAGCCATGAATGAGATCGTTTATGTCAGCAGACACAATATCACAACAAACGTCACCCGCCACAGTCATACGACCTGGGAACTGATCTATTACACCAGCGGCGAAGGCATTATGATATTCGATGATCTGACAATTTCTTACAGGGAAGGTGATATCATTGTCGTTCCGCCCAATCATATTCATACGAACCACAGTGAAAAAGGGTTCACTAATATTTTTCTGAATATTGATGACTCAAACATGAATTATCGGACGCCGTTCAAAATTCAGGATGATGCCGCCCATTTTATCCTGAATGCGTTCCAGGCAGCCTATTTCCATTATAACGAAGGGGAAAACCGGGATATCCTGATGACCGCGTACGGACATCTGCTGGTCGGATATATACGGACTTATCAGAAATCCCCGGTCCACAGCGATATCGTGGAAACGATCCGTTCCAACATCGTGCAGAACTTTTCAGACAGCAATTATGAGCTGGATAAATTCCTGCGCTCCCTTCCGTTCAGCTATGATTACCTGCGCAAGCTTTTTAAGAAGGAAATCGGGATCACACCGCATCAATATCTCTGTGACAAACGGTTGATGACGGCAGCCGAATGGCTCAGCTCGGCTTATAATGACAGCAGCAACATCGCCGATGTAGCGCGCATGTGCGGCTTTACCGAACCGCTGTATTTTTCCCGCATGTTCAAGAAAAAATACGGGATATCCCCCAGTTTTTACCGTATTGAAAAGACGCAGTCGAAAAGGCGGCTGGATCCTGATATGATCAGGATATCTGAATCTGCCGCGGATGACGCCGCGGATCTACAGGAAAACGAATAATAAAATTATTAACTTAATACGGGGCGGTTTCCGCAGGCGCCGCAAAGAGCCTGCGGAAACCGCCCCGTTTTTTATATCAGATCGTTTTACTGCCGGATAACTTCCGTATAACACAACAGGAAAGGAGCGACCCCTTTGGCGTCATTTTTCACGATCGGTTCGGATATGTAGTATTCATAAGTCCCGTCGCGCCGCCGGTTGTTCTCCGGGCCAAGGCCCGCCACCAGGCAGATCCCTTCCAGATTCAGTTCCCCATCGGTAAAGGACAGATAGCGGTCGATAATGCCGCTGAAGGTCTTTGCGCCCAGATCCGCATAGCATTTGTCAAGAATTCCAAGCCGGGCGCCTTTGAGCATGGCATAAGCGATCATGCTGGAACCGCTGGTCTCCAGGTAATTGCCTTCCCGGCCGCCCTGGTCCACCACCTGCCAGTACATCCCGCTACCGGGATCCGCGTATTTCGAGATCCCTGTCATCAGTTCCCGGAAGATGGGAATGATGCGGTCCCGAGCTTCGCCTGCGGGAAGGATCTCCATCAGGTCCGCTAACGCGACAGAGAACCAGCCGATCGCCCGCAGCCAGAAACCTTTGGAAAGACCGGTTTCCGGATCCGCCCAGAAGGCTGATTTTGAGGCATCATAGCCATGATAATAAAGGCCTTTTTCCTCATTGAACATGTGGGCGCGGACGGTTTCGATCTGATGGATCGTGTCGGAATAATCACCGGTTCCGAAGTTCTTCTCATAAAGCGCCAGGAAAGGCTGAGCCATATAAAGCCCGTCCAGCCAGACCTGATTCGGGTAAATCGCCTTGTGCCAGAAGTTTCCTTCATCGGTGCGCGGCTGTTTGCGGAGCTGATCCATCTGTGTCTCCGCAGCTTTGCGGTATTTTTCTTTCCCGGTCTTCTGATAAAGTTCAAAGAGGACCCGGCCTTCATTGACGTCATCAAGAGCGAATTTTTCCGGTTCATAGGTGCGGATGGAGCCGTCTTCCGAGACGAAATCACCGATAAATCCATCGACGAAGTCAAAGTAGGCCTTGTCGCCGGTGATCTCGGACATCGCGAGCAGAGCTGTCACCATACAGCCGTCAATATAGTTCCAGCTGCCGGGTTTTCCTGCCCGGACTTTTTCAATATTCCAAACCGTATGGTCCGGTGAAGATTCGCGGATCAACCGCTGTACATAGGCATCAATTTGGGAATAGTCCATTTTTTCCTCCGGATGAATTCAGGTAACGCGCCTCAGCTAACAATTCCACGGTAAGACTTTGCTGCCGGTTCGCGGAAAAGCCCCGTGCGCTGCGGTAATAAACATCTGACAAATATTCATTGCTAATTATATCAGTTCTCCCGGTTCTGAATCAACGGAAACAGAATCGGCTCTTCAAAAAGCGGGAAACTCATCCTGATCGATTCTTTTCGATCAGCTTTCATTTTATTCGAAAGCTTCGACAAAAATATCCGCGAATTTTTGGGGATCGCCGCGATAAGCGAACCGGACGTTCCGATACTCCTGATGGGCTCTGTTATCGACAATCGTCTGGCCGGCTGTGATGCCCGAGGTGGAAACTTCCACATTGCAGAAAAATACATCCTTCAGAACATCCGGATCGATCAGGTAGGCGATACATAACGGATCATGCAGCGCGCAGGTATCCGGCACTTCCAGCGGCTGGCACTGGTTATGGACCAGGATCCGGACGTCTATCAGATCCGCGGTAAAATTTGCCGCCGGTGTATTGATTTTCCGCAGCTTTTGGGATGTATCTTTCCCGATATACGCGGAATGTGTGGCGTCCAGCGGTACCATCGTGATCTTCGCGCCGCAGTGAAGCACCCGCTGGGCAGCTTCCGGATCGTCATAAATATTGAATTCAGCCGCGATCGTTGCATTTGTAATGTGATGGCCGCCGCCCATAATGACGATTTCCTCAATATTCTTTACGATATCGGGGTCGATGAGCAGCGCCACGGCAAGATTTGTCAGAGGACCGACCGCGACAAGGGTTACAGGTTCCTTTGCGCGGCGCAGGTAATCCACATAGAAAACAGGAGCCGGAACATCTTCTTCCTTTTTCACGGATTCGGGAAGGTCAAAAAGTTCTTTGTGGAAGGATATTTTATTCCCGTTTTCATCATAGGCATCGACATTCCTGGTGCGGGGCATCCTCGGGGTGATAAGGTCGGACACAAGCCCCGACGCGCAGCCTTTATAAACAGGGAAATCACCGCCCAGGAGTTCGCGGATCCGCAGGGTATTTTCATTGGTGTTTTTCAGCGGCTGATTGCCCTTCACCGAACAGACCGCGATGAGGTCTATATCTTTGTGCAGGTATGCAAGCATGATCGCGCAGGCATCATCCGAACCGGTATCGACATCAAGAATCACTTTTCTCGCCATAATTGTCCTCACAATGAGTAATTTCTTCTGTTCTGTCCATCTGCCTGGGGAGTGTTTATCCCCAAACAGCCAGAAATTTATACGATTAATTGAAAACAGGTACAGTCATATCCGTAACATATGGTTGTACCTGTTTTTCAGCATAAGCACCTGAAATCAGGCTTATTTCACAATCAGTTCATCATTATGCTGGACGATAATGTTCTCTCCGACAACGCCCTCCAGCTTTACATTGTCGATCACGATCCTCTTGACGTTATCGAGATACATACCCAGCTTGCAGCGCTTTTCGGCAAAATTCTCCATCGCCGGGACGCCGGGTTCCGCGTCTTCTTTAAAACTGATGCTGCAGTCTTTGAAGCACACCTCATCGATGGGCATTTCCGGAAGGCCGTCAATATAGCAGGCAGCCACTTCCGCGTCGGTGCAGTTCAGGTTATAGAAATGGAAGCTGCCCAGATGGGGCGTCCGGTCATCCACCGGCAGATGTTCCCGGGACCAGACATATTCGGTATAACGGTCCGGGTCGCAGCAGTTGTAATACATGTTCATCACCACCGGGGTCCGGACTCCATCCATGCGGATGTTGTCAAAAACGACGCCGCTGATGTCACAAAGCTTGCCCCTGCCTCTGCGGGTCTTGATGCGCAATCCGCGGTCTGTCCCACGGAAATAACACTGTTCCACGGTCAGGTTCCGGATCCCGGCGCTCATTTCACTGCCGAGCGTTACTGCCCCGTGACCGAAATCCATCAGGCAGTTGCGGACAACGTGATGGTTTGCGGGTTTCTGGAAGCGCATGCCCAGGTCGATCTTACCGGATTTGATGGCGATGCAGTCATCACCGACACTGAATTTGCAGCCGATGATGTTGACATAATCGCAGGATTCCGGATCGATGGCATCGGTATTCGGGCTGTTTTTCGGCGCGGAGATCGAGACATCATAAAATGAGACCCGGTCGGAGAAGAACGGATGGAACTGCCAGGACGCTGAATTGCAGGCGTGGATCCCGTGGATATTTATATCTTTGCAGTTGCTGAAGAAAAAAAGCCTCGGGCGGGCGATCTTGAATTCATTGAATTTTGTCCAGAAATCACCGGCGCCGGCATTGCCATCGACAGTACCCGTACCGATAATGGTAATATCCTCTGCATAAGCCGCACTGATCAGCGACTGATACTTCTCACGGATCTCTCCCTCAAAAGCACCCAGGATGATCTCGCCTCTGCCTTCCACATCACGCACCTCGCCGGGGATCACCTGATAACTCGCGCGATCGGGAGAACCCTTGAGCACGGCGCCTTCGGCGAATTCAATGGTCGTATGGCTTCGGACGGCCTGCGGAAAAGTCAGATACGTTCCCGCGGGAAAATAAAGCCGTCCGCCTTCCGGCAGAAAATCCAGTGCAGCCCGGATCGCTTTGGTATCATCGCTGATCCCGTCGCCCTGCGCACCGAAATCCCTGACATTGATCGCGAAGCGCTCGCTCCGTGTATGGAAGATCATGGTTTCCCTTCTGCCATCGCATTCGACCGCAGCAGTATAGTCTGTATCGGATTTAAGCCCGAATAAAGAAAAAACATTTGTGTCGCAGTCCCGCACCTTTTCATCATTCAGATAAAGCGAGTACGGAGCGGGAGAATAGTACTGATTTTTGTTATCAAGTTCAAAACAGGCGGAACTTGAACTGACGAATAATAGCTTAAACATGGATACTAAACCTTCTTTTTTGCGTCGTGAATGATGTTTTTCATCATTTTTTTCATGCTGATGAACAGCAGATCGAAACCGAGATAAAACAGGCCGAAAAGCAGCGGTTCTACACCTAAAACAGACTTTCCGAGGGACTGTAATATCATATTTATCAGGTTATACAGCATATAAACAAAAAACAAAACAATGAATGCATATAATATGTTCAGGAACAGACTGGAAAGCCGCTTTTGCGGGATCATCATCCATTTGTCATTCGCGCCTTCGGGTTTTGCGATAAACCGCAGCACATTATTGGTAAGGATATCCGTTATGATCCCCAAAGCCATCCCGAGCACAAACAGCTGATCCAGCAGATCCCTGAGGTAGGTGCCGAGAGCAAGGAAGAAGAAAAAGCATATCGAACCGTTGAACCAGTATTTGACCAGCAGGGCTTTCACTGTTTCACTGAGCTTAAATTTGCCGCCGGAGCGGTACTTCCGAAGCTCTGACTCGGGAACGACCGGTGAATTTTCCTCGTTGGCAGTGACAAGGTCCTGCACTGCCTCACTGTGGAGCTTATAGTAATCCCCGGCGGTCTTCCGTTCCTCGTTTGTCTGGTTTTTGTTTTTATTACGTGCCATATTGTTATTTTATCAGAAAAAGGGAGGCCTTTTGAGCCTCCCGTCAAATAATTCTAATCGGAATTTTGATTAGTCGTCACCGGCGATATCGATCGCAGCCATGTTGCCGCTGTCTTCAACAGCGATGGACGTCTTGATGCCGCGGATCATCTTTGCGTAAACCGGACGCAGCGCTACCAGCGCGGCGCCGATGATGAGGATGATGATATGGGCATTCAGCGCTTTTGCCGCTTTCGTGATGTAATCCTCTTCAGCGATCGGGTTTTCAGCTCTGGTCAGTGCGTTGGTGATCAAACCCTTGTATTTGATATCACAGAAAACGATGATCGCGAACATCACAAACATCAGGCCAATCATCATATAGTTCGGCTTCTTCCTCCGCGGATAGGAGCTGGTAAAGCAGACAAAAGACAGCATGGAAAGCAGCATGGTGATGAAACCGTAAAGACCCATTCCCGGTCCCTGAATTCTCGCGGTGGTATGTGAAATGTATGTCAGGTTCAGGGAATAAACCAGGAATGCGATCACCAGCACGACCATCGCGATAGTTTCCGGTTTCCGCTTCAGGGAAACAATGCTTTTACGAATAAATTCGCTGAATCCAGATCTTTTCGTATTGTTCATTTCATTCTCTCCCTTCAGATGGCATTCTGTGTATCGACATCAAAGAAATGTTTATAGGTGAATTCCAGACTGGCGATGTCACCGGCCTTGTAATTGCACCAGCCGCGCAGCTTCGCAACGATCTTGGAACCGTCGCCGTGTTCACCGATATACCCGTGAACCAGTGTGTTCATGCCGAGGTTCTCGTTATCGAATACCTTCACCTTGATATCTCCGCCTTCAACAATGTTTTCAGGGCGGACACCCATGACAATCTTCTTGCCTTCATAATCCGCAAGCTTTTCCTTTTCTTCGTCTGTCATCTTGATCTGCGCGGTCTTACCGATCAGGTACCCCTGTTCGACCTTGACGTCAAAGATGTTCATCGGAGGCAGACCGATGAAAGTCGCCACGAAGAGGTTTGCCGGGTGATCGTAAAGTTCGATCGGTGTGCCGATCTGCTGTACGTGGCCCATAGACATACAAACGATGCGGTCAGCAAGGGTCAGGGCTTCTGTCTGGTCATGTGTAACATACATCATGGTAGCGCCGAGACGTTTGTGGAGCAGCATGATTTCACGACGGGTCGCGCCGCGGAGTTTCGCGTCCAGGTTGGAAAGCGGTTCATCGAAGAGGAACAGCTTCGGGTTCCGAACGATGGAGCGTCCCATCGCCACACGCTGCCGCTGTCCGCCGGAAAGCTGGTTCGGTTTTTTGTTCAGCTGTTCGGTCAAACCGAGGATCTCAGCAGCCGCAAGGACCTTTTTGTGGATCACGTTCGGGTTCTCATTGCGGAGCGTCAGAGAGAATGCCATATTTTCATAAATGGTCATATGGCCGTAGAGCGCGTAGTTCTGGAAAACCATCGCCATATCGCGGTCTTTCGCCGGGGCGTTGGTGATATCTTTCCCGTCCAGCAGGAGCTTTCCTTTGGAGATATCTTCCAAACCGGCAACCATACGCAGTGTTGTACTTTTCCCGCATCCGGAAGGTCCGACCAGGACGATGAATTCACCGTCTTTCACGTCCAGATTGAAATCAAATACAGCCTGAACATTGTTGTCATAAATTTTATCAATATGCTGTAAGCTAAGATTTGCCATTTCCGAGCCCTCCTTATATTATGCGGCAGCCTTTTTGAGGGAGGCCATGTGAGCTTCCAGTTCATTGCTCTTCTTGATCCCGACATAAGCCGCAGCGAAGCATGCAGCCGCGGAAAGGATCAGATAGATGATGACAGTAATAAACTGACCGTTTTCCATTACCTTTGAGGTAACACCGCCGACGGTAATATCCGTCGCGTGAGCCTGCATAGGCAGAATAAAGATCCTGACGATCTGGATGATGCCCAGAACTGCCAGTACATATCCGTAGCTCTTCTTGTAGTTTTTGATGCCTTCAGAAGAAAGGAAAGCCGCAAGCATGAACAACAGATTCAAAATGATCGAACCGCCAATGCGGATCTGGTAATAAAAATCACCTACACTGCGATTCACATCGGATTTATAGATGTTCAAAAAGTAGAGCACATCGAATACGATCGCCACAATTGCGAGTGTGGAGGCTAAGCTGTTCTTTGTAAAGCGTAATCTGTCCTTGCGGATATATTCATCTTCGTTCATGCGACTGCCCCCTTTCCGGCTTCTATCAACTGCTTTTCCTGTTTCATCAGTTGGAATTTCCAAATCATATTTGCAATCAGCAAAACATTTGCGATGATCGCGAAGCAAAATACCGCAACATGGATATCAAACCAGAATGTTGACTCGGTATATAAAGTGTGCTGTCTTTCAGCGAATTTTTTCAGGTCTTCAAAGTTGACCAGCAGGAACTGGGCTTTGTAGGCGGTGATTTGCGCGTGAGCCCATATCGCCACATATACATTTACGGCCGCATTGATAATAACAGCAATTATGTTACTCACATAATATCTTCTGCGTGTGTTCGTGTTTGTAAGGAACAGCAATACCGCGCAAAGGATCAACCCGATACCAAAATGCAGGAACTGTCTGTTGAAGGGCTGCATATCATAATACACACGCGCACCTTCAACACGGCTGCGGTCAAGATTGTCCTTGTTGGGAATTGTGTAATACAGTGCATCATAGAGATCTGTCATGATCCCAAGGGAGTAGAGAAACACGACTACACTTGCAGCCAATACAAGAAAACATACGATTTTCTGTATTTTCATTTGTTTTTTATACATACGACCTCCATGTTGATCTTGATTTCCCAAACAGATAATTACTGAATATGTTTAAGATTTCGTGATAAATCAACTTTTGCGGTGCCGGTATCCGTTTCCGCATACCGGCACTGCTTTCGTTTATAAGTTTAGATTACAAGTTTGCGTAGTAATCCTGGATATCTTCCCAGGCCCATTCTTTGATGCCGAGGTAAGCATCGCCGTTCCATTTTTCAGCAACGGTAGCTGCAGCTTCTTCCGGAGAGGAGAATCCTTCAAAATTGAAACCGCCGGCGATGATATCAACAAGGACATTCACCTTGTCTTCGCCCTTTGCGCCGCTGAACTGATTGACCAGATCGGTGTAGGTGTTGATCAGGTCGTTGTCAGCCTTGGAGGTCGGCAGGACGGTCGGTACGGAGGTGTACCACGGATTTTCGGTCAGTGCCAGTTCAGGGTGCTTGATGGTGCCGAGACCGATAGCGGTGGAGATATGACCTGCACCTTCGCGGCCGACTTCATGTGTGCACTGATATTCAAATGCCTGGTTCTTCACAAAGCTCAGGGTGGAACCCAGATAGAAGCGGGCATAGTTGGTGTAGTTGCCGCTGGCCTTTGCATACAGTTCTTCGAATGTCGCATCAGCGATCACAGGCATCTCCTGACCGTTGAACATGAAGGTTTCGTAGGAACCGTCAGCTTTGGTCTTGATGAAGGCATCCGGGCCGTAGCTCAGGAGGATCATACCTTCCGGAGTGTAAGCGAAGTCGATCAGGGACAGAGCTGCATTCAGCTTATCGGTGTTGCCGGCAACACCGGGGACGGAAATTCCCCAACCATCGGTCTTGACAGAGCGCCAGGATTCGGTGAAGCGCATGTAAACGCCGTCATCGTTCGAGCCGTCATACCAGCGGGCGACCGGGCACATCACAGCCATGTACTTTTCGCCTTCCTGCAGTTTGGTGGCGTTGTAGATGGTCTGAGTCTGGTTGTAGTCATAGTGCATGAAGCCGAGATCATTTTCCAGATACTTGGAGGTGTTTTCGGATTCCTTATTGACGAAAGCTTCGGAGAGCAGTCCTTCTTCGACCATGTCATGCATGCGGGAGAGAGCTTCATAGGTAGCAACTTCAATGCGTGCATCATGCAGTTCGCCGTCAGCACCGACATAGAGGTAATCCTGGCGGGATTCCAGACCGCGGACGCCGAAGAGGTGACCGGCTAAGCGGAACATATCAACACGGCGCTGGTTGTTATCATCTTCACGGGTGAAGATACCCTGAACCTTATCGGTACCGTTGAGGGTCTGCGGGTTGGAAACCACACAGCGGACCAGAGCGACGAGTTCGTCAGCATCCCAGGCAGCGTTCTGGCCAATGAACAGGTTGGAACGTTCGGTGCCATAGTAGCCGTTGTAAGCTTCATCGATGTACTTGCGGAGCATGTTGACAGCAGCAACACCATCCATCTCACCGACTTCGTTCATCTTCGCGACGATGTTGCCGGCGGCGTCATAGTCTTTGGTGATAGTTTCAACAGCGGTGCCATCGAGGGTGACGACATCAATGTCGACCTTGCCTTCAGTGGGCATGTACGGCTGATAAACAGGGGCTTTGGTGGTGCCGCAGGCTTCAGCGGTGAATTCACCTTCGCCATCCAGCAGCTTCTGGACCCAGTCAACGCGCATCAGCGGCATACGTTCGATATCGTTCACACCATCGAAGTAGGGGCTGAAGTAGATAGCGCCGGTGTCAACGTTTCCGGTGATGGAAAGGCGGACGATCGGGTTGGCTTCAAGATAAGCCTTGAAGTTAGGCATCTGATCGAGATAGTCAGCGATGTTGACGATAGCACCGGATTCACCGTATTCACTCAGTTTGGAAGCAGTACCGGAGAGCATATCGACCTGGTCAAGCTGTTCTTTCCAGTAATCGAATTCGGCGGTAGCGCTGTTGCCCTGGTATTTGTTTTCGAAAACGATACCGAGCTTGTTCTGGACTTCAACCCATGTCGGCTTCAGATCGCCGGAGTTGTAGGTCTTGCCATCGGCAAGGGTGATCCCTTCGCCGGCAGTTTCAGCATCGAAGAACAAACCTGTCTTCGCACTGTTGTAACCGGTAGCCATGCGCAGAACAGTTCCTTCAGCGTAGGGCAGCTCATCCGAAGCAGATGCGACGCTGACCATCATCAGACAGAGAGCGAGCACGAGCATAAGAATGGATTTGCTTTTATTCATAATATTTCTCCTTTGTTTTATCTAACCGGGAAAGCTCCCGGAAAACTCACACAATTGACAGTGTCTGCAGATCACTATTCCTTCACGCCGCCGACGTTGACGCCCTTCGCGAAGTACTTTTGAATGAAGGGGTAGATGACCAGGATCGGGACGATGGAGCAGACGATCAGCGCGTAGATAACGGAGTCGGAAGCGTAGACTGCATTCCAACCGGCGATGAATTCAGGATCGCGGTACTGTTCCAGCAATTCACGGATGAAAACCTGCAGCGGTTTTTCAAAACTGTTGGAGATCATCTGGCGTGCCCAGAAGTAACCGTTCCAGCGGGAGATTGCGAAGAACAGAGCGACGGTCGCGATGGTGGATTTGCACATCGGCAGGTAAACCGTACTCAACACCTGGAATTCGGTCGCGCCGTCAACGATGGCCGCCTCTTCAATTTCGGAAGGAACGCCTTCAAAGGCATTGCGGAGCAGGATGATGTTCATGGCGGCCATACCCATGGCGATGACGACCAGCCATTTGTCATCCATGATACCGACACCGTTGAAGACAGCCTTCGTCTGCAGGTAGTTCAGGTACTGCGGGACGATACCGGCGCTGAACCACATGGTGAAGACCAGGAAGAAGTTGAAGAATTTGCGGAACAGCAGGCGTTTCTTGGAAAGCGCGTAAGCACCCAGGATGGAATAAATCAGGGACCAGATAGTACCGTAAAGGGTGAGGAACAGCGTGTTGGAGTAGGCATTCCAGAACATGTTGTTGGAGAACATGTACTTGAACGCTTCAAACTGCACATCCTTCGGGAGCAGTACGATCTCATTGTAGTCCACCGCATGGGCGCCGCTGATGGAAGCGGAAACCGCATACACGAAAGGATATAAACAAGCCAGAGCAAAAATGGTCAGTAAGGTATAGCTGAGGATCTTGAAGATCAACTCGGAAGTCTCAAGTTTTCGTTTCATTGATTTCCTCCCTGACTTTTAGTACAGTGACGTGTCCGCTGCCTTACGGGCAATGGTGTTCGCACCGATGACCAGCAGCATACCGATGACGTTATTCATCATTTCAGCTGCCGAGGCAATACCCTTGGATGCGCCCTCCAGACCGTAGCGGTTCGCGAAGGTTGAAACCACATCCGCAGTGACGAAAGTATTGGAGTTATAAAGCAGGATGACCTTTTCATAACCGATGTTCAGCAAACCACCGATACGGGTGATGAGCATGATGACGATCGTTGAAAGGATACTGGGGAGAACCACGTAACGCATCTGAGCCCATTTGTTCGCGCCGTCGATCTGGGCCGCTTCATAGCTGGTCGGGGAGATCGCGATGATCGCCGCGAAGAAGACGATGGAGTCATACCCCGCGCCTTCCCAGATACCGGAGATGACGTAAATCGCGCGGAAATAGGCCGGATTGTTCAAAAGGCCTGCGTTGGCCACCTCATAAGGAATCAGTTTCAATGCCACCAGCAACTGGGAAATAACACCCATGTTGGAAGTCTGCGCGCCCTGCTTCACCAGCATCACGACCAGAGAGGTCATAACGACGGTGGACATGAACTTCGGCAGGTAGGTGAGTACCTGATAGAAGCTGCGGGCGATATTGGAGCCGATCTCATTGAAGAAGAGCGCCAGGATGATGGGCATCGGGAACCCGAACAGCAAGCCGTAAAAGCTCAGGACGAACGTGTTGCGCAGCGCCCGCCAGAATTCCAGAGAAACCGTCGACTGGCCTGCCAGCAGCAGCTTAAAATTGGAAAAGCCGGCAAATAACTGTTCCGAAACCGGAAGCACGTTATCCGCGACTTTGAAGCTGCCCAGCAATTCGTACATAGGAAAGTAACGCCAGAACAGGAAAACAAGCAGCATCGGGATCAGCATGATGTACAGGCGCCAGTCCTTGGCAATCATACGCACTACATGCAGCCAATAATGCTTTTCCACGTCATCGCGAACAGCCTGCTCAGGGTCCTCGCGATAGGTTTTCGTGGCTTCGTCATAAATCAGGAAGTCTGCCACAGGTGCTTTCATTAGAATCCTCCCTTTTCCTCTTCGTTTTCTTTCTGAACACGAAGGAGATACGATATTTGGTCTTCGAACACGCCGTCAAGACGACTGGCGATCCAAACGATCACCATGGTAAACAGCCCGGAAAGGGCATCGGTTGTGATGAAGTTGAACCCCGTACTGAACGGAGCACCCATCACAAAAGAGACACAGGCTCTTCCCATCTGCATGAACAGCTGCGTACACAGCGCAAACAGCAGGATCAGCAGGACATTCTCACGGATCCGCTCTTTACCAAACAAACGGAACATGAAAAGTGCCAGGAGAGAGAACAGATTCCCGACCATGTAAATCAGGTACTGTTTCGGTGTACCGCCGGCCCAGAAGCAATAAACCAGACCGCCCAACACCGCATGCACCGCTGCCCAGGGTCCCCACCGCATCAGCACGATCGAAACGATCGCTGCGCTGACCGAAACGGTGTAGAGTTGATCCGGAAACCACCGCGTCGCCGCATTGACGATCAGTGACTCCGAGATGATAAGCATTACCGCAAACAGGGTCAGATCCAGGTTCCGATATTGCTTCAGGGTCAGATGACGATTCAAGGTGTGCCTCTCAAATCCGAAAACAGGCATCCAACACAAAGACACCATCTTTTCAGATGTTAAACTATTTTCATCTCCGTAATGATTTTCGTACATGGTAAAAGTGAGTAAATTTATACACAAAAAAGACTTTTTCCAATTTACATATATCCGGTTTGGATATACGGAAGGTCAGGAACCGGGGCAGGTGTCAGGGATCAGAAAATGGCAGAGCGCCAAATTTACTGAGCAAAAAAAGCGTATTTTCGTGCTACAATAAGCACAGGAGAAAATACATTTATGGCATATACAACAGATGTTACCCCCGCAGATAATTTACAGCAGATATTTGACAATTTACCGGAAAACGCGGTTGTCCGGCTGGCACCGGGAGTATACCGGCAGAAAGTTGTAATCCGCACATCCGGTTTGAGGCTGACCGGCGCCGGCATGGAGAAAACCGTACTCGTCTGGGATGATTACGCGCTGAAGCTTGATGAACTGGGACGGGAATATAACACTTTCCGCACCTGGACCGTGGCTGTCTGCGCCGACAATGTCCGTATGGAGAATCTGGCAATCGTCAACGATGCCCTTCATCCGGAGGTCAAGGGACAGGAAGTGGCGCTTTCCGTGATCGGCGACAATTTCTCCATAGAAAACTGCCTGCTGCGTTCCACCCAGGACACACTTTTCTCCGGACCGCTGCCACCGGACCTAATCGTGCGCTACACCGGATTCCACGCACCGGAGCTGCTCAGAGGCGGCCACATGCGCCAGGTCTTCACCAACTGCCGCATTGAGGGCACGGTCGATTTCATCTTCGGCTGCGGTGACACCCTGTTTGAAGACTGCGAGATCCGTTCGCTTAATGACGCACGGGATATCGGTTATGTGGCGGCACCGGCTCATTCATTGGAACAGCAGGATGGATTCCTCTTCAGGAACTGCCGCTTCACATACGAAGAAGGCGTCACACCGGGAAGCATCTACCTTGCCCGTCCCTGGCGGGATCACGGACTGTCCGTCTTTGAAAACTGCACATACGATACCCACATTTCCCCGCTCGGTTTCGACAAATGGAACGACACCAACCGCGACCGGACCGCCCGTTTCCGTGAAACACCCCCGGTTCCGGGACGCGTTGATTGGGTGAATACCCGTTAATTGCAAATTATCAGCGTGATCCATGTAAGAAATTTCTCGTTCTCCGCGTCATAGCAGAATAAAGCCAGACCTTCATATTTGGCAGCGATCGCACTGATGCGGTTCAGACCCTGGCCACTTCCACCGATGCTCAGGAAAGAATCTGCCGGAAGAAAACTGTCCTGTCCGTCTCTGCTGACATGCGGAGCATAAAGGACCTGAGCGCAGCTGTTTTCAATGTGGATACGCAGCAGGTTCTCTCCATCATCAGCTGTGACCGTTATGCCTGCCCGTTCCGGCTCATGTTTTGCCTGCCATGCCGCGGCAGCATGTATAGCATTTTCCAACGCGTTCCCCAGCAATACGGTCAGATCAATTTCGGAAATCGATGATAGATCGTTACAGCGAGCCCGGACCGTAAACCCGATTCCCGACGCACGGGCAGCAGCCGCATAATACTGCAGGATCCCGTTCATGCGGCTGTCCGCACAAAAGCGCTCATCCGTAACATGGATATGATCCAGCGTTTGTCCGATGTAGTCAAGAAGCTCATCCCGGCCGCTGTTTTGAACGATGGAAGACATGTGATTCAGCAGCTGCCGCGTGTCATGCAGTCGTTTGCGCTGCTCTTCCATGCTCATCCGTATCTTTTCATGGTCTGCCCGCATAATAGCCGCTTCAAGCTTCCGTTCTTCCTCCTCAAACCGATAATTTGACAGTTTGATGACACTGTAATAAACGATAAAAAGCAGAGCGGTCAACATAATGATCACAGGCATATAATAACTCTGATTCGTATGGGCAATTTCCTGATACTGCGTCCAAAACATGGAAAGCAGCGCGTTGAGTGCGAGATAAAAAGCTGTCACCGTGATCAGCAGGATGAACTCTCCGCGGCCGGACACTGCATTCATGTTTTTCAAATAAGTGCGCACGGAGGTTCTGAAGAAAACCGCGACCGGCGGAAGAAGGACCAGTGTAACCAGTCCATACGCAATGCAGGTGTTAATATCATAGCTTTGCCCGGCCTGCGAAGCCGGTTTCAGCGGGAAAAAACTCAGGAGAACATTGGCGAGCGTATATTGAATAGCGGAAAAGGATACGACACTGAAAAACAGGAATGCTTTCCGCATGGTCTGATCCCGGATCAGCAGGAAATACAGGCACGCTATGATAACGATACTCAGGCACATGAATAAATTGCCGAACAAAAAGCCCGCTCCCATCGTCTCTTGTCTGCTGATATTCACCACCCGGGCGGATACCGAATAAACAGCACACAGGATCATAATAACAAAGCCGAAGAGCGCCCATGTCCGGCGGTATGGGAAACGGTATTTCGTCCGCTCAAATGGCAAAAGCAATAAAACTGTTGCCGGCAGAACCTGCAGCGCAAAGCCGATAAAATGACGCAACAGAAAATCTGCTGACATATGCTTACCCCTTTCCACAGATGATGCTATGATTATACAATTCCACCGATATAAAATCAACAGAAAAAAAGAAAGAAATTCCCGAAATTTCACAGAATTACAGAATGTACCACTTACGAAATCACAGCATACCGTCTGCGAAATAGCTGACAAATTCAACTTTTGTTTGTGCTAAAATGAGCAGAGTATTGATATTTTTCCGGGAGGCAGAATTTGAGAATCGCGATCTGTGATGACAACAGGCAGGATATCGAAACGCTGCGGGATGATCTAATCAGGATAGTTGACAATGTCGTCATTGATACCTTCGAAACCGGGAAGGCATTCCTGACCGCGGCAAAACAGCAGCGTTATGACCTTGTATTCATGGACATCTACCTCGAAGCGGAAAACGGCATTGAAGTCATCAAAGAGATGCGGAAAATTTCACCCGGAACCCAGGTCGTATTCATCACCGTCAGCGACACACATGCTGTAGAGGCTTTCAGTGTCCGGGCGATCCACTATCTTGTAAAACCCTGTCACCCTGAAGATATTGCCGAGGCTGTGAAACGAGCCAAAACTATGAACCTTACCGATCTGCCGGAAAGTTTGCTGACGATCCGGATCGGCAGCAATATTTATACGCTCAATCAGAATGACATCGTCCGTGTGGAAGCAAACGACCACAAGACAAACATCTTCATCAAAAATGGCTCTGTATATTCCATATGGATGCCCTTCAGCAAAGTTGAGTCACAATTAGACAAAAACTTCCTGACCATCAAGCGCGGTGTCGCCATCCATATGCGTCATGTAAAAAAATGGGGTTCACAGGATTGTGAAATGATTGACGGCACCCTGTATTTATTAAACCGCTCAGCCCGCCGGCAGCTCAAAGAAGCCTACTTCACCTATAAGATGCAGGAAATGTCCGAAAACAGCCGGAAGCTGCCACAGGAGAGACCTCCCGACAGTCCGGAAGGTTTACTCTGATAAAGTATTCATACCCATGTCATATGTTATTTATAGAAATATGGTAATTTCACGGAAAAAAGGAGAGAGAGACTATGAAAAAATCATCAAAACATTCCATTGTTGTTATCTTATCATTATTTTTGTATCTTTTCCTTTCGGTAACATCTGTCCTTGCACAGACTCCTGTAAAAGGCACAGGAACCTCTTATCAGCCAATCAGAAGAGTTGACCTGGGTGTCACATCCCTGACGCTTGAGGTTGGGGAAAAATATACCTTTTCGGTAAGCTTTGACCCCGAAGATCCGCATGTCACCCGGCTGGCATGGTTCAATACCGACAATACGGTCATCGCGGTCAACCAGCTCACAAACACCGTGACTGCTCTCACCCCGGGGACCGCCCGGGTCATGGCGGAAAGCTTTGACAAAGAAGCTTATGCGGTCTGCGAGATCACGGTCAGCGGGACTCAGGAAAAGGACATCTCCGGGATGGTGGAAGGAAAATCTCTGCTCACCTTGTCCGCAGAGGACAGGGCAAAGATCAAAGCATCCCAAATCACCCGCTATCTCGATCTGCTGGAAAAGTCTGTTTTTACTGAGGAATCCCTCCAAAATCTTCTGGACCGGTCCATGATGGTCATGGCAAAGGTCCTGCCCGGGACAGAGGAAGCGGAAAGCGAACGTGCTCTGACGCTGGGAATGACCAGAGCATGGCCCATGAAGCATCTCCATATGGTCAGCCTGCATGGTCCGCTTTCACAGATCCTTGAATTTGTCAAAAACAATGAAGACCTGATCCAAATTTTCAAGGGGCATGATATCTATATCTTTGACCCGCTGCCGGAAACAGGAACTTCCACCCTGACGTCCAAAACCGTTCAGGGCAAAAACACGACAATGCTGCAGGGGCATGTAGAAGAACTGACATCCGTCAGCACCATGCACAGGCTTGGTTATACCGGCAAAGGAATCACCATTGCCATTATCGACACGGGACTGAACAATCAGCACGAACAGTATGCCGGCAGAGTGATCCGTGAAAACTGTTTCAGCTGGAGCTGGAATTGCAAGCCCATCGAAGGCTGTGAACCCTGTGACGTGAATGATGAGGAGTGTGATGTTTATGAATGCTATGACTGCGATAACAATCTCATTTCCTCATGTGAAGGCGGAACCATCGAAAACTATGGCGAAACATATTCTGCTTTTCCCGGCGGAGCAGCAGATCTGAACGAATACAATCACGGATCGCATGTGGCAGGGATCTCTGCGGGGAAAGACGGCATAGCTCCGGGTGCAGACATTGTTTCCGTGATGGTCCAGTCGGATTTTTACAGCCCGTACGCGGTTTCGCAGGACAATCCGTCCGGATATACAGTTACATTGTGGAATCATGATATTTATGCTGCTTACGACTGGATGCTGGAGATCCAGGATGAGCTGAAAAAGGAAGGAAAACCAATATCTATCCTGAATTTAAGCCTTGGCGGCGGAAAATATGCTGATTATTGCGATAATGATGCTGATTGCTCCGAAGAATATGAATATATTCAGAATCTGAATGCGGCAGGCATCCTTGTCGCAGCCGCTGCCGGCAACGAATTTTATGATGATGCCGTCGATTCACCGGGCTGTCTGTCTAACAGCCTGGCAATTGGCGCACTGGCGGACATGGAAAAACCCTGCATTGCCTGCTATTCCAATCACCACCCTGTCGTTGATATTCTCGCTCCCGGAACACAGCTCTGGTCAGCATATTTAGTCGATAATGACGGAAAACCCGGCACAAATACTTATGGTCTGATGACCGGCACATCCATGGCTACCCCGGTTGTCAGCGGTGCTTTGGCTCTGATCATGGAAGCTTTTCCCGGAAAAACGCTCGAGGAATACAAAACGATACTTGTGGAAATGTCAACAAAAACCGCTGACAGGCGGAATTCGAATGGTTGGAATTTTACTACGGATGACGGTACCGGAACCATATTCCCGTTCACAAAACCGGTTCTGGACTTTTCAAATTTCCCCGCTTATTACGCTTCTCATCAGGTAAAACCCGGTCGTTGGATCGAAGATTTCGATTTTCAGATGCCGAAGACCGGCTTTTCCGCGCTGCATCCGCAGAAACTCTCCGCACAGCCGCTGAGCGTACAATACAAACCGACCCGCCTGACGATCCAGCTTCCAAAACTGGATGTAGAATCCGATATCGTGACGGTTCCTTACATCGATGGAGAATATCCGGTGGAATGGCTGGGCAGCGCAATCGGCATGCTGGAAGGCAGCGCTTTTCCGGGTGAGGGTGTCACCGTTCTGACCGGGCATAATCACCTGAACACCACCGAAGCCGGACCGTTCGCTCTTTTGCGGGACCTCGAAGCCGGAGACAGCATCATGATCACGGACAGCAGAGGCACGATGCAGACCTGGCACGTTTATCAGAACGCAATAGTTCCTGCCAACGGGTTCAAAAGGATCGCCGGTGACGTAAAAGAAAATTCGATGGTTCTGATCACCTGTGAGGATGAATCCCCTGACGGCGGCTACCTCAACCGCCGGGTGATCTTTGCTTTACCCGATTAATGAGACAAAGAGCGAGACAATGGGGTCAACCCCCGTTGTCTCGCCTCATCATCTCACCACGCGAAAAAGAGCTGGATCTGCTTGATCGCCTCGTCCATCAGTTTCTGACTCTGGAACCTGTGGTCGGCGTTCTCGATCGGGATGAACTCGATCAGATTGTTGTCTGCAAAGGCTTGTGAATCCGCGAATGGGACCACCTCATCCTTTGTCCCGTGCAGGATCAGCATGTTTTCGGCATAATCCAGATAATCGTAATCACGGATATCATTGCTCCGGAGTTCCTCCAGAAATGCCTGACTGACCATGATCTTACGGTCAAACCCCACCGGCACATCTTTCCCCTTCATCAGCCTGTCCATCTCATCATTTTTCATGATCGTCCTTGTCAGCACATCATACATCCAGACTGCCGGACAGCGCAGCGCGGTTTTTTCAAACGGGCTGCCATGGTCATGGATATATTTCAGGAACAGATAGCCGCCGAAACTGGTGGCATAGCCGTAAAGCGCGGCTGAGGGATATTTTTCAGCGGTATCCCGGATCACCGTATCAAGATAAGCATCGCAATCCGCCAGCGTCAGCTTTTTCCGCACATCATCCCCGTGACAGGGCCAGTCAAATGTGATCACCGCCGCGTCTTTATGCTTTTTCAATATATGCTCCGCGAACCGCTCGGCAGCTTTGTTATCCTTATGTCCGCCAAACCCATGTCCTGTGATCACAACATACCGGATCGCAGATCCTTTTTCAAAATACATCTTACAGCGGATGTTATGACCGCTCTTATTGATTTCATAATTTTTAGTATCCATAATTTTTAGTATCCATAAATTTATTCGTGAGCTACGTTTCCCACGGTCTGGCGGATGCCAGCGTCCCCTTTTTATTCCAACGGAGAATATTCAGCATACCCTGTTCATGCCAGGAATATTTGTTTACTGCATCTATCGACCATCCCAGGTGATCCACCATAAATGTCGCTAATGGCAGGAACAACATCCGGTTCCGATCCGATAACGAACAAATTTCTTTCCACACAGGTTCCGGCAAATTCTTTTCATGGCTGTGCCAGAAATGCCATTCCGCCTCATCTGATATTTTGTTCACATAGGATAGAGGGTAATCAAAATGAACAGCGTAATAACTGATATCTTCCGGAAGAAATTTTTCTTTCAAAGTAAAACAGGCTGCTTGATGAAATTTTCCGAAAGCATCTCCGGGCGCGGACAGCGTTCCAGGATCTCTGTCTCGAATTCTAACCAGTTCTCAGCTGCAGCATCCGAAACACCGCACATTTTGATCCGACGGAAATATTCTTCCCTGTATTTTTCATCACCGGTATCCAGCCAGAAAGCTGCCAATTGAGATGTCATGAGCTGTTTGAACTCTTCAGGATCATGTTTGTTTTGCTTCTTAGAGAACAAACGTTTCCAGAATGGTTTCTTTTCAGGCTTCGATTCGCTGACCGTATCCGCGCCGGGTTTCTTTTCTGGAACAGGAGCCTCCTTTTGGGCAGTTTCTCCCGCCGGTACCTGATCAACCGCGGCCTGACCGGAAGAGATTTCTCTGAATGAGATCCAGGGATACAGGCTCATGACCAGCATTTCCCATTGAACAAGACCTTTCCTTCCGCCGATCGGAACCTGAAGTTCCAAAGTCGTTTGACCCGGAACCAGGACTTCATTCCACGATCCGTCAAGTTTTTCGAGGCTGTTCAGAAGAATGAAAAAGGAGCAGCCCATCGTTAATTGAATATACGGAGACAATTTGCATATGATTTTTGCGTTTTTAGCATCCGGACTGATGGCTGCTATACCGGCTTTACCCAATATCGTGATTATTTGTTCCTTTTCACTCAAAGACATGCCGTCAATAATTTCCGGAGTAAATTTTCCGTATTTCTCAGATTTCAGCAGGCCGCAGCTTTCCCTGATCTCCGATAAAGCCCGATCTTCCAGCTGTTCCAGCATTTTGCCGATATTTTCATTATTTTCAGCTTTTTCATAAACCAGTTCAATCTCATCCAGTACGCCTGATTCCCAGGAGATTTTTCTGTTCATCGAGTTCCTTCTTTCTTAAATCTTTGCCAGTGCCGCATTCCTGTAATTCTCATCATCCGTGACCTCACGGATCAGCTTGAGGAATTCCGGGAAACGGATCTCCTCTTCCGGATCGGTCAGTTCGATCTCGAGGACCGCCTGATCCTTCCAGAAAGGATAAACGTCGATTTCAAAATACTGGTTCCCGTCCGCCAGACAGTAACGATCCTTGCGGATCGGACGCCTTTCCGGATCCGCCTCCATCAGCCGTGCCAGATACTCTTCCTGTGTCAGCCGTTTCTCGATCTCAATGCGTTTCATGCCGCTGACGGGACGTTTGCGGGTTTCATAGTACATATAATGCCCGTTGGTTCCCCTCTGGCGGATACGGACTTCTTCATTCTCTTCCGACTTCAGATAGGTCTGGATGATCTCCACCTTCCGGCAGTTCGGCATGGCTTCAAGCGCCTTCAGGTCCGGATATTCGATCAGGAACTTACGCTCGATCTCAAATGGTTCCGGTTCCCCGAGGAAGAAGCTGATTTCCGCAATCAGTCGTCTCATCTTTTCCTCAAATCCCGTTGAATTGTCGATGATCCGCAGATGCGGATGGCCTGACCAGGCTGCGATCAGTTTGTCGTCCAGCGCTGCCGCCTGCTCCGGGGTTTCCGTACGCGCCGTGTTATTGGCAGTTGTGTAAAACTCAACAGCCCCTTTGGCTGCCGTGACCAGATGAAACACAGCATCATAACTGTCACGCTGTTCGATCTCGTTGGAACCGATAAAATTCAGCGCGGCAGCGAATTCGGCATCATTCATATAAGCTTTATTATCCAGCGCGCCCCGGTCACAGACGATCAGGACTTTCTCACTGTTCATCGTCCTCGCGGCATATTCAAAAACCTTTTCCTTTTCGTTCTGCAGCCTGAGTTGGCACTTCTGATATTCACCGTTGGAAGAGCAGGTCCAGGGAGCGACCCCGTTGGAAATCAGTTCCGTAGCCGTTTCCGGGACAAACAGGACAGTAAAGCCCCTGAGAGTAAAAGCATTCTGTATCCAGTTCATTGCCGTTGTTTTTCCCGCGCAGGGTCCGCCCGTAATAACGATTTTACTGATTGTCATTTGTTTTTCTCCTTCTCTTTTCTTCAACAGTTCCTCAACAGGAACGTTCAACAGTGCTGAAAGGTTCCGAAGCACATTTGTCCTCGGTTTTGCAGCTCCGGTTTCCCATTTGGAGACCGCTTTTCCGGTCACTCCGAGTTTTTCCGCCAGTTCATTCTGTGAAAGCCCGGCCGCTTTCCGCTTTTCATAAAGATAATTTCCAAACCCGTAATCGTTCATCTTCATCCTCACCACTCACATCTCTATACTAACATAAACCCGGTCGAAATGGAAGGACCGGGCTGTCGAATTTTGGTAGAACTTTTGCTGAAAGCCGGAAATGATTAGATGATATAATTTTGGGAGAAAGGATAAAGAAAGATGCTTAATTCCGTTATTGAAATGATTTTGCCGCTTGCCATCGCGTTTTCCATCGGAATCCTGATGCGCAAAAAGAATTTGATGAACGACAACGGCAGCGCGGCGATCAAGACGATCGTCAGCAAGTTTATGCTGCCGGTCATTCTGCTCAACGCCTTCATGTTCGCCGACTATTCCAAAGATTCCCTGGCGATCATCATCGTATTTTTCCTGGCGGTGCTCGCGGAATTCGGCATCGGTTTCCTGCTGAGGCGCTTTATTCCGGAAAGGGCGAAGTATTTCCCCTTCGTTTTTGCCACCATTGAGGGCGGGACCATCGGTTATCCGCTGCTGGCCATGCTTTACGGTACCCGCGGTACCAGCGATATGGCGATCATTGATGTGGCTCACACCGTCTTTCTGTTTCTGATCGTTATCCCCATCCTGCAGGTCGTGGATGGCAGCGATGCCGATTTCCGGAAGATCCTCAAAAACGCCGCGCTCTCCCCTACGTTTATCGCGATGGTGCTGGGGATCGCCCTGGGTCTCTTAGGGCTGGATACC
The DNA here is from genome assembly GCA_902786265.1 of uncultured Chloroflexota bacterium. Taxonomy (GTDB): domain Bacteria; phylum Chloroflexota; class Anaerolineae; order Anaerolineales; family Anaerolineaceae; genus Flexilinea. The sequence continues at coordinate 54,995 of CADACE010000017.1, read as the reverse complement.
CGCATCAGCAATTCCTCCTTCAATAACATATACCGGACGACGGTAAGCTTTCTCTCAGACCCTGCCGGGCTGCTGATCCTGATCACCCTGGGATATGACCTGTCATTGCGGGCAGACCTGCGGAGATCCGTACTGTTTACGATCATCACGCGCTTCGCGGCGATGTGGGCTTTCTGCGCGGTCAGCTGCCTCATCATTTTCCGCTTTATCCCTTACAGCAAGGAAACGATGGTAGCGCTCATCCTCGCATTCAGCCTGCCCGGATCCTATGCCATCCCGATGTTCGGAAAATTTGAAGGGCACAGGGATTACGTCTCCACGGCCATATCCTTCTCCACGCTCGTGACACTGCTCGTTTTCGTCGGGCTGACGGTTTATATCAATCTCTGATACTAAGAGCGGCAAAGGAGAAAGAATGATCTACGTCATACGGCACGGACAGACCGAACTGAATATCAGGCAGGTTTTACAGGGCAGGAGCAATTATCCTCTGAATGAAAAAGGCATCGCGCAGGCACATGAGGCAGCCGAACGGCTCCGTGAGGTCGCTTTCTCCAGGGTTTATTCCAGCCCCCTGGTCCGGGCAGTCCAAACCGCCGAAATCATCGCGCCGGATGTACCGGTGACCATCGATGAACGCCTGATCGAAATGGATTACGGGTCTTATGAAGGGATGGACCTGAATGCGCTCGCACCGGAGGTCATCACGTTTTTCAGCGATTTTGAGCACAACCCCGCCCCGGAAGGGATGGAACAGCTGGGCAGCGTCGTGGCACGCGCGGGTGAGTTTATCGAGGAACTTGCCGGACAGGATGATAACATTCTGGTTTCCACCCATGCCATCGCCATGAAAGGGATCCTGGAATATCTGACTCCGGATTCCCACGGCAGCTATTGGTCTCAATATATCGGGAACTGCGCGGTATATGTGACAGAATACAAAAACGGGGCGTTTACCGTCCCCGTTGAAATAAAATGATTCACAGCCGGTGACCTTCCCCTCCCCGATCACCGGCTGCTCCTCACAAAACCCGGATCAATTTGCTTTTTTCTTCGGATCCAGGATAAAAACAAGGATCAATCCGACCAGGCCCAGGCCCGCGGAAACAAGGAATGCCGGCTGATAGATCCCAGTAGAACCGTAGATCGAGTTCATGATCATCGGGCCAAACAACCCTGCCAGAGCAAAACCGATAAACATAATGCCGTAATTGACACTGTTGTTCTTCCGTCCGAATTGTTTGGCCGTATACCCCGGATAGATGCCCATAATACTGCCGAAGCTGAACCCCACAACCGAAAGTCCGATATAAAACATCGCGTCTTTTCCGGCACCGCAGAAATACAGCAGAATACAGGCCACACATGACAGAGAGAAGGTGACTTCCATCGTCCGTTCCGCGCCTAATTTGTCGGAGATCATTCCCGACGCCAGCCTGCCGAGCATGTTGAAGAACGCAAGTATGGAAACGACTGCGGCAGCGGCGGCGGGGGTGAACCCCATCATCCTCTGCGCAAGCGGAGACGCCTGGGAGATGATCATCATCCCGCCGAAAGCCCCGCACATCAGCACGACCAGCATCAGATAAAACTTCTTTTCAGCCAGCATCTGCCGCCAGGTATAATCGACCGCAGGCGCAGCAGCTTTGGTGCCCTTTTTGCTATCCGCACCGGCAACAGTAAAACCGGCCGGGCAGGCTTCGATCACAAAGGAAGAGAGGACAATGAGTGCACCCATCACAGCCCCAAGGATCTTGAAACAGGTCGTGATCTCATAACGGGTCAGCATCGCGGTGGCGATGATCGGGATAATGATGGAACTGCCGCCATAGCAGGCTGTCGTGAGTCCTCCGGCAAGACCGGATTTATCGGGAAAGAATTTGACCGCGTTGGAAACGATCGTGCCGTAAACCATCCCCACACCAAGCCCGACTCCGAGCCCATAAGCGATGACCAGCCCCGTAACAGATTTTGCAAAGCCTGAGCCGATCATCCCTGCGCCGAACAAAAGACCGCCGATGATCAGGATCCAGCGGGGACCGATCCTGTCGTTGATCGCTCCACCCGAGATCATGGTAATCGGGCCTACCGAATTCGCAACCGTGAACACGATCGCGAGGCTCGCGATCTGCGTACCCGTAAGCGTGGATAAATATTCCGCCATCGGGGTGGCAAACACGCTCCAGGCATACAGCGACCCGGCGCACAAAGTCACCAGGCAGCTGGCGAAAAGGATAAGCCATCTTTTTTTCATGATATCCATATGAATTTTCTCCAAAAAAAGTGTGTCAATAAGGGTGCTTTATGAAGAAATGGATCGGCCCTGAAAAACTGCCTTATTGACACACGATTCAATTATGAGCAGCTTTCAGGGCTGCTCTCACTGACAGCAACGACCTGGGCAAGCGCCAGTCCGCCTTGATTTGTAATGGAAACAAGCAGCTTTGTGACGGCAGCTGATCTCAAAACAGCCGCCAGAGATTCGTTGATGACGATCTCCGGAGATCCGTCAGCGTTCCGCTTTGTTTCGACGATCCTGAAGTCAAAAGATTTTTCCGGTGTGAGGTGCGCGACAGCCTTGAAAACAGCTTCTTTTACCGCAAATCTGCCCGCAAGAAAGGAATACCTGTCGGGTGACTGTTCCGCTTCGGCCCTCTCCATATCCGAAAAGGTCCGCTCTGTAAACGCGCCGCGGGTGCGCTTGTCAAGCTCCTCGATCTCGCTGATGGAGACAAGGTCGACCCCCGCACCGGAAATTCTTTCATTCATGTCAGTTCTTCAAACCTGCCGCACGGACCGCGGAAATGACGATGTTGCCCTTGATCTCGGAGACCGGCGCGCCGCGGGAGCAGTCGCAGACAATGCTGCTGAAGCCCTGGAGCATCGGTCCGTAGGCATTCGCGTGACCGAACTGCTGGATGAGTTTGACGGCGATATTGCCGACGTTCAGGTCCGGCCAGATCAGGATGTTGGCCTTACCGGCAACCTTGCTTTCGCGTTTGACCTTCTTGGCAGCCACAGCCGGTGAAATCGCCGCGTCCAGCTGGAATTCGCCGTCGATGTTGAGATCCGGGCGTTTTTCCTGAGCGATACGGAGCGCTTCCTTGACCTTGTCGATCAGCTCACCCTGTCCGCTGCCCAGTGTGGAATAGCAGACCATTGCGCAGCGCGGTTCCCAGTCCAGCAGACCCTGAACCGTTTCACAGGCGGAAATCGCGATATCCGCCAGCTGTTCCGGGTTCGGATTGGTGCATACACCGCTGTCACCGACCGCGAGCAGACTGCCTTCGCTGCCCTCATACCCCGGAATGTCGCAGAGACCGATGCTGGAGATGGTGCTGATGCCCTCTTTAAGCCCGATGATCATCTGGCCAGCAAGCAGGACGTCACCGGTGGTGTAGTCGATACCGGCAAAGGTAACATCCACTTCGCCGACTTTTTGCATCGCCATCGCGTAATAAAGCGGATCCTGCATGCGGCGTCCAAGCGCTTTTTCTTTCAGCCGGGTATCTTCCCGCGCGACAAAAGCAGCGATGACCTTGTTTTTATATTCTTCTTCGTTGATATCCACAATGGTGAACACAGAAGCATCATAACCGCGTTCTTCCGCCGCGGCCTTGATTTCGGCGCCGTTGCCGACAAGGATCGGGATGATATATCCGTCTTTGCCTGCCTCATACGCGGCCTGCATCATCTTTTCATTCATCGCTTCCGGAAAAGCTACTTTTTGCGGATTCTGCTTTGCTTTTTCAAAAATCTTATCTAAAACACTCATGGGTTTCCCTTTTCCAATATATGAAATCGAGGGACTGTCCGTGTGACGGAAAGCGTCACGCGAAACCGTCCCTCTCTTTCGTTCAGCAAATGGAGTTTATCCGGAAAGGATTACAATTCATCTTCAACGAGATCAACAAGGTCCGCTACAGTGGAGCATGCGGATGCATCCGCGAGCATGATCGTGGCATCCAGTTCATTTTCGATCTCGGAAACGAGAGCGACCATCTGAACAGAGGCACCCTTCAGATCATTTTTGAAGCTTGTTTCGAGTGTAACATTATCCGTCTTGTAAGCAACGGAAACCAACTCAATGATCTTTTCTTCCAATTCTTTTCTATCCATAATCACAAATCTCCTTTTTTTCTGCCTGTATGACCGCACGGCCATACAGGCTGTTTTTACTTCTGTCTCAGGCGCAAAGCGCTTTCAGCTCCGTTAGGGGAACGGATCACTGACCTTCATCCAGATCAAAGACGACAGTCTTGAATCCCTGTTCGCGTTCGAAGATCGCAGCGTGGCAGTAGACTTCCGGAAGTTTATCCATCAGTTCCTGGCGCTTCTTCTTGTTGATGCCGCGGACAACGGCGTTCAGGTGCGTGCCTTCCTCAAGCTCTATTTCGCAGTAGGCATATTTGCCGAGATTTTTATATTCCGGTTTGGAAGAAAGCGCAGCAGGCATTACGATGGAATGGATCCTGGCTTTGCCGCTAATCTCATACCATTCGGTTTCATAGTTTCCGCATTTGTTGCAGGCATAAACCGGAGGAAATTCAACATTCCCGCAGACCGGGCACTTGCGTCCGAGGATCTTGCCCTCTTCAAGCGCTTCGTAGTAGTGTTCAACCACTTTTTCCAATTTGATAGCCATCTTCGCTGATCCTCCGTTCTTAGTCTTTCTTCTGCAGAATGATTGCCGCGACATTTTGTGCGCCGCCATAACCTCTGAGCATGGCAGTTTTCGGGTTCTTGATCTTGACCTGATGTTCACCCATCTCGCCCCACATCTGCTTGCAGGCTTCGTAAACATCAGCCAGACCGGATGCCGCATGAGCATGACCGAAGGCTGTGCGTCCGCCGTTGGAGTTGAGCGGTTTGTCGCCGTCCCAGGCAGTGCGTCCGTCTACGATATATTTCCAGCCTTCACCAAACGGGAGGTATCCGGCGATTTCGGCAGCGATGAGCTGGGAGGTGATGATAAAGTCATTAGCATAGAAGAGGTCGAGATCGTCGCCGCTCAACCCGGTCAGTTCATAAACCTGGCGGACAGCTTCTTCTGTGGCACGGACTTCGAAGTGCGGGTTGGTAGCTTCCAGAGCGGAGCTTCCGATACCGAGGACTTCGATCGGGGCATGCTTCAGGTTCGGAGCGATCTGCGGGATCATATCGGTAGCACAGACGATACAGGCAGCCGCGCCGTCGCATTTCAGCTCGACACCGGCCGCGCGGAGGAAGTCACCCATGCGCGGGTTGAAGGGAGAATTCATGTATTCATCCACAGTCATTCCCTGCTCTTCAGCCAGCTCGTCATAGGTCTTGATCGGGTTATCGGTCGTCTTGGACCAGTTCATCAGACTGAGAGGAGTAGTCGCGGCATTGCGGCGGGAATTGATCGCCATCCAGTTCAGCGCGTCGTTCATCTGTTCCGCGGTGATCTTGCGGGTGCGGACATACCATTCAGCCGCATCATCGTAAATCATTTCCTGCCCTGCCATCAGCGCGCGGGTGTAGGTGCGGTCATAGAGCCACTGGGTAGTCCTGAGGAACTTGTCCATGGTCATCTTGTCGCGTTTGTAGGGGTGCTTGCGGGTTTCCACATTGTCCGCCGGAGCAGGAGTGCTGTCGCCAAATTCCACGCAGGCTGTCAGTACGCAGTCATATTTGCCGGAAGCGATAGCATTCACTGCCTGTTCGATTGCCAGATAACCGGTGCAGCAGGCTTCAGAGTGATGGATCGAGCCTTTACCCTTCATGCCAAACCAGTTGCCGATCTGGATGTTCGGAACAAGGTAGTTGGACCCGTTGAGCGGGCTTGCCTCACCATGGAAATAATAATCAATATTCTTCGGGTTTACACCGGCATCTTCCATTGCCTTCAATGCGGCATAACCGAACAATTCACCTTCCGTGAGCCCGTTAGTCTCCGGACTGTCGACGGTGTACATGAAAGGCGTACTGCCGACTCCGATGATCGAAACACTTCGTGAATATGGATGCAGTTTAGTTTGTTGTACGATTTGCTCCACTTTTACCATCCTTTCTTTCCCAATTATTGAAAGTTACAGAGACTCAAGATCGCTTGGGCTCCATCTTGGTTTACCTGTATAGGTTTTCGGTTCTTCCTCACCGTTCAAAACACGGATAGCACCGGCCGCCATCGCTTCAAGCTCGAATTCGCCCGGATAGGCAGAAACAGGAGCGATCCAGGAGCAGCTGTCCGTAATTTCCTTCACAAGATCTTTGTTATGGACCATACCGCCGCCCAGGAGAATTCCATCCACCTGACCGTGAAGAACACCGGCCATCGCGCCGATATACTTGATGATCTGGTACATCATTGTGTCCCAGACCAGTTGGGCGTATTTATTGCCTTCGGCTGCCATTGCGTTGACTTCTCTGGCATCGCTGGTTCCGAGATGGCTGACAAAACCGCCGGATTTCATGCAGATATTCTTGACTTCTTTGATATCTTCCGCTTTCGCGCAGTATTTGATGACCTCTCCGACAGGGATCGCACCGCAGCGTGTAGGAGCCATCGGCCCTTCACCGCCGACGATGTCATTGCCGTCGATCATCTTGCCCTTCCGGTGCGCGGAGATGGAAATGCCGCCGCCGATATGGCAGACAATATAGTTTTTATCCTCATATTTCCAACCGTTTGCCGCACTGTGCCGGATGGCTGTTTCTTTAAGGTTGAGCGCGTGCAGATGGACGTTCCGGTAAACTCCCTTCAGCCCTGTCATACGTGCTTCAAGGATAATTTCATCGGTATCCGGAGGGTTCACAACAAACGCGGGCTTCCCGTACTGCACAGCGAACCCGTTCGCCAGCTGGGAACCAAGCTGAGCGGGATGCTGGATGCCGTTCGCGCCGCGTTCCGCGTGGTCCAGAAGAATATCATTGATTTTATAGGTACCGCCTTCAACTGCCAGAAGGCCGCCGCCTCTGCCGACAAACGCGTCAAACGAAGAAAGGTCGATCCCTTCATCCTTGAGCGCTTTGAGAATCGTTTCTTTTCGGTAGGGAAGCTGGTCACTGACAGTGGCGAATGTTTTCAGCTTTTCAGCATCATGCGATACATTGACAGAAAACAGTTCTTTTTCTCCTTCAAAGGCACCAACCTTGGTCGAAGTTGACCCCGGATTGATAACAAGAATTCTGTATGCCATTTCTGTAATTGATCCTTTCATGGCGGTGATGAAAGCTGGTCTCCGCTTCCATCACCGTCCTGTGTTTTTGCTTTTTGCCTATTTTGCCTTGCAGGGAATCGGCTTTGCCGGGCAGCGCGGTTTGATAGCACCCGCGGTCACGATCGCTTCTTCGTCACAAGCCTCAAGACATTTGCCGCACTGAGTACATTCATCCTGTACGATCACATGCACAAACTTCTTCTTGCCGAGGATCGCGTCATCCTCACAGACATCCATGCAGTCACCGCAGCCGATACACTTCGCCGCAAGCACATGGTAGGTCATGTACTTTTTGCAGACACCCGCGCGGCAGCCTCTCTTGCTGATGTGGTCTTCAAAGTCCTTTCTGTAAGCCGAAATAGCTTCCAGAACCGCGGCTGCGATTTCTTCACCGGTCTCACAGAGGGACTGTTCCTTCATCACCCCGCAGAGGTCATCCATAAGTTCAATGTCTCCGGGACGGCCTTTCTTTTCCGTGATATCGGAAAGGATCATTTCAAGCTGGTTAATTCCCTCATAGCCGAAAGTGCATTTCCCGCAGGTCTTGCATTCGTTCTTCTTTACTTCATTCAGGAGGACATCCACAATGCACTCTGTGTCCTTCAGGGCTTTAACATGTTCTAAAGTCGTCATGCGGCACCTCCTTAGTATTCGTTCCAAAGCTTCGGGCGGGTCAGCTGCAGTCTCAGGTCGCACTGCAGGCATCGTTCCGCTTCACATTTCGCCTGATCGCAGGAGAATGGCTGCTCCACAAGGCTAAAGCTATGCGCACGTTCTTTCGCATCCGCGACTTTCGGTTCACCGCGCTTGAGGGCTGCGAAGCCATCGATATGTCCGATGAACGGAGACGGCACTTCATTATCCAGAAGCTCTTCACTGATGTCGCCGTCGCCTCCCATGAAGAGGTCCATTTGTTCGGCAGCCTTGCGGCCTGCGGCGATCGCGTCAATGACCGTCTTTGTCCCGGTCACAACATCGCCCGCAGCATAGACACCCGCCATACTTGTGGCCAGGTTTTCATCCGCCGCAATGTACGGACCATGGGTAAGTTCAAGCCCCATCTTATCCGTCCCAAACGGTTTTTGCCCTACCGCGAAAATAACATTGTCCACAGGGATGATCTGATTGCTGCCTTCGACCAGGTCGATAACGGCTCTGTGATTTTCGTCAAAATAGAAGCGTTCGATCTTTTGAAGTTCCACACCTTCGGCTTTGTCGGTACCGGTAATGCGGCGGAACGAATGGGCGGCATGAAGGATCACACCTTCTTCGGCGCCTTCTTCGATCTCATCTTTTGAGGCAGTCATCTTTTCGGGACTTTCGAGACAGGCTACATGGACTTCTTTCGCGCCGAGCCTGATAGCAGTCCTCGCGCAGTCATAAGCAACACTGCCGCCGCCGAGGATCATCACCTTTTCACCGACGGGCATCGGATCGCCCATGCGGGATCTCTTCAGAAATTCCGCGTTCAGATAAACGCCGGGGAGATCACCGCCTTCCAACGGGAGCTTGGTACCCTGATGCGTACCAACAGCGACAAGCACTGTATCGAATCCGCTTGCAAGAAGGTCAGCCGGAGCCGGAGCTTCGGTATCGGTCTTCAGGGTAAAGCCGGATTCCAGCATCGCGTCAATTTCCTTGTCGAGCAGTTCGTCGGGAAGGCGATAGTACGGAATGCCATAACGGCACTGGCCGCCCGCTTTCGGGTTCTTCTCGAACACTGTCACCTCATGGCCCTTCTTCGCAAGGTAATATGCCGCAGTAAGACCGGCAGGACCCGCACCGATAACAGCAGCCTTTTTGCCCGTAGGAGCGTCCTTCCGGACTCTCGCCTTCCAGGCCCCGCTGTCGTTTACACCGGCAGCTCTCTTCAGGCGGCAGATTGAAAGCGGTTCGTTCACTTCACCGCGTTTACATTCTGTTTCGCAGGGATGGGTACAGACACTACCGAGTGTTTCCGGGAACGGTACTCTCTCCCTGATGACCGCAGTCGCCTTGTCGAAATCGCCGTTTTTGATATAGCGGATAAACCGCGGAATATCCACACGGGCGGGACAAGTTGCCCTGCAGGGCACAATGTTGTCCGCGTAGGAACGGTTATCCTTCATGATTTTCACCTGGTCCACGATGGAACCGGTGGGGCATACTTCAATACACGCACCGCAGAAACGGCATCCGGCTTCCGCCAGAGACTTGCCGTCCGGGATCCCGGCTCTAATGCCCTGCGGTGTGTTGATATAATCCAATACCTTTACGCCGCGGAGATCCTGACAGGCTCTGATGCAGCGTCCGCAGCGGATACAGCGGGTAAACAGGTGGGAAATGAGCGGATTGGAATCATTGTTCGGTACCGGTCGGGACTTCTTGCGCCATCTTTCCGGACTCACGCCCATATACTGGTACATACTCTGCAGCTCGCATTTGCCGTATTTCGGGCATCCGGTGCAGTCAGCGGGATGGGAGGCAAGGATCAGTTCCATCGACATCCTTCTGACTTTTTCCGCCTTCGGTCCGTTTACGGTGACCTTCATACCATCTTTCACGATGGTCTCACATGCGGGTACCGCCTTATCTTCACCCTCTACTTCAATAGAACAGAGTCTGCAGCCGCCTTTCGCCTCAAGATCCGGATGGCTGCAAAGATGAGGAATGAAGATCCCGGCATCAAGAGCTGCGTCAAGAACGGATTGTCCTTCTTTCGCCTCTATTTCCCGGTCATCAATAAAAATCTTCATTAAGCACTCCTGTCAGTTAAGTCCTGCTTAGTAAATCCGGCAGATCTTTAATTCATGCTCTGCCGAATAGTATCAGGACACGCATGAACTGCGTGTCCTGACAGATTGTTTTTACTTCGCTTTTAGAAATCGAAATCGTCTCCGAGCGCTTCAGCAGCCGCGTTTTCACCGGCAATTCGTCCGCTGTTCAGGCAGAAGCCCATGGTGTTGCCGGAAAGGATGAACGGGTAGCTGTCACCGAAGATGTTGCACGCATCGGTACCCACGCAGTAGAGCCCGGGGATAACTTTCGCTTCCTGGGTCATTACCTGGGTCTTGTGGTTGATCTTCACACCGCCCAGGGAACCGTAGGCACCCACGTTCTGCCGCAGGCAGTAGAACGGAGCTTTCGCGATCGGCTGCATATAGCGGCGGTCTTTTTCGAAGATCTCGTCAAATCCGCCATCGCACATTTCGTTGTATTCTTCTACCTGCGCGACGAGTCCGTCAACGTCGATCCCGGCCTTTTCGGCAAGTTCTTCAATGGTATCAGCCTGGGTGCACGGTTCATAGCCGTCGGCAAGATCGCGTTCCCACTGTTCATCGAAGTGATCATAAAGGTCATGCGGATGGACATGGCTCGGAATATCCGGACCGTTCTTCTTGTATTTCTTCAGCAGTTTGCTGTCGAAAATCGCGAAGGCGACCATGCCCGGCTGTGCGGTGATGGCATTGCCTGTGAAGGTGGTATTGCCGATCTGATCTTCCGGCATAAAGCGTTCACCGTTGCGGTTGACCCACAGACACGGCTGGCGGAACGCACCGTCAAGGATGAAGTGGTTCATGTTGTCAGGCAGCTGGTACATCAGCTCCATGGTGCAGGGTTCTTTACCGGCGCCGGCTTCCCAGCACATCTTCAGCCCGTCGCCCTTCATGCCCGGGACAGCGAAGTTGAAGATGGTCTTGCCGAATTCATATCCGGTCTGTTCCTTGATCATCACGGGGTTGTCGCCAAAACCGCCGGTCGCGACGATAACAGCCTTGGCTCTGGCTTCGATTTCCTCGCCGTTCTTATCTTTGGCGATAACACCGACTACCTTGCCGTCTTCCTTGATAAGCTTCTGGACCGGGGTCTCGAAGAGGAATTCCACACCAAGGTCAGTTGCGCGTTCGGTCATCTTCTTGGTCATCGCGGTTGCCGCTCTCGGTCCCGGGATGCCGCCGCCTTCCGGCTGGACAACGTGCCATGTGAATTCACCATCGGAGTACGGGCGGGTATCTTCCGGAGCGGAGAAGGCGCGCTGTACACCGGCGAATTCAACACCCATTTCCTGCAGCCAGTCAATGGTTTCGCCGGATTTGAAATAATAGTCACGGACCATCCGCGCATCCACGCGGTAATGTGTGAAATACATGTGCTTGCGGAAGGCTTCACCGGGGGTGAGGGAAACCATATGTTCCCGCTGAATTCGGGAACCTACACCCAGAGGACCCATACCCATATTGGCCGCGCCGCCGGTAGTTGTGGATTTTTCAAAAGTAAGCACTTTCGCGCCGTTTTCTGCCGCGGAAATGCTGGCAGCAAGGCCCGAAAGACCGGCTGCTACAACGATGACATCAGCTTCCATTTGCTTCATGTTGGAAATTTCTCCTTATGTTTTTTGTTTGTTTGATTTATCTACATCGGTGAAAATTGTAAAAATCCACAACCATCATCGATATGTTTTTTGACACTTAATTACACGGCAGGGTACTTCTTATCGATGTACTTCTGCTTTTTCTGCTGGGCAAGCTTCATGTTTTCGGGGTTGGCGTAGAACATGGCTCCCTGGGTATAACCGATCTCATCCAGGTGCAGCTGGCGGCCTTCGACTGTGGTGCGATCCTTCAGACGGCCGTTGACCGGGTCAATGACGAACTTCCACTTGCCATCAACCTTCTCCAGCGTACCGCCGCATCCGCATACCTGGCATTCCACTTCATAGGAAACACCGTCCCACTGCGGTTCACCGAGAACGAGCGCATTGGAATGGCAGTTCGGGCACCAGCCCATGTCTTCATCACCCAGCCAATGGCGATCTTCAACAGGTGTCTGGATCGCGGTCATGATGTTTTCACCCATCTTGTGCGCGCGGGCGATCAGTTCATCATTCAGAACACACTGACCGTTTCCGGGAACGCGGGTGGCAAGGATCATATCGACGACTTTCATGTCTGTGGTAAACATGGCTGCCTGCATGGATTCAAGCGCCATAGACTGCCAGGCACGTGTGGAGCCTCCGACGGCAATGAGCCCCGCAAGACGGGCTCTGCGTTCGATCGCGCCAATAGCTTCAAGGAAGCTGGTCTCGTAAGCAAGGCTGCGCTGGCAAAAACGGGTGAACAGCGCACAGGGCTGCAGGTCATAGGTCGGGGCAGAATAAATGACTGCATCCTGATCCAGCATAACGTCCATGATGCGTTTCTTGTCATCCTTTTTATCGAGAACACAGCCGGCATTTTTCCCTTGTGACATTGCCATCGTGCAGGCAGTGCATCCGGTACAGTCAAGGATGGTATAATCGGAAAGATTTACCATGGTGATCTGGGCACCGGCTTCTTCACAAGCCATTAATGCTTCCTTTAATAAAATTTCACTGTTGCTGTTTTTTCTTCCGGCAGTGATGCCCATTACTTTATATGTCATTCTCAGTCCCTCCTGAATAAAACAAAATGGTTTTATAAAATACCAATAAGCGATAAAACCGCCGACAACCGCGTTATTGGTTTATCCACAAATTCAATCAAATCCCTGATCCCGGATCACAACGGGTCAGGATCCCGCTTTGCCATATTTGTCACAAAACAATTCGATCGGTTTTTCGATGATCGATGCACCGATGATCCCGACCAGCAGCAGTTTAAAGTAAGTTGATATCCAAATCCGGAAAAAATCGGGGACAAAACCGACGTTGATCATGGCCATTCCAAGGCTTACGATCGTGACAAAAATCAAATTGACGATCAGGTTCCTTGCAAGAAGATCAGGAAGGGTACCCGGTTTTGTCTTGCACAGGCCGCGGGCAAATTTCATGCTCAAAGGCCCGACAGGGATCAGGATCGCGGCTATGGTGTTGATCGTAAAAGCGCAGCAGCAGCCTTTTACCCATCCCTGCAAAGTATCACCGCCGGCAAAAATTGTCGCGGCGGTATTAATGATCAGCGCCATACAGGTGTTTGTGATTATGTTCCACTTGAAAAACCACTCATTGTTGTATTTCATAAGCTGAAAAGTCCCTTATTGCTTTCAAAAAATTGAATTTTAAGGATCGAGTACAGGTTTAAATCACCTCCGCAACCAGAAGAGGCTGAATCATGCTGTAGTGATTAACCATATCGTAAAAGATTTTTCTTGAAAAGTTGGTTTTACGACATTAGTAAACGGTTTTACGACATTACCCGATGATATCGAATCAGATTGATTCTTTGCTTTTATTTTTGCCTATATAATGAAGGCAATATAAGACAAACAGATTATTCTAAAAATACCGATGGAATTACGTCATAAAAAGGCAGATGGTCCCATGCAGGAAGCGTTCAGTAAAGATAAAAAACAACTTCTGATCGAAGAATATTTCCGCCATTGTTATGAGAAAGCGGGAGATACCGAATATCAATACCCTCATACATACAGATATTACAGATAAGAACTTCAGGGTGCGGCTGAAATGTTTTCGATTCAGATCACGGAAGAAAATCTGGAAGAAGAGGTCTTGCAGGAGAAAGATATTGATGTCCATTTCCATCATCAGCCGGCTTTTTTCCCTCCGGTATGGCATACCAACAACTTCTTTTCTGTCCAGATCATGCTTGACGGTGAATTTACCGGATTTGTGGCAGACCAGAAGATCCCGATGCGCAAGGGAAACATCTGCATTGTCGCTCCTGAAGCCAGACACGCTCTCAGCTGTTTTTCTGAAGGAAATCTGCTTTGTCTTCTGATCCGGCGCAGTACTTTTGAAAAAGCTTTTTTGGGCGTTTTGCAGGACAAAGAAAGCATCCTTGCAGATTTTTTCAGCCGGATCCTTTACGGACTGAATCCGCACCCATTTCTCTTCTTCCCCTGTGAGTGGGATCCGGCACTGATGGAGGTCCTGAAAAATGCTTATCTGGAAAGTCTCAGATGTGATGAATTCCGGAACCGGATGGTAAACAGTCTGGTCGACCAGTTTTTTATTATGCTTCTGCGAAATCATGGCAGCGATGTTGTTTTCGGGAACATTTCTATCCGGAAAAGTGAGAACCTGCTTGCCATCATGAAATACATCCAGGATCATTACACAACTGTCACGCTCAAAGAGCTTGCAGATCTTTTTAATTACAGTGAACGTCAGGTCCAGCGGATCCTCAAAACGTATATGGGGCTCTCCTTTACGGAAATCATACAGAATGCCAAAATGAAGGAAGCAGCCCGGCTGCTGCTGGGAAGCAATTACCCGATATCAAAAATTGCCGATGTTCTCGGTTATAACAACCAGGGGAACTTCCGCGATATCTTTCGCAAGACTTACGGGCAGTCTCCGACAGAGTACAGAAATACGCGCGGCAGAGAGCAGAAGAATATTCAGCCCGGGATAAGCGCTGCAGAAAAGGATGAAATATGACTAACAAAGAAATCGTTCTGAAGTTTTATGAAGAAGTCTTCAACGGCTGGGATGTCTCCAACATCGATGCCTATATGGCCGATGATTATATCCAGCACAATCCGAATACGGAAACCGGGAAAAAGGGATTTCTGAAGTTCGCGGAAAAATTTCTGGCCATGAAACCGCATATGGAGATCCGCAGCATTATGGAGGAAGGTGATCTGGTCTGTGTATTTTTTAAATGCACACTGGCAAACGGTATGATCAATAAGGTGTTCGATCTGTATCGGCTGGAAAACGGAAAGCTTTGTGAACACTGGGACTGCGTCGAACACGATGTCGGCGGAATTGTTCCGAAACATGACAACGGGTTATTCTGAAATTCAGAGGGTTGATGAAGAACACCTACAAATAACAGCATCCTGTGATATTCAGGTAATTGACAGGAGTATTAAAATAAGGCCTCGCCCTTTTGAGCGAGGCCTTTTCCGTTTCTAATTGCAGATTTTATTTGCAGGCGTTGTTCGCAGCCTTCATGGCGATCGGTGTCATGATGAAAGCGACAATATAGAGAATGATGTACAGCGGGATGAATGTATCCAGGAAAGCGAATAAGAAAGCCGGAGCCATTCTTACATTCCACCAGGACAGCGGCAGACCAACGCCGACCGTGAAGATCAGACATACCGGGATACTGCCGACGAGAACACCGGGGAGGCTGTGTGGATCCAGTTTGAACAGCTTTGCGAACCCGTCCTGGATTTTCGGGATAGGCAGAATAATGTTGATCAGGACCGCCAGACAGAAAGCTATCAGCATATTCGGCAGCAGCTTTGAAAACACAAGTGGCTGGTGGGCAAGAAGGGCCGCCGAAATCGACATAATGATGGCCATCGGCACACACAGAACCACATTAAAGATAATAATCCATTTTGCACTCGGTTTTTGCATTTTATTTTCCCCTTTATTAATTATTTCCGTTTATGCTTTTTCCGGCACAGACGGTTTAATGAAGTCACGATACTTGGCCTTGCGGGCTTTGAATTCTTCGCTGTTCTTCTGCAGCTCAGCCAATCGGCCTTCATTTACCTGAATATCCTTACCATGGGCCATCTTTCCGGACATGGTGTCATGGGCTTTTGCGTATTCTTCTTCAGCATAAACGATGCGGATCGCGCCATCTTTGACTTCCAGTTCGCCTTCCATACCGCAAAGGCCGCAGATCGCGTGGGTGGTACCCGGTTCGATGTAGAAGTTATTGGTGTGGCAGTGCGGGCAGACACCTTCGGGACCCTGCCATGTGGCATGTTCGATATCTTTCGCCGCGTTCGCGAGGTTGATACCGATCTGATGCGCGCGGGCAAGAGCGGCGTCATCCATCAGGATGGTCTTGGACCACTGGAACTTGTCATTGTCAATGATCTTCCACATCGGGCTCATCGCGACCATGCCATGGTCCATCTGTACCAGAGAACCCCAGTCAGAACCGCCGACGGCCATGAAGGAAATCACCTTATCTTTCAGAAGTCTCGGATCAACACCCGGACCGCCGTGTTCCTTTGAGAGCATATCAGCGATCACCAGATTGCCGCGGTCCATGGAGGGGCCAAAGCGGTCGCAAACGGTGTGAACGATACCCGGAACACCGTTTTCAAAAATCGGGGAGACCATCAGAATACCATCGGCATCCAGCATTTTATCCAGCAGCCAGAGGAAGTCATCTTTGAGGGCGCAGGTCCGGCCGCGGCCGCTCATGATGGATTTCACGCAGGCGATACAACCGGTGCAGTGCTTGATATCCAGTTTGTGCAGATTGATGAATTCAATCTCAGCTCCGGCTTCCTGTGCCCCCATCAAACCTTCCTTGCACATGGAGTCGTTGGAACCATTAAGGGTTCCGGAAGAAATACCTAAAATTTTCATAAAATCTCCTCACTACAAAATTTATCAATAACAAAACCTGATAATAAGTACCTGTAACTGTACTTTTCTCACTTTTCCGAATCGATGACACGGAGGTACATCATCTTGTTGTTTTATTTCACAATGCGAATTTCTCTTTCAGAAATTCCTCCGTTAATTGGATCGCGTGATCAGCCTGCTGCCGGAAAGACGGATCATGTGTCTTCCGGACTTCCGCGGGAGTGGCAGCATATGCTTCTTCATTGGCAGCGTCTTCCACATAACCGTGGTGCATGGCATCCATCACCTGAACCTTCACTTCCACGCCCGCATCCCGCAGATGCTGTGCGTACAGCAGTCCTTCCTCCTTCAGGGAATCCCTTTCCGCGGGCAGGATCAGTGCCGGCGCGCAGCCCCGCAGTTCATCGGCAGACGCGCAGACCGGAGAAACATAGGAATTCTTCCGCTCTTCTTCCGTGGAATAAAGCAGTGTGAAGGCTTTCATCACTTCGGGTGCCATATCGCAGTCATAATGCTTTTTTTCATCCGGAAGATGAACAGCATCCAGATACGGATAGTGCAGCACCTGGGCTTTCAGCGCAAATTCACCGTTCAGCACGGCCTGCATGGCAGCCGCGGTGCTGAGTGTGGCTCCGGCTGAGTATCCCATCACAGCCATCCGGTCCGGATCGATCCCGTATTCCGAAGCATACTGCCGCATGCGGCGAATCACCTGATAGGCATCCTTTACAGCCGCGGGAAAAGGATTTTCCGGAGCCAGGCGGTAATTCACACCGACGACATGAATGCCTAAATCTCTTGCGATCCGTTCACACAGGGCATCCGTCTTTTCAGCATCGCCCAGCATAAATCCGCCGCCATGATATTCAAAAAGCACCGGACGCGCACCGGGGATATCATTTCCCTGCGCATCCTTCGCCCGGTGAAAACATACAGAGATCTTACGGCCGGGTAAAGAAAACTCAGTCGTTTCGGCAAAACGCTTTTGCGACAGGACCAGCCCCGAGTTAAAGGCACGAAGATCCGGGAGCATGTCCAAAAAGCCCCTGAGCTGAGGGTCTGTGATTTCAGGACACAGCCGTTCCCGTCTTGCCATGCTTACTCCTTCGGTTCAAAGTCGAAACCGGTCCAGACCGGAACACCGGTGTATTCTTTGGTTTCTTCTTCACCGGTCAGTGCGCGGATGGCACCGGAAGCCAGAGCTTCCATCTCAAAGTCACCGCCATAGACAATGAAAGGAGCAACCCATCCGGCATACTTCTTCACATTTGCGATGAAGTCTTCATCGTTGGAAACACCGCCGGTCATAACGACCGCATCCACCTTACCCTCGAGAACACAGGCGTAAGAGCCGATGTATTTCGCCAGCTGGTAGGCAAAATTGTTGTAAACCAGTTCAGCCCATTTGTCACCGGCTGCGATCCTCTGCTCGATCTCCAGCATGTTGTCGGTGCCGAGAAGTCCCAGCAGACCGCCGGTCTTTGAAATTTTCTTCTTCATGTCATCCAGACTGTATTTTCCGGAATAGCACATCTTGACGACCGGCATAAGCGGGACATAACCGGATCGGTTCGGAGCCATCGGACCATCACCATTCAGCACGTCATTGGCGTCAACGATCCGTCCCTGTTTCTGGGCTGTAATAGATGTACCGCCGCCCACATGGCAGACAACGAAATTGCATTCTTCATACTTCTTGCCCAGTTCTTTGGCTGCCCGCATGGCAACTTCCTTCTGGTTCAGAACATGGACATGGGATTCACGGTAAACGCCTTTGATCCCGGTGACTCTGGCAACGTCATCAAATTCATCCACATCCGGAGGGTTCACCAAATAAGCGGGTTTGCCGACTTCTTTGGCAAAGGCGTCGATGATCTGCGCACCGAGAATAGCGGGATGTTCCATCAGACGGCCCGAAGTGCAGTCGTCCAGGATCTTATCATTGACCGGGAAAATACCGCCGGGCGTAGAGACCAGTCCGCCGGAGTAAGCTGCGAAGGCATCCATTTCGGAGATGCTGATGCCGGCTTTTTCCAGTTCGTCAAGGATGGTCTGAACACGATAAGGCTTTTGTTCACTGACACGGGCAAAAGTTTTCAAAACTTCCGGGTCATGCTGAACATTGGCTTTGAAAATTCTTTCTTCGCCGTCAAAAACAGCGAGTTTTGTCGAAGTTGAACCGGGGCTCAGAGTAAAAATTTTATATCCCATTAAGGCTTGCTCCTTTCTTTTCTATCCGTCAGATCTCAAACGATTCCTATTTTGCAGCGATGATCACCATCGCGATATCCCCGACGATCTCTTCAACAGAAGAGCCGCGGGAAGAGTCAGCGACCGGTTTGTTGAAGCCGGAAAGCGTATGACCGTATCCTTTTCCGCCGGCAAAAATCTGGATCATCTTGATGCCGATATTGGCAGCGCTGAGATCCGGGAAAATCAGGACATTGGCTTTTCCAGCGACTTCACTTTCTTTCTTCACCTTTTTGGCCGCAACTTCAGGAACGACAGCTGTGTCGAGCTGGAATTCACCATCGACCTTCAGGTCCGGGCGGCGTTCTTTGACGATACGAATCGCTTCGTTGATCCTGTCGACACTTTCGGCAGTACCGCTGCCAAGAGTGGAAAAGCTCAGAAAAGCGCAGCGGGGTTCCCAGCCCATCAGGGCATGGACATTATCGCAGGTGGCGATAGCGATGGATGCCAGGTCATCAGCCTTCGGTTCCGGGTTCAGGCCGCAGTCCGCAAGGGCGAGCAGATTTCCTTCAGAGCCCTTGAAATTCGGGATCTCAGTGAGCGCGAAGATGGAAGGAACATCCACACCATCCTGCATACCGATCGCCTGCATGGCTGTCATCAGGACGTCTCCGGTGGTATTGACGTGACCGCAGAAGGTACAGTCAACAAAACCGGCAGCTTCCATGATCATCGCGTAATACATGGGATTGCCCATCTTGCGGCGGGCACCTTTTTCGGAAAGCTGGCGTTTATCAGCCGGGTATTCCATATATTTTGCAATGACCTGAGCCTTGAATTCTTCATCAGCGATATCGACGATTTCCATATCGTCAACGCTGACACCGACACGGGCAGCTGTCTCCCGGATAACCGCGGGATCGTTCACAAGGACCGGGATACCGATCCCTTCATCTTTGACTCGGCGGGCAGCCAGCAGGGTTTTGTCAGCTTCGCACTCGGGCAGCGCGACACGTTTCGGAGATTGTTTTGCTTTTTCGATCAGGGTTTCAATAAGTGACATTTTGCTTTCCTTTCGGGGAAACGAAACCGTTATCCCTCAGAAATGGCGAATGCCTGTGCATAATCGCCATCATAGCTGATGCTGACATGCACGGCATGGATCTTTTTCATGACGGCGTGCTGTTTGAGTGCGCCGTGAAGTGTTACATGCGGAGCGCCTCTCTCATCATCGAGGATCTCGATCTCATTGAGCCGGGCGCTTTCCGGATCTGCCCCAAGGGATTTGAATACAGCTTCCTTGGCTGCAAAACGACAGCGAAGGTAATCTCCCGGGACCGGTCTTTCCTGTGCCTGATCCAGTTCCTTCCGGGTGAATGTTTTTTCCCGAAACGGATCACCGGCCTGTAAGACAGCATCTGAAATACCGTCTTTTTTCAACAGATCCGTACCGATCCCGATGATCATGAGAGACTTCCTTCCCTGTCAGGTACACATGCCGGAGCAGCGGAAGCTGTTCCGGCATGGATGGTTTTTATCTGTAAACGTAATCTCCGGCTTTGTACTTCGGAGGGATCACCGGTACCTGGATGAAGGACTGGTACTGTCCGCCGGTGTAGATGATCTGGCGGCCATGGTTGTCGGTATCCCAGGCAAGCGGTTCGAACCAGCCTTCACGGATGTAGCGGCCGGCGATCTGAACACGGAGTTTTTCACCCTTATGCCAGATACGGGCACTCGGTACGATCTCGATATCGACCGGGACGATCTCACCCGGCTGGACTTTGAGTTCACGGCGGTGTGCCATGACCGGCTGCACCATAAGGTCCTTGATCGTCTGGCATTCTTTCGGGTCCAGTTCACGATGGGAAATACGGCACTTGCCCCAGGCACCCGGATGCGGTTCATCGAGGGTATACCACGGGATCCAGTTACCGTCCGCATCGGCCTTCTGGATGTTGACGAACATATCCATATCGTTGTAGGATTCCGGAGCAACAAACAGATGCAGGTACATGTAACCGGTAAGTTCGGTATCTTCATTGAAGGTCATATCGAATTCGACCTGACCGGTGTTCCCGTCATAAGCCACAGAGCTTTCCACGGAGACCGGTTCATCGCGCATGGTCAGGTTGTTCGGGTCGGAAGCATCGAAATAGAACTTCTTGTATTCCGTGCGTTTGAGCGGGAATTCATTTTCCGGACGGCGAACCTGATAATCGCAGTCATAGGCATCCATAATGTCAAGACGGACACGCGGGGTCATTTCCCAACCATTGTGGATATCCTTCAGATAGCGGTCATAGAAGCGCTTCAGATCTTCCAGATTTTCCGGCTGATAGGTATCCGGCCATTCGAAATCACGGTGGGCACGCAGCCACTTCAGCTTGGTCTTGGCTTTGCGGAAGGCCTGTACAGAACCGCGCAGATGGAAATGAGAGAAACCGGCTGTCTGGTAAACCGGGCAGATGACCTTGGAGAAATCGGGGCGTTTGTCTTCCCAATAACCGTTCATCAGCGGATATTTCACAGCCATGTCGACCTGGCTGTCAACGCCGCCGGTCCCGGTAACCTGGGCGGAAATGAACTTGTTGAAGGAAAGAGCCGGAACGCCGCCTTCATAGAAGGATTCGCGGTAAAGATCGGTGGTGCATTCCCACGGGGCGATGCACTTCAGGTGCGGCGGCTGCATGGAAGCGATACCCCACTGGTGCATCGCTACACCGGAGTTTCCTGCCATACCGACGTTGCCGTTGCACCAGTGCTGCACACCCAGCCATTCCACGAAGTCATAACCGTCTTCGCGGTCCTGATGAGTGAACATGTGGACGTTGCCTTCGGAGTGGCCGGCGCCGCGGACATCAACATTCGCGACAGCGTAGCCCTGGTAGCACCAGTACATCGGATCCGGGGATTCAAATTTCGCGAATTTGGAAACGGTATGGGGCGGTACGCCCATGATCTGCCATTCGCTCATACCTTCACCCGGGCGTTTGCCGAACCAGGACCAGGAGACAATGGCAGGATATTTCTGGCTTTCATCCTTTGGACGGTAAATGTCACAGTAGATGGTAACACCGTCGCGCATCTTCACCGGCACATCCTGTTCGCAGAGGATGCCGGGAGCGCATTCATAAACCCGCTGGTTGAATGCCGGGCAGAACCCCTGTCCCATGCGGGCCATCGGGTCATCAGAGTTCGCGAGGTCAACGCTCGGGTCAACTGCGACCGGTTTGCGGGCTACCATATAGATCGCATCCAGTTCTTCACCCTGGAAGGTTTCACGCAGGGTAAAGCGTTCGCGGAGAGCCAGTTCATCATCATGATCTGATTTTGCGGAGGAGGATTCAACTTCTTCCGCAGCTGCCGGGGCAGCAGCCGGAACAGGAGCCGGAGCCGCAGCTGCGGCAGGTACAGCAGAAGCTGCGGATTCAATTTCTTCACCCAGACATTCCGTCAGAACATAATCCACCGCCTCGCCAAAGGTAGCCTGACGGCGGAAGGACATGAACGGGATCTCGGTATCAAATTCGTCTTCAAGGAAGGTTGTGATCTGTGAATACTGTGTGGATTTCGCATTGCAGTCTTCAACAAAGCGGGTCGATTCAGAGAATGATTCCGGAGCTTTTCCGAAAAGCTGGGATGCGCGTTCAACGAGTTTATCGAAAATCTCCTTGCGGCGTCCGGAAGCAGGCGCGGCTGCGGGAGCCGGTGCCGGTGCGGCTGCTGGGGCTGCCGCTTCTGCCTCTTCACCAAGGCATTCCGTCAACACATAATCCACAGCTTCCCCAAAGGTAGCCTGGCGGCGGAAGGACATGAACGGGATTTCCGTGTCAAATTCATCCTCAAGAAAAGTGGTGATCTGGGAGTACTGTGTCGATTTCGCGTTGCAGTCCTCCACGAAGCGGGTATCTTCGGAAAACTCTGCCGGGCTCTTTCCGAAAAGCTGGGAAGCCCGTTCAACGAGTTTTTCATAGATCTCCTGTCTGATACTCATAAAAAACCTCCTTGTAATATAATGACAAATTATTTCTTCACAACGCCCAGCAGTTCAAGGACCATACGGATCAGGAACGGGATCACGATGACCACGATGCAGGCGAAGCCGAGATAGCTGTAACCTTTCCGAACCAGCGGCAGCAGCCCGAACTGGGCGATGCCGAAGGTGAGCAGTGTGCATGCCAGAGCAGTAATTCTGGTGCGCAGAGTGCGTTTCTTTTGTGTGTCCGCTTCGGATTCATTTTTCTCAAGGCCGGTAACAACGCGGTTGACAAAGCCGGTGATCATGTTGACACCGGAGAATACAGAGCCGATAATGATCAGGATGGAAACCATCGGAGCCAGAACACCCGGGATCACACCGCGCTGCGCAAACAACAGCGTATAAACGGAGTAGTTCGGCAGTTCCGGATTCATCGCGACAGCCAGCAGGCCGAAGTTGACGAGTGAGATCACGACAGCGTTAATAATGAACCCGTAAGCCATACTGGTGAAGCATTGTTTTTCTTCGGTGAATTTCTGCGCGTGAGCAACGTAAAGGCCAATGGAAGCGACATGGTAAGCCCCGTAAAGAATACAATTCCACAGTGCGGGGCCAAACCCGCCAGGGCCTGAGGCGCCTACAGGAAGCGCACCGGCAGACATCTGGTGGATGGCATCCATAATGTCGCCCCATTCGGCGATGATGTTGGGAATAAAAACGATCAGCACACCGATGATGAGCACATAGGAAACGATCGTTGCCGCTTTGCGGATCATATCGGTATTGAAAAGTGCCACGATATAAATAAGGATCCCCACGATCACAGTACAGATGATATAGGGGATCCCTGTCAGTTCATTGAGTGTTGAGCCGCCGGTCGCGAAGGCAATGGACGGGGCAAGCAGAATGAGCATCAGGTAGACAACTTCATAAAGATTTGAAAAAACTACCCGGAATTTTCCATAAAACTGATCGCAAAAGTCGCGGTAGTTTACTGTCTTATGTTCGTAAGCAAACCGCAGGGCATACCATTGAAAAAACGCCTGGAACAGCTGCGCGATCGCGGGAGTAGCCAGACACCAGATGCCGAAATTGATGAAATACTGATAAAGCTGAGTTCCTGAAGCAAAACCGCCGCCAAACTGGCTGGTAAACCATACAAAACCTACACCTAACGCAACCGCAAGACTGCCGGGTGCATTATTTTTACTGCCCTTAGCCATAGAGAAATCTCCCTTCACACAGGTTGTAATAAAAAAAAATATCTTATTTTATTTCATCTGAACAGTATGAATGGTGACATATTCCGACGGTTTAACGCCATCCGTGAATCAAGGGATATTCTTATGAGTTCAAACCGTCATAGACAGTCGTCAGGAAGAGAGATCATTGACATAATTCAGAAATCTATCCGCATTTTTCAAAAATGCAACGGAATCACGTCAAAGGTTCCGTAAAACCGTTTACCGGAATTAATCAGCAAAATGGGAACATCCGCATAATCGCTCCGGATGCCCGTCATACATCAAAAACATCTCCGGCTCAATTCAGGCAGGAGATGTCTTTGTTATTTGTATCTGAAGCTCTGCATAAACATCACACAGATGCTGAAATATATTTTTCTTACGGAAAAGTCCGGACCTTGAAATAATACTGCGGTCTTTTTATCCCAAATGAAGATCAATGTTGAACAGATCGGCGATGATGCCCAAAATTTCAACCGCAAACAGCACCATCACCCCGGGGTTCAGATAAACGGTTTTCAGTACCTCGCCCTCAGGAATACGATCCGGCATCGAATCATCCAGTATGAACTTTTTCTTCCTGATCCAATTGATCAGAAGGATAAACCCAGCAACAGTCATAAAACCGAGTACGATCAAAATCAGTCCCAATCCGATGATTGCGATTACCGCGCCATCCGCATGTGAGCTTTCAAGAATCGGAAGCACCAACAGGATCGCCGAACTGCAGGCATTCAGCAGCATATGCATAATGATCGTATACAGGACCTTCCCGGTCTTGCAGTAAACATACCCAAGGAACAGACCGACACAGCCTGCATAGAGGAACTGTGTCAGGTTCCCATGGAAAAGGCCGAAGCAGATCGCTGAAAAAATAATGGCAGTCTTTTCGCCATACCCTCTGGTCCTGTCGAGCATAAGCTTCCGGAAAATCAGTTCCTCCAATATCGGTCCTATGACCACAGGGATCAGGATCCCTATCGGGAGTTTGGTTGTCTGCATCTTCGCGAGTAAATCCAGCTGCATGGTGCCTCCCGCCGGAGCGGATTTTGTAATAGCAGTACCGATTTGATTGATCACGCCCGAAACGGCATACATCATCAGGAAAATCTCGGCGATTTTTTTGAAGCCGGGGGTTTCCTTTTGCCAATCCATTATGGGCATCGGTCTTACGATCAGCCAATATACCAGCAGATAAATGAACTGCGGGATATAAACCATCAATAAAAGGCCTGAAGGACCGACTGCATCAAAAGTCTTCTGCAGATTTTCTCCGGTAACAAGCGGCATCAGAACCAATCTTCCCAAAATTGCTGCAGCGACACCTCCCGCTGCCTGAGCAAATCCAAGGCGGGAGAATACATTTTTAGCATTGCTTTGTTCCATAATTAAATGAATCCTTTTATATCAAAATATTCGATCAGAAACGAACCGCAAACTGCTCATTTCTTATCGCATAAGAAAGCAGTAAAACCGATATCGTATAACACAACTTTTTTCCCGAACATTTCAATATCCGCACCGGTATATTTCCCCTCACATATACCGGCTGCACCCTCGCGAAGTTTATGTATCAGATCCGGTGAAACGGGAATAGCCGCATGTGATGGCCATATCTCGTCAAATTCGCCGCGGAACTGTTCCAAGCGCTCAAGGCTTTTGATATAGCTGCTCATATCACGGTGATTTCCAAACATAAAGATCCTGCCGTTCTCCTGAATCGGATCACCGCTTATCAACACCCGGTTGGCTGTATCCAAAACCGCAATGCTTCCCGGAGTATGCCCGGGAAGGTCAATGATCTTCAGTTTTCTGTTTCCGAGATCAAGGATATCTTCATCCATAACGGGGATCAGCTCACCTGTGCCACCGGATTCCCGATAATGGGCTTCCTCCGCCGGGTGCATATAAAAGTGTTCAAACTGGCTGTTGCTGCCGATATGGTCGCGGTCCGAATGCGTATTCAGTAAGCTGACCGGAAGCTCTGTCAGAGATTCTGCAATATCCTTCGCGTTATGGACATTCATGCCGGAATCGATCAATAAAGCTTTTTCTGATCCGGTCAGGAGAAAAAAACGCACGTCCTGGTCTTCTATACGCCAGGTATTCTGATTAATTTGAATAATATTTATATCTGACATACCATCCTGCTTATATTTTCAATTGAATTGTCTGTGAAAATCTTTGCCGAAAAATTATAACAGAATGCCGCAAAGTACCGCAGCAGTCCGGATAATATCTTGGATAATATCTTTTTCAATATTATACTGAAAAAATGTCAGATCTGATATCATTCAAAACCGGGAATGCGTTTCTGTATCGATCCGTATTATCAATAAAATCAAACTTCAAAATGCCTTCTTTCCCTGAAAGGCTCATGAGAATATCTCCGTTCGGATCAATAATACAGGAGTCCCCGCTGTAATAAAGGGAATCCATTTCACCGGCACAATTGACAGCAAAGATATATACCTGATTTTCTATTGAGCGTGCCCGCAGAAGTGCCTTCCAGTGTTCAGCACGTTTTGCCGGCCAATTCGCGGGGATAATGACAGCGTGCACTTCTTTACATACCTGTCTGAATAATTCAGGGAAACGCAGATCATAACAGATAAAAGTTGTAAACGGAATATTTCCGATTCTGTATACGGATAGATTTGTTCCTCCGGAAAAGAGTTTATCTTCTCCGGCAAAAGAAAATGGATGTATTTTCACATATTCCGATATAATTTGTCCCTTATGATCCAAAATGGTATATACGTTTTCACATTTATCGCCATTTTGCCGAACCCAGCCAAATCCCGCGGAAACACCGTATTGAACCGCTATTTTCCTTACTGCATTGACAGTTTCCTGATCTCTATCGGCTGTCTTGGACGTGTTCATCGAGAAACCCGTGAAACTCATTTCCGGGAAGAGAAATAATTCCGTACCGGGATTGCATGAAATATATTCTTCCGCTTTTGCCAGGTTTCTTTCCCTGTCTTCCCAGAAAATCCGGCTTTGCACCAGTGCGATGTTCATAATTTCCGCCGTTTACATATTCGAAAATAATTTGAAATATATACCATCCGGTTCATCAAAACGGTTCCTGTTTGACGGAATGTTTGCATACCTTTCTTACTGCTGTTTTTTCTCCAGACATACCAATCCGATGTCTGTCGGGTGATCCAGAAACAACAATTCGCCGTCAGACTTCCGGGCAAGCATCATCTGAACAATCAGCAGATCTCCGCCCGCTGACAAAACCATGATTACACCGATAAAAAGCAGAAACCCGCTGGGTATGATCAGAGCTGCAATGCACGGCAGGATTCCCAAAACAAACCAGGGCATCAGCGATCCGGTCATATAGTGGGTTTTACTCAACGGTTCACTGCAGGTGCAGTAAGGATTCAAAGAGCGCCAGATAACACCGAAGGAGATGCTGCGGAACCCGTTTTTCGTAAACCGGCTCCATGTGAGACCATGGATCAGTTCATGCAGAATAACCAGAACGAAATAAAAGATAACCAGGAGCGTCGTTTTTAATAATCCGAGTTTTCCCCAAAACAACGGCTGCGGATTGATAATAAAATACAATACGATAAACGGCAGTGCCGTCAGGAACCCATATAACGGCCCGATGATATTGGCTTTGTCAGCGCTGATCGTCAGATCAGTTTTTACATATCCGTCCTTTTCCAAAGCAGCTACCTGTTCAGTAAAAGCTTCGAGACGGATTTTCTCCGCTTCAGTCAGTTTACGTTCTCCATTTTCTTTCTTGTTCATATCAATCTCCTTATGTCAGATTTTTTTTACTTTGGATCATCTGACCATTTTCCATCCCGGTCCTCAGATTCCATTTTACTTCACAATCCTTCTGCTCTTATATCAGAATACCTTCCAGATGGTCAACCTCATGCTGAATTATCTGTGCGGTAAATCCATCATAGGTGCCGATATGGTATTTGAAATCCTGATCCTGAAATTTGACGGTGATTTTTCGATATCGCTTTGTTTTTCGTACACCGGAAAGAGACAGACAGCCTTCTTCCGTTTCATATTCACCAAACTTCGCAGTGATTTCCGGATTCACCATCACCATCTGTCTGCTTCCCTTACAGAAAACAATGATTTTCTTCTTTATTCCGATCATATTCGCTGCCATGCCTACACACCCGTCGAGATTTGCACGGAGTGTATCGAGAAGATCATTGATCACAGGTTTATCCGATACATCGGCTGTTTCTGATTTCTGCGACAAAAAGAATGGATCGTGTATGATAGGATAAATCATAACTGTAACTCCTGAAAACCGGTCAACATAAATAATTATCAATTCTAATTAATAAATCAAAAATAATGCACACTATAACCTCAACACAGTGATTCTTGTTCTCTTCTGAACTCTTGCTGAATATCCATTTTTTACAAATTCATATCATTCCATATTTATTTTCTGACTCTGTTTTGTAACTTTTAAACGTAAAAATCCGCCCTGCCGGATAATCGGTATGAGCGGATCATTTTTATTTGGTAAAAAGTTTCAAAAATTTCAGCCGGTTCTGCTTCTCTGCTCATTACAATGCAAAGAAATATCAGGACTTCTGCTGTCAATTATTGTCCCAGCCAGGTGTTCACACGAACGACAAACTTGACATTGTTCTCCCGGGCGAACGTCTCGGCATAGGTACCCGTGCGGCCGACTATAGTAATGATACGGCCGCTGAGAATCGCGGGATCTATGGCAGTCACTCCCTCGGGAACGGAGAGGATCAGATTGGAACCGGCTCCGCTGATCAAATCCGCCGTCACTTCAGTAGTACCGTCTGGAATACGGATGACATCAATATTATCTCCATAACGAGCAGTAAGCAATGCGGATGGGGTATTCATAGACCCTACCATAGAGGGATCGACCGTCATGCCAACGGTCAGATTCGCGACTTCCCACTGATCCAGCATCACTTCATCGGGACTGCACTGGTTCATCGGCAGTACCCAATAGCCATCATTTATCAGCTGGTCATAACTCATGGTGCCTTCCACCGCGCAAAGCTTTGTCGATATGTTCTTATCGAGGAGATTAACACCTATACTTGTCAGACTCCCGGGCAGCTTTAGCTCAGGCAGAACCGGGTCGCCGGTGAAGACATTGGCACCGATGGATTCCAATCCTGACTGTAAAGAAACAGCCTGAAGGTCATCCATATAAGAAAAAGCCCAGTCATTAATGGTTTTGACAGTCAAAGGCAGCTTCACACGACGCACGGATGGATTGTTCTGGAAGGCTGCGACTCCGATAGCAGTCACAGGCATGCCGTCAATTTCCGCGGGAACCTCGACATCATAGAGATTGCCGATATAGCGTACGATATTCACGCTTTCACCATCAGAGTTATAAATGAAGTCGTCATTCTGCTGGTTATAGTATGTATAGGAAATGCCATTGTCGATCAGGATCTGCTCAACATCAGCCCCTGCTGCAATTTGAATGTTGACATTCGGAGATTTTGCAAAAGCATTTTTATGGAACGAGGTCACGGCAGCGGGGATACGCACATCGGTCAGCGACGCGCAGCTGCCGCCCACATAGGATTCAATTTTCTTTACCTTTGAGGGGAAAGCGAGCGCTGTCAGCCGTTCGCATCCGCGGAAAGCATTGGAACCGATACTTGTCAGGCTTTCAGGCAGATCTGCGGACTCCAGCCGCCGGCATCCCCAGAAAGCGCCGCTTCCGATAGTAGTAAGATATTGAGGAAAGTTGATGCTCGTCAGGTTCACCGCGTCATGGAAAGCATACATCATGATCCGCCGTACGGTATCCGGCAAAAAGACGCTTTCGACCTTCGCATTTCCGTCAAAGGCATTAGCGATTGCAACCGTACCGTAGGGGACCTCCACACGAGCGGCATCGCCGTTATAGCGCAGCAGGATCCCGCGTCCAATAAATACGAATTCATCCGTCTGACCCTCAAGCCAGGCAGTTCCTTTGAACGCATTGGCGCTCACAGTCGACAGGCTTCTGGAAACATTAATGATTCGCAGTGATGAGCAGTTTTCAAAAGCAGACTCACCGACTGATGAGAGTTCTCCCGGCAAATTGATAATGCTCAAAGCACCGCAGTCCTTGAAAGCCTTCTTTGCAATGCTTGTCACACTTCCGGGTATTGCAATGGTTTCCAGCGAACCGCAATACTCAAAGGCGCTTTCCGGGATCGTTTTGATATTCAGCGGCAGAGCCACTTCTTTAAGATTTCCGCATCCCTGAAACACAAATTTGCCCAGCACTGTTACGCTGTTAGGGATTACCACCTTTTCCAGACTCATGTAATTCAGGAAAAGGCTTTCCGCCAGACCGTTCACAGTCTTTCCCTCAATTTCATTAGGAACGACGACATTCTTCGCTGTTCCTGTATATTCTGTGATTGTCAAGCCTGTATCATTTGCCTGATATTGCCATTCTCCGTATGTGAACACCTCAGGCTCAGCATCCTGAGCATAAGCATTAATTGCAATGCATAATAATAAAACAATTAATATAACGGCCTTTTTCATAAACTCTCCTTTATCAGCAGTTCCGGGCAGCAGGCAGAAGACAATTCCACAACAGCTGAAACCCGATATTGGTCTTTCTATCCGCCTGATATACCTCTTTTCCGGGACCATCTGTCCCATAAATTTCGCTTATCACTTTCCGCAAAAAACCTTAGCTTTACCAGCATCTCAACCAGGTAACCATTCGTGAAATATTTTTAGAATTATTATACTTGATATAATACAATTTCTTCAACACCAGGATTTAATCTTTTTATGAATTATACCAAATAGATTTATCTGTGTCACTATACAAGAGTTTTACTATAAAAAGTCATAACTTTATCTGTCTTTTTTCTTAACCAGGCTCCTGTCTAAAATCAACAGGATAATGACTAATATCAGAGGAAAAATACATCCGAACAGCATCCCGGAACGCATATTATCACCGGACTGCTGAGCGGCCATACCGACTAAACTGGGTCCAAAGGCTCCACCGAGATCACCTGACATCGCAAGCATCGCGAATAACGCAGTTCCTCCGTCAGGAAGTCGTGGAGATGTGACGCTGATGGTCCCGGGCCACATGATCCCGACAGAAAAACCGCACAATATACATCCGATCAATCCAAAAACGGGATTGTCTGACAGTGATGCTGTCAGGTAGCAGCACAAACACAGGATCCCGGACCCGATCATAAACCGAATCAGATTCATTTTTGCACCGTACCTGCCATAGAGAACACGGGAGATCCCCATCATAACAGCGAACAAACAGGGGCCGATCAGATCACCGACTGTTTTCGAAAACCCAAGAGCCGCTTCCGTGAAAGCGGATGCCCACTGCGCCATGGATAATTCGGACGCTCCGGCACAAACCATAAGCACAACCGCCATCCAGAACAATGGCTTCTTCGCGAGATCAAAAACGGTCATTTCCTTGCCTTCCTCGGTCAGCCTCTCGATGGGACAGGTGGCAAAGTTATAAATATTATAAAAGGGAACCAATGCCCAGACGCAGGCCATGATTTTCCAATGCTCAATTCCGAATACAGCGAAAAACAAGGTAGAAAGCAGGATCACACCGACCGAGCCCCAGCAGTAAAAGGAATGCAGCAGGCTCATAACCGCGTCTTTATGGTCAAAAGGACACGCTTCCACAATAGGGCTGCAAAGGACTTCAATAAGTCCGCTGCCGATCGCGTAAATGATCACACAGATCAGGATGCCGACAAATGGATCCGCGAACAGGTCCGGCAGCACCGCCAGACCGGCCAAACCCAGGCAGCTTGTGACCTCCGAAAGCACCACACTGCGGCGGTAACCGATGGCATCCACAAATACGGCGCAGAACAAATCGATCAGCAGCTGCGTAATGAAAAAGGCTGTGGGAATTAAAGCAATTTTTCCCAGAGAAATGCCGTAATATGTATGAAATCTCAAAAAAAGCAATGGGGTAAAGTTGGCTGTTATCGCCTGTGTAATAAACCCCAGATAACAGGCGGTCAGTGTCTTTTGGTAGTCCTTTTTCATTTGCTTCTTTCCTTTTCAAAACAGGCTCTTTTCAACTGAATTATATCCTGAGGATACTTATTTGCTTCAATATCTCCGGAAAAACTTACTGTCCCAAAACAAATCTTTGCTTTGCGGCTCTGCGAAACCCGCCTGCAGGATGTATCAAAAAAATAATGACATTTGACACCATTGTTTATGAAAAATAACTCTTATTTTTTTCGTGTTTCTTTATTACAATAGCTCCGACAGTTATGTTAGGGAACATAACATTATTTTAAGGAAAAGGAAGTTTAATTATGAAAAAAGCTTTACTGCTCATGCTTATTGTTTCAATGCTGGCCATTGTTCCGGCAGTTTTCGCTGATGACGCCCCGGTTGCCGGCGTGATCTGGTACAACTTCGCGGACACCTTCATTCAGAATGCCCGCCAGACATTGCTGAACACCGCTGCTGCTGACGGCACCATCACCATCATCGATGCCGACTCCATGAATGATGCCGCCACTCAGACCAACAACCTGAATAACATGTACACCAACGGCGTGAAATATCTTGTTCTGAACAACATCAATACCGCCGGTATTTCCGAAATCTGCGAACAGGGTAAAGAAGAAGGCGTTACGATGATCTTCGCCAACACCGACTCCCCGTCCGATGAAGATTTTGCCAACTACGAAGACCTGTACCTCGTCACTTCCCGCGCGGAAATGTCCGGTACCATGATGGGGAAAGCAGTAGCTGATTACTGGAAATCCCATCCGGAAGCTGACCGCAACGGCAACGGCAAATTGGACTACATCATGCTGCTCGGCTTTACCTGGCACTATGATACCCAGGTCCGCGCTGAATATTCTGTCGCTGCCTGTGAAGAAGCCGGCATCGAAACAAACCGCATCGGCGGTGAAGTGATCGCTGAATACAACCGCGGTAAAGCACAGGAAATGGTTGCCGCCCTCCTCGCCAACTATGGTGATGACATTGATGTCGTCTTCGCCTGCAATGACGATATGGCTCTGGGCGCCATCGAAGCGCTGAAGGCCGGCGGTTTCTTCCAGGATGAAGCTTCCTTCATCCCGGTCTGCGGCGTGGACGCCACTGTTGTCGGCTGCGAAGCAGTTGAAGACGGCACCATGCTGGTCACCGCGCTGAACAACCCGGTGAAACTTGGCAAGGCCATTTACAAGACCATGTGGCTGCTTGAAAACGGCAAGGAAGTCACCACCGAAAATCTGGATATGGACGGCGTCGAAGTTGAAGGCCACCGCATCTGGATCAACTACGTAGGCATCACCAAAGATAACCTCGCAGAAGCTGCATACGATATCACCGATCCGGCTTTCTAAGCCAGTTTTACGAATAAAAAGCAGCCGGGGGAGTTCTCCCGGCTGTTTATTTGAATGAAAAGGAAGAATGCCATGGAAGACTCCCATTACATTCTTGAATTAAAACACATCACAAAATCATTCCCCGGGGTCAAGGCGCTGGATGATGTCTCCTTCGCGGTAAAGCCCGGAAAAGTTCATGCCTTAATGGGCGAAAACGGCGCGGGGAAATCAACCCTGATGAAATGCGCCTTCGGCATTTACCAGCCCGACAAGGGACAGATTTTTGTCAACGGTCAGCCTGTGGTGTTTTCCGGTCCGGCGGACGCGCTCCGGAACGGGATAGCCATGATCCATCAGGAACTGCAGCCAATGCGTTCGCTGACGGTGATGGAAAACATCTGGGTCGGCCGGCTGCCGTACCGGAATACGCTCGGTATCCATTTCGTAGAATGGAAGCGCCTTTACAAGGAAACAAAAGACCTGCTGGATGATCTGGAAATTCCCATCGATCCCAAGGCAAAGGTACAGACGCTTTCCACCTCCCACTGTCAGCTGATCGAAATCGCCCGGTCCGTTTCCTATAAAGCAAAGATCATCATCATGGATGAACCGACCTCTTCGCTGACGGAAGTCGAAGCGGAGCTGCTCTTCAAGCTGATCCGCCGTCTTACGGAAAAAGGCGTTTCCATCATCTATATTTCCCATAAGATCGATGAAATTCTTGATATCTCAGACGATGTGACCATCATGCGTGACGGGCAGATCGTCGGTGACTGGCCTGCCAGTGAACTGGATATGGATGCCATCGTGAAACGCATGGTCGGCCGTGAAATGAGCAATCGTTTCCCCGAAAAGAAACATGTTCCGGGCGGCATCAAGATGGAAGTCCGTCATCTGACCTCAGCGAACCCTCACAGCTTTAAGGATGTCAGTTTCAGCCTGCATAAGGGGGAGATCCTTGGCATCGGCGGGCTTGTCGGCGCGCAGCGCACGGAACTCGTTGAAACAATCTTCGGTCTGCGCAAAAAGGAATCCGGGGAAATTTTCATTGACGGCCAAAACATTGATATCCACTCTCCGGAAGACGCGATCCGATCCAATGTGGCACTGCTGACAGAAGAACGCCGCGTTTCGGGTATCTTCCCGAAGATCAGCGTTCTGGAGAACATCACCATCGCCAAACAGACCGCGGACTATTCCGTTTATACCAACGGTCCGTTTATCGATAACCGGAAGCGTACCGCGGACGCGGATCAATACATGAAAGCTTTTGACATCAAGGCTCCGGGACTTAAAGCTGAGATACAGAACCTTTCCGGCGGCAATCAGCAGAAAGCGGTCCTTGCCCGCTGGATGCTGCTGACCCCGCAGATCCTGATCCTGGATGAACCGACCCGCGGTATTGATGTCGGCGCAAAATATGAGATTTACAGCCTGATGGAACAGATGG
Organism: uncultured Chloroflexota bacterium; assembly: GCA_902786265.1. Taxonomy (GTDB): domain Bacteria; phylum Chloroflexota; class Anaerolineae; order Anaerolineales; family Anaerolineaceae; genus Flexilinea. The sequence continues at coordinate 20,321 of CADACE010000017.1, read as the reverse complement.
CACAGGAAGGCAAAGCCGTAATTATGATCAGCTCGGAGATGCCGGAATTGTTGGGCATGTCCGACCGCATCGCTGTTATGTGTGAAGGTCATTTGTCCGGAATTCTGGATGGCGCGGAAGCGACCGATGAAAAGGTCATGTACCTTGCCAGTACTTATCAGCCTTTGGAGGCGTAGCGAATGAATACTAAGAAAATCAATATCAAACAAATTCTGTCGAATTATGCGCTGTTTCTGATTATGATCGTGATGATCGTGGTCATCGGCACCATGTCGCCGAAGTTTTTCTCCTGGCGTGTACTTCGCGATATTCTGATGCAGAGTTCGACACGTATTATTGTGGCTCTGGGATGTCTGTTCATCCTGATTTCCGGCTCAGCAGACCTTTCCGGCGGCCGTACCGTCGGCCTCACGGCAGTTGTCGCGGGTTCTCTGGCACAGAAGGCTGATTATTACATCAAATTCTGGAATATTCCCGAATTACCTCCGATCGTACCAATCTTTGCCGCGGTTCTGGTCGGCCTGATCGTCGGTCTGCTCAACGGGTTCACCGTATCGAAATTGAAGGTTCCCGCTTTTTTGGCAACATTAGGCTGGATGATGGTTGTTTACGGCACGAACCTGCTGCTGTGCAACAAACCGCCGAATAATTCACAGCCTCTCGGCGGATTTCTGAAAAGCTTCACCAATCTCGGGTCCGGCAACATCAACGGAATTCCGATCATTGTCTTTTTCGCGCTGGGGATGTGTATTATCGTCCATATTCTGCTCACAAAAACCTGCCTGGGGCGTGAGATTTTCTCCGTCGGCTCCAATCCGGAAGCTGCCCGGGTATCAGGGATCAATGTTTTCAAGATCCAGATGATCACCTTCGCTTTCGCAGGTGCCTGTTATGGGTTAGCCGGCGCGTTGGAAGCTGCCCGGACCGGATCCGCTAACAGTTCCTACGGGAACGGCTATGAAATGGATGCCATCGCGTCCTGTATTGTCGGCGGCTGTTCCATGACCGGCGGTGTCGGTTCCGTAGTCGGAGTTTTTCTCGGTGTGATCATCTTCAACGTGATCAATTACGGGCTGACCTTCATCGGACTGTCTTCCTATTGGCAGTGGGTTGTCAAAGGGCTGATCATCATCATCGCGGTCGCCATCGATATGCGGAAATATAACACCAACAAATAAGGAGGCCTGATGAATTACAATGAATGTCTCAAGGTCCTTCGGGAAAAGAGTGAGATCATCCGCAAAGGTACACTGGATATCTGTGTGAAACCGGTACCGGAAACGGATGAACCCGGTGCTGTTGATTCCCGGGAAGAACACTGGTTTCGTGTGAAACCGACCGGACCGAACATCAAAGATCCGGCGAACCTGACCGCGGCTGAAATTCATGCCATACGTACAAGCATGGGATGCGTCAGTGTGGATCTGAGCCATGGTGTTACCACCGATATCCGGGTGATAAACACAGATGCCGGAGATTTGCCGATCCTGATCTATACGCCCTCAGACGGTGCAACACCGAAACCTACCGTGGTTTATATTCATGGCGGCGGATTTTTCGGCGGCACCGCGCGTGTGATCGAAAACGCCTGCAAAGAGCTTGCCGACCGCGCGGATGCGGTCGTGGTTTCCGTGGATTATGATCTGGCGCCTGAACACAAGTTCCCGTCTCATGTCAATCAGTGTTACCAGACAGTCCGCTGGGTGCATGCCCACGCGGCGGAACTGGGCATTGATCCGGAAAAAATCGCTGTTTCCGGTGATTCCGCGGGCGGCAATCTCTCAGCTGCCTGCTGTGTGATGGATAAAGAAAAACTCATCAAACTGCAGATGCTGCTTTATCCGGCTGCTTTTAATCTTTCGGAAGAGGAAATCGGATGGAGCCTGGATCAATACGATCTGCGGGAAAATGTTGAGATCAAAATGGAATTCATCAATGATATCCGGAATATGGTCCCGTTCACATCCGCTTTATATCTCGAACATCCGGAACAGATCCATGATCCAAGGTTTTCTGTCGGCGAAGTGAGTGATTACAGCTGTTTCCCGCCAACGCTGATCGCTGTGGGAGAATATGATTATCTGCGCATACAGGATGAACTTTTCGGTCAGAAACTAACGGAAGCCGGGATCCCGGTGCGGTTTCTCCGCTATAACGGAATGGCTCATGCCTTCTGGGAGCATACGGGCGAATTTCCGCAGGCGGAACACTGCACGGAGGAAATGGCGAAACTGGTCCGCGCGCTTTGAACGGAATTTGATTTCGCGATAAACGGATACCTGCTTGTTTGATAATAATCCCGCACCAAGCCGCGGGATTATTATTTTGATTGTCTGACAGTTATCAAGAAAACTGCTGTGATATACACGAAATTTATCGTTTTGAACACAAAAAGCCTTGCGTAATATTTCGATATCATTCTTTATTCATATATATCGAAAAAGTTCAATCCTTTGTAAGAAGAGCTTCCAAACGCTGTTTATAAAGAACGTTGTTGATTTCAGAGATAACCGTGCAGTTAGGTTCCTTTTTACCATAATATCCGGCATCAAATCCCGGACCCATTCCTGCCAGCATCCCTCCGTCATAGAAAATTACCTGGCCATATGTTTCGTTGTGCTCTGTGCATACATGGGAAACACACGGCACTGCTTTAACGATCACATCACTCCATAACATCGGTGCCAGGGAAACTGCGTCCGGAAGGTCGATTCTCCTCTCGCCACCGATCGCAAGGCAGAAACGCGCAAGAGCTTCGTTACACAGCACTGCGTACCGCGCAGCTTCTTTTCCGCTGTCCAGCAAGCGTTTTGTGTCATCATCAAACCAGGCTGCCGCGCTTGTACACAAATCATATCCGCCGACATAGACATGCACACCGAAATCCATCATTATTTTATAAGCTTCGGCATCTGCATAGACATTGAATTCACTCACCGGGGTAGTATTTCCGCGTCCAAACCCGCAGGTTCCCATCGTCCAGATGCATTTCAGATGCTTCATGGTCTCAGGATCCTTCATCATAGCCAGAGCGAGATTGGTAACAGGACCGATCACGGCAATTTCAATCTCATCCGGGAATTTCTTTACCAGGTCAATGATTGCGTCACAGGCACAGATATCTTCAACAGGTTTTACAGTCGGATGGATCAGGTCACAATCGGACATGCCGTCATTTCCATGGACATTTCTGGCATGTACACGACTGCGGATCAGCGGTCTGTCCGCACCTACATAAACCGGGGGAACATTCTCTTTCCCGACCGCGATCTCTGCGGACATCAGGCAGTTCAGCGTTGCCTGTTCAACCGGTACATTACCACTGACTGTGGTCAGAGCCAACACTTCTACAGATGGCTCCAGTAAACACATCATGATGGCGACTGCATCATCCGATCCGGTATCCGTATCAATAATAATTTTCCTCATACCATCCTCACCCAATTTATTTTGAAATTTACAACCATAAACCCTGCCGCTGCCGGGAACAGCCAGAATTTTCCCCGGCAATGCCGCAGAAAAATGCACAGACTGCCCGTCAGGCCTCAGAGGCCAGGGTCAGAAACATATCAACCGCGGTTTCCAGAATGCTGTCATTGAAGTCAAAGGTTCGGGTGTGGATCGGAGGCCAGGATTCACCGTTCCCGATGTAAAAGATCGCTCCGGGACACTTTTTGAGATAATAGCCGAAATCCTCTGAACCGCGCCAGACCTCTCGCATTTCAACGCACTGCAGCCCCAGCTTTGAGGCTGCTCCGATCACCCGTTCGATGGCACAGTCATGGTTGGCAGTCTCAGGAAACCGGTCCCTGATCTCATGGCTGAGTACCAGTCCCTCCCGCTCTGCTAATTCCGCTGCCCGCTGAAGGAGGGCTTTTTCCATACGATACATCACAGGCTCTTTTTCAGCCCGAAGCGTGAAGGATACATGTCCATCCCCCGCGGAGATACCGAAGTCATCCGTACCGCATTGCATACCGACAGGAGTACAAAGCGTCATCCCGTCCCGGAGTCCGGCAACGAGATCCTGGGAATACAACAGCAATTCCGCAAGGGCGGCTGCCGGATTTTTCCCGAGTTCCGGCTCGCTGGCATGGGATGTCTTCCCCTGAAAGCGGATGAGAAGTCCTTCGGATGCGGGCTGTGTGAGATTTCTGCGGAAGATGACGCTCTTTTCAGGGAATCCGCTGCGGTTGTGGAAAGCGTATATTTCCGATATTCCTTTCTCATCGATGAGTTCCGCACATTTTTCTCCGCCCTGACCGATTTCCTCTGCGGGTTGAAAAATCAGATACACCGTCCTCCGGACCGTCATTTGATCCAGCTCCAGAGCCAGTCCGCACAGCGCTGCTGAATGCCCGTCATGCCCGCATTTATGCGCAGCTCCCGGATTTACTGATGCATATGGTATATCTATCCCTTCATCCATCGGCAGCGCATCCATATCCGAACGGAAAGCGATCGGAGAGATGCCGCAGCTTCCGTTTTTCACTGCGTAAAACCAGCCATCCCGTCTGATGATCTCAAGCGACGTATTTTCCCGAAGGAATTCGCTGAGCATCCGGATCGTTTCGGTTTCTTTTCCGGAGAGTTCCGGATATTTGTGCAGCCGGTGACGCAGTTCAATGATCTTTTCGAGATTTTCCGCTTTCATAAGTCTGTCCTTTTATATATGTTTATAACATCAAATAAAGAAACCTGCAATAACAGAATTATTCCGGTTTCACCATGACATGTTACCTTTGTAATGCATGGAAGCTGCCGGGGCCCGGCGGCAGCGGACCGGATTATGATATTCAGTACCATATGGATGCGGAAGTCAGAATGAGTTTCTGTTCAAAATTATAGAATTCGACATAAACAAAGAAAAATGATACAATTTCTTTAATTCAGAAATGGAAGAAATTTGCTTTGAATTAAGGAGCGAGAAAATGGTTATTATTGCAACTGATTCGGCAGCTGATTTTGAGCTGGATGAGCTTAAGAAGATGAATATAACCTGTCTGCCTATGTCCATCAGTTTCGGCGAAAACACCTATCTTGAAAATATATCCATAACAAAAGAAGAATTCTTCGAAAGGATAGAGATTGATAAAAACTTTCCGAAAACATCTCAGCCATCACCTGCCCTTTTTGAAGAACTGTTTTCAAGCGCAAAAGAAAACAATGATGAAGTAGTTTATATTCCTTTGTCCTCCGGTATTTCCGGAGATTATCAAACGGCTGTCATGGTGAAGAATCTCATAAATTATGACAGGATCTGGCTTGTTGATTCTCTGACCTGTACCGGCGGACAGCGGCTGTTGGTGGAAGAAGCTGTCCGGATGAGAAATGCCGGCATGGATGGGAAAACCATTTTCGATGCCCTTGAAGAACTCAAAAAGAGAGCAGCGATCTACACAATCATGGATACGATGGAATATCTGGTTAAAAACGGCAGATTATCCGGCAGAACGTATCGTATCGCAAAAATCGGACATATCAAACCGATCATGCACTGTTCTCTCGGAACCAACGGAAAACCGATCATTATTTCCAAACATATCGGGATGCGGAATGCGATCAGTTATGTGGTGGGAAGACTCTTCGCGGAACCGCCTGATCCAAAGCATCCTATCTACGTGATGTATTCATATGAAAGAGAAAATGCCATCCGGCTTGCTGACAAAATCAGACAGGCAGGATTCACGATCGAAGAGCGGCAGATCGTCCCGGTAGGAGCGACGGTCGGCGCCCATGTCGGAAGGAATGCCTGCGCTATAACCTATATCAAAAAAAACTGATAAGAATATGGTAAACACCAAAAGTGGGGCAGAAATTCTTTCTGCCCCACTGTCCTATTAAGCCCAAAAACAGGGGAAAACGTCAATACTTCAGTCCCGGGAGCTGACTGTAGGGAATGAGAAATTCCAGCGCGCCTTCGGAATAGGGAGCCAGTTCGTAGGGAGAAGAGTGGAAGACGATCCCTGTATCAGTCAGGTACCAGCTTTCCCGGTCTGCGATGACTTCCATTGCGGGGCGCAGCTCGTCGGCAGTTTTAAACCAAAGGTTCTCCATGAGAAGTCCCTGCCGTACCATTTCCGTGACGCAGGCATCACGGAAAGCTTCCGGCTCACCGGAAAGCGATGTCAGCGTAAGCTCCTCCCCCGTCAGAGTGTCAAAGGTCTTTCCGTTAACACCATACATCCCGTGAGCGCCTCCGCTGTACATGTAATCTACAGTCTCAAAGGAAACGATGCCGCCCGAGATCCGCTGAGGAGTCAGTTCACTCCGCATTTCCATGGTGAACATGGGCCGCTGAAATTCACTGTCAGAGCCATAATTTTTCAGGATCTCTTCCTGTTCGCTGAAAAGGCCCCGGCAGTCATGCATAAGCTGATCTTCAATTTCCGCGAGCGCCGTGTTGATTTTTTCCTCAGCCGCCGGATTTTCCGGAAGACGGACGATCGCGTTTTTTGAATAGCACTTCACAAGTTCATCGGTCCCATTTTCGGCAAAGATAATATCCTCCCGCTGCGTTCCGAGAACGGAGGCTGACTGTGCTGCGGCAGAAACCGCCGAAATCGCGAAAATCAATAAAAATAATAATATTTTTGCTTTCATAATACATCTTCTTTCTGTTTTCCCATAAAAGAAGGAAATCATTTATTCAGTTATTCATCTTTCTTATAACATATTTGTATCGTTTCAATACCTGCCCAAAATCGTAAAATCTCCGGTAAAACACTGTATCAATCACGTTTCTGTTCAGAAAGCCATTGCCACAAAGACAGATCCCCGTCAAAACAATCGTTATTAAAGAAATATATCCATGAAAAGTGACCGTAATATTGATATGGTTCGTTGTCTTTATAATAAAGACCTGAAGTGTCATGAACATCAGCAAATTCCGATACATGCAGATTTTGCCCCGCTCCGAGTTGTTTCAACCTCTGAAGAAGAGGTTCTTCATACATAGAAGGAACAACCGTATTATCATTACGGGCAAAAACAAACCACATCGGAAGATTTATAATTCCTTCTAATTTCTCATCCGGAATCAATTCTGGTTCGTACATTTCACAAATCGGATATGCAGCCGCAAAGAAATCGGGATAATTCAATATCAGATCCATTGTCATAAATCCGCCGTTTGAGCATCCGCCGACGATTATTCTGTCTTTATCTACATGATTCGAATCAGCATATTCATCTATAAGCTCTTTTAAATCGTGAAGATAAAAGGAGTGCTCTCCCGGATATTGAGTTGAGAAATATTCTCCCTTCTCATTTAACTTCCATATCGTCGGAGTCTGCGGAACAAGTACATATGCGCCATTCATCGTATTCTGGAATTCTTCGCTGAACAGTGCAGTAACCTTGTTCCCGTAAAGAGTGATCAACGGATCTGTCCCACCTTCACCTGCTCCGTGCAGCCAGATCACAAGCGGCCTCTTATTATCCGCTGAAGCATCATCCGGCACAAATGATGCGTATGTAAGCTTATTTCCGTCTTTTCCCGTGAAAGATCGGGAAGTATTTACCTTTTCCGTTTCCGGTAAAATAACAGATTCATTTGCTTTTCCCGCAAAAGATATCTTTATCGTTTCCAAACCAATCTCTGCATTATTCGAAAGCAGAAGTGTCTTTCCCTTCCGCATTTTTATTTCCATCGAATATGACTTGTACCAATAGTTGAACGATGTCGGATCATAATAAAACGGAGAGCCTTCTTCAGGTGAGTATTGAAGTTCCAATGTTATAAAGGATGGCTCGGTTTCTGTATCAGCGAGAGCAGCGCGGTTCCCGTTTTCATCAGAAAAATAAAGATCCGTAATTTTTCTTTCAGATGAAACGGCAGATTTATTGCCTTTCTTTTTTTCCTTTACCTGAAACATATCAGCGGAAAGAATCTGATCTTTTTTCAGATCGTGAGGGAACTTAATAATTACCCTGGCTATCGCCGGTCCCCAGTCAAATCCCCTGATCTCGATCCTTCCTGATGCTTCTGCAGTTTTACTATTAGGTTTGCTCATTTTTTGTTTCGCAAGAAGTCCCGTAATCAAAAGAAGGCCTATGATTACAGCAATAATGACGACGATCTTTCTCTCATTTCCGCCGATTTGAATCATTTTTCATCCTCTCTTTTATCCGACCTTATATCGGTCGGGCTATCATGCCGGCCGAGAACCATTTTTCTCATTTCCGGGCATCCTTTGTAATTTGAAATTTATGACGCTGCATATTTTTCTTTCTTATCTGCTATAAGCCATAAGACAAAAGATACTGTCAGCCAAATGCTCCGGTAAACATTTGTCGATACATTTCCCGGGAAGCCGTCAAATAATGCGTTCCAATCATAAACCGCACCAATCGCGTCAATAAAAGTATGATACAGCGCACAGGCGATCACGCTTTTTGTCCATTTATATATTGCAGCCAAAGCAAACGACCAGATAAAAATCGTGATTCCAAATCCGATGATACTGTCACCATAATGGTTTGATGTTGGGTCTATAAACACAGGAAAATGCCAGACGAACCAAATCGCGGCGGTAAGAAGAACCGAGAATGGATATGACATTCTTTTATCAAATTCCGGCTGTAATAGACCCCGCCAACCGGTTTCTTCAGCGATACCGACAAACGGTATCATGATCAGGAAACCGAGAGGGAACATATACCAGGGCGAGCCATTGGGCTTTCCGAACAGTATTGCGTAAACAAAAGCAAGCAAACAAAACCCGCCTGTAATCAAGACAGTCTTCAATTTGTTCTCAGTGCGGAAAATATTACGGAACATCTGCCTGATACCGATTTTTTCTATAAATAGAGAAATAATCAGAACCGCTGCAAAAGGTGTCGGAGTTGATAATAACAGTCCTATCGCTGCATATAGAAAATAACCGGCTGTCATTTTCCCTGTTTCGCTGTACTCAATCGAATACGGAAGCAGCAATACGTCCAGGGTGATATAACAAAATGCAGACAGCAGGATAATCAGAAACAGATACCACCATAATCTGTCCAAATGAAATTCGTTCGGTTTTGATGTTATTGCACTCTTCATAAATGATCTCCGAAATTCGATAGGTCAGTCCGTAAACCGCAAAAGATATCCATCAGGATCCTGGATTAAAAATTCTTTTTGAACAATAGTCGTGTTCCCGCTTTTATACCGGCTTACTTTCATATCCCGGAAAGGTCTGATTCCGAAATCTAAAACGCGTTTATAAAGGCTTTCGACATCGGAGACTGTCATTTCAAAATTAATTCCCCGTCCATACGGATACGCAAGCGGTCCGACACTCCAGCAGCCGTTTTCCTGCTCAAACATCATTTGATTGCCCTCATATGAGAGAAATACAAACTTGTCTTCAACCCGCTCATACTCCACTTTGAACTGTAAAATGTTCACATAGAAATCTCTGGTCCGATCAATGTCTGATACCGTTAGTTCAGGAATTAAAGAATTAAATTTCACTTACCTCTCCCTGCTTGACTGTTCCTTCACATAAACCGGTATCATGGTACTTTTCATACAACGGCTTGTATGCAGCCCGCTGTATCTCAAATACAACATCGATATCTCTTTCGTGAAAACGGGTAATTTCAAGCTCCATAGTTCTTTATCTCATCAGGCGCAATTTATTGAGTGATTTTTTATTTTATCCTGTTTCTCATATTATCAAGCAGGAGGGAAAGGAATCTGATAAGGAAAATTTTCTGCTTACCCGGGAACCCTTATTTTTTCGACTTATTCAACGAAAGAATAACTGCCAGGATTAATTGTATATTTCAAAACAAGTCGGATGCTTTAACTCAGCGGACTTACACTATCGAGCATTGTCAGCCTGTCATACAATAGCTGCGCCTTTTTATATGACGCAGCCCCTTAATATCAGAGATGCTGAATTATTTTTCAATCCGCTGTTTTATTGACAGCTTACTTTCTACCTCTTACTATCCACCGGTTTGGCAAAGACAACGCGGCGGTTTGCATATCCGCCTGAAATCATTTCGTCTTCACAGGTGATCATGATCAGTGTGTCTTCAAAAGATGCCGCAATTTGATCAACTGTTTCGAAATCGGTTTCAGAAACTTTCGCATTCGCGTAAACGATAAATGTATGAAGGTCATTGTTTCCGTCACGGATGAAAACTCTCTCTCCCTCTTCCATGGAACCGAGCAGAGCAAACGGACCGCTTTCGGTATCGTTCAGATGGTTATGTGCCGCCAGAATGACCGTACCTTTCCCGGGCTGCGCGGACCCTTCCAGCATGCCCACAGAATCACCGAGCCATGTGACCGCGTACTCATTTTCCCAAACAGGCACTTCAACGATTTCCGATGAGACACCGAGGGAAGGTATCTCCAGGATCATATCCGGAGATCCATATTTCAGATCCTTTGGCATGGTGTTCGAGCTAAGCGAACACGCCGCAGAAAAACCGGTGCGGGGAAGGACTTCCATATCGGAAGGCCAAAAGTGAGGATCGGGCTCCGGCCGCGGTGCCGGAGAAATGTGTTTTTCAATTTCCGAAAAATCCAGTACAGGTTTGTCATACGCAAATGTCATGGCGGGATACAAGTTGTTTTTCAACCGGTAATTCGCTGTTTTCGTGGACATGCTGATGAGCAGAGATTTAAGTTCGGAAGCCGTCAGGCTCGGATCAGCCTGTTTGAGAATGGCGATCGCGCCGGTCACCATCGGAGCCGCCATGGATGTGCCGTTTTTGCTGCCATAACAATTGATCCCCGAACAGACCGTATCTTCCTTGCCGTCATCGACCAAAAGAGCAGACCAGATATGCGTTCCGGGCGCAAGAATGTCGATCCTTCGGCCATGACTGGAAGTGCCGCGGATCGTCGGATCAGGGCTGTCCGCGAGCGCGCCGACAGTTAAACTGCCGGATACACACCCATAGGGCTGGACACCTTCCGCAAATCCGGTATTCCCGCTGGCGGTGACAGGGATGATATCGTTTGCCAGGAGAATGTCAAATGCTTCCTTATACTCCTCATATTTTTCATCGCAGCTGTCCGAAAAAGACTTCATGGTACCACCGAAGCTGATATTGACTGCAGCGATCTGCGGCTTTCCCACTGTCTTATACTTTTTCTGTAAGTCAGCGAGATACTGGCTGACCTCCCAGATACTGAAATAAATGTCGCGGTAACATTCATTTTCCTCACAAGACTCGACTGAATGATTAATGGAAATGATCTTCGCGTTCGGCGCGATCCCGTCGCGTCCGGCAGCGATCCCGGTTACATGAGATCCGTGATTGTATTCCTCTTTGATCCGAGAGTTGGTCGGTTCCGAAGATCCTTCGTCACAGGATGGATGCCAATCATCGTCAGCGAGACCGGCACAATATTCATCAATGACCCTGCCCATGAATTGCTCGTGATTTTTATTCAGGCCGGAATCGATAACGGCAATAACAACATTATCCCCTTTCAAGCCAAGACCATGGGCTGTGCTTACGGAAGTCAATTCCTCTACATTATCTTTCAGGTTCATGCTCTTAGCCGTGGTCCCGTATTCCTGCTCAGTGGCCGGATCATCCAGTGTCATCGGTTCAAATTCAAAAATCCGAATCAAATCAGCGTTGTTCTCCGCATATTCCAGTATTTGTCCCAGGGTCCCATACAAACTGACGGCGGAAAAATCCGGAAGTTCCAGTGTTTTCTCCATGCCCAGAGAAGCCGCCAGTCTGCTTTGAGCGGAGACTGTCCCCGGTCTTACGACCGCGGTCAGATTATAATGCCTTTCCGACAGCGCGGCAAAATCTTCCGGAGTAAAACTTGAGCTTTCGAGAAAATCCAGATAGTGAAGGATGGTATCTGCCTTGATTTTTTCTCGTGCCGAATCAGACAGTGTGACCAGCTCTGTTCCGGCCTTTTTCTCCGCGGCACTTTTGGCTTCGCTTCCGGTCACGGTGATGTCACAGTAATCCCAGGCAAATCCGGAATTGCTTTCCACCAACAGGCGGGTCTTTCCCGCTGAAAGAGCAGTGACTGTGAGAGACCCGGGATCGATGCTGACCGTTTTATCATCTGTATACCACTTCAAAAACACAGCGGGAGTTTCAGCCGGAAGCCAGGTAAGCGGAAGCGTTACCTGATCTCCGACGCTCATGGAAAGTTCTTTGACATCCAGAAAAATATCCGTTATAGGCTGGTAATAAACTGTCTCATCCTCTGCCCGCGCCGGAAGAAAAAACAGCGCCGAAAAGAGGGTAAGGAAAAGGACAAAAAACCGATAACTTATTCTATATATCATTTTTCCCCGTAACTACTGTAAAACAAGAAGGAAAAGACTCAAAGAAAGACTGATGAGAGATTCATCTGAAGTATCCGATCCGGGACCATGATCGTTTCAAAAAAGGCTTTAATATGTTGAGTTTATTGATTTTTCTAAATTTTATCAATAAATCAACAAAAGTCAATAGCAAAACTTGACAGTTATTTTCAGGAGTCAATTTGTAATTGCATGATTCTAATCTTCCTGATAGTGCTCTTTGAGTTGATCGACTAATTGTTTACTCATAATGTTTCCAATGGTTTATTGCATAATCATTATAAACATTAAATCCAATGCTATCAGCAACCTTCTTTGTCATGGTATCAAATATAACGATGTTTAATCCGCTAACTACATTTGTATAGTCAGTATTATCAATAATGATTTCGTTACGACAATTACCATTTTCATACATTGAACTCTTTAAGTGAAAATCATTGGAATTTGTTGTCTTGAAAAATTCACCACCATCCATGGATGAATCCCACTGGACACCATCCATAGCAGCAAACCAAATTCCAGTTTTTCCATTTTTTGGTATGCCTACCGAATCAAACAATTCAGAAAACATGGTATTCGCTGTATTACATGATCCTGATAGAGACATAAAAATCCAATAATTCTCATTTTTAAGCTTCTGCGTTATGGCTGATAATTCAGAGCACTCTGTCAATTCCTGGTCATAAATCATTTGTCTTATATAGTTTGCATCATCTTGCCATGATGAATACATTTCCTCTCCTCTATGATCAAGAATTTCGTAATTGTCAACTATGTACTGTCCTATATATTTTGAGAATTTCTGATTTCCTCTATAATTCAAGTGATCAGGATCAGCAGCATCAACTGCCCAATCGATGCCTATATCATTACTTAGCAGATTGCAATTCAAAAAAGGAATATTATACTCTTCAGCAATATCATTTGCGGTGTTAAACATCTGTTGATCTTGTTCTTTAATTCCTGCATAAGGTGAAATCACTACAATAACAGGTATATTATTCTCCAATGCAAGTTCTATTGTTGCCCTATAGTATTTCTCAGTTTTATCAAAAAGCGGTGCTCTGTCTGCCACATTCGAAATATCGGTTTGTATAAATGGCTTGGTGTCCATATTACACCCAAATCCCTTCCAGGCAGTATATAGAGGGTTACCTTGATTTTTTAAAAAGTCTTCACTGGTCAACTCGTTATAACGCGTATGATACTGCGTATATTCCAAAAAGAATTCTCTCCAGCGTTCCTGTGGTGAACTGATTTTTAAAGATTCTATCTTGTCCTTTGACCAATGCAGTCCATAATTATTCTTAATAATTCTGCTGTCATCTATAAACTCCATTGACAATATTGTGCAATATCCTTCCAATACAATCAACCCGGGTCTTTGTGTTTTCAGTGCTTCTTTAAGGTAATAATACGTATTCCACATGGGCTGAACGGAACCGGCCAATACATACGATGACATCCCATATTCATCCCATAACGTTCCCGTATTAAAGTTTTCAAAAGCATGGCTGCTTCCTAAGAACAATACATCAACAGTGTTATCATCAAGCTCGTAAAACTTCGTAACATCATATATGCCATCGCCATATTTAAATTTAAACACAGAATTCGTATATCCTAAACAAAATGCCAAAATAAGCAGAAAACATATTATTCTTGCAGTGGATTTAATCATTTAGTTACACATTCCATTCAAAATTGAAAATATATGAATTGCTTAGCATCAAATGTTGGTCCATATTTTCCAAAAACAAAAGTCATCAGAATAAGAACTATCAAAACACTCCATTCAAACCAGATATTCTGTGTAAATAAAAATGCATCCAACGTCATTCCCTTGAGTTCATGAACTAAATCAACAAGCAAAAGGATCACAATGGAAAAAACCAATATGTTCATTTCCGTCATATTTAATCCAAGGTTATATAAGCCATCACTGAAGAGTATCCATGGCGTCGGTTTTACAAAAATCCTCTTTATAAAACGTAATGCTTGCGTAATTTTGTCCGCACGGAAGAATATCCATGCAAAAGTAACAAGAAAAAATGTCTTGATTGTCTGAAGTAACCGCCAACTGAAACACTCTGTATTTACTTTACATTTCTCTAACAGTATTTTTGTGTATGGTTTTAAAACATCTCCGATAACCTGGTACAATCCATGGATTCCTCCCCATACAACATAACTCCAATTTGCTCCATGCCACAACCCACTTACCAAAAACACGATCATGGTATTCATGTACTTACGTCTGGTTCCTTTACGGTTACCACCCAAAGGTATATAAAGATAATCTCTAAACCATGTACTTAAGGAAATATGCCATCTTCCCCAGAAATCCCTGATATTCTTCGCAAAGTATGGCGCACTAAAATTCTCCATGAGTTCAAAGCCCATGATTTTAGCAGCACCGATAGCAATCATGGAATAACTTCCAAAATCCGTATAAATCTGAATTGTAAATCCTATCGCAGCTAAAAATAATTCAGTACTTCCATACATTCTGTAATTATTGAAAACGGTATCTACCAGGATAGAAACTCTGTCTGCTATTACCATTTTCATAAAAAATCCCCAAACCATCAGGATTGCACCGGAAGTAACTCTTCTCGCATTCCATAACCGAATGTCTTCAATGTGACGCATCTGATTTAATAGGTTTTTCGATCTTTCAATAGGTCCTGCAACCAGCTGCGGGAAAAAAGAAACAAACAGAGCATATCTGACAAAATTTCTTTCAGCTTCCACATCACCTCGGTAAACATCTATCATATATCCCAAAGCCTGGAATGTATAAAATGAAATACCTACCGGCAGCAAAATATCAAATCTATGCGCTATAGTAGAAATTTTCAGGGTTCTAAGAAGCATATTAATTGATATTATTGCGAAATTAGCGTACTTAGTAATTGCTAATATTCCCAGATTAACAACGATACAAACAACCATTGTTAATCGTTTCTTTTGCTCTATATTTCCTGTTTTAAATGAAGATAATAACAATCCACTTAAAAAAGTTACGATTGTAGAAGTACCAATCAACAATGCATATTTTGCATTCCAGCTCATATAAAAATAGTAGCTGGCAGCCAGAAGCCATATCATGCGAAGCTTTTTAGGTATAACGAAGTAAACTGCTATAACAAAGGGGAAAAATATCAAAAAATCTACAGAATTAAACTGCATAAACCCAAAAAGAGTCCTTTTTCGAATTACTAAATAATTTTTTATTTATTCTTAAAAATTGTAACATAATAACAATTGTTTCTATATATTTTTAGGATGATCAGACACATCAATAAAAGATTGGGAAGTATTGGGATTGGAAAGTATTGGGATCACGAAGAAAAACAGATAGAAGGACTAAACCGCAAGCAAAATAATTCTGCAGGCTTTTTCGAATATACCGAACCCTGCCTTCGCAATCAGACGATGTTTCTGGGATGAGCGGAGAAATATTCTAAGGAATACCTGATTTTGAAAATGTCCCTCACCGTTCCGAGGGACATTTATTTGCACAACAATACTGCAGCTGTTTACGACGAGAATTATGAGATTAGGAGTAAAAATCGGTTTTTTACAGCGAATCTGTTGAGTTTTTGACATAATAAAAACACCTTCTTTTCTTTAGATTCCGGAAAAAGGTGCTTTTTACTCATAAAAATTGTAGCGCGAGTGGGGGTCGAACCCACACGATGTCACCATCGACGGATTTTAAGTCCGTTGCGTCTGCCGATTCCGCCATCGCGCCGCTTACTGATTTTCCATTTTAATTGGAGCGGCAGTTTATGTCAAGTATTTTTTGAATAAGCCCGCCAAAATAGTTACGAAACACTATAAATCCGGGAAAAAATCTGTACGGATTTTTTGCAGAATCAGAATAAGTCATAGGTCTTCTGCCGCAGACCGCAAAGCGTAAGCGCAAGGGCTTTGGCGACATTATCCGCGATCATACAATACCAGACCTCGATAACCCCGTACCCCGCGCGTATCACCAGCCAGGTACACAAAATCCGGATTCCCCACATGGAAGCGGACTCGATGACAAAAACAGCACGGGTACGGCCGGTCCCATAGAAAATACCTTCCCAGGCGACCATCAGCCCAAAGAAAGGCTCACAGAAAGCCACGACGCGCAGCAGCCTTGCACCCAGCGTAATAACATCCTCACTGTTCGTGAAGATCCTCATCAGCGGATTGGAAACGACAAAGACCATCACACCGCTGAACACCATCAGCGAAACTGTCAGCAGCAGACTCACATTGCGGATATCCAGGAATTTCTGCCGGTCCTTTTCACCGATAGCGATCCCGATAAGAGCAGAGGTTGCGGTGCGGATCCCATAACCGGGCAGATAAAAAATCTCTTCCGCTGTGAGTGCGATGGAATGAGCAGCAAAAATTGTTACACCCATCCCGCTGACCATACCGGCAAAAACGATATACCCCATGCAGGAAATGATCGATGTGCCCATCACCGGCAGCGCGATATTGATGACTTTTCTGAACAGATCCATCGCCGGGCGGAACACGTCACGCAGCGGAAAAGAAAGCTGCTTTTTGCGGCGGAAAGCGAAAAACATTCCCACTCCACCGGCGGCAGTGGAAATCGCCGTTGCAAGCGCGGCGCCATTCGTTCCCATCCGGAACTGATAGATAAGCATCCAGTTCAGAATAACATTCAGCACATTCGCTGAGACATTGATGATCATGGGTGTGCGGGTGTCTTTGATCGCCTGCATACATGCAGCAAAAACACTGTTCGCCACGAAAAACAACAGCGGCACACTGACGATAAAGAAATACGAGGAAGCATCAGCCCGGATCTCCGGTGCTGCCTGCATCCAAATCGGCAAAAAGGGAGAAATTGCCAGACAGGCAGCCGTCAGGATCGCTCCGAAAAAAATCACTACCCGGCACCCCATCGCGGCCAGGCGTTTCATTTCCAATCCGTCGCCCCGGCCATAAGCCCTTGAAATGAGCGATAGGATACCGATCGTGAACCCATATGGCAGTGAATGAACCAGCCAGTTCACGGAGGTACTGGTACTCACCGCCGCGGTCGCGGCTTCTCCCAGATGGCCGACCATTGCCGTATCGACATATTGCAGAACAGAGGAAAGCAGCTGCTGCAGAATAGCAGGCATCGCAAGCTGAACAAGAGCGATCAGCATGGCACGCTTTCCGGTACCGGACAATTTGGAAGAAGAATTTTGATTTATTTCGGACACGAGTCAGACTCTGAAATCTTTCAATAATGAAGTCGTATTCGATTTTATTGTAACATAAATCATATACATAAATCCAAATGTCACCACAGCACGTTTTCCGGAAAGAGATACCCGGAAACGACAGCTGCAGCTGGTTCACTTTCCGTTCTTTTGAAAATTAAAACAGCATAGATTATATAATTTTTTATGGATATAACATTTTATCATAAAGAAAATTTTTCAAATTTGTATAAATATTCAACAAAAAATGATAACATTATAAATAATGACAGTTCACGATAAAGCATCCGGTGGCTAAACATCTGCTGTACCGTATTCTAATACACAGAAAAAGCTGATAAGTTGTGTGATTGGTTTGAATAAAGCTTTTGAACAGTCATAATTTTTTATTATATCCGATCTGAAAAAGGGAGAAACGACCATGACATTTGCGGAATATATGATGAGTCAATTCTCGCTCGTTCAATACGCTGAGTTTTTTGCGAGAATTTTGATTGCTTGTGTATGCGGCGCGGTTATTGGGTTCGAGCGCAGTATGCGCTTCAAAGAAGCCGGAATCCGCACCCATATTATTGTATGCTGCGCAGCAGCACTGATGATGATTGTTTCAAAGTACGGCTTTGTTGATCTGGCAGATCCATCCGGGAAATATATTACCGGCACCCGCGATGTGGATGCTGCCCGTATTGCCGCACAGGTGATTTCGGGTGTATCCTTCCTTGGGGCAGGCATCATTTTCCGCAATGGTACATCTATCCGCGGGCTCACCACTGCCGCAGGCATCTGGGCAACATCCGGCATCGGTCTTGCAGTAGGAGCCGGATTATATGTTCTGGGCATTTTCACAACCATCGTTATCGGTGCCCTGCAGGTGATCATGCACAAATACACCATCAGCGGCGACGCAGTCAATATCGGTCAGCTGCACTGCAAAGTAGATGATTCAACCAACTTCACCAAAATGATGAATGATTTTATTGATAAAAACAATATGCAGATCATCCAGAGCAAAGTAGCAGTCGGAGAAGACGGGATCTGGACATACGACCTGACGCTCCGTATGAACCAGAAAGTAAAGTTAAGCACGCTTTCGGAATTTCTTGTTTCAAACGACAATATCAAAGAAATCCGCTGTGAGCTTGGAAAATAAATAATCGTAAGTCACATGGTCCTCGATGACCATTCAATGCAGGCAATATATCTGATGTTCATTTCCTTTATCGTCTTTTCGGGATAGAGGCAGCTTTTTACGCTGCCTCCGGAGATCAGCCCAAGATCCTTTCCGGAGCGAATCCTCCATTTATAATCTTTGTATAATACATTGTCGGCTAAGTATTGGAGAAGGTCCGGTATTTTCATTCGATCATCCAAATCATCAAAAATAAACGGTCCTCTTATGTCTCCCAAATTAATATCGTCCCTCTCCACAACAACAGTCCATTCGTGACCTTTCAATATTGTAAAATAAAAGTCTCGGGTGATAAATGTGCACAAATACTTTACCATTTCTTCATCAGATAAATCCAACCCCGACAATACATCCTTTTCTTTTTCATCAAATACCTTCTTTACGGCTAAGATTCCATAGAGATCAACAAGGATCTCTTTTTCGCTATTTCCATCATATTCAGTATATATCAGCGCTTTGCAGTTGTTGAATTCGTACACAATTTGAAAAAGAAAATCATCCGGACGTTTTATATTGAACGCATAATTCTTATCGGTTTCATAATCAAAATTAACGTAACGATCTATGTCCTCATTTCCAAAATCAGAATAAAGCTTTTCTCTTACTGTTTCCGCAGTATATGAAGATAACAAACGTTTTGTTTCTGATATTTCACTTCGGGAATCTGACAGATCATGATTTAATACAAAATACAGCGCAAGCAAATTCTTTTCAGCGCTTCCAAATTTTTCGACAACATAATAATCATTTCCGGTTGCATGCTTTATTACCTTATATACAGCTATATTATCATATGCGTATGTCCTATAAGCCCTTATCATTTTCTAAAACGATAAGGGCGGTACTGCTGCCTTCAGAATATCGGTATCCCTGTTTTTCCAATGTTGTCAGAATCGCCGCTTCGAGTGGCCCTGTTATTCTGCCCGATCTTTCGCTGACAAAGCCGGCATTTTCCCCACAGTGTAAACTGCCGGCTTTATTCTCCCGAGATTCTTTCACATCTTCACTATTATTCCGGGATTCTTCCCCATTCTCATTAGTAAAATCTTTTTCTATATTTGTTTCATTTTCCATTATCGGATTTTCCTCTTTTTTTCTGAACAACAATATTCCGACAATTGCTATGATCATAAATAAAACCAGAATTACAGTGAACATTGATGGTCCCTTTTCAAATAAACCAAAATTAGGATATATTTTTTTAAAAATTTCAATAGCTGTATTTTCGACACGAACCCATTGAATCAACCATACCCGGTTTTCCTTTTTTGCGAAACGGACTCCCGGTACCGGCACACGGGCTGCATTGCGCCTGACACCTGATATAAAAGTGTCATACGCTTACCACCAGAGCACACGAAGCGCGGCGTGGTCGGTTTTCTTGCTACAGCGCAGCCGACACAGTAAAACACGCATCAAAGATGGCGGAGTGGCGGATCCGGATCGAAGAATATCAAACAGGGGGGACAGTTCCGCTGATGTGAAACCGTCCTCTTTGCGTTAAATAAAAAAAGTGAAGTTGGCAATTTCTTACTCTCCCAGGAGGCCGCCCTCCAAGTACCATCAGCGGACACGCGCTTGACTTCCGGGTTCGGTATGTTTCCG
>CADACE010000016.1 GCA_902786265.1 uncultured Chloroflexota bacterium | reverse complement strand
CGGTGTGTTCAAATTCGGAAGGAGCATCGCTGAATTCGCCGAGTGCCTCAGCGGGCAGATCCGCGGCTTTGACGTTCGTGATGATCCCGCGGTATTCATTTCCGCCGGACTGCGTCTGCCGTGTTTTCTTCATCAATTCCGCCGCGAGCATTGTCATCTTCAGTGATCTCCTTTCGTAATATATAGAATCTTTATTCTTGATAATATTCTAACAAATAGAAAATAAAAAGTCAATACCAAATATCAATAAAATCCAAAATAGTGACATTTGTCATATGGACTGTCTTTCACCCGCGCACAGGTGACCGGTCTGCGGGCCGGACCCTGACACCGCTCTGCCCTGACGCGCCCGAAAACCTGTCTCCTGTTCGCTTGATCTTATCGCCTTTCCAGCTTAGCCCATGTATCGTCT
Source organism: uncultured Chloroflexota bacterium (assembly GCA_902786265.1). Classification (GTDB taxonomy): domain Bacteria; phylum Chloroflexota; class Anaerolineae; order Anaerolineales; family Anaerolineaceae; genus Flexilinea. Next base: position 91,026 of record CADACE010000016.1, on the reverse strand, counting down.
TTGTTCCAGCGAATCGCTGCTTCCTCCGGAGTAAAATTCACTTCAAAAGTTAAATTACCTGCACATAAATCCATTTTCACATTTTGGGCAGTTGTAGAAACAAGTTTATTTGAAAAAGGTATAACGCCATATGAGCCGATACCTCCGTCAATCGTTTTAAATTTATGTTCAACTGTTCCGGAAAAAGATAATATCAGATTACTCATCGTATAATAATCCATGCCTGTTATATTAACATACAGATATTCCCTGGTTTTCTCGTTATAATCGAATCCGTGAGTAAACGGTTCTCCATACCAATTTCCTGTTATATTCCATTTACGATCTTCATGTGGCATATAAGTAATATTCCATAAATAATTTTCAAAATCTTTTCTCTCAAATGTTACCGAAGCTTCGACCTGTCCGGAATAGTCCATATTGGGATATGATATCGATTTAAGTTCACCGACATATTCCAGTTTCCCCGGATCATTTTTGACAGTCAAATCACTTGCAAGAGCATATCCCTCATTTTCAAGATAATTCTTCAGCCGGTTCAAATCATATTTCTTGTTGATTTTTGGAGCATCCTCAGAAATGACAGTCCAATTATCCAAAAACCAGCTGCCCTTATCATAATAGTTTAAATGCATCCCGATTTTCATTGTTCTGTCCATATATTCATCCGTAAGAACAATTTTACATTCAGCATAATCCGACTTGCCGTTCGTTTGCCGCCGAATGATATCGAATGATTTAAATGATGATTTTACCGTTTTGGTATATGATTCCTGTGGCTGACTCTTTTTATCAGCCAGATATTGAACATTATCAAATACCTTATATTGTAAAAGCGAATCTGAAAGCAATGATTTCAGTCTTGCCTCATCAGGCGATTTCTTTCCGCAGCCGGAAAGCAGCGCCATCAGAAGAAAAACACAAACAGTAAACAGGATTTTTTTCATAAATTCCTCCTTAAAAACTAAATAAAAATACATATCTGTCTGCCTGATAAAAATTATATTTTTTGGGTATGTAATTTTGTTTTTTAACGGCCCGCAATAAAGCTGAAGCGGCCAACTGACAAATGATATCAGTGATGAGGATATGAAATTGTTGTGGGCAAAGGTACCTGCCGGAAGGCTGCGTGGTGAACAGCAGTGTTTTATTTAAAAAATCAGAGCTGCCCGGTCGGGCAGCTCTGTTCAATGAATTCTGATTTTTACTCTCTGAAATGCTTTGTGAGACCAAAGGCCTTGGAGAACTCCATCACAAGGAGCGGGACGAAGGTCAGCCCGAGACCGATCAGATAGGCGTTCCGCGGCAGGCGGATCAGGCCGAAGATGTGAGAAACCGGAGTGAAGAAGAGCACCAGGCACATCAGCGCTACGGAAAGCAGGGCGGCCAGGTTCAGCCGTTTGTTGGTGAACGGACCGATTTGGAACAGGGAATGTTCCGAACGCATGTTGAAGGATTGGACGATCTGGGAAAGCGCCAGAACCATGAATGCCAGGGTCTGTCCGCCTTCTGTCAAACCGGTCATTGTATCGCCAATGTAAAATGCCGCAAGGGAAAGGATCCCGATCATCAGGCCCTGCAGCCCGATGCGCAGCCCGAGACCATGGGCAAACAGCCCTTCGTCCTTGGCTTTCGGCTTCTTGTTCATAATGTCCTTTTCCACCGGTTCCATACCCAGAGCAACCGCCGGCAGACCGTCGGTCACCAGGTTGATCCACAGCAGCTGCATGGAAAGCAGAGGCGCTTTGTGCCACAGGATCATCGCCACGAAAACGGTGATGATCTCGCCGATGTTGGTGCCGAGCAGGAAGGCCACCACCTTGCGGATGTTGGCGTAAATGCCGCGGCCTTCGCGGACTGCCTCGACGATGGTGGCGAAGTTGTCGTCCGTCAGCGTCATATCAGCGGCACCCTTGGCAACATCGGTACCGGTGATGCCCATCGCGCAGCCGATATCTGCTGCCTTCAGCGCCGGCGCGTCATTCACACCGTCACCGGTCATGGCGACGATCTGGTTCTTCTTCTGCCAGGCTTTAACAATACGGATCTTGTTTTCCGGTGAAACACGGGCATAGACCGAGATATCTTCCACACTCCGGTCAAGTTCTTCCTCGGACATTTCATCCAGCTGCGGACCGGTAATGGCACGGTCGCCTTCCCGCAGGATCCCCAGATCCGCGGCAATGGCAGAGGCTGTGACCACATGGTCGCCGGTGATCATCACAGGGCGGATACCCGCCTGCTTGCAGACAGCTACCGCTTCCTTTGCTTCCGGACGCGGCGGGTCGATCATACCGACCAGGCCCATAAAGGTCAGCCCGTTCTCGAGCTCTTCGGAAGTCGGCTGTTCCGGCACATGGTCGATCACTTTATATGCGATCGCCAGCACGCGCAGGGCCTTTTTGCTCATTTCTTCGTTGATCTGCGCGGCCTTTTTGCGGTCTCCGGCAACACAGCGGGCAGCAAGTACATCAAAAGCGCCTTTGACGATGACAATATTTTTGCCGTCGATTCGGTTGACCGTAGTCATTAATTTACGGTCGGAATCGAAGGGGATCTCCGCCAGACGGGGGTATTTATTATTCAAAGCGTCCTTCGGCATGCCATTCTTATGGGCAGCCAGGACAATAGATGTTTCAGTCGGATCACCGATGTGCAGCTCTTCCGTTCCGTTGAAAACCACAGAACCGTCACAGCAGAGTGTACCGTAGGTCAAAAGCCGTTTGACCGCTTCGGAATTATTCGTGCTTATATCTTCTGTTAATTCCAGCCCGTCCAGATAAGCCTTGACGAGTTTCATGCGGTTCTGGGTCAGTGTACCGGTCTTATCCGAGCAGATCACGGAAGCCGAGCCCAGGGTTTCCACCGCGGGCAGCCTGCGGATGATCGCGTTTTTCTTTACCATGCGCTGTACACCGATGGAAAGCACAATAGTCACGATTGCCGGTAGCCCTTCCGGGATGGCGGAAACGGCCAGGGAAACGGCGGTCATGAAGATCTCCATCAGCGGAATGCCGCTGACAAGCCCGACAACAAAGACGATCGCGCAGGCAGCCAGGCAGATGATGCCCAGATATTTTCCGAGCTGTGCAAGCTTCTGCTGCAGCGGGGTCTGTCCTTCCTCTTCATTGTCCAGCAGGTTGGCGATCTTGCCCATCTCCGTTTTCATGCCTGTGGCTGTTACCACTGCCGTGGCGGTGCCGTAGCTGATGGAGCATCCGGAAAAGACCATGTTCGTCCGGTCTCCCAGCGGAGCCTTTTCATCTACGATAACAGAAGCGTCTTTGTCGGAAGGCACGGATTCCCCTGTCAGCGCGGATTCTTCACTCTTCAGGCTCACGCTGCGGATCAGGCGTGCATCCGCGGGAATAAAATCACCTGCTTCCAGACGGATAATGTCGCCCGGAACAAGGTCAACTGCGTCAATGATCTTTTCCTCGCCGTCCCGGATCACACGGGCATGAGGGGCTGAAAGGCTTTTCAGCGCGTCCAGCGCTTTTTCCGCGTTGCTTTCCTGAATGGTCCCGATGATGGCGTTAACAATGACGATGACCAGGATCAGGATCGGTTCAAAAAATTCCTCCGGGTCGTTCTGCGTGCAGGCAATCGCAAACGAAATTGCCGCGGCCGCGATGAGGATCAAAATCATTACATCTTTAAATTGATCAATAAAACGCTGAAAATTGGTTTTCTTCTTTTTTTCGTTTAGTTTATTTTCGCCGAAACGATTACGCAATTCGGTTACCTGTGACTCTGTAAGACCGTTGTTAATGTCGGAATCCAAAGCCCGGACTACCGTATTTGCGTCTGAATTATGTGGTGTCATCAAAAACCTCCTTTTTGTTTAATGACGTAAGTTTATTATAGTGAATAAAACTTAGAATCGTATTAGAATCAGGATAAATTGTTTCAGAAGGTGATATTATATAAACAAGGGACATTAATATAGAAAATATATTATAATATTGTGTATGGGAAAAACAGAAGAAAAAACGAAAAAAACAAAAGAAACAAAAACGGAGAAAACAGCTTCAGCTGCTAAAAAAAGCACAGCAAAAGGATCAGTAAAAAAATCCGCTCCCGTAAAAAAGACCGTGAAAGCTGAAAAGAAACCGAAACAATCAGTGCCTTCGGCAGCTTCCGCATGGAAGGAGAAGAAAGCCCAGATCAAAGAGCGGGAAAAAGCGCCGAAGACCATCGCGGAAAGAAAAGCCTACGAGGATAAAGGCCCGATCCGGCGTTTTTTGACGAAATACAACGGCTTTTGGGATATGTTTGCGGTCCCGTTTTTCACCTTTTCCATTCTTTGCCTGTATTCAATCGCTTCAAAGAATGAACGCGATGCTGCTGTCTGGTGCGTCAATACGTCAAAACTGCTTTTCGGTGCCATCAGTCCGATTTTTTATACATTGATCGCGGTTTTCTGCGCCCGGTTCTGGCTGCGCAATTTTGAGCGGTTCAAAACCATGCACTATAAACGCTATCTTTACCTGTTCGGTCTGTACTGCCTGACCGGACTGGTCCTGGAATATAACGCGCTGAAGAGTATTCCCGTTATTCCTCCGGAAGAGGCCGGCGGTGTGATCGCGGAAACGATCGTCCGCATGATCATCAATGTGCTTGGAAACGCCGGCATGCTGATCCTGCTGATTTTCTTGGCGCTGTTCTTTATCTGGCAGGCCTGGAAATTTATCGCGGCACGCGAAAAAGAACAAAACAACAATAATGTTGAAGTTCCCATCAGAAATTACTGGGATATTCATACCGCGGCTGAAGCGGAAGCCATGGAAGCGGAAATGGAGAAGGAAGAACTGACAACCGATATTGAAGCGGATTTCCGCTCTACGGTCGGTTTGATGACTGCCGCGGAAAACAATACCGCACCGGTCAGGTTTTCCATTCGTGAAGGGGCCCGGAATTCGCTGCAGAAATTGCGGGAGACGATCCAGGAAATTTCGCAGCCGATCCCTGATAAAGAATCCATGATCCCCAAAGAAACGCCCACGGTGAAACCGCATGTACCTTCCGGCCCGACATCCGTCAGGATCGAAACGAAAAAACCTGCACCTCAGCCCGTACCCGTGAAAGAAAATACGGCTGCGAAAAACAGTGCGGCTGATGAGAAAAAAGTCAATAAAAACAAGGTATCATCCGCCCCCAAACCGAAGCAGCTGCCGCTGGTTCCGGTTCAGCCTGAGGCTGTGGTTAAAGAAGAGACCGAAATGCCGCCCGAACCTGTTTTTGAAGAAAACGATGACCACAACGGCAGCGGTCTGCTTTCCGCGCCTTCCATAGCGGTAAATAAAGAAGAAAAGAAAGCGGAAAAGCAGGAAAATGTCCTGGTTCACAGCAGAACTGTCAAAATCGATGAGGAAAAGGGAAAAGTCGAAACGACTGCGCACGATTATTCATTTGTCCCCAGTATTCCTGAAAAGGAAAGCAAACCTGAGCCGAAAAATGAGCCGGGAGATCCGTGGATCATGCCGGATATCGATTCCATCCTTGATCAGGATAAACAAAAGCATGTCACTTCCTCGGAAGATGAATGGGTAAAGTCGCATGCCGCAAAAATCGAAGAACTGCTGGAAAAACATGAGGTCCCCTGTAAGGTGGTCGATATTCAATGCGGCCCGACCTTTACCCAGTTCGGAGTAGAACCCGGATTCATTGTCCGCAGCAACGGCAGAAAGGAACGTGTCCGCATCAGTAAGATCGAAAACCTTCGGGACGACCTGATGATGGGACTTTCCGTAAAACATCTGACCATTGAAGCACCGATCCCGGGGAAAACCTATGTCGGCATCCAGATCCAGAATGAGAAACGCGCGACGGTCAGTCTGCGGGAGGTTGTGGAAAGCAATGAATTCCGCAGCCGGAAACGTGAACTTGCCATCGCGTTGGGAAAGGATATCAACGGCATGGCTTATTGTACGGATCTTACCCGTATGCCGCATCTGTTGATCGCCGGTGCTACCGGTTCCGGTAAATCTGTCTGTCTGAATGCCATTCTGGCCTGTCTGCTGCTTCACTATTCCCCTGACCAGCTCAAAATGGTGCTGATCGACCCGAAGCGTGTGGAACTGACCCCTTATAACGGTATCCCGCATCTGATCACACCGGTGGTCACCGATGTGGAAGAGGTCGTCAACGTGCTGCAGTGGGTTTTGCGGGAAATGGATATGCGGAATATCCATTTTATGGAAAACGGCGTCAGAAACATTCAGGAATATAACCGGAAATTCTCCTCCAAAAAACTCCCTTATATCGTTGTGGTTATTGATGAACTCGCGAACCTGATGAGCGAAGTCGGACCGGAGGTGGAAAGCAGCATCATCCGTCTGGCACAGACAGCACGGGCGATGGGCATCCATTTGATCGTAGCGACACAGCGTCCTTCCCGGGATGTCATTACCGGTACCATCAAAGGCAACCTGCCTACCAGGATCGCGTTTGCCGTTGCCACAAATATCGACAGTCAGGTGATCCTGGACCGACCGGGGGCTGAAAACCTCTTCGGGAAAGGCGATATGTACTTCCTCTTCACGGAGGAGATCTCGCTCAAACGTCTGCAGTGCGTTTATGTTTCCGATGACGAGATCCATCGCATCGTGAGCTATTGGCAGAAAAAGCCGCGGATCGACGGCGCGCCTGAAAATAATGACCCTGATCTGGTCAATGTTCCTCAGCCGGTTACCGAAAAAGTTCTCCGTCCGGTTGAATTGCAGTCTACCGGTATGCTCACGCAGCTGCCTCTTTTCAATGAATCCGCGCCTCCGCTGAAAAAGGACGGAGACAGCCTTTATGATGAGGCGGTAAAACTGGTGCAGCGCCAGGGCAGGGCTTCCCAAAGCATGCTGGTGAGCCGGCTTGGCATCGGGTTCAGCCGCGCGAATAAATTGATTTCCCGCATGGAGGAGGAGGGGATCATCTCTCCGCCCGATCCCAATAATTCGCAGGCACCCCGCAGGATCCTGGATTATGGACAATACGGTCCTGAAAATGACGGAGAAAAGGATTGATCACAGACAATCTCGGTTATTTTGAAATCGGTATCTACCGCCCCAAACACTGGGAAAATGTCGGAACGCTCTGGCGCAGTGCCTGGCAGCTTGGGGCGGCAGGGATCTTCACGATTGGGGAGGCAAAGACCCGTCACCAGATCACGGATGTGCTGCGGGTGGACAAACGGATCCCGCTGCGCTGTTATGAGGATTTTGACGCTTTTCTGGCTGCCCGTCCGCAGGGAGCCCAGCTGATCGGTGTGGAAATGGGCGGCGAAAAGCTGAGCACTTTTGTGCATCCGGTGCGGGCTGTTTACCTGCTGGGTTCTGAGGTTGACGGCCTGCCGCGTGAAGTACTCGCGAAGTGCCAGCATGTGGTGGAGATCGAATCCGTCAATTACGCCTCCTTTAATGTGGCAGTTTCCGGTTCACTGGTGATGTATCACCGGCTGATAAATAAAAAGTCCTGAAAAAAATCATGACAGACGGTCAGAAGCTGCACACGGCGCAGCTTCTGTTCGTTAATACATCGGTTCAGGCAGGGATGATTATGGTCACCAAAGTGCCGCCCGCGCTGCCCGTGTCAAGCTGCAAAGTACCGCCGCACATCAGGTTCAGCCTTTCTTTTACATTCACCAGCCCTACATGGATCGCGCCGTCCGGTGAGGGATCATAACCGGGACCGTTGTCTTCGATTTGTATCTCGGCGCCGCTGCCGGTCTGGCGTGTCCGGATAATGATATGCAGGGATGATGTATCTCTCCCGAAACCATGTTTGATGCAGTTCTCCACAATGGGCTGCAGCGTGAGCGGCGGCAGCCGGAAGGCGGTGAACACTGTGTCATATTCAACAGAAAGCTGGTCTTCATACAGCGCGGCTTCAACATTCAGATAGGCTTTTACATGTCTCATTTCTTCCGAAAACGGAATGAGCTCCGAGGTCGCGAGCGCAGAGAAATTTGACTGGAGATACTGGCTGAAGTCAGAGATAATTTCAGCAGCGCGTTTCGGGTTTTCTTCACAGATCATGTTGACGGACGCGAGCGTGTTGAAAATGAAATGAGGCCTGATCTGGCTGATCATCGTCTGAATTTTTGCGCCGCGCAATTCCTCATCTTTAATTCGCAATTCACGTTCCCGGCGGATCACCATGCGCAGAAATCCGAATCCCCGGATGAACAGGTTCAGGATGATCCAGAGCATAAACACCGGTGCTGTGGAAATAGAGCCGCTTTTCAGGTATATCCCGAGATCGATCGCAAGTGACAGAAAAGCGGGAACGAGCCACAGGATCTCATCCCGGTTTGGTTTATGTCCAAGTAAGGCAAGGAGATGAAGGACTGCCATCCCGATCCCGTACCAAACCACCGTTTCGTGAAGCTCCGCAAGGTTTAATGCCTGCAGAACCAACAACAGAATTGAGGCGGCAGCGGAAAGGAGGCAGCAGGCTTTCGCTGTTAGGCTGCTGTCATCGGATCTGAGCACCGCAAAATGCCGGAGGGAAAAGACCAGCATCAGCATATAGCAGCAGACACCGGTATTCCAGATAAATTTCTGCTGTCCGGTGTAGTCCAGGACCAGTGTTGCTGCAGAAAGTCCGCACAGTTTCCAAATCCCGCCTGCTGTTGAAAACGCTCCGAGATAGAGCAGCCTTTCCCGTTCCTGCGGATCCAGTCCGATCGTCGCTGCGATGATCATGAGGAAAAATCCCGTTGTGATCACGAAAAAGCTCATTGCGATCATGGGCATTTCTTTGGGCAGTACGATCATATTCAGCAGGGGTTCCCGGTCGATGAGGTAAAAAACAGGCTGTTCGTTCTGTACACTGTGATAGACCGGTGTAAGGGTCAGGCTGAAGGGTTTTTCGTAATAAATATCGTAAATCGGAACTGACAGCCAGTAATTGCCCGGCGTATGCCCGATATGGAACACATTCCGGTTTTCGCCCGTATCGGCAGCGGTTTTTCCGTCGATTTCAACCGAGGCGATGGTATGGCGGAGATAAACGAAAAAGTGTCTGGTCCGGGCACTGCTGACCGGCAATTTGGACATATCAAACTGATAGCTGCGGCGGATACCGGCATATTCCGGGATCACTTCTTCCGTGACAGACTGCGGCTGCAGGATAAAAAATGAATTTACCGCCGGCCCGGCTGTTTTTATACCCGATGTGTGAAACTGAAAGATGAGCAGAGCGAATGAGAGTACGATTATCAGGAGAATGGCGGCATCAATTAATTTTTCCGCAGAAAATTGTTGTTTGCCTGCTTCTGTTTTCTTCATTGTTTTCCTCTCAGTCAGTGGAATTACTGCTCCGGCTGCCGGTCACTGAAGTTTAATCCCCGGACAGGGAAGCGCAGGTTGTTCAGTTCATGACGGATCCGCTCCCGGCTCAGCGGTTTGAGAATATATCCGCTGCAGTGATCATAGACGGCCTGCTGCAGATATTCCGCGTGGCTGGTGAGGAAAATGATGTTGGTCTGGCTGTTTATGGCAGTGAGCTCTCCGGCCAGCCGGAGACCGTCCATATGATCATCCAGTTCAATATCCAGAAAGGCGACGGAGACGCTGTGGTTCCGCGCGAACTGCAGCGCTTCTTTCCCATTGCCGAAGCCGGTGATGCTCACGCCCGGGAGCTCTTCCTGCAGCATGCGGATTGTACCGCGAAGCAAAAGCGGAACGTCTTCCACGATGATAATGTTGGCCTCATCCTCTGATTCCTGAAAAATATCCAGCAGTTCGCTGCTGTCTGCCCCGAGGCAGTCCGCAAGCCGGAGGATCATACTGACATCCGGAAGGCGGGTCCCCAGTTCCCACATGGAAACGGCGCTCCTGGAAACGACCAGCATATCGGCAAGCTGCTGCTGGGAGATACCCTTTCCGTTACGGAGTTCCTTCAGTTTATTGGCGAATTCTTCTGTTTTCTGCATGCGGGTCTCTTCTTCTGTAATTTCATATATCCATTATTTATTGTACCAAATCACTGGTTTTGTTCAAATGATTGCCACGTTCTGTGGCAATACACTGTTTTGCAGGAACCATGAATATCTGATTGGGTAAAATTATATCTATAGACATTGGGCTTATAAAAAAGATTCTTTGCTATATCGGAATAAAGGAAGATCAAGAAATGCCGAGATACTCTTCACCTCAAAGGAACAATTCAGGGCCAAAGAACGATCTGATCGAAAAAGAAGCACAGGCTGACAGCTTAAACAATTCCATGCCTGATCTGCTGTCCATGGGTAATGCAGCCATACAGAATATGCTGCTCGGCGGCGGTCCTGTTGAAATTCCCCTGCAGAATGGCAATGAGAACATGTCCCTGGTCATTGGATCAGATCAGAATAATGAGAATCTTCCCGAAAGCAATCAGAGCCAAAACCCGGAGGATCCAAACATCGGTGAGATCGATACCAGTAAAAAGCAGGTGCAAAATCCGAATATAGAACTGGTCGATGCCGAAGGCCATGAGGAAGAGATCAAATCTGAGGCTGAAGTACCGAAAGCTGTGGAAAAAGCTGAAGACCATGCCGAAAATCCGGAAGAAGGACAGCCCGGGGAACTCGGGCAGGCCGAAAAGGATATGGATTCGATCAAGGAACTGGATCTTGCACCGGTCCGAATGAAAGAAAACAAGCTGAACATGGAAGTCGGCTTCAAGAGCACTTTCACGCAGCTTCTGGGGGTAACCGTCGGGAAGATCCTCGGAACGATATTTAATCTCGGATTGCTTCCGTTCACAGGGGGGATCATCGCAAAAGATTTCATTAAATCCTGGTGGAAACGGGGCAGCCTTCAGAAAAAGAGAACCCATAAGATCCCGGGCTGGGATGGGGATAAATTCGAGAAAAACCAGCCTCAGAATGTTGATGAGGTCAATGTGGATTTCCGGAAAGTTCCGGCGGTCTGGTCCTATCCGATCGCGTCAAAAGCGGCTGAGCCTAATCCTGAGGGAGATCAAAACGATCCGAGGCAAAGGGAAAAACCGCTGGACCCGATCGTTTCCGTCATGGTGGCTCAGCCGAAAGAAGGCTCCGCGGATACCTTCTATGACAAGGAAATGGGACACACATTTCTTGGAATCGAATACAGCCGTTTCAGCAGGATCTCAAACCGGTACGAACGATACAGGATCAAATACGGCTTTTATCCGGCAGGCGGTACGGTGACAGGTTCAGGTACCATGATGATGCTCAGCCGTGACGCGGTCCTGCCGGGGCAGCTTGCTAATGATGACGATCATTATTATACGATCGCCCGGCGGTTCCGTGCCAAACCGGCACAGGTCAATGCCATATTCAGAGCCTCGGAGACCTATGCCGATAAAGGCTATGGTTATTACTCCCGCAACTGTACGACCTTTGTGAAGGATATGGTACAGAACGTGGGAAAGATCACCAAACTGGCGCCGGCGATCTTCCAGCAGGACGCGGTTCAATTCGGCTTGAGGGAAAACGTCGGAATGTTCGGCGCAAAGGCATTTCATTTAAACGCCAAGGCCGGCACGGAAAATATGCTGATTAATCTGGGTGACCGGACGGATCTGAATTACGAGAACTTCGGCGAAAAGCGGGCTACCCAACGGGATTTTCGAAATTATCAGAAATCACTTGATCATGATATAACGATCCAGAAATACACCGAGATCCCGGCAATGGTCGGGGAGAACCTCCGCCGTGCCAGCGGAGAACATGCCGGCGTGATCGATTCCTGGGAGAATACGGGCCCTTTGAAAAAAAATCCAAACGGTCCGGGTGTGATCATCGGTCTTCCGGCGCTTTTAGATGCCTATGATAAAGAATCAGGAAAGCTGAAAGAATTGGTTGTGGGAGTTTTAAAGGGTACCGACGCGGGACAACTCCCGAAGGAAGTTCATGAGATCATTACGTACATCAATGTCACCGGTTATTCTCTGTATGATCTCGAGGAAAAAACCAAAAAATATTGCAAGGATAATAATATTGAGCGCAGACCCGGTATCGAAATGGAAGCTCTTGACGCGGATGACTTACGAAAAGGACGGGAAGGATTGGACAAGGATATTGCCAGGCTGCAAACGCTTCTGCGGATTTTTAAAAATGACGAGCGTCTTCATCTGCCGATCGTGCATCTCATATCCCTCATTAATTGGGGCAATAAATTAATTGACGGCTGGTACAGAGATTTGCGCAGAGGGAAAGATAACCCCGGGGAACTGGGAGATATCCGGGGTGAAATGCGCCATGAAACCTTCACGGTTTTAGTAGGTGATAATGAAGCGGAATTTTCCCCGACGGAGTATGAAGCTTACCTTCAGGTGTATAAAACACCGAAAGCAGCGGTAAAGAACAAGGCCCGAAGTGATGAAATATTTAATAAAGCGGACAACGGGGAAGAATTAACCAAAGCGGAGCAAGGCGAATTAAAAAAATTCCAACGAATGGAAGCAACAATAAGGGATTTTAAAACCGCTCATAATTATATGGTGGAAAAAGACGCTTTCAGCCAGCAGGACATAGATTATACTTTCAGGCTGCATGCAAAGGAAAGGCAGAATGAAGCTGAAAGCGAGGCGTTTGCGGAAGGAAAAACATCTTCCTCGATCTACCAGTCTCTTCTCTTTCAAAAGATATTTGGCGGAATGAAAGAACGTTTGAAATCGAGGTCAGAATTCAAAAATGATCAGCAGACAGACACCCAAAAATTATTAGATGACGTCCAAAACTGGCTTGATGATGATCTGTCGCGGTGTTGTGAAGGAGAAAATTTTACAAAACTGGTGATGGTGATGGCTGGCATGGAAAGAGCCATGGAGACGCCGACAGAGGAAGAGATGCGCCGGCAGCTGCAGTATAGCATGCAGTATACATGGATCAGCCGTATTTTCGATACAAAACAAAGCGATGGGGACTTCAGGCTGGCTTTCAGTGCGGCTCGCGGTGCCTTTGCTAAGATCATGTTAAAAAATGGGTCAAAATTCAGAAAAATAGTAGATAAGGTCATCCATTTTGTCCTGACGCACGATATCGAACAGCTGAACGGACCGGAAAATCCGAACAAAAGGGTATGAATCCGGCAGCATGCTTTTATTAAGCAGGATTTTGCCGGAATCTGCGGAAAAACAGTATTTACCGGGAATCGCGATTGTCTGATCAGGTAAAAAATATTTATGGATTTTGGGCTCAAAAAAGAATCCTTAGCTATATCGGAATACAGGTAGATAAAAAATGCCGAGATACTCTTCACCTCAAAGGAACAGTTCAGGACCTCAGAACGATCTGATCGAAAAAGAAGCACAGGCTGACAGCTTAAACAATTCCATGCCTGATCTGCTGTCCATGGGCAATGCAGCCTTGCAGGATATACTGCTCGGCGGCGGTCCTGTTGAAATTCCTTTGCAGAACGGCAATGAGAACATGTCCCTGGTCATTGGATCGGATCAGAATAATGAGAATCTACCCGAAAGCAATCAGAGCCAAAACCCGGAGGATCCAAACATCGGTGAGATCGATACCAGTAAAAAGAGGAAGGAGCCGGAGATAGAACTGGTCGATGCCGAAGGCCATGAGGAAAAGATCAAATCTGAGGCTGAAGTACCGAAAGCTGTGGAAAAAGCGGAAGACCATGGCGAAAATCCGGAAGAAGGGCAGCCGGGGGAACTCGGACAGGCCGATATGGATATGAAGAAGATCCGGGAACTGGATTTTGAGCCGGTCCGAATGAAAGAAAACAAACTGAACATGGAAGTCGGTTTCAAGAGCACGTTCTCGCAATTGCTGGGGGCAACTATCGGGAAGATCCTCGGAACGGTAGTTAATCTCGGACTGCTTCCGATCACGGGGACGATCCTCGCAAAAGATTTCATCAAATCATGGTGGAACAGAGGCAGCCTTCAGAAAAAACGAAACCATAAGCAGATCCCGGGCTGGGACGGTGCGGAATTTGGGAAAAACTGGTCTCAGAACGATAATGAGATCGATGTGGATCTGCGAAAAATCCCGGCGGTCTGGTCCTATCCGATCGCGTCAAAAGCGGCTGAACCTGATCCTGCCGGAGATCAGAATGATCCGAGACAGCGGGAAAAACCACTGGATCCGGTCGTTTCGGTCATAGTGGACCAGCCTAAAGAAGGCTCTTCTCAAAGCTTTAATGGCAACGAAATGGGGCATACGATGCTGGGAATCGAATACAGCCGTTTCAGTAAGATCACAAACCGGTACGAACGCTATAAAGTCCAGTACGGTTTTTATCCGGCAAGCGGTTTTGGAAGTGTGTCCGCCGGTATGATGATGCTCAGCCGCGACGCGGAGGTACCGGGGCAGCTTTACAGTGATTATAACCATAAATATACGATCAGCCGGCGGTTCCCTGCCAAACCGGCTCAGGTCAACGCCATTTTCAGAGCGTCGGAGACCTATGCCGATAAGGGCTACGGTTTCTATACCCGCAACTGTACGACCTTTGTGAAGGATATGGTCCAGAATGTAGGGCACATCACCAAACTGGCTCCGGCAATCTTCCAGCAGGATGCGGTTCAATTTACAGCTTTGCATAACCTCGGGATGTTCGGTGCAAAGGCTGTTCATATAAACGCCAAGGCCGGGTTGGAAAATACGTTGATGGATCTGGGAAAAAGTGAGGATCTGTCTTACGGAAACTTCGGCAATAAGCGGGTTACCCAAAAGGATTATTTAAACTACCAGAAATCACTTGATCATCAGCTTACGATCCAGAAATACACCGAGATCCCGGCGATGGTCGGGGAGAATCTCCGCCGTGCCTCCGGAGAACATGCCGGGGAGATCGGTTCATATAAATATACCGGACAACTGCGAAAAGATAAAAATGGGGATGAGATTTTTTCTCTGGAAACAATTGCAGAAGCATGCGAAGATGGAGCAAGAGAAGTGAAAGAAGTGATCAGAGATATCCTGGAAGAGGGCGGCCAGGAACAGATAACTCCGGAACTAACCATGCTTGTCGCAGATCTCAGTTTAAGCGGGGGTTCCCTGCTGGAACTCGACCGAAAAACCGATGTAAACTGTAAGAAAAAAGGCATTGCACGCGGTCCCGAATCTGAACTGAAGGTTCTTACCGCGGATGACCTCCGGCAAAGCAGGTCAGGGTTGGATGAGGATATTTCCAGAGTGATCCAGCTTCAGCGAATATTCAAAAATGACGAACGCCTTCACATGCCGATCGTACATCTGATATCTATCCTGAATCACGGTGCCCAGCTGGTTGATACCCTTTATCAGAATGTTAACAGCCGGGGAAATAACCCGGGAGAACTGGGAAATATCCGGGGAGACATGCGAAATGATAATTTCAAAGTTACAGCCGGCGGCAAAGCGGCAAAATTTTCCCCGACAGAGTATGAAGCATACCTGCAGGTGTATAAAACGCCGGAAGCCGCTGTAAAGAAAATGGCCCGGAAGAAGGAGCTTGAAGAAAAAGAGCAGTCCGGCGCAAACATGACCAAAGCGGAACTAAAGGAAATCAACAAATTCAAGGTCATGGAAAGAACAATACAGGCCTTTGTCAACGCACATGATTATATTCTGGAAAAAGAAAATTTTAACCAGGATGATTTTAATTACGCTTTCAGGCTGCGGAAGAGAGAAAAGGCAGGTGCACGGAGCGCTGCATTCGCTGCAGGGAAAACGTCTTCTTCGATCTATCAGTCACTTTTTTATGAAAAGGTTTTCGGCGGGATGAAAGAACGGTTTTCATCTCAGGAACGATTCCGAAATGTTACCCAAATGACACCGGAAGTGATAGACGGCCTGAAAAGGTGGCTCGATGACGACCTGAGTGAATGTGCTGCCGGAAAATTCGAAATTCTGCTCAGGATCATGGGCGGGATCGACGAAGCCATGGAGGATCCTACTGAAGATGGATTACGGGAGGAGCTTCGGGATTCCATGACATATACATGGTTGGGACGGATCTTCGATGACGAAGGAGATACCCATGGATTCGGGCCTGTGTATTCAAGGATCCCCTTAGTGTTTGCCGAAATCATGGAGGAGCCCGGATCGAAGTTCCGGAAAATCGTTGATAAACAGATCCATCTGCTTATGATAAATGAAAAGAAAAGACCAAATTGAAATAACTTTATCTGAAACAAAAAACGGAGGATATTTATGAAAAAACTGTTTTTGCCTGTCGTTGTGCCGGCAGCATTGACCGTTTTTTGCCCGGCTGCCTTTGCGCATGATGGTTATGTGATCCCGACGCTGCAGATGGTTCCGTTGAATATACCTGTTTTGTAATTAAGCTGAAAAAAAGCTGCGGTCAATATGTCCGGTGAAAACCGATCCGGATGACCTGCTTATATCTTTTCCGATGGGAGAAAATTATGAAATTCAGAAATTGCCTGTTAATTTGTTTGTCACTGCTTGCGGTGGTTTTGCTGATGCCTTATGCGGTCTCCGCGCAGTCGGATGAAAATGAAACCGAAACCGAAGAACTTGAGGAATATCTGCAGCCGGATGAGGAGACCCTTCTGTCCTGGCCGTTTTCGGAAGATATCGATGAAGGCAGGGAAACTTATCTGTCCGGGCTTGATCCGGAAGGGAAGGTCTGGCATGAAGACGAGAATGGCGCGTGGACTTTTATGAGCGGAGATGAGTTTGGAAAAGTAATTTCTGACAATGATGACGCTTATTCTCTGGCGCTGAATTACCTGAATAACGATGACAGTGATTTGGTTCTCATGCGTGATGATTCATTTGGAGACATCACTGTCTACACCTTCCAGCAAAGCTATGAAGAAGAATTAGTTTACAAAAGTTATCTGAAGATCATCACAGACCGTTACGGAGAGGTTTTAGGCGCTGTCAGTTCTCTCGAAGAAGATCCGGAATCGGTCGGATGGGACTATTATGCGCAGCGTGAGTCGGCGGATTGGGAAGAACGTTTTGCTGATTGGGACAGCGATACGTATGAAAAAACAGTGACCGCGGTTTCCGGGGAAATTGTGGATGTTTCGATCCCGGTCCTGGTCGACCCGGATACAGGTGACCGCTATCTCGGGGATAAAGACCGGCTGGTCTTTTGCGTGGATGTCGCTGAACTTGCAAACCTGGATGACCGTGGGGATGCGACACCGATCAATCTGGACCGGGAGCTGTATTCTGACGGAGAATTATTGACATATTACCGATTTATTCAGGTATATGACTATTATGCCGAAAACGGATGGTGGGGACCGGACGGAAAGCGGAATCCCTGCCTGCTGCAGTTCGATACTTCCGGTGAAGACCGCGGCAATGCGAGCTATGGAGAATTCCAGGATGGCTTCCACATTTTCGGTTTCAGTATCGATGACGGAGCGGGACAGTCGCTGCAGGTCATCGCGCACGAATTCACGCATGGCGTTTCTTCCACGAACCATGTCGGCAGATATGATAATGAGACCGGCGCGCTGGATGAAGCTTTGAGCGACCTTATCGGGAACGCGGTGGAGGCGGATATCCGGCAGTGGAGTCCTTCGGAAAACGCCTGGCTGAAATCCTTCCGCAGAGCGCATAAATATGAACACGCGCTGTATGTCTGGGACGAGTTTTATACGCCGCCCTCGGCTCATCCGGATAGCTGGAATGACCTGGGCGATGTTCATCACAACTCAAATCTGGTTTCCATACTTGCCTGGCGGATGTATGAAGCCGGTATGTCACCCCGGGATGTGTTTACTTACTGGTTTACCTTTGACCTGGTGCTTACTCCGAAAACAGATTTCGAGGAAACAGCCTTGAAAGCAGCCTGGTGCGCGGAGATCGCGGGACTTTCGGAATACGCCCCGGTGATGCAGCAGGCCGTTGAAGACCTGAGGCTCGGAGATAAGTCTCTTCCGGAGTATCTCAAAGACCATCAGGGAATGATCGTGTTTGAGAACCCTCTGGACGAAACAAATGTTAAAGTTAAATTTTATGATCCCCTGCATGATTCCGAATTTATCACCTGGCCGATCAAGGGAACGGATATGATCGCCGCGGTATTCGGCGAAGGAACATATTGGGCGGCCGCTGTTCAGGCAGCAGAGGAAGAAGATAACATTGCTGTCTGGAATGTGTCAGAAAACCGCTGGGAGATGATCGATTCCGAGAGGCTGACGGCAATCAGCGAATCCTATGATTCCGATTATGGCATTGAAATTGCAGGTGGAATAATAACGGATATCGGAGATCAACCTTAACAAAAACATTAATCATATACAGAAGAATATGGATGGTTGATTTATGGTTTTTCGGGATTGTTTCAGGTTTCGTTCATGAAGATCTGAAGCAGTTCCCGAAAACTCCGGAAAGTTTATCGGTATTCTCTGAAAAAGCTGAGGATATAGACAATGACGAAAGAAAGCCATCGTTTTTCTGTGTTTTTCATGCAGCTGGTTTTGCTGTGCCTTACGTTGTTTATCTTTCCCGTTTCTGCGCAGGACGAGGACCATTACCGTTATGCACCGATCACGAAGGTCGACCTTGGGGTCACCTCACTGGAGCTTGCGGCAGGGGAAAGCTACACTTTTCATGTGACATTTGAACCGGAAAACAATATTCTTGAGACTCTGGACTGGTATGTGACGGATGAGCGCGTGATCCGTATCGATCCCCTGGCAAATACCGTAACAGCTTTGTCTGATGGCGAAGCGCGCATTTTTGCGGAAAGCATCGACGGTGTCTCCTATGCTGTATGCGATGTGAAAGTCGGGACTTCCTCCGCAAAAGACGCGTCTGTGATGAAATCCGGATCTGATTTTATCGGCCTTTCCCAACGTGATCTCAGCAAAATCACTGCGCAGAGCCTGGTGCGGTATCTGGATTTTGCCGCGGATTCGGTGATGGATGAGGAGTCTTTTGAAGGGCTTTCCGGAAGATCTTATGATGTGCTGGCATTCGTCAGGCCGGGAAGTGAAGAGTCTGAAAGCCGGAAAGCGATCGAACTGGGCTTAGCCTCCGAACCGCTGCGGAATCTGCAGAGCGTCACACTGCGGGGTACTTTGAAACAGCTGCTGGCCTTTATCAAAGACAACAGTGATCTTATTGAGATCACCGAAATTAGAAATACATGGTTCGATGATCCGTTGACGGATCCCGGCGAAGAAGAAATCAGCGGCAAGACTGTTGAGGGTAAATTCAATCTGAAAGGACGCGCTGATGAATTATCAAGCTTTACAGCGGCGCATAATATCGGCCTGACCGGGTCCGGAAGAACGATCGCTATTATCGATACCGGGTTTGTAAGCAGCCACGAACAGTTCAGGGACAGAAACGGGAAAGGCCGTTTCATCAAAGAAGCCTGTTTTTCTGTTACAGGAAAAATCAGCGGGAATGACTATTATTCGGCTTGTAAAGATGGTGCGATCGATGATGGCAGGGGTGCATCTTTAAATCTGGACAAAGTATACAGAAAAGACAAGTTTAATCATGGCACACATGTCGCGGGGGTTGCCGCCGGACGGGATGGGGTCGCTCCAGACGCGCATATCATCGGGATCCAGGCTGCAAGTGAAATGCGCTGGACCTGTTCTGAAAGCGAAAAAAAGAATTACCGATGCGCCCCGGATTCAGACCTGTGCTGCAATACCCGTTTTACGAGCTCGGATCAGGCAAGAGCTTTTGATTATCTGCTTGAACTGGCGAAAAATGGGACAAAGATCGATGCTGTCAATATGAGTTTCGGCGCACCAATAAGCAGTACCAGGGGGTATACGGAGATATGTGACAGCGAGGAGTCGTTTTATAAGAGATACTTTGACAAGTTAAATGAAGCCGGTATACTGCCGGTGGTTGCTGCAGGAAACGATGGATTCAATGACGGTGTCAACTTGCCTGCATGTATCTCGAATGCTTATACGGTTGCCGCCCTTACGAACCATAAAAATCCTTTTCTTGCATCTTACTCTGATTTTAATAAACCGAATATTGATATCGCGGCTCCGGGAACCGGGATCTATTCTTCCGATGCGGTCAATATGGATACGAAAACCCTGAAAATAACCTGCACAAAAGACTGCTATGGATACATGAACGGTACTTCCTTCTCTGCGCCTATGGTCACCGGCGCTATTGCTCTGGTCAGGCAGCTTTATCCGGCTATGTCATCACAGAATGCGGGAAAATTTCTGAAAGACATATCTGAAAAAACTGTCAGCCAACGGGTAACTGCGGATAATAAATTGATAGATTATAAATTTAATTTCAGCAAACCGGTCCTTGACCTGAGAAAAATCGCAGGCAAATTACTGATACCTGACAGCGCGGTCACAACCGAAGGACAGAAGGTGAAAATTACATTTTTTGAACCTGATTCCAAAGCTGATATAAAGATCAGAATTCGTGAAAGCAATGCAAAAACGTGGCTGAAAAATGTGAAATATCGTATATACCCGACTGACAATTATCATTCAACGCTCGAGATCGACGGAAAAGGAAATTTTAAAGAAGGGACTCTGTATCGGGTTGAGATCCTTCGGAAAACAGCCGGAGGGCAGGAAATAAAAGCCGTAAAATATTTTATGCCGCTTCCCGTTTCGCGGACCTTATCCCAATCTCTGACTGCTGTACCCTTTAACAGCGGTGCTTTTCTGAACGTTTATCTTCCGAAAGACAGTCAGAATCGTATCACTTATAAAATATATGAGTCCGATACGGGACAATTGATACAAAGTGTGGATCCCGATGCTAACAACAGCTATAAGGTCGTCTTCGGATTGGTTAACGGACAGAAATATTATGTGACCGCACAGTATTATCGTGACGTCATCGCGGATAAAAAACGTGTCCGTGTCTGCGGAACCGAATCCGAAAAGGTCTGGTTTATACCGATGGGTACTGCAAGTAACTGTACTATCAGAGAGAAAGGCAGCTCTGTATCTGTTTCCTGTACGGAACATCCGACGTTGGACGGTATCGCAGTCCTTTATCGTTCTGCTGACGAGAATCAATTTAAACCGGCCGGAGGGATCATTTCGAAAAAAGGGGAATTCTCTGCAGAGATAGCAGATCCGGCGATCAGAAAAAATACGCATCAGTTTATGGTCATGTATTATAAACAGGAGAAAGATGGGTCCATACGGCCGGGGTATGGCGATGTTGAAACCCGTCCGTATGAAGGAAAAGTGGAGTTAGCCGACTATCCGCTGATTTATTTTAAGGATAAAAATAACATAGAGATCTCCGTAGGCAAAGATAATATCAGTGTTTTGCTTGTGGATCTCACATCACCGGATATTTTCACTAAATTCTGTGAATCCCCGGGAGCCTCCTGTACCGGGAAATTGTCAGACACCAATGACAAATTATTCCTGATCATGAATTATGAGATAAATGAAGCGGGGAAGAAGATGTATTCGTCCGCATATCTCGCCTCCAACATCTGGGGACCGAAATAGGATCGGAAAGAAAAGGCGTGAAACAGTATACGCTGCTTTAAATGTTATTTCCGGTGTCCTATGGCATCTGTTTCAGATATCTGAAGAATAATAAAATAAAAAAATACAGTCACCGTGAGCCGTTTTTCGGCAGTCCGGTGACTGTATCTTTTTAAAGGGCAAAGGCTGAGAGCTGCAGAGAAGCTCTTATGAAAAAACAGCGGTATAGTTTGCCCTGCCGCCGGTTGCCGGCAGTGTCTGTTATCGGGAAATACCCCCTTATATTGCAGGTTTATTAAATGTATTTGACATATGGCGAATACTATGATTCAGATTATGGCATTGAAATTGCAAAAAATAATGATGGAAGTTTAAGTATCTGATCGGACTTAGCTCGCGAAGACTGAACCGCTGCTGCAAAATGAAGCTCCGGCTCCGCCTTTTACCCGGACTTCCGTGTTGTATCTCATATATTTGGACAGGCTTTTAACAACTGTGATTTATTTTGTGAATAAATTTAAGGAGAGACAATGAAAGAATATTCCCATCGTTGTTCTGCAATATCCATCTGGCTGGCATTACTGTGCCTTGCTTTGCTGATCCTTCCGGTATCAGCGCAGGACGGAGATTATGTCCATTATGAACCGATCACAAAGATCGACCTGGGCGTCAGCTCGCTGAATCTTGAGGCCGGGGAGAGTTACACGTTTCAAGTGACCTATCAACCGGAAAACACCATACTCAGGACTTTGGTGTGGTATGTAACGGATGAGCGTGTGATCAGTGTCGATTCTCTGACCGGTACCATAACAGCGCTGACTGAGGGGGAAGCCCGCATTTTCGCGGAAAGTATCGACGGGATCTCCTATGCGGTATGCGATGTGAAAGTCGGCTCAGCTGCCGCGAAAGATGTTTCTGCGATGAAATCCGGCGCTGACTATTTCGGCCTTTCCGGTAGGGATCTCCGCAAGATCACCGCGCCGAGCCTGGTGCGGTATCTGGATTTTGTCGCGGATTCAATGCTGGATGAAGAAAGTTTTGACCATCTTACGGACCGGAACTTTGATGTCCTGGGGATGGTCCGCTCCGGAAGCGAGCAGGATGAAAGCCGCCTCGCCCGAGAGCTGGGACTGGATTCCGTTCCGCTGGAAAATCTGCAATGCGTCACCCTCACCGGTACACTTGAACAGATCCTTGCTTTTGTGAAAGATAACCGGGACCTTTTTGAGGTCGTTGAACTGGGGAACGAGTGGATCGATGATCCGATCGTTGAAGAACTGCCTGAGGAAGAGCTCAGCGGCAAAACAGTACAAAACAAGTTTAATTTACAGGGACAGTCGGATGTGCTGTCCGGGATCACAAAAGCCCACAAACTCGGTCTGAAGGGAAATCAGATGATCATAGCTGTGGTCGATTCCGGTTTCCTCTCCAGTCATGAACAGTTTCTGGATGATAACGGGAATACTCGATTTATCAAAGAGGCATGTTTTTCAACCTCTATGGGAGATTATTACGCTGTCTGCAATACGGAAGGTGAAGGCGGGCAGGGTTCCTCTTTCCCGAGCCTCGGGCTAACAAAAAACAGCCACGGTACTCATGTGGCGGGTATTGCTGCCGGCAGGGATGGTGTCGCTCCGCAGGCAAAGATCATCGGGGTCACTGCGTCCAGTGAGTACCGCTGGAATTGTTCCGCTCAGGAACTGGGAATGTATAAATGCAGTCAGAATTCATCACAATGCTGTACTTACCGTTTTTTCACCTCAAACCAGGCGAAAGCTTTTAATTATCTGATCGATCTCGCTAAAAGCGGGACAGCTATCGATGTGGTCAACCTGAGTATCGGCGGGGGAAGCTATAAGACATATTGTGACAGCACTGAAAAGGTCCGGAAAGAATTATTTGACAAAATGATCGAAGCAGGGATGCTGCCGGTTGTTGCTGCCGGAAACGAAGAATATAACGATGCGACAAATGCTCCCGGATGCATTTCCAATGCCTTTACAGTCGCGGCGCTGACAGATCTTAAAGATCCTTATCTTGCCTCTTATTCCAATTTCAGTGAAACAATCATTGATATTGCTGCACCGGGCACCCAGATCTATTCCTCTGTAATCAATAATATGAGGGGGGGACAGGTAACCTGTACAAAAAATTGTTATGGTTATAAGAACGGTACTTCCATGGCAACCCCAATGGTCAGCGGGTCAATTGTGCTGGTGAAGCAGCTATATCCGGGAGTAAGCTCTCAGAAAGCCGCCCAGATTTTGAAGGATATCACTTCAAAATCTGTCAATAAACGGATGAACAAATACAATTCTATTGTCACTGATAAATTTTCATTCAGTAAGCCGGTGCTGGATCTGACCAATCTGGCAAAATGGTTTAAAATTTCAGACGACGCTGTCAGAGCTGAAAAAGGGAAGGTTTCCGTTACTTTTGAAGATACCTCCCTTCAGGAAAAATATCAGATCAGAGTTTATGATTCGAATAATAAGAGAGTAAAAAATGTACGGTTTAAGTCTAGTGTAGACAGTGACGGGCTCAGAACGCTTGATATCACCGGAAATTTTGTGGAAGGTAAATTATATCGGCTGGAAATAAAGCGCTGGTTTGAAATTGCGCCGGATCAGCCGGTAAAAATTGTAAAGTATTTCTACACTTTCCCAAAACCGAAAACACTGACCGCGGGAATAAGGAACAACGGTGTCATCCTGAATATGCATTTGTCATCGAAAGACAATAAAAATCATGTGATATACAGAGTCTATGATTTACAAACGAAAAAAGCAGTGAGGATCATCGATGCTGATAAAGAGAACCTTGCTCAAACCGTAAGCGGATTGAATAACGGGCAGAATTATTCTGTTACGGCACAATATTATCGGGATATCGTAGTCCGTAAGAAAAATGTGCGTGTATATGGAACGGAAACCGCCCCGATATACTTTGTGCCGCTGAATGATTCTTTCAGCTGCCGGTATGGGGCAAAATTAGAAGGGGTAACGATCAGTTGTACGGAAGATCCTTCTGTGGACGGAATCCATGTTCTTTACCGGAATCTGGATAATGCTTTTACCGTTCAGACCGGGTGCACCTCCGAAAAAGGGGAATTTTCCTGTATGGTTAAGGATCCGTCGTTATTAAAGGGCAAAGGCCAGCAGTTTATCATCATGAAGTATAAGTATGATGCACAGGGAGCCATGTGGTACAGCTCAAGCACTGTGGTGACCCGGCTCGGTAAATCTGTCATAGTACCCAGGCCCGAAAATCCGCTCATCTATTTTACTGATACAAAAGATGATGTGACCGTATCTATTGCTGCGGTAGGCGACGCGAACGGAATTGTGGTATTGGGAGAAAACAAGGACGTTGAATTTGCTCCGTACTGCAATCGGAACAGGCGGTCCTGCGTCGGGTATACGAGAGACTATTCCTTTGTGGTGATGCGCTATAAGGTTGTTGACGGTAATGCCTATTTTTCACCGGGCATTTATGTACGGAACAACTGGGGATCAAATTAAGAGCGGACAGGAGGAAAAGACAATGAAACAGAATAAATTGATGAGCATTTTATTGGCCCTGCTGCTGATGGCAGCCGCTGCCTTTGTCCCAGCCCTGGCTGAGGATGATCTTCCTGAACCGGTGGAATATGAGGAAACTGATACGCTGGTCCTTCCGGATGGTCCGGAGACATCTGCCGGCTGGCTTTATGTGTATGTCACCGGTCAGGAAAAACTCGGTATCGATATGACAGCCAAAAATCAGAATGTATCCGCTGTAGTACTTAGTGATGTTTTTTCTGACTTTGGCGGCGCCGCGGTTATGGCAGATGCCGGTACAGCTGATTTATCCACCGGAAATATCCATGGCGGGTATGGTATCTTCGCTTATCTTCGGAATGGCGGAACCATTAATGCTGACGTTGAAGATATTTTTGCGGGAAATGATACCGGCCTTGATGTTCTCATCCCCGGTTCCGGTACACTGAATTTCGAGGGAGGATCCATTTTCTCCGGTTCTTATGGTGTGAGCCTTGTGACCGGTTCCGATGAAGATTATTATGACCTGGATCCGCTTCCGGATGATGACGATGGCTGGATCGACCCGATTGAGGATGATTGGACGGATCCGATTATTCCTGATGATCCGGATGAGGATGACGAGCCTGATCCGCAGGAACCGGCGGAGGGAACCGCTGAGGCAGTGATCTCCTTTGTCAGTATTGACGCGGGCGATACCGGTGCGGATATTGAGCTGAATAACGCAAGTACAGTCACGCTGACCGGTGAAGCTGTATTGTCCGATAATAAAGGCGTCGAAATTGCATTATCTGATCAGGGCGGAACGGTCACAGTGGAGGCTCCCATCATTGACGCGGAAAATCAGGGTCTTGTGATCAATGCGGCTGCCGGAGACGTTACGGTAAAGAACAGCGATCATATCGGTGCTGATTCCGCGGTTGAGATCACCAATGACGGTGGGACGGTTTCCCTGCCCGAAGGCGGTGCGCTGGATGGTAATTCCGGAATTCATGTCGAAGCGACCGGCGGCACAACTACCGTCAATACCGGGGATATCAGTGCTCAAAACTATGGGGTTTCGGTCCGGACTTATGACCAGGCTGACTATGAACCCTTTGACCCGGATGAGGATGCTGACGGAAGTGAAGCGCAGGATGCTGGAACCGAAAGCGGTGAAGCATCCGGGGCCAAACCGGTAGTGAAGATCACGGTCGACGGAGAAATTACGGATCAATTCGATATGACCCCGCCTGAAGGGGATTGGGACTTTGATCCGGAGCCGTTTGAGCCGGAGGAATTCGGCAGTGGATCTTTGACAAAAGACGCCGCGGATGATGATGCGGAAGAACCTGAAGCTTCCGGTGCGGAAGGTTCCGTGGGCATTGTTGTAGCTGCTGAAACGGAAAGCGATATCGAAATCAGCGTCAGTGAACAGATCAGCATGTCTTACGGCAACGAGGTAGAAGCATATGATAAATCTAAGGTGAATGTCTCGGTTGGCGAGGATGTCATTACAGATTACGGAAACCGTATCGGATCTGCCGATGGCGCGGATGTGAAATTTACCATCGGCGGTGATATCTACGCCGGCGGCAAGGCGCTGGAGACATACGCGGATTCCGGGAACATTGAAGTCTCCGTCGGCAATATCGCTGTAGAAGAAAGCGATGACGGCCAGGATACCGCCGGTATCTACGCAACTTCAGAAGGTACCGGGAAAACAGTGATCACCGCGGAGGGCGGTATTCTGGTCAATTCCGAAAGCGGCGAAACAGAAACCTCTGGTCTCGACCTGTATAACGCCGGCGGTGAAATAACTATTAAGACCGGCAGTGATGTGACAGCAAAGGGTCCCGGCGCCGTCGGAATGGTTCTTACGGACCTTAGTGAAGATGGCTCTCCTGTGAAAACAAATGTGGAGATCACAGGCAGCCTGACGGGAACATCCGAAGGTCTGGTGTTTGACACGACGGAAGATACAGATGGGAAAGCGGATATTCTGGTAACGGATACGATTTCCGGCAGCCAGGCAGGTGTTATCGTGAGTGCGGATGCGGATCCGGAGAATTTAGACCTGACTGTGTGGCAGATCAAATCCGGCAATGGCCATGCCGCGGTGACACCGGATGGCTCAGCCGCTGAGGAAATCGAGCCGGAAATCAAATATATCATCAAAATCGATCCTGCCTCTGAAGATAAAATTGAGGCGGTCTATGAAGATGGCTCGGAACCTGAGACATCTCATGGGTTTATTTATCAGAAAGAAGACCGTCGGGTTTATGTCCGGGGTATCAACGGCTATGAAGTAACGGAAGCCTATAACGGCAAAGAGAATCAGACGCCATTAAAGCTTGATGAGAACAACGGACTCTTCTACCTTGAGGTGCCGAATGGCGGCGCGATCTGGCTTACAACGGAAAAATCTCCGGTGCCGGTGCCTCCGCCGCATTATGATGATGACGATGATGATCTGATCTGGCTGTATGGCATCAAGCTGCCGGGGACAGGGTTCTCTGCCTCTCGTGTGACGATGCTGCCCGCCCGTACGAAGGGGCCGGCCTATCGCACGACCGGACTGACTCTGCAGATCCCGGGATTGGATGTATCTGAAACGATCGTGATGGTTCCGGAAGAAAACGGGAACTATCCGGTGGAATGGCTGGGAAGCGATATCGGTCTGTTGGAACAGAGCAGCCTGCCCGGAAAGGGTGTCACGGTCCTGACCGGACATAACCATCTGAATACGACAGAAGCAGGCCCGTTCCTCTTCCTCGGCAGACTGGAAGCCGGAGACCATATCATGGTCAATGACAAACGGAACAACATGAGTGTCTATAAGGTCTATGCCAACGAAAAAATCGCTGCCGACGCGTTTGCGGATATCGCGGATGAAGTACGGGCGAATGCGCTGGTGCTCATCACCTGTGAGGATGAAGCTGTCGATGGCGGCTACCTCAACCGCCGCGTGATCCTGGCTGAACCGATGTAACCGGAAGGCTTGGGCATCCGTTTCAGGTGCCTGAAGAATAATAAATCATAAAAATACAGTTGCCTGAAGCCGATTCTTCGGCATAAGGTGACTGTATTATGTTAAAATAAAGTATAAGTTATTACAGCAGGGAGATTCTTATGAGAAAATTATTTGCGATATTGTTTGCAGTACTGCTGATCGCCGGCAGTGCCTTTGCCCAGGGTAATGATCCGGAAAATTACGAGATCGTGGAACGGGACTATACGTTTTATAACGGTGATATTGCGGACGTGCTGGAGCCGTTTCCGCTTTATTTCATGAATGGCGTGGATGACCTGCCCTATGTGGAACTGGAGTCATGGATGGATCTGCTGGTCTTCCTGTATCGTGATTGGTTAGCAGATCCGAAGTATGATCTGATGTTCAATGCCGAGGGAACGGACGCGGCTTATGTCCGGGAAAACGAATATCACATGCAGTTTGATTTTGCGGAAAAAACGATCCTTTTTGATGATTTCAATGCCTTTGTACATTCTACTTCCGAAGGATCCCTGTTGGACCTTCTGAGTGCCAGCGGTTTTACGGAAGCCGGAGAATCCGAGCTGTTTCAGCGGAATCTGGAAGCTTCCTTTGACCGTTACGGTGATGTACTGAAGCTGGACCTGGCAGCTTATCACATTCCCATGGTGATGCAGGACGGAAAATATTACCTGCCGCTGCAGACCATGAATGACATTCTGATTTCTCCTGTTTTCAGAACAACGATCCTTTTCAACGGGGAATGCCTGATGATCGTTAATAGTAAGATTCTGGGATCGGTCAGAAAAGGTTTGACGGAGCTTGGTGAACTGTATTATGAAGCCCAGCCCGGTGAACGCAGCAGGGAACTTGCCGAATTCGGTTATTATGAGCTTTGTTTCGTTTTGGACAATCTTTACGGGCTGAAGGAACCGCATGAGATCATAAGTTTTGACCAGTTCTTCTGGCAGATGGGCTTTGATGATGAATTTATCCGGGCTTCATCAGCAGAAGCGGATGAGCTGCTTTATAAGGTCATTGATTATTATCTGGATGACCTGCATTCCGAATTCAGCGCTTATTCTTATCTGACCGGTGCGAAGGAAGTGGATTGGACTACCGGACCTGCCACCCGCAAGCTGGGTGAAGCGGTTGAAATGTATGGCTCAGCACGGGCTGCGGCTGATGATTTTTATGCGGACGCTCAGGATCCCGTTGTCTATGAAGAATTCGGCAATACCGCATATCTGGTCTTTGATCATTTTACAAACACTGCCGCCTCCAGATATTACGATGCAATCGAAAATGGGGAAGAACTTCCCCTGGACACGATCGGACTGGTGATTCGTGCGCACAGCAGGATCTACAGGGATGACAGCCCGATCGAAAATGTCGTTATTGACCTCAGCAACAATCTCGGCGGTAGTGTGGACGCGGCGATCTTCCTGATGGGTTGGATCCTTGGGGATGCTCCTTTCAGCGTTAAGGATACCTTTACCGGTGCGCTCTCTACCGCATACTATCGGGCGGATGTCAACCTGGACCGCAAATTCAACAACGGCGATGTCCTGGATGACAAGAATGTTTTTGTTCTGGTCTCTCCGGTGAGTTTCTCTTGCGGAAATCTGGTTCCGGCGGCGTTCAAATCTTCGGATAAGGTCACGCTTCTGGGCCGCACCACCGGCGGCGGCAGCTGCATCGTCCAGCCGCTTTCCACTGCCTGGGGAACCTTGTTCCAGATCTCCGGACCGCAGCGGTTGTCCTTCCTCAAGAACGGTTCGTTCTATGACATTGATACCGGTGTGGCGCCTGATTTCACGCTCATCAAGCCGGAACGGTATTACAACCGCGAAGAACTGACGGAATATATTAACAATCTGTAATGTTGTATTGATTCAAAACAAAGTACGTGAGGTCAGTTCTGATGCAGCCAATGAACCGGCTGGGAAGAACTGACCTCACGGTGTGCCGCTGAGTACTGAATAATTGTGAGTTATTGATATGAATGGGTCCTCGGTTAAACAATTTCTGAATACTGTGAATGAGCGCCGGTCTATACTGGGTAAGCTTGTCCGCGACATGAGCACGACGATTGAAGAAACGCAGGTCTATATCGGGCTGAACGACGCGGAAACAAAGAAGCAGAAGCTGGCAACAGACCGGTATGTCGTTATCCTGAAGGAGATCTGCCGTGATTTCGGTGTCCCGTTCTCCTTCAATGTCATTGACGGCGGCTATATCCACGACAACGGGGAATATACCGAAGAAAAATCGATCGTGCTTACTTTCATCGACCTGCCGCAGGAAACCGTGGATAAGATCGCCAAAGAGGTGTGTATTCTCTTCCATCAGGAGTCTGCCCTTGTCACCACGGACCGCATTCATGTGCGCAGTGTCCGCGAGACACTTTGACATACATGGAAACCGCCTGTACGGCTGCGGAAGGGCATACCCGGGAGCTGCTTCTGATGCCTGAAGCTCCCTGCCCCATAAAAAGCGGCGATATAAAAACAAAAACAAATGATCACACAACTTTCCGGTAACCGGATTAGGATTATGCATATATCAATTTCATTGCAGTCGTCCTGTCGTTGAAATGGAGAAAAAATATGAAATTCAAAACCGTAAATCTGCTTTTTATTTTATTGTCTCTGCTTTCAATTGTAAGCGTCGTCTCAGCCCAAAACATCTCTGTTTATGAGCTGGATGACGAAGATCTGGGAAAACTGCTGTATCTGGGCGACCAGCTCTATTATTCCAGTGTCGCAGAAAGCATGCAGGATATTTACACGGAAATGCAGTGGTATCCGGTTTATGATTTCTACCCGGAAAAATTTGACCTGCGTGAGAGAGGAACTGTCCCGCCCGTGAGGGATCAGAGTCCC
This sequence comes from uncultured Chloroflexota bacterium, assembly GCA_902786265.1. Taxonomy (GTDB): domain Bacteria; phylum Chloroflexota; class Anaerolineae; order Anaerolineales; family Anaerolineaceae; genus Flexilinea. The sequence goes on along the minus strand of CADACE010000016.1, from coordinate 60,274 downwards.
TGGGGAACCTGCTGGAGTTTTGCCGCCATCGCCGCCTGTGAAACAAGCATCCTGAATTCCCTCGGGATAACGGCAAGGGAATATGAGCTGGTTTATGGTGAAGCGCTGGACCTTTCCGAAAAGCATCTGGCATGGTTTACCACCAAGGCTCTGCCTCTGCTGGAGGATTATCCGGAAGGGGAATATCCCTTTGATGAGGCTCAGGCAGGAGAAGGTGCCTATTACCTTGACCCGACTGATGCAAACCGTTATAACACCGGCGGTACTTTTTCTCTCGCGACTTCAAGCCTTGCCTCCGGAATAGGGGTCGTAAAGGAATCGATCGCTCCTTATCAGAACAGTGAGGGTGGGGTAGAGGAAGAAGGCGACTGGAGTCTGCCGGAAGACCTGCGCTTTTTCCAGAGCTTTGAAATCAGGGATGCCAATGTACTGCCGAATCCGGCCGGCCGGGATGAGAATTTTGAGTATGTCTACAGACCTGAAGCGACTGAAATGATCAAATCCGAGCTGATGTCCGGACGGGCTGTAGCTGTTTCTATCCTTTCGGATCATTCCACTCCGGACGATGTTGCCCGTGAAAGGATGACAGTTGAGGAGCTGCGGGATTCTCTGATCTGGTTGTGTGAAGAGTATGGTTTCAGGAGCGATTTATATGATGTGAATAGCATGGACCGCGATCAGCTGATGCAGGTGCTCAACTCTCCGAATTTCGGGCTGTCTTATGAGGAACTGACCGAGGCTGATGAAGCGGAAGGAATTGAATACCGGCGGTATCTGAACTTTACGGGAACCGATCCGGTGATCTATTCCCAATATACCTATGAAGAGAAGGGGATCAACCATTGCGTCACGATCGTCGGTTGGGACGACACCTTCCCGAAAGAATGGTTCACGGAGGGTCATCAGCCTCCCGCTGACGGCGCCTGGATCATCCGGAACAGCTGGGGAGACGATTGGGGAATGAACGGCTATTTTTATATGTCATATTATGACATGAATCTGCAGGATCCGCAGACTTTTGAATTCATTACAAGAGAAGACCTGCAGAAAATGGATTACATGGAAATCCTGGAATATGATTACCTGCCCGCTCAATCCCTGCACTCGACCCTGTTCGATACACCGGTTTATGCCGCCAATATTTTTTATATTGCGGAAGACCATGTGATGGAGTATGTTTCCGCGATGACAGGTGACCTGAACACAACGGTGACCGCATCCGTTTATCTGTTGGATGAGGATTATCAGACACCTACTGACGGCGAACTGCTGAATGTTGTCACTTATACTTATCCCTATGCAGGTTATCATCGTATGCCGCTGGACAGCTGGTTAATTCTGCCGGAAGGTTCGCTGATCAGCATCGTAGTCGAGGAAACTCTCGAAACCTCGGACGGACTGAAATACGCACTGGTAAACAGCACAAATTCCGGTCCGGCATCTGCTGCAAATACCACAGCAAAAATACCTGAATATTCGATCGGGATCGTCAATCCGGGTGAAAGCTTTTTGGGACTGGACGAGGATGCATGGCTTGACTGGACAGAAATCATCGATCTGGTCAATGAAGTCCAGCAGGATGATGGGTACACGGCCTGGGACAACCTGCCGGTCAAGGGTTATGTTTATCCGCTGAACAGCGTACTGAAGTTCCATGCGCTGGACCGGTGCGTTTATGCTGATAATGGTCAGGCACAGATCTGTGCAAGCGATCTGGGAGGCTATTGATCCGGTATCCGGCAAAATGGTTGATGTAAAATTTTTGCGCTCATCTGCCGGTAATTTATATAATGATGAATCAGTTTTTTCCCGGCCTGATGAATCGTTATATACTCAAAAGGTGTAATGGACAGGAGACTGTTCTCTTCGTATGGTGGGGCTTGTAAAAATATCACGGATCCTTCAAGACGGAGAAATGATAATGAAGGGAAAATCACATAAATTATTGGATCACCCGATTTTCACGCCCCTTTGGCAGACCCTGTTCCGGGAGATAAAAATGAAGCGAATATTATTAATTGTTTTCAGTCTTTTTATATTGCTGTCTGCGGTTTCTGTCTCCGGGCAGGAAACTGAAGATGACTCTGATTCCGAAAAAAAAGGAAAGGTCATCATACTTGCTACAGGCGGAACGATTGCCGGTGTAGGGGAAGAAGGAAAAACAGCGGGATACAGATCCGGAACCCTTTCAGCAGATGAACTGCTTTCAGAAGTGCCGGAACTGGATGATGTGGCTGATATTGAAGCGATTCAGATATGTAATGTGAATTCAGATGATATCACATCGGATATTTGGATCACCATGGCAAATACGATCAATGAAATGTCTGCTGATCCGGAAGTAAAAGGGTTTGTCATCACACACGGAACGGATACGCTTGAGGAAACGGCATATTTTCTGAACCTGACGGTGAAGACGGACAAACCCGTTGTATTGACCGGTTCCATGCGTCCGTCAACTTCCCTCTCGGCGGATGGCCCTATGAATTTGTATGATTCTGTCTGTGTCGCGGCTTCGAAAGAAGCTGTCGGGCAGGGGGTGCTCGTTGTCTTTTCCAGCCGGATATTTACCGCACGCTCTGTGGCCAAAACCAGTACCTATAACGTGATGGCTATTTCTGCGGGCGAAACGGGCGACATTGGTGTAGTACGTGATGGCATGGTTTTCCTGTATGAAGAGACTTCAAGAAAGCACACTGTCGAAACAGAATTTGATGTCAGCGATCTGACAATGCTTCCGAAGGTATCGATTCTCTACTTCTTTGTGGACGCGGATCCGGATTTGCTGCGTTATGCCGCCGATAATTCGGAAGGCCTGGTGATCGCCGGTGCCGGTGCCGGTGAGTTCAGCAGCAAATGGATCGATATCATCAGTCATCTGACGATCCCGGTGGTGATTTCCTCCCGGATCGATGACGGCGTGATCATAGACGAAAATCTTTTATGCGAAAACACGGTCGCGGCGAACAATCTTTCTCCCCAGAAAGCAGCCATTCTGCTCCGTTTGGCATTAACGACGGGAGACGTAAGCCCGGAAAGACTGGAGTCATTGTATCTGCAATACTGATTGCTTATGACTTTTAGTATTTGAGATTACGCGGCGGAAAAATAAAACTTTATGGAAAGATCCGCAAAGTGATTTCTTATGCTGAAAGCGCCTGCCATGTTTTCATTCATCTTGCGGCCTGTCCCTGCATAATATAACTAAAACATCTCCTTTGTTATCCGCGGAAAAGGAGATGTTTTTGTCAGTTTACCGTTTATTCCGGCGGGACAGACATCCCGCCTTTTTTATTTCTTATGGAAAACGATCACGCGGTCATTGACCAGTTCGTAGTATGACGCGCCGACGCCGGATTCATCCAGGTAGATCCGGAACAGCATGAATACCGGTTTTTCATTATCAACGCCGTAAAACTTTCCCTGTTCGTTTCCGGTGGAGTATGGGATGATGGCCGTATGTTCATCTGTCTGTTCCCGGGCCATTTTGTAGACATAAAAATCATCTTTCCCCTGCGCATCAGCTCTGAGGAATTCATCGGCGCTGCCGGGCATCATGGAGTCAAAGACCGTGCATACACCGTTGAGCAGCGGACGCGCATGCAGCACAGCGTTGAAATAACGGGCTTTCCCGGTGTTCGCGTGGTTCACGCCGTAAACTACGACAAAATCCTCATCGCTTGTCAGTTCAAAGTCCGGCGTAAACAGATATGCGGCATCATGGACGTCTCCGTTGGCATTTACGTCATTGGTATAAGCTGTCATCCCGTCAATGATGCTGATTTCCGTTGTCAGTTCTTCGTAGTCATAATCCGCCGCGTATTTTTCGATGATTGCCTGACGGATGCCGTCAAGATTCGCGGTAAAGGAATCGATCATTCCTGCTTCATGCACGCCGGTCCCCCGCGGCTTCAGCTCCCGGACAGGGAACGGAGCGGGCTTCGCTTCAGTCTTCGGGGTCACCCGGAATACGGCGGCGTTTTCCGCAAGACCTTCCATATAGGCATTATATGCTTCCCGGTCTTCCGGCTGCGAGATCCGTCCAAACAGGTTGAAGGTATCCTTTCCCCGTTCAAGCCCCATGCGGTAAACATCCGCGGGGATCTCCATCACATTCACCATGCTTTCCGGGTAGCCTGCCTGTTCCAGACTCTCGAGGATCCGGTCACGTACTTCGCTGTTGGCACACAGCACGATCACGGTGTTTGTTCCGAATGCGCTTTCTCCGTCATGGCGTGCGTTCAGCATGTTCACCGGCGCGCCGATGGAGCCGAAAATCGTGTGATACAGGCCTGTTTCTTCATCACCGATACCGAAGAAGCCTTTTTGATTGGAATAATCCTTCCCTTCCTGTTGGGCAACAAACATGTCATAGGCAATAAAAGACCAGTATTTACAGGGATCCGGCAGTTTTGTGATGACGACAACCGCTTCGTCCTGCCGCAGCTTGAAATGGATCCCGGCGGGGGAAAAGTATGGATTGGCCGGTGCGTTTTCCACATCCGGGTCATCATAAGCACAGGGCAGTTCCGGATCCCATCCGCGTTCCGGATTTCCGGGCGCTGAGTCCTGTTCAGGTGCGGGCGGCAGATTCAGGATGAGGTAAGCTGAGCCGGCGTTGTTGCCGAAGCAGGTAAGCAGCTTCCCTTCTGAGGCAAGCTTCAACGTATCGAACTCATAGAGGATACCATCCTGTACATAAAAATCCGCGTTTTCCAGATTCGATTTCAGCGTCTCCGGAGAACCATCCGCAAAAGCATTCGCAGCTATAAGGCTCAGCATGATCAATGCGGACAGTACGATTATCAATCTCTTTTTCATATCGGATCCCTTTCTTATTTCTTTATTCGTCAGCATAACATTATAAATGGATTATAGCATAAAGCAGGTTGATTGAAAAACACGGAACCGGCAGAGACTGATGAGGAAAATAAAAAAGCGCCTTCAAAAGAGAAGGCACTTTTATAAACAACACAAATCGAAACCGCCGGCGGCTTAGAATTTCTGCTTGAGGCGGGCGCTCTTACCGCTGCGATTACGGAGGAAGTACAGGCGGCCGCGGCGAACTTTGCTGTGGCGTTCCACAACGACCTTGTCGATGCGGGGAGAGCGGGTCAGGAAAGTACGTTCAACGCCGATACCGTTGGACGCGACACGGCGGACAGTGAACGTGGAATTCGTGCCATTGTTATGGGTGAAGAGGACGATGCCCTTGAATTCCTGGATACGTTCGCGGTTGCCTTCCTTGATCTTTACATGAACGGAAACCTGGTCGCCGGGGAGCAGATCAGGGATATTCGGATTAACCGGAGCTTCAATAGTTCTCAAAATATCTGTCATTTTTATTACACCTTAACCTTTAGCAGGTTCCTTACAGAATCATGCACCGAAGTGCGCGAGAGTGGATTATAGCACAGTCTGCAAAACGTGTAAAGTGTATGCAGCAATGAGATATGACAAATTTATCACAATGCTGCAAATCCTCGCATCATTTCGATTACGGTGCTTATTTTACCACGAATCCGGGATTTTCCGGTATCTCCATGTAAAGTTATGACCTGAAAGCCGCCGTTGACGGAATATCTTTTACATAAATTTTGGCATAAATCTTGCATGCAACAGTATAAGGAAAAAATATGTCCGCAGTCTGCGGCAGGCTTTTCTGAAAAAAACGATAAAGGCAGTAATTTATCACCATGAAATTAAAGCACGCATTGATTCCGTATGTTCTCATAATTGTGATCCTCCCGGCGATCCTTTTCCATGTGGGCTCTCCTTTCGGGATACCTCTTTCCACGTGGGATTGGATCCTTGACGGATTAATGGCGGCTGTCACTGTGATTGGTTTGGCTGCAGTGATCATTAACCGGAAGAAAAAATTCAAGGGATGGAAAGCCCTGCTGGTTCTGCTCATTTTTTTCCTGCTGCCGCAATTGTTTCTCTGGAAAACACAGGATCGCGGATTCAACATTTTGCGGCAGATCTATCGCTTCTCCATGCTTTATATCACTCTTTTTATCATACCCATGGAAATACATCTGCGGCGCAAAGAGCTCTGCATCCTGATCGGCTGTTTTGTTGTTTACGGGTTAATTTGCTGCGCTTATGAGATCATACGCCATCCCACTTTTTGGGACTCAATGGCTTTCTTTGACAACAGGTCCAGGCTTGGTGTAGAATCTTTCTTTGAGCAGAAAAACCGTTTCGGAGGCTATCTCGCTCTCTGGATCATTCTCTGTATTTTTGCAGTGCAGATATCGGAAAGCAAGCTCTGGCTCATCCCAGCTGTGATTTTCGGTGTGTTTCTGGTAGCCACGGAATCCCGGGGCGGGCTGCTTTTGGTAGGTGTTTTCATCATAGCAATGCTGTTTTCTTACCGCAAGAGACTGGGAACTTCCAATACCGTGATGATATTTCTTGATATTGTTGTTGTTCTTGCCTTGCTCTGGCTGATACCGACAACCAGAAATTTCATCAATTCAATTATTGACGTTGACCGCGGCGTGACCGGACGGGATAAAATCTGGCAGGTTGCATTTGACTATTTTTTGGAGAGCAATCCTCTGCTTGGTCATGGTATCGGTGTGCAAATTGAAAAGGTAATGATCGAGCGTATCAGTTCGAATGTCAGCACCCACAATGTTTATCTTTACATACTGAACTCCGGCGGTATTTGTCTTGTGATCTTTTATGTGCTCTCATACTTTATTATTCTGAACCATCCATGCTACCGCCATCATTATCTGATCCCGCTGCTCATTGCCACATTAGCCTATGGCTTCTTTGAACTGGCCTGTATTCCTTTTGATTTCTGGCATCTTTCCAATATGTTCACGGTTTGTCTGTTCTTCATTCCGGGATCGTCAGGTCTGCGTGAACATCATAGTCAACACCACCGTCATCATCATGGAAGTGACAAAAGCCACAGAAAAAGCGGTATGGTTATTTACAGTCCGGAAGGCCGGTTCGACTACGAATCCGAACTGGAAAACACTCCTGCGCAATCTGAAGAACCGCAGGATTCCACCGCCCCGGAGAAAACAGATGCATCAACAGATGATTTCGATTTCGAAAAAGCAGTCGCTGAAGAAAAAGCACGTCTCGGTATGAATGCTGCGGAGAATGATCAGACACCTGCCCGGCCGAATGGCAATCAAATGTATGGTTCACCGTATGGCAGCGGAATGCCCGGTGTTCCGTATGGTAATGGGATGCCTGGCCAGCCATATGGGAATCAGATGCCCGGTGCGCCGTATGGCAATCAAATGTATGGTCAGCCGTATGGGAACCAGACGCCCGGTGCGCCGTATGGCAATGGGATGCCCGGCCAGCCATATGGGAATCAAATGCCCGGTCAGCCGTATGACAGCGGGATGTCCGGCCAGCCTTCCGGTGATCAAAATAATGATTCCGGCAGTCAGTCCTAAGATATAAATACAGTTCTCCGTCACAATAAACGGAGAACTTTCATTTTAATATCAGGAACAACGTCCCGCGATATCTAAAATCCGAAGAAAATTTTCAGTCCGATAAAAATCAGAATACAGCCGCCGAGAATCTGGGCATGGGCGGAGAGCTTTGTACCGAAAGCTTTTCCGACCAGCACACCGCCGATACAGATCACAAAGGTGACCAGTCCGATGATGAGCGAACTTACCGCGGCCAAACCGAACCCGTATTCGGCGATGGTAAACCCTACGGAAAGGGCGTCGATCGATGTTGCGATGCCCTGGATCATCAGATCCTTCAAGCCAAGAGCAGGTTTTTCCCCGTCACCGCCGCGGATGCCGGAAATGAGCATCTTTCCGCCGATATAAAGTAAAAGAACCAAAGCCAGCAGCGGTGTCAGTTTCCGGAAGGACTCAAAGGCATCCGCGATCTCATGGACGCAGAACCATCCAATAAGCGGCATCAGCCCCTGGAAAAGGCCGAAGGTTCCTGCGATCAGCAGCATCTTCTGCTTGGACATCTCCGGCTCATTCAGCCCGTTGACAGCCGAACTGGAAAAAGCGTCCATCGCAAGTCCGATCCCCAGCAGGATCGATTCAATAATAAAAGCTGTGCTCATGTTTCTTCTCGTTTCAGTATTTATAAGAAGGTATACGAAAGACAGTTTCCCTTCATGCTTTCTGTCGTTTTCGAATGAATTAATGCACAATCTTAGCATATTCCAAAACAGATGTCAACACAGGGAGTGTATAATTATTCATACTGAAATACATAACAATTCAAATTCTCGGCAAATCCCTCCGGGAGAAAGAGGTTTCGGCGATGATCAGACGTTCGTTCATATCATTTGTGTTATTAATTGTATTTACCCTCTCTGCTGCTGTCTGTTTTGCGCAGGAGAGTCCTGTCAGCAGCCTCCCGAAAATTGATATGAGCGCGTGGCAATATAATGCCGAGGACGATGTTTATTATCAGTTTGGTATTTCTTATTGTGAGACACCTGCTGATGAAACCTATGAAAACCTCGCTGTCTTTGTGCCCGGTCCGTATTTTAAGGGGACAAACAACGGTGACGATACCTGGTCTTGTGTCGTGGTTCCGGATGCTGTTGTGGGCGATTTTACTCCGTCATCTGCACCAATCGTGATCCCTGTTGAAACCCCGGGGTATTCAGCTATGTCTCCCCTTACCGAATACACCGGTCTGACCGCGTTCACTGACGAGGGCTTTGTCTATGTTCACGCCGGATGCCGCGGGAGAAATCACGGAGCTCCTGCCGGGATCACCGACCTGAAAGCCGCGGTGCGGTACATCCGCTATATCTCGGATCTGATCCCAGGCAATATCGATGCCATCTTTACCTTCGGTATGAGCGGAGGCGGCGCGCAGTCCGCGCTGATGGGTGCTGCCGGTGACAGTGAATTGTATGAACCCTATCTGAATGTGATCGGGGCGGTTCAGGGCGTCAGCGACGCTATTTTCGGCGCTATGTGCTGGTGTCCGATCACCAATCTGGATCTTGCGGATGAAGCCTATGAATGGATGATGGGTGTTACGCGCAGCGGCCTTACAGACGAGGAACAGGCAATTTCCGATAACCTGGCAGCTGCATTTGCCGCGCATCTCAATGCCGCCGGTCTCATGGATCCTTTCGGAAATGTCCTGACACTGGAGGCTTCCGGTGGCGATGGCATATATCAGGGAGGTTCCTATTATGATTATCTGCTCGGGGTGATCAACCGCTCTCTGAATAACTTCCTGATGGATACTGATTTCCCCTATGACGCCTCTGTCTCACAGCAGGGAGGACGCGGTATGATGGGCGGCGGACGTCCTGATGGAGATTTTGGCGGCGGTATGGGACCGGGCGGGAGGCCGGAAGGTCAAAGGCCTGATTTTTCCGCCGGTGAAGGAGTTCCTCAGATGCCCGAAGGCGGACAGGCAGGAGAGATCGATTATGAGGGTATTGACGACATCACACGAAATGAGACTTCATCCGGACTTTCCCTCAGCGGGATCTATGAATCACCTCAGGAATATATCGACGCCCTGAATGTCAACGGTGAATGGGTGGAATATGATGAGCAGACCCATCTTGCCAGCATCGTCGATATCTCGGAATTTGTGAAAGCATTCAAGACAGCGTCCAAAAACCTCGGTGCTTTCGACCAGCTCGACCGCGGCCAGGGTGAAAATGTCCTCTTCGGTTATGGCGATGGAAACGGCGCTCATTTTGATCCGGTTCTCGGCGAAATACTTACCGCTCTCGGAAATGAATATGCGCAGGATTTCGCGGATGACCTTATGCGGACTGATGCGCTGGGCAACACCGTGGACGTGCGGCTCAATATGTACAACCCGATGTATTACCTTCATGAATCGGAAGAGGGTTTTGGAACTGCTTCGGTCGCGAAGCACTGGCGGATCCGTACCGGCATCGCGCAGAGCGATACTTCCCTTTCCACGGAAGTGGATCTTTCTCTCGCGCTCATGAATTATGAGGGTGTTGAGTCCGTAGATTTTGAAACAGTCTGGGGTGCCGGTCATACCAAAGCTGAACGCACCGGCAGCAGCGAGGCCAACTTTATCGCCTGGGTCAAATCTGTTGTAATTCCCTGAGTAAGTCACGGGGACAGGTTCCCTGATTCACTTTCAGAATAATACAGATCCCGTTACAAGTTACGGGCATAATAAAAAATAAACCCCGGTCAATTTTGACCAGGGGTTTGTTTTTCAGAGATTGGGATTTATCAGATCCCGATTTACAGCATCGCGTTCTTCGGGGTTCTCGGGAAGGGCAGGATGTCGCGGATGTTTGCCATTCCGGTCATGTACATGATCATCCGTTCAAAACCAAGGCCGAAGCCGGCATGATGGGTCGTACCATAGCGGCGCAGGTCCAGATACCATTCATAATCAGCCTTGTTCAGTCCGCATTCCTCAATGCGCTGTTCCAGAACATCCAGACGTTCCTCACGCTGGGAACCGCCGATGATCTCACCGACGCCCGGGACCAGCAGGTCGACTGCGGCAACGGTCTTGCCGTCATCATTGACGCGCATATAGAAAGCTTTCAATTCCTTCGGGTAGTTGATAACGAAGAGCGGTTTTTTGTAGATGACTTCCGTCAGATAGCGTTCATGCTCCGTCTGAAGGTCCGCGCCCCAGAACACAGGATACTGGAATTGATCCTTGACCTTTTCCAACTGTTCAATGGCTTCCGTATAGGTAACTGTAGCGAAGTCAGAATCGATGACGTGCTGGATGCGTTCCAACAGCCCTTTGTCGAAGAAATCGTTGAAGAATTTCATTTCCTGCGGGCAGTTTTCCATGACATAGGAAAGGATAAACTTGACCATATCACGGGCAAGGTCCATATCATCCTGCAGGTCCGCGAAAGCGATTTCCGGTTCGATCATCCAGAATTCGGATGCGTGGCGGGCGGTGTAGGACTCTTCCGCGCGGAAGGTAGGCCCGAAGGTGTAGATTTTCCCGAAAGTCTGGGCCATCGTTTCACCCTGAAGCTGTCCGGAAACGGTCAGTGCGGTGGAGGCACCGAAGAAATCCTGGGAGTAGTCAATGGAGCCGTCTTCCAGGCGGGGGAGATTGTTCAGGTCCAGTGTGGTGACCCGGAACATCTCACCTGCGCCTTCGCAGTCACTGGTGGTGATGATTGGGGTGTGCGCATAGACAAACCCGCGTTCGTTGAAGAACTTATGGATCGCATAAGCCGCGACCGAGCGGACACGGAAGGTCGCGGAAAGCGTGTTGGTGCGCATGCGCAGATGCGGCAGTGTGCGCAGGTATTCCATGGTATGGCGTTTCTTCTGCAGCGGATAGTCCGGGGTGGAAGGCCCTTCGATTTCAATGGTGACCGCTTCTACTTCAAACGGCTGTTTGGCTTCCGGGGTCAGTTTGAAGATGCCGTGTACGATCAAAGCGGCGCCAACATTCTGGCCGGCGATCTCCCTGTAATTGCTGATGCTGTCAAACATGACGACCTGGAGCGGCAGATGGGTGCCGCCGTCGGAGAGATGGATAAAGGCCATCCTTTTTTGGTCACGGATGGATTTGACCCAGCCGCAGACCGTGATTTCTTTCCCCTCGAAGCTTTCGGGAGAGGCGAATAATTCTCTGATTTCTGTACGTTTCACTTTCTAAACTCCTGATCAAAAAAGAATATTTTTTGATTAATGAATTGTCCAATATACCCGGGTATATCCACCGCTTAATGGAGTTCCGGCATCCGTATATAACTGGAAATCTGCATAATGTTGTCCTAATGCTGTATTGGGACTGCCTTCTCGATTAAAACTGAAGCAGGCTTTTTCTCCGGTACTAACAGTCTTTCCAAGTCTGACCGGACCATCTGGTGAAATAAGGCTTCCGGCCATATTTGTACACTGGCAGAAATAATTTTCATTCCATGTACCGGAACCTTCATTGGGATAGCAAACCTCGATGTATAACTTGTCCATCGGGACAAAATTATAATTATCCCGGTCTCCGATATTGAAAATAGTATAACTGGTCTTTCCGACACGTAAATATGGCAGCGGTTCGTCTGTCGCGGTCGGAGGGATCAGCGGCAGCGCGCTTGTCGGTGTATAGAGTGGTGTCGGTGTGGGTGTGTCTGTCGGAGTCGGTGAGGGGTTTTCGATTGCCCACTGTGTCTCCGTTTCCCTTCGCAGCGCTTCAGCAGTTGACTGGGCTGCCTGCATGATCTCTTCCGCACTCATTGTCGGTGTTTTTGTGGGTGCTTGCGGAATATTGGAACAGGCACTCAAAATGATTGCAAATAATAACAGAGTGAGCAGTTTTTTATAGTCCTTCATCTTCTCTCCCCTTTCGATTCGTCTTATTCATGCCATTATAAACGAGATTGGCTGATAAATGCAAAATATTCCCGGGAATAATTATTTGAGGCCGGTGGTTAGCGGTCACGGATCAGGTGCCAGGGGCCGGTGCCGGGATCAGGCGTTGAAAAGGGCTTCGTAATTTTGGCAGGAGGCGCCGATGGAAAACTGTGAACGGATCCGGTGAGATGCTGCCTTTCCCTGTTCAATACACAGCTGGGGATCATAGAGTACTTTGCGGATAGTTTCTGCGAGCAGCTGCGGATCTCCGGCGGGAATCAGGGTCCCGTATTGCGCTTCCGGCATCAGCTGGACGATTCCCTCCAAATCAGAAGCAATGCAGGGCAATCCGGCACTCATTGCTTCCATCAGTGAAACCGGCATCCCCTCTGTATCGGAGTACAAGACAAAGAGATCGGCAGCATTGAGCAGATGGTCTACATCGGATCGGTTCCCCAGCAGACGGAAGCTTTCCTTCAATCCTGATTCGGAAATCTGCTTTTCCAACGCGGCGCGGCAGGGGCCTTCTCCCGCGATAAAGAAGCGGTATTCGGGATGATCCGCCAGCAGCGCGGCGGCAGATGCCAGATGCTGCTGTGCCTTTTCCGGTGTCAGTCTGCCTACATTCAGGATCATTACATCATTTGTTTTCAATCCGAGGCTCTGACGTGTTTCTGCGCGTATAACGGGATCGGTGTCGACCGGTTTGACACCGTTGAAGATCACCTCGATCTTTTGTTCATGAATTCCTTCTTCAAGCGCCTGCCGTTTAGCCCGTTCTGAAACACAGACCAGTTTCGAGGTCATCCCGGAATTGATTACCAGGGTGTGCAGTCTGCGGGAGAGGGAAGATTGTCCGGCAAACTGCCCGTGGTGAGTGCCGATCCTCTTCTTTACTCCGCACAAACAGGCTGCCGGGATGCCCATCAGGTTGGCATCATGGGTAAAGCTCTCAAAATAATCCGGTTTTACCTGCTTCAGCAAGCGGATCAGTCTGAAAAATCCATGGATCAGGCCGCTCAGATTTTTCCCTAATCCGGCTCCGCGATGATAAAACGAAAGTGCCGTGATCGGGAATGGATAACGCGCCGACCATTGCGGAAGTAGCCCGTCTTTGTCGTAAAAAAAGACAGCCTGCACATCATAGCCCTGTTCCCAAAACCATTGTGCCTGGTCCAGCAGCACCCGCTGGGCACCGCCGGTTGTGATTTGTGATCCGAATAGTACGATACGTTTCATTTTGAGTCCTGACTGTGCTTTATGATCAGCCGCGGGAACCAATCGTAAGCGGGGCGTCATAGCCATAACTGGGAAGATGCTTATTCAGCGCGTAAATATCTACACTGAATGCCAGAATTTCACAGATCAGTCCGGCAATCCATATTCCCTTGTAGCCGAAAATGAGCGGAACAGTCATGATACACAGCAGACGCAGAACGACGTTGCGGCAAATCGCCACGGTCATGGAAGCGCGGATCTCGTTCACCGCGGTCAGCATGCGCGGAATGATGACGCAGCCGGAGAAAAAGGGCAGGGAAAGATATTGGATCGTCAGCCCGTAATAGGTGAGGGAATAAAAAACTTCGGAATTTTCATTCGGATTGATGAAAATCGAAATAAACGGCCTGCGGCAGAGCAGCCCCGTGATGGTGAGCACCACCGAACACATTCCCCATATAGCGGCATTTTGTTTCAGAAGTGTTCGGAGCCTGTGGGGTTTTTTCGCGCCGTAATTGTAGGAAATGATCGGCCCGACACAGAGCGTGTAACCGAAGAACAGCGAAGTCAGGATGCGCAGCAGGTCCGCAACGATGGAATTCGCCGCGATGCCGTCATTGCCGACATACCGCAGCAGCTGGTAATTCATCACCAGGGAGGAAATGGAAAGCGAAACCGTATTGATGAACTGCGGCAGGCCATTCTGACAGGAGGCAACAGCTGTTGAGAAATATTTCCCTTCCGGGTTTACAAAATGTATCTCATGGCTGCGGTTGAAATAAAAAACCAGCCCGATGATAAAGACTACCGCGTCGCCTGATATCGTCGCGAGACAGGCACCGAACACACCCATCTGTTTGACGACAACCAGCAGAACATCGAGGCCGATGTTGACAGTCCCGTTTACGATAGAGCATATCAGCCCCATTGAAGGCTTTCCTGCTGTTGAGTAATAATTATTGAAAACAGCGTTTGTAAGCGTGATGGGCGTGAAGGCAAAAACCGTACGCAGGGAAATGATCGCGTGTTTTGCCAACTCTTCATCGGCGCCCAGCAGATTCAGCAGCGGGTAGGCGAAAATATTCAGCCCGAGAGCGAACAGTCCTCCGATCAAAAGAGCAACAATGACGATCCGGGAAAAGATCCGTTTGGCTTCCTGCTGGTCTCCCTGTCCCATCTTTCTGGAGGAGAGATTCGGTGCTCCGACCGCGAAGAGGTTGTTCAGGCTGAATTGAAAAAAGTGTATCGGGTTGAGGATGTTGATCCCCGCCAGTGCGCTTTTCCCGACGAAACGGGAGATGAATAATCCGTCATCAAGTGTCTTGAAGAGCTGGGAAAAGAAATTATTGAGGATCGAGGGAAAGCTGAAGCGCAGCAGTCCCCAAAGCGTAAATTCCTGTCCGATTTTGTTGATATGTTCCTGGTTTTCCATAACAGCAGAGAGAAGCCTGCCTCCTCGCTCTTATATGTGATATCCGTTCATGCTGATGACTGCTATATCCTTCCCGGTGTTGTCCCTGATACTGATCTCGTAAAAACAGATCCTTCTGCCGTCTTTGATCAGTCTGCTTTCGCTGTATAAGGTGTCTCCCTCGGGAGGATTCAAATAGCTGACCTGCGCCACATTGGTAACGGTGGGGCGTTCCGCGCGGAAGTTTGTGCTGACGGCAAAGGTCAGGTCAGCCATGGTGTATACTACGCCGCCCATCACGTGCCCGACAGCGTTCAGGTGTCGTTCATCCAGTTTCAGACTGCACCTTGCATAATGCTCACCGACTTCTTCAATAACGATCCCGGTGGCTTCTGTCGCGTAGCGGTCATTTGCAAAGTAAGCTCTTGCCTCTTCCAGATCATTCATAAATGATAAAAATTCCTTAAATTCCAATTATACGTTTCGCCAGAGACGCGGGTGTGAAAACGTTACATTTCAGAAGTCAGCCGCTGGTGACTGATCCCAGCCCCCTGGTAACCGGCTCCTGGTTTGCATGCGGTATTGGAAATTCGGCTCCGCAAAAATGTAATAAAAATGTTTGAAGGTCAAAAAAATTGTGTACAATTGAATTGAAGTAAATAAAAAGGAGTTGCTATTATGGGTTTTTATGATTTATCTGTAACACGTCCGGATGGCAGTGAGCTTTCCATGGCGGATTTCAAAGGCAAAGTCGTTTTGGTTGTCAATACAGCTACGGGCTGCGGTTTTACCCCGCATTATGAACCACTTGAAGCAATGTATGAAAAGTACCATGATCAGGGTCTGGAAATCGTGGATGTTCCCTGCAATCAGTTCAAGGGTCAGACACCGGGGACCGATGAAGAGATCCATCAGTTCTGCACATTGAAATACAATACGCAGTTCCCGCAGATGAAAAAGTCTGACGTGAATGGCGAAAACGCGATCGAGCTGTTCAAATACCTGAAATCCCAAAAGGGTTTTGAGGGCTTTGGCAAGGGACCCGCTGCTCTGGCCATGTCCGCACTGCTGATGACCATTGACAGAAATTACAAAAACAATCCGGAAATCAAATGGAACTTCACGAAGTTTGTTGTCGACCGGGAAGGTAACGTTGTTGCCCGTTTTGAACCGACAGCTGATATGAAGAAAGTTGAAGAGTGCGTTGCCTCATTGCTTTGAGCCGCGTAATAACACATTGATTATAGGGGAAAGCTGCGTCTGCGTATTGTACAGCGTGACTTTCCCTGTTTGTTTCAGGATTTCACTGTAAGGATTGTTGGTATGACTGATACTTTTGACCCGTTGAAGCTTGAAAACCAGCTTTGTTTCCCGCTTTATGTCTGTGCGAAGGAAGTGATCCGGCGGTATAAGCCCATATTGGATGAGATGGACCTTACCTATACACAATATATCACCATGCTGGTGTTGTGGGAACATCAGCTGATCAGCATCAAGAGTCTGGGAAAGATCCTGTTCCTTGATTCCGGTACGCTCACTCCTGTTGTCAAATCTCTTGAAAAGAAGGGGTTTGTTGTGCGTGAACGTTCCCGTGAAGATGAACGTGTCGTCAATGTGATCCTCACCGATAAGGGGAAATCACTGCGTACCGAAGCTCTGTGCATCCCGGAAAAAATGTCCCGATGTATCGAACTCTCTCCGGAAGATGCCGCTTCCCTTTATGTGATCCTGAATAAACTGTCCTCAAATTTTGCGGAACTGCCGGTCGAAACAGAATAAATGCTTTGGACCGTTCCGGTCAAATGCATAAAAATGAGAAAATCCTGTACTACCCTGTCTTATTTATGCAGCTTATGATTTATAATAAAATTATGGCTACCATTCTTGAAGATAAACAATACGGAGAAAAGCCTCCCTACTGAGGGTATTATTTGCATATATGAAGGAGACTGCCTGATGAAGAAGGAACTGATTCAACTGCAGCACATTTCCAAGTCGTTTGACGGGAATCTTGTTATTGATGATCTCAATCTTTCGATTTATGAGAATTCGTTTGTTACATTGTTGGGGCCTTCGGGTTGCGGGAAAACAACGATCCTGCGTATCATCGGCGGTTTTCTGCGTCCTGATGAAGGAAAAGTGATCTTTGACGGTCAGGATATCACGAACCTGGCTGCGAACAAACGGCAGCTGAATACAGTTTTTCAGAAATATGCTCTCTTCACCCATATGGATGTGGCGGAAAATATCGCTTTCGGCCTGAAGATCAGCAATAAACCCTCTTCCTATATCAAAGATAAAATCAAATACGCGCTGAAACTTGTAAACCTGGAAGGTTTTGAACATCGCATGCCCGATTCGCTTTCCGGCGGACAGCAGCAGCGTGTGGCTATTGCCCGCGCTATCGTCAACGAACCGAAGGTCTTGCTTCTGGACGAACCGCTGGGGGCACTGGACCTTAAGCTGCGTCAGGACATGCAGTATGAAATGATCCGCCTGAAAAATGAGCTGGGGATCACCTTCATCTATGTCACCCATGACCAGGAAGAAGCGCTGACCATGTCCGACCACATCGTGGTCATGAACCAGGGATATATCCAGCAGGAAGGCTCCCCGGAAAAGATCTATAACGAACCGGAAAACGCCTTTGTGGCGGACTTCATCGGTGATTCGAACATTATCCCTGCCATGATGGTTCGCGATAAACTGGTCAACATCCTCGGCACCAATTTTGAATGCGTTGACACCGGATTCGGCGAAAATAATCCGGTCGATATCGTTATTCGCCCGGAAGATATCGAACTGGTGCCTCGTGGAAAGGGAACACTGCCCGGTGTGGTCACCGGTGTGATCTTCAAGGGCGTTCATTACGAGATGGATGTGGAAGCCGGCGGATTTGAGTGGCTGGTTCATTCCACGCGCATGAATGAAGTCGGCAGTGAAGTGGATATCAGTGTTGATCCTTTCAATATTCAGGTCATGAACAAGCCTGAATCCGAAGATGAACAGGCACTGAGCGTTGAAGACGCGTAAAGGAGGTGTGAATGTTTACAAACCGCAAAACACCCTTTTTCATGTCTTCACCGTACCTCGCCTGGTCGATCATCTTCATTATCGTACCGATCGGGATGGTCATTTATTATGGCCTGACTGATACTACGGGCGCCTTCACCCTTGAAAATATCGCTTCGATCGTACAGCCGGAACATGCTAAAGCTCTCTGGCTGGCTGTGCTGCTTGCCGTGATCAGTACGGTGATCTGCTTTCTACTGGCTTATCCGCTGGGTTTGATTCTGGCACGCAACAAGATGAGCAGCGAAGGGATTCTGACCACACTGATCATCCTGCCGATGTGGATGAACTTTTTGCTGCGGACGCTTTCCTGGGTGACCCTTTTGGAAAACCGTGGTGTGCTCAACAGTATTCTGGGAGCGCTTCACCTGCCTCAGCTGCATATCATCAATACGCCGGCCGCAATTGTCGTCGGTATGGTTTATGACTTTCTGCCTTTCATGATCCTGCCGCTTTATAACTCATTGGCAAAAATCGATGATGAAGTCATTAACGCTGCTCAGGATCTCGGCGCGAATAAGCTGCAGACCCTTTGGCGTGTGATCCTGCCGTTGTCTGTTCCCGGGATCATTTCCGGAGTGACGATGGTCTTCATTCCTTCACTTACGACCTTCGCTATTTCAACAATGATGGGCGGTTCCAAGATCCTGCTGATCGGGAACATCATCGAACAGGAATTTACGCTGACTTATAACTGGCACCTGGGGTCCGGACTGTCGCTGACGCTTATGGTCTTTATCGTGATCAACATGGTTATCTCCATGATTTCAGATCAGAAGGAGGACTGACCATGAAGAACATGAAACCGCTGGAAAAAATCTATTTCTGGATCATTCTGATTTTCATGTACCTGCCGATCCTGACGCTGATCGTGCTCTCCTTCAACCGGAGTAAATCCCGTTCTCATTGGGGCGGATTTACTTTCAACTGGTACGTTCGTTTATTCAGTGATTCAGCCATCCTGAACGCTCTTGCCAACACGCTTATTATCGCGCTGGTCGCAACCATTGTGGCTACGATCATCGGTACAGTGACTTGTGTGGCTTTGGTAGGAATGAACCGGCGTTCCCGGGCTGTTATTATGGGTATCAGCAACATCCCGATGATCAACGCGGATATTGTGACAGGCATCTCCCTGATGCTGCTGTTCCGTGTGCTGCATTTCCAAAACGGCTTTCTTACCGTTCTGATCGCTCATATTACCTTCAATATCCCTTATGTGATGCTGAGCGTGATGCCGCGTATGAAAACCATCAGCCCGAGCGTTTATGAAGCAGCCCTGGACCTGGGGGCGGAGCCCTGGTATGCTTTCCGCAAGACCGTGCTTCCGGACCTGTTGCCGGCGATTTTCTCCGGTGCGCTGATGGCCTTCACGATGTCACTTGATGACTTTATCATCACCTATTTCACGAAGGGTTCCGGGTTCGATACTCTTTCAACCAAAATTTATAATGAAATCAAACGGGGCATCCAGCCTGAGATCTACGCGCTTTCCGCAATTATTTTCACCCTGGTGCTGGTGTTGATTTTCGCTTCCAACCGGATGCGCACCGTGCAGCGGAAAGACAGGGAACTGACGGAAAAACAGATCAAATTCCGCAATATCCGCAATATTGTGGTCGTCTCAGCTGCCGGTTTGGGTATTATTTATCTGGCACTGCTCTTTGGCGGTGTTTTCACGAAAAACAGCAATCAGGTTTATGTTTACAATTACGGGGAATATATTGATCCGGAAGTGATCAAGATGTTCCAGGAGGAGACGGGGATCGAAGTCGTCTACGATGAATATGAGACCAATGAGATCATGTTTACAAAAATAGCCTCTGATCCTTCCTCCTATGACGTAGTATGTCCCGCCGATTACATGGTTTCCAGAATGATCAGCCTTGATATGGTGGAACCTCTTGATTATGATCAGCTGCCAAACACCAAAGAGCATATCGGGGAACAGTATTTTGAATCTATGGAAGCCTTTGATCCCGGCAATCAATACGCGATTCCTTATTTTTGGGGAACTGTGGGGATCCTTTACAATACGACGATGGTCGATGACGATGTGACGAGCTGGGATATCCTTTGGAACCCCAAGTATAAGGGTGAAATTTTGATGCAGGATTCCGTTCGTGACGCGTTTATGATCCCGATGATCCGCAACGGATTTTCGATCAACACTGTGGATCCGGATGAGATTGAAATTGCTGCACAGGATTTGATCGCGCAGGCTCCGCTTGTCCAGGCTTATGTTGTCGATCAGGTACGTGATAAGATGATCGGTAATGAAGCGGCACTTGGTGTGATTTATTCCGGCGAAGCGCTTTACTGCCAATGGGAAAATCCTGATTTGGAATATGTCGTACCCGATGAAGGTTCTTTGGTCTGGTTTGACTCCTGGGTGATTACCAAAAATGCCCGGAACAAAGAAAATGCTCTCAAGTGGATCGATTTTCTCAGCCGTCCGGAAATCGCGTTGATGAACTTCGAATTCATCACCTATTCCGTCCCGAATGTAACTGCACGGGATATGATTGAGGATGAAGAGCTCCGCGACTCTGAAATTGCCTTCCCCGGGGAGGATATTCTCAGCCGCTGTTATTCCGAGGAATATCTGGGTGAAGAAGGAGAAAAACTCTATTCGGAAGCATGGAAGAAGGTCAAGTCTGCGAATTAAGAAAGATATGAATAAACCGATAATTATCGGTTTATTCAGTCAATCGTTCAATCAAAAAAACAACACAATTGCTTTTCCGCGATTGTGTTGTTTTTTAATTGTTTTATAGTTTTAATTCTTCAGGCTTCCTGTCAGCGATAACACGTGTCCTATTTCTTTACCTTCGTCACAAAATCGCTGATCCGGTTAAGGGCTTCCTCGATGTTTTCATATTTCACCGCGTAAGAAGTACGGACGTGACCTTCACCGCACTTGCCGAAGCCGCAGCCCGGAATGACGGCGACCTTGCACTCCTCCAGAAGGCGGTCTGCAAAGGTTGTGCTGTCCAGTCCGGTATCCCCGATATACGGGAATGCGTAAAAAGCGCCTTTGGGCTCGAAAGTGTACAGCCCGATGGAATTAAGCCCATCCACGATCAAACGGCGGCGGCGGTCATATTCCCGGCGCATCCGTTCCAC
This sequence comes from uncultured Chloroflexota bacterium, assembly GCA_902786265.1. Classification (GTDB taxonomy): domain Bacteria; phylum Chloroflexota; class Anaerolineae; order Anaerolineales; family Anaerolineaceae; genus Flexilinea. The sequence continues at coordinate 39,142 of CADACE010000016.1, read as the reverse complement.
ATCCGGTTCACATTCCCGCATGGCAACGATACCGATTTCCTGCGCGATGGTCGGAGCGGACATGATCAGATACTGATGGATCTTATACAGCTGCGGGATCAAATGCTTCGGGCCGCAGACATAACCCAGACGCCAGCCGGTCATGGCATAAGATTTGGAAAACCCGCCCACAACAAAGGTACGTTCCCGCGCACCTTTCAGTGATGCAAAGTTGACATGTTCCACACCGTAAATCAGACGTTCGTAAATTTCATCGGAAATCACAGCCAGGTCATATCTCGCGGCAAGGTCGGCTACCTGCTGCAGCTTTTCCCGGGAGGCGACAGCGCCGGTCGGGTTGTTCGGGAAACCGAGCAAAATCCCGCGGGTCTTTGGTGTGATGGCATCTTCAATAGCCTGTACGTTCAGGTCAAAATTATCTTCTAGACGGCAGGCGACTTCCACCGGAACACCGTCGGCCAGTTCAACAGCTGCCTGATAGGAGACAAAGCAGGGAGTTACAACGATCATTTCATCGCCCGGGTTCAGCACAGTAGCTGCTGCCAGATACAGCGCTTCGGATGCCCCGACGGTAACAATGATTTCGCTGTCCGGATCATATTTGACACCGTACAGTTCATCCAGTTTGTCGGAAATCGCTTCCCGCAATTCATATATACCGGCGTTGGCGGTATAGTGTGTGTTTCCCCGCTTTAAGGATTCATGTGCTGCGGCAATCAGTTTGTCCGGTGAGGTGAAATCCGGTTCACCGATACCGAGGGTCACTACATCGCTCGGAACGGCAAAGTACTTTCGGATGGCTGAAGGTTTGAGGTTTTGGACACGGACAGATGTTTTATCCCACATAAGTACTCCTGAAAAAACGGCAGAATGCCGTCGGTTTGTTCTTAAATCATAATTACGAAATTATAGCACTTTTTTTATGCATAACTTTATAAAATATTTTAAAATTACGGTATACTATACATTTGTTATCGGGGTGTAGCGCAGTTGGTAGCGCACCGCGTTTGGGACGCGGGGGTCCGCGGTTCGAGTCCGCGCACCCCGACTTTTTTTATATGAGAAGTGAGTCAGGGAACCTGTCCCCGTGACTCATTTTTTATCTTTCAGCCAATTGCGGATGACGTCAAGAACCTGGTCCAGGTGGTTATCATAACAATGTGTATCATTGGGAATGTTGACAAATTCCGCGTTTTGATATGCCTTTGCAGCCTCAGCACCATAATGGTATGGTACTACTTCATCCGTATCACTGTGGATGATCAAAACCGGCCCGGTGTAGCGGTGGATGGTATCTTCCACATGGATCAATTGCGCAGCCCGCGCGTAATTTCCGCTCAATACCCATCCGTCCGGTGATGTGAACTCTTCAGGAATCCGATTCGGATCAAAGTTAAGTCCAAGCAGATCGCCGGTTCTCGCATGTTCCGGGATCATGACCGCGGGAGACAGAGGAATGATCCCACGGATGAACTCATGTTTAAGTCCCGCTGCCAGCATGACAGTAAGCCCGCCCTGCGAGTGCCCGCACAGGTACAGGTCGGTGACAAAGGGCAGTGTCCGCGCGTAATCGATGACCGTCATCGCGTTTGTGATCCATTTGAAAAGTGTATGGTTCCTGAATTCGCCGTCGCTTTTTCCGTGACCATACATATCCACCCGCAGTGTGGCGAATCCCATTTCATTTATTGTATGTGCAGCGGCGGTGATGTGCCTTTCTTCGCTGTGTCCGGTGAATCCGTGAATGACGATCACAAGAGGACATTTTTCAGGGTTATCCGCGGGCATATCCAAAATGGCATTCAGACGGATATTATCGTCATAGATATACATAGAATTTCTCCTTTTTCTGTTGCTTCGGTAACAGGTTCAGTATATCCCTAAATCTTCTGTAATAAAGCCCGGCGATCTGAATATTCTGACAGTGGTGAGGGAGTCAAAACCTGTAAAAATTCTTTGTCATATAGAATTTTGGGAAATATCCTGTAAAGAAGAAAAATCAGAGTATAATAAACCTTATAAGCTGCGGATAGTGTGTTTTACAATTTGAATATAAATGACATGAAAGCTGGTATGAGGTTTAAAACATTCCGTTCTTTTAAAAATTGATGATATAATGAATTCTGATTGATGTACCGGATCAATTCATTAGTATTCCGTGTTTTTTGCGGAAATGGGGATTTTATTTTTTTCCTGAATTGTTATTAGTAAATATTTTTTGACGTTCATTGCCCCGTGAACTATCAATTACCCATTTTTATAAGGTGAATCTTTTTTATGAAAAATCAAACATTAGAGAATACGGCCCTTGCCCAATTGCGAAAAATTGCGGCAGAGATGGAAATTCCCAATGCCAACCGGATGAAGAAGGATAATCTGATCGTCCAAATTCGTCATGCTCAGGGTCTTAAGGAAGGCAAGGAGATACGAGGCGGTGTTTTGGAGATCATGAGTGAAGGAATCGGTTTCCTTCGTCAGAATTATCAGATCCATCCGGAAGATGTGTATGTTTCCCAGGCACAGCTGCGCCGCTGGGATCTGCGCAACGGTGATCAGGTGATCGGCTTGTGCCGCCCTCCGCGGGAATCTGAACGTCACTGGGGGCTGGTCAAGGTGGAGAGCATCAATGGACTGACTCCGGAAGAAGCCCGCAACCGCAAATCTTTTGAATCCATGACCCCGATTTTCCCGGACAAACGCTTTGATCTGGAAAATAAAAGCGGCGGCATGGCTACCCGTTTGATCAATCTTATTGCCCCGATCGGACGCGGGCAGCGCGGAATGATCGTCTCTCCGCCAAAGGCAGGGAAGACAACGATCCTGAAACAGATCGCCAATGCTATTTCAGCCGCATATCCTGAAGTTCATCTGATCATTGCACTCATTGGCGAACGTCCGGAAGAAGTGACTGATATGGATCGTTCCGTAGATGCGGAAGTTGTCGCATCTACTTTTGATGAACCGGTCACCCAGCATGTCCGCACCTCTGAAATCACCCTGGAACGCGCCAAGCGTCTGGTGGAAAACGGTAAGGATGTTGTTATCTTGCTGGACAGCCTGACCCGTCTGGCACGTGCTTATAACATGACCGTTCCGCAGTCCGGACGTACACTTTCCGGTGGTATGGATCCATCCGCCATGTATCCGCCTAAACGCTTTTTCGGTGCTGCCCGTAACCTGGAAGAGGGTGGATCGCTTACGATCCTGGCAACAGCACTGGTAGATACAGGTTCCCGTCTGGATGATGTGGTTTATGAAGAATTCAAAGGCACCGGGAATATGGAACTTCATCTTTCCCGGAAGCTTCAGGAACGCCGGATCTTCCCGGCAATTGATATTGAAAAATCAGGAACACGCCGTGAAGATCTGCTTCTCGGTCCGGATCTGCTGCCGCGTGTCTGGCTGATGCGCCGTATGTATATGCAGATGATTTCCACACCGCCGCAGGGTGCCGGTATGGATAATGCTGTGGCGACTGAGGCAATCATCCAGCGGATGGGCAAAGCAAAGGATAACGCTACCTTCCTTGAAAATCTGACGGAGGGAAATTGAACATAAACGTGAAAAGCGGGCGGGAAGTAAGGCCCGAACCGGTTGAAAAATCCGCACCGAACTGGATCCTGCCTGTTGTGTTGTGGCTGGCTGCATTTGCCTGCGTCGGCTTTATGGGTATTGTGATCGCTCAGCGGACACCGGTGATTCGCGGAACTGAACAAACGCAGACAGGTTCTGTGGATAACACGCTTGTCGAAAATATCGTTTCGAATCCAAGTCTGCCGGAGATGAATGCGATGGAGGCGGCTCCGGAAACAGAATCTGTTGTCCGGCTTGCCGCCGGCATCACCCATATGCCGGAAAATATGCGGATGAAAGCGGTGACCTATACGATTGAAACCGGTGACTCCCTGTACGGGATCGCAAAAAAATTCGGACTGGAACCGGAGACGGTCCTGTGGGCAAATTACAATGTTTTGTATGATGACGCTCACAATATTTCAGTCGGTGATGAGTTGATCATCCCGCCGGCGGATGGGATCTATATCCAATGGAAAGAAAGCGACCAGATGCAGCGCCTGGCGGATAAATATCGCGTAGAGCTTCATGATGTTTTGGCGGAACCGGTCAACAAACTGGATATGACTAATCCGGTCATAAAAGCGGGTGATTTTATTCTCTTCCCCGGCGGTTATCGTGAAACAACAGCCTTTAATCCGGTCGTTTATGAGTATTCTCCGAATTCCGGTGTTAAAAAGGTCATTGCCGGACCGGGAGGCTGTGAATGGGATTATCGTGCATATGGCAGCGGCGGTTTTATATGGCCCAGTGCCAGCCATTCTCTGGTCGGTAACGATTTCGGGGCCGGTCATATGGGTGTTGATCTCGCTACTGTTGAAGGCGGTCCGATTTATGCCGCGGACAGCGGTACCGTGGTTTACGCAGGCTCGATTTCCGGCGGCTATGGTATTATGGTAATGATCGACCATGGCACCGGATATCAGACACTTTATGCCCACCTTTCCGGTGTTGCGGTCTCCTGTGGTCAGGGAGTTTCCCAGGGTCAGGTGATCGGTTATGGCGGTTCCACCGGTAATTCTACGGGACCTCACCTCCATTTCGAAGTTCGTTATGGCGGCGGATATGTCAATCCCTGGCAATTTTTGTAGAACCTTGTCAGTCCATGTATTATGAGTTTTGTTAGTCTGCCTTTTTTTGTACTTGTTACAATAACAATCATTTTATATTTTTTGTTTCCGATAAAACATCGATGGTATGTTCTTTTAGCTGCCAGCGGTGTTTTTTATTATCTTTCAACAGGTATCGCCGCTTCTCTGGTCATACTTTTTACCGCTGTTATCGTATATTATTCTGCGATTTGGATCGAGAATAATAATGAAAAAGGCAGGAAGAAAAGGTTTGTTTTTTCTATTGTTATTGTTGTCGTTGTAAGCGTTCTGATATTAACAAAACTAAAAAAATATATCGATTTTTTGTCCAGTCTGATCATTCCGATGGGGATCAGTTATTATACCTTTTCCCTGATCGGGTATTTGGCAGATGTATATACCGGAAAACAATGTGCTGAAAGAAATATACTAAAGTATCTGCTTTATGTTCTCTATTTCCCGAAAATCATTCAGGGACCAATTTCAAAATACCGGATAATCGGGCCTAAGCTTGTTGAAGGGCACACATTCAGCTATCAAAACCTGTGTATGGGAATTCAGCTGATAATTTGGGGGTATTTTAAAAAGCTGGTGATTGCTGAACGGACCAGGTATTTCGATAGTCTCTTTCTCAATTTAAAAGACTTTGATTTGGGTGGTCTTTCATTATTGACAGCAGCAGTGTTGTTTGGTTTTGGATTTTATTGTGATGTTTCGGGGTATATGGATATTGTGACAGGAATTTCCCAAATTATGGGTATAAACCTGGACAAAAACTTTGACAGACCCTTTTTTTCCAGGTCATCTGTGGAATTGTGGAGACGTTGGCATATAACATTAGGTATCTGGCTTCGGGACTATATTTATATTCCCTTAGGTGGAAGCCGGAAGGGAAAATTCAGAAAATATTTAAACACTTTTATAATCTTCCTTGTATCGGGGATTTGGCATGGAACCGGTATCGATTTTATAATTTGGGGTTGTTATTGGGGCGTTGTTATTATTCTTGCTGAAATTTTGGATCCGGTATTTACAAAATTTAAAAAAATACTTCATATTAATGAAAATACTGCGGATTGGCATGTCTTTCAAACTGTTCGCACATTTTCCTCATTACTTATAACCGGCATTTTGGCGGTTGGCTGCGGTTTTCGAAATACTAAATTATTATTCAGAATAATCTTTAAAGATTTTGGTATTGGCAGGCTGGATATTTATTCTTTCACTCGTTATGGATTGAGTGGAGTGAATTTTGTGATTTTGGTGATTTCAATTTTAGTTTTATGGATGGTTGAAAAGAAAGAAGCTGAAGGCTCTGTCAGAGAGTTCATTGCCAAATTGAACCCATTGGCGAAATGGGTGGTTTATGCACTGGGTGTGATCATCGTTTTGTTCTTTGGAATTTATGGCTCGGGGTATTCTACGTCCGGTTTTGCTTATGCGTTTTTTTAGGAATTAATGCAAATGAGAAAGATCTTAAAAAGGCTTTTTGCACTATTCGTTGTGGCTGTTCTGGTTTATTCCGGCTGCAAATTATTGACCTATATGCTTCAGGACGATACCGCTTCACAAACCAGATTGATGATGCATGAATTGTATAATCAGAAAAACATAGATTACCTGTTTGTTGGTACATCACATTTTGTTGATGGGATAAATCCGTTTCTTATCTCTGAAAAAACGGGAAAAGATGTTTTTTCTGCATCGAGTTCAGGCCAGACACCTGATGTTTCTTTGGCTTTAGTCAGAGAAGCTGTCAGTCTGTATTCGATTGATGAAGTATTTCTCGAAATCAACAGCGTTCTTGCAGAAGACGTAGAAGTATTTAAAGACAGATCTACTTTAACTCAAGTATATATTGTTTCGGATTATCTGCGGCCATCTCTGAATAAACTTGAGCTTTTGTTGAATGCATCCTCGGAATCTCATTATGTTAACAGCTTTTGGCCTGCGAGAAGATATTGGGAATTTATTGCTGATTATAAAAAAATAGACAGCGTTTTACAGAAAAAATCGACGGATAAGTACAAAGATCACACTTATTATTTTGTTAATACCGGAAATGATGACGTATTTGAATACCGGGGAAATGGTTATACCGCGAATTATCACGCTACCAAAGATCACGAGTTTTTAAGCAGAGATCCGGAGATTTCTGCCAACTTCTCGTTTGGTGACACATTCAATACTTATAAGAAAATTATAGAATTATGTCTAAAAAATAATATCAAACTTACTCTGGTTAATCCGCCTGTTTCCAATTTTGGATTGACCTGTGTAAATAATTATGATGTTTTCTTGGAATATATCACTGAATTAAGAAAAGCGGGCGACATTGGATTTATTGATGTAAATTTAGTCTCGAATGATTATTTTCCGTATAAGCAGACAAATTTCATGGATTGGCATCACCTGAATGATCAGGGCGCGGATCAATTCTCAACCTTTCTTGCGGATTATATAAATAATGATATTCCGGAATCTGTTTTTTATGATTCTTTATCGGATAAGTTACGCAGTTGTCCCACAGATTTTTATGGGATTTTTTATCGCGACGATTATGAAAACAAGGAACGTGTATTTCATCTGATTTCGAATGATCCGGGTTATTATGAGTATAAAATAGATTTTATATCCGGCTCAGGTGATTTGATTCCGGTTCAGGATTATTCGGTAAATGATAAAGTTCGCATTCCTTATGATTTAATTTCCGGTTGTGAGCTTGTTGTTTATTTTCGACAGGCCGGCAGCGCTGAGACAGGTGAACAAATTAATTATAGATATATGGAACCTGTATATTGATTTTGAAAATATATCAGGGTTTTCCGTAAAGCAAAACCTGCCTTATCTGCCAGGGATCAGTGGTATCTGAACAGCTTTGGATCCGGATATATTTTTCTGGTGTATTTGCAAACATCCAGCCGTTTGTTCCGTATTTTTCCGCGGGCAGTTCCTGCCAGCCGGATTTTCCATCTGCTGAGGTAAAGAAAATGAGTGATTCGGAAGCTTCAGCTGAATCTCCCGGGAACAGTTCCAGACTTTCCGGCAGTACTCCTTCTTTCAGTTTTATGGTGATCGTTTCCTCCGGGTCATGCTGCTCTGCTCCGCTCCATATTTCGCTGCTTTCTTCCGATAAAATGAAAGAAGCAATTTCATTATTGACGGAGGCGGTGACGGATTCAATAGCCTGTCCCGGGTCCAGAAGTCCGTTGTTTGTTCTCTGAAAGATCTCAGCCAGTTTCGTCCCGTTCCTTTGAATGTCATACACAGCCGCATAGTACGGGAATTTCTGTTCATTGCCCTGCTGATTGTTGTAATTAAAAATGACGTATTTCATTGGTGTCCGCTGGATTTTCCAGTCGATGGTTGAAAAACGTTCCCGGACAGGTTTGGGTAAGCCGATGAGGGAAAAAGGTATAAAGGCATTTGCATTCATAACTTCGATTTTTTCATCCGGTGAGTTCTTTGCCAGATACTCCAGACATTCAAGAGTTGAAGTATATCCCATATCCCTTTCAAAATTATCAGGCGCGGATGCCCTGAAAAGCGGGTTGTAATAAATGCCTTCGTATGGATGTGCTTTTACCATTCCGGTTAAAGTGATCAGGAGAGAGGCGCATTCCAAAAGAATAACACCGGTTTTCATCCATTTGTTTGGTGATTTCAGGAGACGATCTATTCCGTAAGCGGCAAACCATACGAAACTGAAGTTCAGAAAATAAAAATGTCTCCAACCGCTGTATAGTGTCGGCCGCAGGATCGGGATGCCGATGATGAAGAGAACAAAGAACGCGGTAAGGCTGATATCGATTATGTGCCAGCCGGAATCAGATTTTGTTTGATTCCCTTTGCCGGTGAAACAGGCTGTACCGCCGTAAAGAAACATACACAGGAGCATGACAGGTGTGGAGATCAGGATCCATAACGGAAGGTAATACCAGGGAAGATCCTGTTCAGGAAAATATTTACCGGCAAACAGCAGTGTGGTGGATCCTTGTGTGTCAAGCATCCGCTGTCTGGTTGTTAAATGAACGATGGAGGTTGATATGGTGCCGAAAGGATTTTTCCAGGCGATTGGGTTCAGAACATACCAGCAAACCGCAAAAATGATAACAGAAGCGATCAACAGGCGGCGCTTTTCCGGGTATTTCAGAAAAATCAGCAGCATCGGGAGGATAAGGATAAAACCAAACATCCGTACATTGATAGTAATAGCTGTCACAACACCAAGCAGAGCCGCGGTGAAGATATTTGACTTTCTCAGGAAAAGCATCAGAGCACAGAAAGAAAAAATCAGCCAGGAAAGGAAAAGCGGATCCCGGTCGTTATAAAAAACTTCCGGAAACATGCGGGGAATCAGGATCAGGTTCAAGACAGCAAGGAAGGCAGCCGGATAGCTTTTATATCGTTTTTTCACAAGCCAGAAGAAACAAACCGCGGCTGCGAAGAAACACAGAAAATTCCACAGACGCCTTACTTTCCATACCCGGTTGACGTCCCAGCGGAAACCGAAAAGCGCTTCGAGAATGACGGTTATGAAGGTGGCTCCCTGACCATAATAACGGTTCATATAGTTTTCAAGGTCAGGAAGTTCCGGAAAATGGGATTTATCCCCGGTGATATAAGCCCAGATGATATGTCCGGCATCGATCTGGTTCCTCTCTTCACTTACCGGACCGTAATCATCGAATATTTTCAGTCCAATCATAAGAAAAACCGCGAAAAATGCCGCAAATATGAGGAGCGGCAGAACCTTATTTACATTTTTCGTCATCTTCATAAAAACCTTTATTTTCCCGGGACTGTGGTAGCGGATTTCCTTTTCCCAAGCAAAAGAGCTACAGCCACAGAAGAAAGAGAAATGATTATACCCGGAATCAAACCGGTCGGAATATAGCGCATTTCGATCGTATGAGTTCCGGTTGGCACTTCAACAGCCATGAATGTGCCGAGAACCTTTGTCACCGGAGTTTTCTGACCGTCAATGCGGATCGTCCAGCCGCTATTGTATGGAATGGTGAAGAATAAAACTCTATCCGCGGAGGCGGTAAAACTTCCTTCCAGATGCGAGCTGCTGATTTTTCGGAGCTCAGTTTCATCTTCCCTCAGCATGGAAACCGCTTCTTCGAGCAAATTTGTGTTTTCATGATAAAACTGGGCATTACCGATACATATACGGTCTTCCATCGGGCTCATTTCGAGCGTTATCCTTTCATTTTTCTCAAAATTCCCGAGGCGGAGAATATGGTAAGAGAAGTTATCAAAGTAACGCCCAAATGGTTTGTCATTGAGCCGCAGTGTTACCGGGAAAATGTTTTCAGCCGGGAAAAATGCGTAAAGTGTGCTGTTGTCTTGGGCTGTTATGTTCCAGGAAAGGCTCCCCGTTGATTTTTTTTCTTCTTCATTTTCATCAGAAAAATAGCAGGTATCAGCAGAAAAGGACTGAATATCAAGTTCACTGCTGACGGGGGCATCGGAGTCTGCAGGATGAAAGATTTCAATCCTTTTTCCTGTCAGTGCGCTGAATATTTGATTTTGGAATTCGAATCCACCTTTTTCATCATATAAGTCAGCTTCCATGACAGCCGGTGATGCGGTGAACATGATGGGGAGCGCATATGGATTTTCGTATACGGTGTAAGTACCGTTGTCAAAAACGGGTGAATAAGGCTTATGCATCTGGTCGGCAGACACAAGATATTTGATCCCCAGCAGACTGTCCATGGAAACATCCGAACCTTCCCAGTACAGAAAACGGTATGGGTAGTAACGGAATCCGGCTCGCGGCAGAAAACTCATCACATCTTTGTTGAGAGTTGAGGAATAATGCGTGATCCCATTGTAACCAAACAGCATTGGGTCGTTGGCAGTGCGGAAATGGTTTTTCTCTGTCCGGTAGAAACCATCATCCATTTTTCTGATCTCATCAAAAACCGGCTGATTTGTTGTGTAATAGTCAACATAATCACTGACGGTATTGCTGCGTTCATATGCTGTATTGATCGTGAGAAAATGAGAAGCGTTGAGAAACAGTTCAAGCGAGGTCAAAACAAAAAGGATCGCCGGGGCAGCCTGATCTTTCCGCATAAATCCGAAACAAATCAGTATGAATGATGCTGCGAGCAGAATGAAATTCAAAACCAGTGAATTCGTTGTCATCCAGTCATAACCGGCTGCTGCCAGACACCACAGGAGCAGGATAAAGCAGGCAGCGGAAAGGAACAGTCCCGGAATTGTCCAGCTTGTGCGATGCGCGTAGTTATCCTGAACGATACAGAGCAGGAGAAAACATATAATAAATGAATAGCGGTAAGGCCACCAGCCCGGCTGGTTGAATCCGTGCAGCGCGAGGTTCAGCGGATTGACCTGCATGATGAGAATGAAGCAGGCCAGCAGCCCCGCAGTGAGCCCCCGCTTTTTTGCGGGGATTTTCGGGTTTACAAAATACATCGGCAGCAATATTGCGCAAAACAGGCTGATATATAAATTGGGCAGTCCTTCGGCCTTAAATTGTTCCACGTCATAAGCAGAAACGAGCAGCTTCCCGAACAACCCACGCCATGGCATGTTGATGCGGAACTTCAGAATGTCAGGATCAAAGGATTTCGGTCCGTTCTGCAGCTGCAGTACAACGGGAATCAAAAGAAAAGCGCATATCCCTACAGCCAACAGCGATGAATAAATAAACCGCCATAAGGTTTTGCCAAAAGAAGTATTCCCGGATTTTTGACAGTAAAAAAACAGAAAATATATGGCCGCAAAAATGCAAATCTGATAACCGGAATAAAAATTGAGAAAAATGGCAGCAGCCAACGACCATATATAAGTCTGAATTTTTCCCTGTTCGATGAGCTGTTCCAGTCCCATGATCACCAGCGGCAGCACCAAAGCACTTTCACGCAGGTTGGTATTCTCCGCGTTGATGATGTTAAAACTCATCAGAGCATAGCATGTTGAAAAGAACAGGGCGGAAAATCCGCATTTTCTTCTGTTGACAAAATAAACCGCGGCTGTCAGTCCCGCGAGGCCATAGCGGAGAATTACGAGAAGTGTAACCGCCAGCGGCAGATCTTCGGGTTTGAACGCGCATACCAGCCAGTTGAGAGGGTTGATGACGTAAAAAGCAAGCAGAGAAGGCAGGTCATCTCCCAGTGATTTGCTGAATGAATAGAGCAGGTCATTTTCCCCGCTGAGAATAGAGCGGAAATAGGCCATATAATCCGCGTATTCTCCCCACATATCATTGATGAGAAAGCTTTTTTCGCCAAACGGAGTGATTTTCAAAAAAACACACAGCAGCAGTAAGATCAGACATGGAATTATGAAAGAGAAAGAATAAATGAGAATATGTTTATGTGATCCCTGATAATTCCGCACGGTATTGTAAAGAAGAATGGCGCATAGAAATATAAAGCAGAAAGCACCTCCCCAAAGAAAAATCTGTGCTGCATTTCCCATAGGCCCGGGGAGTATACCATTATCCAAAATGACCCTGTATGGCTGTTCCGCGGTCATTTCCGGAGTGATCGTTATCGGTTTCCCTTCTCCGGAAATGTTTACAGTCACCGCATTATTTTCTGCTTTCAGGCATAAAACGGCTAAATGTGATCTGAATTTATTGGGCAGGCCTATGGATGCCCCCTGTTCCTGAGTTACTAAAACCGGATCCTCACCGGCATAAACCTCGTCCCAATTTCCGTGTTTTATCAGTTGTGAAAAAGAGATATCCCTATCCGGATTGGTCAGAAAAGGGTCGTCATTCAGAGAACGGGGACGGAACCAATATGCCCAGGTAACCGAGAGTGCGGCATTATCTTCTTTATCAGCAATGGAAATGACGTTTTCTGCCGGCATCTGCGTCGGGAGTTTCATCAATTCGGGAAATTCAAAATTTACAGCAGCGGCAGCAAACAGACTGATTATTAAGGTTATAAGTGCTGTTTTAAGAGGGAGTTTCCGTGAGCTTAGAAATACAAAACCTGCCGTGGTCAATGCAGCTGCGGTGAGCACTAACATTTCTCTCATGGATAATATGTCATCAATTCCTGCATAGAAGGCAAAAAGAATAAATGTTATGCCTGCAGCAGTAAAAAGCCACAAAAGGGATGTTTTAAAAATTTCTGAAAAGCGGGCTTTTTTATTCATTTCCTTACAAGTTTTTTCTTTCTGCAGCATACTCACATAAATTATAATACGCCATTCGATCCTTTTTCCCTGTTCAGGAAAATCCCGGTGAAAATTTATTTATTGATGATACAGAAATCAGTTGAAAAGATGCAAAAAGGGCGGCAGCAGCCGCCCTTAAAACAATCTGATGCTGAGAACCGAAATTATTTGCTCTTCTTCGTGCTGCGGAGGAAGTCCACATAAACCGCGAGCAGAATAACAGCACCTTTGATGATGTATTGCCAGTCGGAGTTGACACCCATCAGGTTCAGACCGTTGTTCAGGATACCGATGATCAGAACACCGATCAGTGTGCCGCCCAGTTTCCCGGAACCGCCGGACATGGATGTACCGCCGACCACGACCGCCGCGATGGCATCCATTTCTGCACCGTCACCGGAGGTACAGGTACCGGAATACAGACGGGAGGCGATGGTGATACCGGCAAGACCGGCCATCAGCCCGGAGAAGCTGTAGACAAAGAATTTGACCTTCGCAACACTGATACCGGAGAACTTAGCCGCGGTATCATTGCCGCCGACAGCATAAATGTGACGGCCCATCTGTGTGCGGTTCAGAACCAGCACACCGATCACAAAGACCAGCAGCATTGTGATGACAGGGGTCGGGATCGGACCGACATAACCGGCACCCAGGAATTTCCAGGCATCCGTCATGCAGCGGATCGGTTTCCCGCCGGAATAAACATAGGCGATACCTTTGGCGATGTTCATGGAAGCCAGGGTCACGATGAACGGCGGGATCTGTGTCAGCGCGATGACCATACCATTCAGCAGACCGAAGATCAGCCCGGAGAGGATCGCGATCAGAATGCCGCAAATCTCCGGCAGACCCCACCAGACAACCGCTGCCGCACCGAGAACACCGGACATAGCGATGATCGAACCAACAGAAAGGTCAATTCCGCCGAGAATGATGACCATCGTCATACCGCAGGCGAGCATCATATTCGGAGCACTCTGACGCAATACGTTAAAGATGTTCTTTTGTGTCAGGAATGTATTGTGCGTCGTAGGGAAAATGTACAGGAACAGGATCATTGCAACAAGCGCAATGATGATGCCCAGATTATCTGTAAAGTATTTTTTTATCGCTTTCATTAATTTTACTCTCCTGCAGTTTCTTCTGTTGCAAGCTTCATAATTGCTTCCTGGCTGAGATCCTGCCAGTTGATACAGCCGGTGATCCGGCCGTCATACATGACGTAAACCCGGTCTGACATATTGATGATTTCCGGCAATTCAGATGAAATCATGATAATGGAAACACCCTGTTTGGTCAGTTCGTTCATGATATCATAAATTTCAGCCTTTGCACCTACGTCAACACCGCGAGTCGGTTCATCAAGGATCAGAATACGGGGTTTGGTCGCCAGCCATCTTCCGATCATTACCTTCTGCTGGTTGCCGCCGGAAAGATTTGTAACGGTCTGTTCAAGACTTGGGGTCTTGGTCTTCATCTTATCGACAAATTCCTGAGTGATCGCCCGTTCTTTGTTCGAATCAACATGAAGATGTCTGATGAATTCCTTCAGGACTTCAATTGTGGAGTTGAAATTTACACTTTGTACGTGATACAGGCCTTCAACCTTCCGGTTTTCCGGAACCATAGCGATCCCTGCATTCATGGCATCTACGGCATTTTTGATGTTCAGCTTCTGACCGTCCAGCCAGACCTCTCCGGCAGATCCCGGTGTCAGACCAAAAATACACTGCATTGTTTCGCTGCGGCCTGCACCGACGAGCCCCGCGAAACCGACGATCTCACCCTGTTTTACTTCAAAGCTGACGTCTTTCACCCGCTTTTTGCTGCTTTTCCCATCGTCAATATGATCGCATCGGAAAATAACCTTTGTATTGTCCACATGATCCCGGACATAATAGGAACTCAGCTCGCGGCCGACCATCATGTGGATCAGCTCATCACGAGGCGTTTCTTTCACCACACATGTCCCCACATAATACCCGTCACGCAATACTGTCACACGGTCGCAAACTTCATCCAATTCGCTCATCTTATGGGAGATATAAACAATACCCACGCCCTGTTTTGCAAGGCCGCGCATGATATCAAAAAGTGCCTCAACTTCTCTGTCCGAAATGGAGGAAGTTGGTTCATCCATCACAAGAATTTTGCAATTGAAGGAAATTGCTTTGACGATCTCAACCATCTGCTGCTGGGCAATGCTGAGATTTCCTACCAGCTCACCCGCATCGATCCCGAGATTGAACCTGTCCAGCATTTTCTGCGACTCTTTCCGCATTTTGCCGCTGTCAATACCGAACGGACCCATTAATTCCCTTCCCAGGAAAATATTTTCAGCGACTGTCATGTGTGGGACAAGCACCAGTTCCTGATGGATGATGGAGATCCCGTTGGCCCGTGCATCTGCCACATTCTGGATTTCAACAGGCTGTCCTTCAATAAAGATCTCACCTTCCTCCGCGATATAAATACCGCCCAGAACTTTGATCAGCGTAGACTTGCCGGCGCCGTTCTCACCAAGCAGTGCGTGTACTTCTCCCGCTTTCAGCTGGAAATCCACATCCGTCAGCGCCTTGACGCCTGGAAAGGACTTGGTGATTTTTTTCATTTCGAGAAGATATTCGCTCACTTGTTCTCACCGTCATTTCTTTCAGTGGCTAACGGCTGATGATTATGGCCGGTTACTCTCCGGACTGATAATCAGCAGTCATTATTCTGCCTCTGAATCGTATTCCTAATCGGTTACCCGTTTTTACACAAAGCAGACAGCTTTGCTTTTTTGCGGCAAAGCCGTCTGCTGCTTTATCAGATTTTGTCAATATCCGTACAAGCCGGATTTGACTCAGCTGTTTTTACTGCCAGCCACCGTTGTTGTATTCAGCGATGTTGTCGGAGTTGATCATGAAGGTTTCGATCGGATAGCGGCCTTCGAGTTCTTCACCATCGAGCCACTTGTAGTACAGTTCAGCGATGGTCTTGCCGATGGTCATCGGGGACTGGGCGCCGGTACCGGTAACTTTACCTTCGGCGATCAGGGCTTTGATGTCCGGGGAACCGTCGACACCATAGATCAGGGCTTTGGAGCCGGCAGCTTCAGCAGCAGCGAAGGCACCCAGAGCAGTCGGGTCGTTACCACCGAAAATGGCAACAGCATCCGGATCCTTGGTCAGAGCATCGGTACCGTTCAGGTTACCCTGTTCCTGGTTGCCCATGCAGTCGATCTGGGAAACAACTTCGAAACCGTGATCTTTGATCGCTTCAAGGAAACCGTCGGTGCGGTCAACAACGGACTGCATGGTCGGGGAATCCAGGACGATGATCTTACCGCCTTCAGGGCACTTTTCGACGAGGTCGACACCGCAGACGTAGCCGGCGTTGTAGTTATCGGAACCGGCATAGGTCACCAGGTAATCCATTTCAGTGACTTCGGTATCGAAACCGAACATCGGGATGCCGGCATCCTTCAGAGCATCCAGACCCGGGGTGATGCCATCGCGGTCAACGGGGTTGACGAACATGGCTTTGACACCGCGGCTGATCATGTCTTCGATCTGAGCGATCTGTTTTTCATTGCTGTTCTGGGGATCCAGGGAGACGAGGGTGTCGCCATGGGCTTCAACAACTTCCTTGATGGAGCCTTCAAGTGCGACGAAGAACGGGTTGGTGCCATCCATACAGGTATAGCCGATGAGATTACCTTCTGCGGAAGCAGAGGCAATAACACCAATGAACAGACACATTGCTGTCAGTAAAACAAAAAGTTTACGCATGAGATTAACCTCCTCTAAAATTGAACAGGCCTGGCCGGCCTTTTATTACGAAAATTATTTTAATTGTCTTTCCTCATCTGTCAATGGTGATAAAAATCAGGAAAAAGTAATAAGTTTTATACGTATCTTGTTTTCCATATTGCAAAGCCTGTTTATGCTGAATAATCCTGTTCGTATAAAATCATTGATATAATTTTTAAAGACAGAATGATTTACCGGTCGATACAATATCGCCGGACGGTTTTATTTTGAAGAATCTACAGGTAACAGCAATGAAACGTTCAGAAATCAATCAGATTATCAAAGAAATGGAACAGCTGATTTCCGACCATGGTTTTTATCTGCCCCCATTTTGCAATTGGACACCGGAAGACTGGAAAACCAAAAACCATGAATATGATGAGATCCGGGACAACATGCTTGGCTGGGATATTACAGATTTTGGATCAGGTGATTTCAATAAATGCGGTTTTGGCCTGATCACATTGCGGAACGGCAACCAGCACGACCCGCGATATAAAAAGGTTTATGCCGAAAAGCTGCTTTTCATGCGTGATGACATGATGGCCCCGATGCACTTTCACTGGTTTAAATCAGAAGACATCATTAATCGGGGCGGGGGTACGCTTCTGATAAAAATATACAACGATGACGGGGAGGGCGGGTTGTCCGCCGACCCGGTTATGGTTAATTCTGACGGCAGGTCTTATGAAGTTCCCGCTGGTACGATGGTCCGTCTTGAACCCGGTGAAAGCATCACGATCTGGCCGCATCAATACCATGAATTTCATGTAGTTCCCGGCAGCGGCAGTGTGCTGATCGGAGAGGTTTCCCGGTGCAATGATGATAATACCGATAACCGCTTTTATGAACCGGCCGGACGTTTTCCGGAAATCGAGGAGGACGAAGAACCTTATCGTCTTCTTTGCAATGAGTATCCGCCGGCGTGTGACTGATAAATAATGTGCAAAATGAACCGATCGATTCAATTCTTTATCAAAAGAGCTTTTGATATGATCGTTTCCGCTCTGGGGCTGATCATTTTTTCTCCTTTGCTGCTTGTTCTGGCACTGCTGGTGCGGATCAATCTGGGCACGCCTGTTTTTTTTCGGCAGGAACGCCCGGGTCTGCATGAGAAGATATTCAGTTTGTACAAATTCCGGTCTATGCGGGACGCCGTTGATAAATCGGGAAATGAACTTCCGGATGAGCAGCGTCTGTCAAAGTTCGGAAGGCTGCTGCGTGCTTCCAGTTTGGACGAGCTTCCGGAATTGTTCAATGTTTTGAAAGGGGATATGAGCCTTGTAGGGCCGCGTCCGCTGCTTGTGAAATACATTCCTTTATACAGTCCGGAGCAGCATCGGCGGCATGAAGTGCTGCCGGGAATTACCGGATGGGCGCAGATCCATGGACGGAATGCTATCAGCTGGGAAGAAAAATTTCGTCTGGATGTCTGGTATGTGGACCACTGGTCACCCTGGCTGGATTTGAAGATCCTGTTTATGACGGTAAAAAAGGTCTTTATCCATGAAGGAATTTCAGCCGAAAACCAGGCAACCACGGAAGAGTTTCATGGGAATAAATGAACTGAAATTATAAATCCATTAAAGAATAAAACTAATTCTGTTTTGGTTCGATGAGTGATGGTATGATAAGTTATGCATGATAAATGGTTATAAATGCTTAAAGTTATGCAGAGTGAATGCTTATAAAGGAATCTGATTTGAATACTGAAAGAAATTATGGGATTGAACTTTTACGCATCATCGCAGGTCTTTTTGTGATCGTGTATCATGCATTAGGACAAGGCGGTGTGCTGGAAAATTTAATAGAAGGAACTTTATCTTTCAAAATTGTTTGGCTGATCGGAATCATTTCATACTGTGCAGTCGATGTTTTTGTATTGATCAGCGGATATACAAGTATCTCGATTATAGAAAAAGAATATGACTGGTCAAAACTGATTTTGTTGTGGTTGGAAGTTTTATATTATAGTGTTGTGGTTTATATCGGTTTCAGCCTCATAAAAGGTTTTTCTATTACGCCCGGTGTGCTTTTGAGTTATTTTTTCCCGATAATGAATCTTTCAGAATATTGGTTCTTTGCTTCTTATTTATGTCTTATGATGCTCAAACCGCTTCTTGATAAAGGAATAAGAAATACAAATGAAAATACTTTGAAGACTTTGTTTATCATATTGATATTGATCGTCAGTATATATACGATTATCGTTGACAGGTTCTTCCTGATATTGGGGCAATCTCCTTATTGGTTCGTTGTTTTGTATGTGATGGGTGCAATCATTAAGAAATGTGAATTTGATAAAAAGATATCAAATCTGAAACTTATGTGTTTGTGGGCAGGTTTTGTATTACTTACCTGGGCTTACAAATGTTATGGACCGGTTTTTTATATCTTTAATCACAGAATATACGATCGTACATTTATTTCGTCTTATACATCACCTACGATTTTGGGATGTGCCATTGTTTATGTTATTGCTTTTTCGAGAATGAAATTCTCAGATACCATTAATAAAATTATCCGGTTTGCATCTCCTTCTGTTTTTGCAATTTATTTGATCAATACGCATCCGCTTTATTGGAATTATGAATTGAAGAATAAATTTTTAGAATATGCGCCTCGCCGCATTTCAGTGCTTCTGCCGAAAATACTTATATTTTGTGTCTCCTTTTTCCTGTTTGCGATATTGATTGATAAAATCCGTCAATATATCTTTCAGAAGCTTCAAATTCGGAATAAAGTATATAAATTGTTGTATACTCACAAATCAAAGATAATTAAATAAATGGAGTAATTTTGAAAAACATCCTTTTATTAGCTCTTACGATCCTTATCCTGATATCTTTAGCCGGCTGCAATATGCCTTCACCGCAGCAGTTCCCGAGTGATCCTACTCCGGATTTGAATTTGATCCTGACGAAAATTGCCGATGAACCAAAGGCTGAACAGGATGATCCGCAAGAAATTGGTCCTGCGGATGTTTCAGCGACCGTGTTCACTGAAGTCCCGCCATCAGAAACTGATCCGGTTCAGCCTGTACTTCCGACGGAAACGCCTGAACCTACCGCTGTGCCAAAGAAGATGGAAACGCTCAACGTCTGTCTCGGAAAAGAACCTCAGACCTTGTTCTTTTATGAGGAATCTTCACAGGCGATGTGGTCTGTGCTGGAAAGCATATATGACGGACCGTTTGATATCGGGGACGGAAAAGCGGATCCTGTGATATTTGACGAAATCATAATTGATGAAAAACCGGTCCCTGTCGTACGGGGAGATATTATCGTTGATTTTGACGGTGACGCGGTTGAAATGAAACCGGGTACTGTTTTTATGCCTGCTGAACCTGCCGAAAATTGTGTCGGAAAAGCGTGCCTTTCGACCTGGAATTCTCTGACAGAGAATGCGGAAATCAAACAGACAGTGATCACTTTTGTTTTGAAGGATGACCTGAAATGGAACGATGGCACACCGCTTACAGCCGGTGACTCGGTTTATTCGATGACAGTGAATGGCATGAAGGGGATCAAAGCATCCAAGCAAATCTATAACCTGACAGAAAGCTATATTGCACTGGATGAACATACCATTGAATGGCGGGGACTGCCCGGTTATGAGCCGAATGATCCTTCCGAAGTATTCTGGACACCGCTCCCGGCTCACAAAATGCAGGGAATGAGTGCAGAAGAACTGCTTGCATCGGAATTTGTGAATCGGGCTCCTCTCGGCTGGGGAGCCTGGCAGATCGTTTCCTGGGAAAAGGGTGACAGCATTGTCACGGAAAGAAATCCCTATTATGCTGCCGCAGATGGGGAGGAGCCTTTCTTTGACAGGATCGTTTATAAATTTTTCGGACGTCCGGGAGATAATAATCTTGAAGCGCTAAAGAATGGCGCCTGCGATATCATTGATACTTCCGCAGATCTGGGCTCGGATCTTGAACCGATCCTCGAAGATGTCCGCGATGGGAAAATGTCAATTTATATTCGTCCTGATCTTTCCCGGCAGGAAGTGATATTCAAACTGATCCCGCCGTTGAACATATGGTCAAGTGTATCTCTGGTTTCACCGGATTTGCGGACAGCCATAATGCAGGGGATCAATCGGAAGTCGGTTATACGTCAGGTACTTTACGGACAGTCGGAAATTCCTGTAGATTTTTATCCCCGGGAGCATATTAAACATAACACCGAACTTGAGGCTGCCGAATATGATCCGGAGACTGCAAAAAATACGTTGGAGTCACTTGGCTGGACGGTTTCGAATGATGATCCGCAGGGTGCAAGGATCGCAACTGCAGTGCCTGGTGTGATGTATGGTACGCAGCTCAAATTTACCCTGACAACAGCGGATAATGCATTTGCCAAAAAAGCGGCGGAAATGATCCGGGATGATTTGGCGGAGATCGGAATTGCTGTAGAAATAGAGGCTCTGCCGCTCGGTGAGTTTTATGCGCAGGGACCGGATGGTGTTATTTTCGGACAGAAATTTGATACGGTCATGTTCGCCTGGGCTGGGGGAAAGAATCCCTGTGAGATATATGTCAGCGGTCAGATCCCTTCCCCGGAAAACCACTGGGTGGGAACGAATGTCGGCAGTTATGTAAGTGAAGAATACGATGATGCTTGTCTGCTGCCGAAGCACTCGGAAACAGATGCCGGGCAGATATTTGCTGCGGATATTCCGACCATCCCGCTGTATTTCAATATTTCGGTCGCGGCTTCTTCCAACAATATCTGCGGTGTTTCAGACAGGATCGGTTCCAGAAGTGTCTTGTGGAATCTGGAAGGTTTCAGTCGTTCCGCGGAATCCTGTGCGATTTCGCAATGGAATGATATTTATGGAGGTCAGTGATCGGTCATTCATGTTCGGTTGATACCGCAGCATGATCTTTTCCGATATGAACCGGTATTCGCTGCATAAATGATTCAGTGTTCGGCTAAACGAAAAAAGGCAACCACCGCATTTTACGGATGAGTCATAAAAAGAGCCCAAAAACACAGCGGGGTACGGGGGCCGCAGGCCCCCTGAAATCAGGCGCGTGCTGCGGCTTTCGCAAACACACGAACTTTTATCCCGCGCCTTGCGAAGCATGTCCTCCGGAATGCAAAGTGAGCTCTTATAGTAGAAAAACGGGAAGGCATGGAAAAGAAAATCGGAGCTGTGCAGGCATCTGCAATGCTGCTTGCGGAAATCTTTATCGGGCTGAAATTCCATCCCTCTCTGCCGGTTTGCATCGGGTTATTCGCTGCAGGACTGGCGGGAGGGATCTTTTTTTATCAGCGTGGGAAAGAGTTTGTTCTTGACCAGCGGGAAAAAAAGCTTTCCCGCGTGTTCTTCTATATTGCGATCCTTGCCGCGGGATTGATCCGTGTTTCTTTTTCTTCAACTGAACATTCTCCGGCAGCCATAGAAAAATTCGCGGGACAGCGTGTCGACGGACTGACCGGATATATCATCGCTCCTCCCGTCACAACACCTTCACGGACTTCACTGCGAGTTCAGCTGGATAAAACGCAGCTACATGAAAAATTACCGAATGATGGCAGAATCCTGTTGATTTTCTATGATGATCCCGGATTGGATTATCAATATGGAAACCGTTTATCCATCAATGGCAAAATCGTTTTGCCGCCGGACGCGGGAAACGGATTCAGTTATCGGGAATATCTTGCCCGTTCCGGGATCACTGCCATGATCAATAACCCTGATGTCAGTTTGCTGCCCGGATTCTCCGGTGAACCTCTGAAAGCAGCTGTATATCGGCTGCGGAAAACACTTGTTGATCAGGTGTTCCGGCTCTTCCCGGGACAGGAAGGCGCGTTGATGGCAGGAATTCTGCTTGGTGATGAATCGAAAATCACCTCAGATGTTGACCGCGCTTTTCAGAAGACGGGAACCGCTCATATTATCGCCATATCCGGCGCGAATTTTACCCTGCTTACCTGGATCCTGCTGCATATCATCCGCAGGTTGATACCACATTGGTGGGCTCCGTTTTTAATGATCCCTTTTATATGGTTTTATACGGATTTGGTAGGCGGAAATTCCGCAGTGGTCCGCGCTGCGTTTATGTGCGGGTTGAGTATTGTCGGATTGTCGATAGGCAGGAGAGGAAATGGAATCAATAACCTTGCCCTGACTTGCGCGGTTATGGCGCTTTGGAATCCGCTTGTCATTTATGACCTTGGGTTTCAGCTTTCCGCGACAGCTACGCTTGGCATTCTGCTCTTTTCCGAACCGCTGTGTAACATTGTCCGGAAGATCATCTCAAAACTTTTACCGAACATCAGCGAAGAAGCTCTGACCTCGGTTGTCACTATTATGAATGATCTCTGTCTTATGTCATTCAGCGCTCAGGTGTATACGTTATGGGTTTCGGCACAGGCTTTCGGTCGTATCTCTCTGATTGCTCCGCTCGCAAATTTTCTGATCGCTCCTTTTCAATCCCTGATCATGATCGGCGGTTTTGTTGTCCTGCTCCTGAGCTTTATATTCTACCCGTTTGGAGCAGCTGCAGCATGGCTGGTTTGGGCAGCGCCTGCGTTAACTATCCGGATCGTGCAGCAGTGTGCCGCAGTGAGATGGGGTACTGTCTATTTTGAACTGTCTTCATTTCAATCCTGGCTGATTATCGGCTTGATAACGGTACTTTGGGCGGGAAGATATGCTTTTGTGAATTCTTTCCGGAAACGAATGTATCAGCCTTATGCTGCGCTTTTGCTTCTTTTCCTGGCTGTGATGATTTGGGTCAATGTATTTGACAGGTTCAAACATCAGACAGAGATCGAATTTCATCAAACAGTTTCTTCCATGAATTTGTCGGTAACCTCACCAGAAAACCGGCTGTTTATCATCGGAGACAACCTTACAAATTATTCTGCCCAGGATTTGCTTGAAAAAAAGATTTTTCCGGTATCCTGCAGCCCAGCTGCGGCATGGATCGACATTCCTGAAGCCTGGATGAAAAGAGAATTTCTAAAGTCTGACAAAGCCGCGGGTCTTTCCGTGCTTTATCTCAACGGGGAACTGGCAAATGAAGCGGTATTTGCTCCGGATGAATTGGAAGAAGAGACTGCTTTTACGATGGATGGTATTGTTTTGCGATATGTTAAATCATATCTGAATAAGCGGGCATGGATCGTGGAAGACCGGAATTACACAATATTATTTCCGAACGGTATTCCGCCGAAACGGCTTTTTACGGATTTTACCCCTGATATGGGAAATCTTTCACTGGCAGTTCTCGGTAAGCGTGACGATAAATCCTTGTGGGCTGAGTTTAGCGAACAGAATAATAACCGTCTGCAGATCGAGGATTTTTCTGAAAAAGGTGATGTAACGATCATTCTTTCGAGAGAAGGAATGTTTTACCGCTGATACCTGCATGTTGAAAATATTACTTTTTACATAAATATCAAGATATTTGACTATGGCGGAAATCAGGAAAATTTGATAGAATTATTTTAAATATGCATAAACCTCCGATGAGGTTGATAATGGAGATTGCCCAATGAATAGCGATGAAGTATTAGCAGTAATTCTTGGCGGCGGCCGGGGAACCCGGCTTTTCCCGCTGACACAAATCAGATCAAAACCGGCGGTTCCGATTGCCGGGCAATATCGCCTGATCGATATTCCGATCAGCAACTGTATCAATTCCAATATCTTCAAGATCGCGGTGCTGACCCAGTTCAACTCCGTATCACTCCATCGTCATATCACAGATACCTATCAATTTGACCGCTTCCATTCCGGGTGGGTTCAGATTTGGGCTGCAGAACAGACCATGGATAATGCGGACTGGTATCAGGGTACTGCGGACGCAGTCCGGAAACAGCTGAGCCAGATCGTTTCCGCCAACTGCAAGTATGTCCTGATCCTCGCGGGCGACCACCTGTATCGCTGCAATTATGATGAGATGCTTAAATACCACAAGAGCCATAACGCTAAAGTCACCGTTGCCGTGCAGCCGGTCCGCAAGGAAGAAGCATCCCGCTTCGGTCTGCTGAAGACCAATCCGGAAGGCCGCATCATTGACTTCAAGGAAAAACCGAAGGATCCGGTGATTCTGGAATCCATGAAGAGTTCTGATGATCCGGAACGTCCGTTCCTTGGCTCTATGGGGATCTACATTTTTGATACCGATCTGCTGGTCGACATTCTCTCTACAAAGGATTATTCCGACTTCGGCAACAATGTCATTCCGTACGCCATCGATCACAGCGATGTGTTTGGCTGGAGTTTTGACGATTACTGGGAAGATATCGGTACCATCCGCTCCTTCTATGAGACTAATCTGGCGCTGACCAACGACAAACCGCCGTTCAATTTCTATGATCCGAAACACCCGATTTATACGATCGCCACAACCATGCCTTCCGCCAAGGTCTTCAATACCCGGTTGGATCATGTCCTTATGGCCCGCGGTGCCCGTGTGAAGGCGGAGAGCGTGGAACGTTCCATCATTGGCGTTATGAGCTATATTGATACCGGAACTGTCATCAAGAACAGTATCATTATGGGCGCAGAAAACGAGAAATATATTCTTCAGGCAGACCAGAATTCGGATGAAATCGGCGTGAAGATCGGCATCGGGAAGAACTGCTCCATTGAAAATGCGATCATTGATAAAAATGCGCGCATTGGTAATAATGTGGTGATCAAACCGTTCCCGGCCGGCACT
This sequence comes from uncultured Chloroflexota bacterium, assembly GCA_902786265.1. Classification (GTDB taxonomy): domain Bacteria; phylum Chloroflexota; class Anaerolineae; order Anaerolineales; family Anaerolineaceae; genus Flexilinea. The sequence goes on along the minus strand of CADACE010000016.1, from coordinate 13,829 downwards.
GAGCTGGATGATCCGGCTGAGGTCAAACAGTACTATGTCCGTGACGGTATTGTGGTGATCCCAAAGAATGCTGTGATCGAATCCGGTACTGTAATTGAACCGTAAATAATCTTCTTTGTATTTTGCAGGAGTGCTTTCACTGAAAAGAGCGAAAGCACTCTTTTTATTTATGTATGTGTTAAAATATTTTATGTTGAGGTTGGTTTGGAAGAAAACAGGTCAGGAGTATATATGAAATCATCCAGTTTATGGAGCCGGCTGAACACCGGGCAGAAATATGCGTTTGTCAGTACATTTGTTATCGGTGTTCTTACACATGGCATGATGTTGTTCAATAAATATTCCTTTCATGATGATCTCATTTGTATATTTCAGGGCGGGGCTACTTTTTCTTCGGGCCGATGGATGCTTTTTATTGCCGAAAAGATAAAAAACCTGATTTTTCAGGACAATTTATACAGCATACCATCATTCAATGGGATTTTTACATTTTTCTGTATAGCTGTATCTTCCTGTCTTCTGATCGAGCTTTTTGAGATCCGTTCAAAATGCTTCAGCGTTCTTCTCAGCGGGATCATGGTAACGATTCCGGTTGTGACTTGTATGTTTGGTTATATGTTTACCGCTCAATATTATGCTTTGGCAATTCTGATGGCGGTTTGGGGCTCTTATTTGATATTGAAAAAGGAGCAATGGTATTTCATTGCTGCCGGGATCGTTTTGAATGCCTGTTCGGTTGGGATTTATCAGGCATATATTCCTACGATGCTTTCCATTCTTATGTTTGGATTGTTTATGATGTTCTCCCGAGCGGATACAAATGAAAAGCGGAAAGCGGCTTTAAAGAAAACATTAGTTGTCATCATCAGCTGTATTGCTTTCATAGCACTGTATGCTGCAATTCTTTTCGTTTGTTTAAAAGCTACAGGGACGCTGCTGAGCAGCTATAACGGGATAGATTCTTCATATAAGCTGCCGCTGTCTGTTTATTTACAGCGTGCTCTTGAAGCCTATCGTGAGTTTTTTGTGTTGACCAGGGTCTCGCATTTTAATGTGTTTCCGGGAATGGCTTATACGATTTATGAAATCATGGCATTCCTGTTTATTATCCTGCTTATCAGGCAAACGATCCTCTCTTTCAGAATCAATAAAATAAACGGGATATTTTTGCTTCTTTTCACGCTGCTTTCTCCGTTATGTATTAATTTTGTTTTTGTCATGGTCAAGCGGTCCGGCCTTTACGCGATGACAGCCTATTCTTATACAATTTTGGCAGCGTTTTTCCTTTCGCTTGTGGAACAATGCATCAGTGCTGCTGAATCAAAGATTTCACGTTTCTCAGCCGTGGCATTGAATATCGGGCTGGGATTAATGATCGTCATTTTCAGCCGGTATGACAGCGCCTGCTATACGCGGCTGGAGTTTTCGCAGAAACAAACGTACCGTTATTATTCATCTCTGGTTACCCGTATGCAGAGCGCTCCGGGGTATCGTATGGATATGCGTGTTGCCTATGTCGGGGAAAACCGCTGGGTACCGTGGGATCCGACGGTCTCTCAGGAATCTGAGTTTGATTTTATCAATACTCATCCTTTTTGGGGATTAAGGGCTAATATCGGAAATTCCTATAAAAATTACATGGAACTTTGGTTTGATTTCAAGCCAAGGGAGGCAGACAGCTCATATTTTTATGATCTTCCTGAGGTGCAGGCGATGCCTTCATATCCGGATGATGGCTCCATCAAAGTCATAGATGACGTCCTTGTTGTAAAATTCTGGCTGTAAGCCGGGGAGCCGCCGCATTCTGAGTTTTTGACGCTGCTCAATTATTGATATTAAAGCCGTTTTGTTGTACAATAAAAATGAATTCTAAAAGAGGTGATTTATGAACAGAGCACAGGTTTTCCGGATCGTTAAATGGCTTTACATGCATCTGACGCATGTTACGGTTGAAAATGAAGATCAGATCCCAAAAGAAGGCCCTGTTATCATCACGCTGAATCACCTGAGCCGCCTGGATTTTCCCGCACTGATCATGATCGAACGATATAATGACATCTATTGTGTGGCCGGGGATACGTATCGAACCTTTCCTGTTTTCGGGAAAATGATCGATGATGCCGATATGATTTGGATCGATCGTACAAAAGCGGATTTCGCTGCTATCAAGCGGATCATGACTGAATTGAAAAACGGTAATGTTATCGCTTTGGCACCGGAAGGGACACGCAGCAAGACTCAGGCCCTTCTTCAGGGAAAGGAAGGAGTGACAATGATCGCCTCAAAAACCCGTGTCCCTTTGATCAGCCTGGGGGTGATCGGAACCGAAAAATGGATGGATGCTATCAAACATTTTCACAAACCCCGCATTACCCTGCGTTTTGGACCGACGTTTGAGCTGCCGCGGATCGACCCGGAAAACCGGGAAGAATCCCTGCGGACTGCTACCGATGAGGTGATGTGCCGCATTGGCGCTTTGCTTCCGGACCATTATCATGGTTTCTATAAAGATAATCCGCGGATCAGTGAACTCCGGGAGGAATGGAAAGCCCGTGGGGATCTGATCCTGCCTGAAGGATGAGTTCTTTGTTATTCCGGAATAATATCGCAAATTCTGTCAGCATTCGCGAGCAACTTCGCTGCATATAACGGAATCGCAAAAACCCTGCCTGCAAAGTAAGACACGGCAGGTGTTTTTCTTTTTCTCCGTTTGTCTGATCCCGACAACAGCCAAAGCCGGCAGATATTGGGGCAGGTTTTATTATTTATCCTGGAAGAAAGATTAGTAAACTGATATTCAGGCTTATTCGCGGCCGCGGATTTTTTTATAGAGGCGATTAAGAATCGGTTTGTTGTCAATCAGTTTATGGAGAAATTTAGCTCCGTTTACCTCAAGATCCCGCTTCATTATTGAAAATTCAGGATGATAACAGTAATTTCGGTAGTCATTCTTTGCTTCTTCAAACCATAAACCGGGTTCGTCCAATATTTTTATCTCGCCGGTTTTGACAAGATTCCGGAGCTCTTTGCAGTTTTTAGATGCCATAAATGAATCCACTTTGTTGATGAAAATCATAAAGTCAAAGACATTGTCAAAACGGTGTCCGGTCATATCTTTTAATTCCAGGTACAGTTTTCGTATTGATTCCTGGACTGCAAGAAATTTATTGATGTCAGCCTGCCAGGTATGCATCAAAGAGTTTGGGTTATCCGTCCGATAGATACATGTATATTCATCAAGAAAATGCGCATATCCTTTTGAGGCAGCATAAATGCTTAGATACAGATCATGATCGAATGTGCCTTTGGGTAATGGCGGAAATACGACCTTTTCTGTCGGCCACATATAAGAAGCCGTGGGAGTGGTACCTAACAATGCAAGTTCACCTGCGTCTATATCGACTTGGTTGTCTTTTAATTTATAACTCCTGGGGTCTACAGGCATAAACTTTTTCCAGTAGGTTTCACCTGCCAGGAAATAAGCATTTGTAAAGCAGAATGTACAATCCGGATGGGATTCCATATAATCGACCTGTTTTTGGAGTTTATAGTCGTCTATCCAGTAGTCATCTCCTTCACAAAAGGCTATGTATTTTCCGACTGCTTTTGCGTAATTAAGTTTATCGGGATTGATGCCCTGAGAATAAATATTTTTTGTGTAATAAACCGGTTTTATGATCTCCGGATATTTTTGTTCATATTGCCTGATAATATCCGCTGTATGATCTGTTGAAGCATCATCAGAAATGATTATCTCATACGAAAAATTCGTTTTCTGTGCCAAAAAGCTGTCAAGTGTCTGACGAATGTATTGCTCCTGGTTATAAGCTACACAGCAAATGCTTACCATGATCATGATATTGTTTTCCTTATTTCGTTATCTTTTTTATCTGCTGACCATAATTATATAATAAAAACAGATTTTTTATTGGTTTGGAAAACGATCAGCTTGCGGTAATTCCGTGATTCCGTGAAAAATTTATTGGGAAATCTGAAACGAGTCTTTCGTATTATTGACTTTTTGAGAGGCTGACGCTATAATTATTGAATACAAAACCCTCAAACGGGAAATTCGGCATGATGCCGGGAAATCAATAAAGGAGATTGTAATATGAAAAAAGTTATCGCTCTTGTTCTTGTTGCGCTGATGGTTCTGGTTAATGGTGCCATGGCACAGTCCGATGAACTGATCGCCGCTGCTCAGGCAGAAGGTGAACTGGTTGTCTACGGTTCCTGCGAAGAAGAATATCTTTCCGCAGTTACCCAGCACTTCCAGGAACTCTATGGTATCAAGACGACTTATCAGCGTCTTTCTACCGGTGAAGTTCAGGCCAAGATCGAAGAAGAAAACGGAAATCCTTCCGCTGATGTCTGGTTCGGCGGCACGACCGATCCGTACAACGTGGTCGCTTCCGAAGGCCTGCTCGAAGCATATGATGCTGAAAATGCCGCGCATCTGACCAGTGCCATGTACAAGCATCCTGATGGATACTGGTTTGGTATCTATAAAGGCATCCTTGGCTTCATGGTCAACCAGGAAGAACTGGACCGCATGGGCCTTGAAGCTCCGCAGGATTGGGCTGACCTCCTGAAACCGGAATACAAGGATCTGATCTGGCTGTCTAACTACAACACTGCCGGTACCGCGAAACTGGTCATCAACACCATGATCCAGAAATACGGCCATGATGAAGGCATCCAGTATCTTGTCGACCTTGACAAGAACATTGAAGTCTACACCAAATCCGGCTCCGGCCCGTCCAAGAATGTTGGTACCGGCGAATGTGTTATCGGTATCGGCTTCCTGCACGATGGCATCACCCAGATCCTGGACAACGGTTATGACAACATCGGTCTCGTGATCCCGTCCACCGGCACCTCCTTCGAAATCGGCGCTACCGCTATTTTCAAGGGCGCTGCCCATCCGAATGCCGCGAAACTGTGGATCGAATATGCGCTGTCTCCGGAATGTGTTGAACTCGGTGCCGAAAACGGTTCCTATCAGTTCCTTGTCCTGGACAACGCCAAACAGCCGCAGGCTGCTTATGACTTCGGCCTCGATCCGGAAAATGTCATGGACTATGACTTCGAAGATGCGACCGCCAATATTAAGACCTATATTGGTGAAGTTATGGAAGCTCTTGCGAACTCCGGCGCAGACACCGGCGACGATCGTTTCCAGACGAAATAGTTTTGTGATATTTGACAGGATGGCGGAAAAATCCGCCATCCTCTTTTATTATCAAAAGGTATAAGGTGAAGGGTGAAAGGTGAAGTTAAGGAAAGCGCGTTACGCTGACTGATTCATTATTTCGCCTTTTACTTTTTATTTTACCTGAAGAAAGGAGGAATTTATGGCAGCAAGAACACGCCAGAGCGCAGAACTGGACCGGAAAAAATTGATGGCAGATCCGATCATGGTGACGACCATTTGTGTGCTGATTGCCTTTCTGACCTTGTTTATTCTTTATCCCCTGGCTATTCTGTTGGTAGATAGTTTTGTAGGAGACGGAGGATTTTCCTTTTCCGTTTTTCAGCGGATTTTCGCCATGCCCAACTTTATCCGGGCGATCACCAATACGCTGAAGGTCGGTTTTGTCGTTGGTTTGCTTTCGACTTTTGTCGGTCTGCTATTTGCGTATGTGGAAGTGTATGTTCGTTTGAACAAATTTGTTGGCGGGTTGTTTCAGGTGGTTTCCATGCTGCCTGTGGTTTCCCCGCCTTTTGTGCTTTCCCTTTCCATGATCATGCTCTTCGGGAAGGCCGGAATTATTACACGTTATCTGCTGAAAATCTATGACAACAGTGTTTATGGCTATTGGGGCATTGTCATCGTTCAGACGCTGACCTTTTTCCCGGTCTGTTATATGATGCTCAAAGGGCTGCTGAAGAATATCGACCCGTCTCTGGAAGAAGCTGCCCGGGATATGGGCGCCAGCCGTTGGCGTGTTTTCGGCGATGTTACCCTGCCGCTGCTGCTGCCGGGTCTCGGCAACGCTTTCCTTGTGACCTTCATTGAGTCCATCGCGGACTTTGCCAACCCGATGTTGATCGGCGGTTCATACGATACTCTGGCTACCACCATCTACCTGCAGATCACCGGTGCGTATGACAAAGCCGGTGCGGCTGCCATGGCTGTGGTTTTGCTGTGCATCACCCTGCTGATGTTTGCTGTTCAGAAATATTATCTGGAAGCAAAGACTGCCGCTACCCTGACCGGGAAAGCATCCCGTGCCCGCATGCTGATGGAAGATAAGAGTGTAAAGATCCCTCTTATCATTCTTTGTACGGCTGCCGCTGTTTTTGTTATCCTGATGTATATCTGTGTTCCGATCGGATCCTTCTTCCCGACCTGGGGCCGGAAATTCTTCCCGCTCACCGGAAAGTGGTATGAACTGGTCTTTACACGGTATAAAGGTTTCAAGGCATTCAAGGACTCCTTTGTTCTGTCCCTGATCGCATCGCCGATCACGGCATTGCTTTCCATGATCATCTCTTACCTGGTGGTCAAGCGAAACTTCCATGGAAAGGGATTCATCGAAGCTGTTTCCATGCTGGCGATGGCTGTGCCGGGTACGGTACTCGGTGTCGGGTATATCCGCGGTTTTTCCGGCGGCGTATTCCATACCGGATTTTTGCAGGGTATTTACGGAACGGGGCTGATTTTGATCATCGTATTCATTGTCCGTTCCCTGCCGACGGGTACCCGTTCCGGTATTTCCGCCTTACGGCAGATCGATAAATCTATTGAAGAGTCCGCTTATGACATGGGTGCTGACTCCTTCAAGGTCTTTATGACCGTTACACTGCCGCTGATCAAGGATTCCTTCCTCTCCGGTCTCGTGACGGCTTTTGTCCGCAGCATTACCGCGATTTCCGCGATCATCCTGCTCGTGACGCCGCAGTTCCTGCTTATCACGGTGCAGATCAATGAATTCGCTGAAAAGGGCTCCTACAGCCTGGCTTGTGCGTTTGCAACGGTGCCGTTCTGCTGATGAATCTGTTTACGAAATACTTCGGCACCAGCAGAAAGATCAAGGAGGATTAGTCATGGGAAAAGTTAAGAAAGGCGTACGTCTGGATCATATTTCAAAGATTTATCAGGATCCGAAGACGGGTAAAGATTTTTATGCGGTCAAAGATACTTCATTGGAAATCGAACCGGGTTCCTTTGTCACGCTGCTTGGTCCTTCCGGCTGTGGGAAGACTACGACCCTGCGGATGATCGCCGGTTTTGAAAGCCCGGATGAAGGTGAAATCTATATCGGGGATGAAGCGGTCAATGAATTGACGCCGAACAAACGTGATACCGCGATGGTTTTCCAGAGCTACGCGCTGCTGCCGCACTATAACGTGTTTGACAATGTCGCTTATGGTCTGAAGCTGCGCAAGGTCTCGAAGAGTGAGATCAAAACCCGGGTACTGAACATGCTTAAGCTTGTCGGTTTGGAAGGTATGGAAGGGCGTATGACCAACCAGCTGTCCGGCGGTCAGCAGCAGCGTGTCGCGCTGGCCCGCGCGTTGGTGATCGAGCCGTCCGTCCTGCTGTTTGACGAACCGCTTTCCAACCTGGATGCCAAGCTGCGTGTTACCATGCGTACCGAGATCCGCCGTATCCAGCAGGAAGTCGGCATTACCGCGATCTACGTTACACATGACCAGTCCGAAGCGATGGCCCTTTCCGACAAGATCATCATCATGGAAAAAGGTGTCGTTGCCCAGATGGGGAATCCGCAGGAGATCTACTATAACCCGAGGAGCGAATTTGTCGCGGACTTCATCGGTGAAGCAAACTTCCTCAAGGGTCCGATGGTCAGCAAAGACGGAGAGTATGTGACGCTCAACATTGAGGGTAATCCCGTCAAGGCTGTCGGCAATCCGGACATGGTGAAGGGAAATGATTATACTATCGTCCTCCGTCCGGAAGCGGCAACACTTGCCGATCAGGGCGGGCTACCGTGCACAGTTGTGCTCTCCTGCTTCATGGGTTCTTACCAGAATTACCATGTGATGGTTGGCAATACGCTGGTGAAGCTCGAGGAACATAATCCGAAGACAAAGCATATTTATAAAGTCGGTGACAAATGCTGTCTGGTCTTTGCCCCCGAATCCGTCCACGTGCTGGAATCGTAAACAGGTTTCAGGTATCAGGTTTCAGGGTCAGCAAAATTCCCAACCCTGACCCCGTAAAGTAAATGAAGAAAAGTGCAGCCAATCCGGCTGCACTTTTTTGTCTATTCCCTATATCTTATTTCCTATAATCTTACCCCCACAGATCTGTGAGCATCGGGATGATCTGCTTCTTGCGGGACATTACACCCGGCAGGAAGACCATATGGTCCTTTGGTTCGACCTGGAAAGCATTGCGGATAATGTCATCCGGACCCTGAAACAGCAGGTAGGTCCCGCCCAGCAGCACGTCGGTGACCATCAGCAGGATAAAGGAATATCCGCGTTCTTTTTCGATCTCGGACATGATCTCCAGCAGTTCATCCTTACGCTCCATCAGGCTTTCCGAATCGTAACTGGTGATCTGGCCGACGCCGAATTTTTGATCCGCCATATAGAATTCTTTAAGGTCGCGGACAGCGATATCCTTCAGACTCGATTCTTCGTGATAGGAACTGGAGAACAGCTGATGTCCGATTTCATCCAGGGTGATGTTCCCGATGCGGGCAAGCCGTTCTGCCATGGCGATATCGCGTTTGGTACAGGTCGGTGACTTGAACATCACGGTATCGGACAAAATAGCGGCTGCCATCAGTCCGGCCAGCTTCGAAGATGGCAGTACACCGTGCTGCTGGAACATCTCGGCTATGATCGTATTAGTGGACCCGACCGGTTCATTGCGGACGCGGATCGGCTGGCGGGTCTGGATATCTGCCAGCCGGTGATGATCGATGATTTCCAGAATCTCCGCCTGCTGCAGGCCGGGCACCGATTGAGTCATCTCGTTGTGATCCACCAGCACCACCTGTTTGCGCCGCGGACGCAGCAGATGGTAGCGGGAAAGCGTCCCGACCACTTTTTCATTCTCATCCAGCACAGGGTAGGTCGCGTTGCGGCTTTCATACATCTTGTCCCGGACGTCATCGATGTAGTCCGTAAGGTGGAAACAGGTGATGCCCTGAGTCCGGCAGTGGCGGGAGATCGGCATAGCCTGGATGATTTGCGAGGCGGTATAGCGGGCGTCGAAAGGTGTGGCGATGATGATGGTCTGTCCGGCGTCTGTGATCCATTCGGGTTTGATTTCCGATTGGCAGATGATGAGGCATTCCACGTCCATATCCAATGCCCTGCGGATCATTTCCGGCTGGCTGCCGCAGATGACGATCGATTGGGATGTGTTGAAAAGCAGGGATTCCATTTCCTGCGGCAGGGCGATGACGATCTCGCCGGAGATCACGCTTTTCTCCGGAACCTCCGCTACCATACGCCCCTCGAGGACGCTCAGCAGGTTGAAGATCGGTATGGAATCGACCCGCCCGCTTTCGATGGCCTGCATGTTGTAGCCGGTGATGTTCGCCGCGCTCAGCATGCCGTACAGCGTCCCGTCTTCATTGATGACCGGCAGGTTTTCGATGCCCTGTTCCTGGATCGTGTCCCAGGCGCGGTCCATCGTAACGGTGGAGTTCAGCGCGGGCGGCGTGTCAAAATCGAGGTCGCTGATTTGGGTGCGGACATCCCGCAGCCGCATGGGCTGTTCAAAGCCAAAGAATTTCAGGACTCGTTTTGTGTCGTCATTGACGTGATCCTGGCGGGCGGCAACATAATTGCGGTCGCCGAGAGCATTCCGGAGCGATGCGTATGCGATCGCGGCAACTACAGAATCGGTATCAGGATTCTTATGACCGGTGACATATATCTCGTTCATGTTTGTTCTCCAGCGGGGAAAATTTACAGCACCCTTTAAAATTATAAAGCATAAATCAGGAATTTTTTTAGTTTATAGGAATATAACAAAAAAGCAGACTTTTGAAAGTCTGCTTTGTGAGCGGTAATGGACTCGAACCATCGGCCTTTGCGATGTCAACGCAACGCTCTAACCAACTGAGCTAACCGCTCGAACAGGTTATATTCTATATCATCTCCCTGAAAAAAGCAAGTGATTTGCTGAAATTTGTGATTCTTTCCGCAAAATCATAAACCTTAAAGAAAGCAGCCATAAATATTATTTTAAGAAAATAGAATATTAAAAAGGACTGAATCAAAATCAGTCCTTTTTAACTCAAATGCTTAAAGAAACTATTTTGTAATTCTCGTTCCGGTTTCCCCATGGATCGCTCGGAGAATGTTTTCCGGATTGGTGATGATGGCTTCCTGCCCGCCGGCTTCCAGGAAATTGATGATCGCCTGGATCTTCGGGGCCATGGAACCCTTCTTGAAGTGGATCCCTTCGGCCATGTATTGCTTGGCTTCCGCAAGCGTCATGTGATCCAGCCACTTCTGTTCCCGGGTCCCGTAATTGATGGCGACCTTTTCGACTGCGGTGGAGATCACCAGCACGTCTGCATTCAGCTCCTGAGCCAGCAGACTGTTGCCGAAGTCCTTGTCGATCACAGCCGCGATCCCTTCCAGGGTCCCGTCTTCACGTTCGATCACCGGGATACCGCCGCCGCCGATGGAAACAACGATGATGCCGTCTTTAATGAGCGATTTGATGGCGTCCAGTTCAACGATCCGTTCCGGGAGCGGTGAAGGAACCACACGGCGCCAGCCGCGGCCCGCGTCTTCCACAACGGTCCAGCCCAACTCGGCAGCTTTTTCTTTGGCTTCTTTTTCGGTCATGAACCCGCCGATGGGTTTTGTGGGGTTCTGGAAAGCGGGATCATTTTTGTTGACAACGGTCTGTTCAATAACGCAGGCTGCCGGTTTGTTGATCCCGGCTTTCAGCATCTGGTTCTGCAGACACTGAACAAGCTGGTATCCGATCTGGCCCTGGCTCTGCGCACCGCAGACTTCCAGCGGAGCCATGCTGAGGTTCGCAGCTTTTTCTGCGATTTCTGACTTTTGAAGCAAAAAGCCAACCTGCGGACCGTTCCCGTGGCCGACGACCACGTCCCAGCCTTCTTTGATCATTTCAACGATATGCTTCGCGGTTTCATCGGCCGCGAGATATTGATCCTTCACGGACTGATGAGCTTTATCTTTGATCAGAGAATTACCACCGATAGCGATGACTGCAACTTTCTTTGCCATATTGATTCCTTTTCATTGTACCGGACAGTCCGGTTTATATTTTTCAGCAGACAGACCCTTTTTCAGGATTTGCTGATAATTATAATATGATTTTATAACAATTCAGAAAGAGGCAACAGCAATCGCTCAGACGGGATCAGGTGTGTGTCTGCAGCAGAGGACCGGCTTTCCTGAACTGTTATGTTTATTTTTTGATCAGCGGCAGCAGCAGCGCAAATGCCTGCTCCATTTCTTCCGGAGTCAGTCCGCAGAACGGAACACGCAGGAAGCGCTTGCCTTCTTCACGATTCAGGTAGAAACCGCGTCCGTCTGTGATCAGGACACCGGCTTGTTTCGCCGCCGGGATCAGCTCTTCCATATCGTTCCCTTCCGGAAGTGTGACTCCGATAAAGAAACCGCCTTCCGGACGCGGGAAGACCGCTCCCGGGAGTTCGCTCTCGAGGATCTCGATCGCCTTATCCATTCGCGGACGATACAGATCCTTCAATTTGACAAGGTTGGGTTCATAGAAACCCATTTTAATAAATTGATACATCAAAGCCTGTGTCGGGCTGACCGGACCGATATAGGTATTGCCCGCCCAGGTCTTGACACGGCTGATGAAATCCGCCGGCCCGTTCAGATAACCGAGACGCATCCCCGGAGCCAGTGTTTTGGAGAAGGAGCTCATCTTCACCACGTGTTCCGGATCCATGGAGTACATGGTCGGGACATCTTCCCCGCGGTAGCGCAGTTCACGGTAGGGAACGTCTTCCAGGATCATGAAGTTGTATTTCTGAGCCAGTTCAACGATCTTTTTCCGTTTTTCAAGGGAAACTGTCACACCCATCGGGTTCTGGAAATCATCCACGGTATAGAAGAATTTCGGAGTGCCTTTTTTCAGCTCGTCCTCAAAGCGGTTCATGTCCACACCGTCAATTTCCAGCGGTACGCCCACAGCGTTCAGTCCGCGGCGTTTGAAGAGCAGGTTGACCCGGTCATAAGACGGGGTTTCTGTCAGGACCTTCTCCCCTTCCGCTGTTTCGGTCATGGTGATGAACTGGATGAATTCCAGAGAGCTGTTCCCGATCAAAATATGGTCCGGTGAAACGCCTTCCCGTTCGGCAACAAGCTCGATCAGCGGCATATAGCCCGGTGAAGCGACATATCCCAGTGCTTTGCGTCCGTCCTCCCGCATTGCCTGTTCGAATGCAGGGATGATCTCATTAATCGGATAGGATTCCGGTGCCGGAACCCCGCGTGTCATAGCTATCATAATAATAATTCCTGTCTGTTTGCATAAAGAATGTTTAGCCACTATTATATATATTCTTTCACCGGCAGTCCCTCATTGCGTGACAACGGAAATTGAGCCGCGGGCACTCTTCATTTGTTTTCCCGGGGATGGTTCGCCCGAGGCGAATGCCGAGGGGAACCGTCCTCCCGCATCGCCAGGAAGAGCGCTTATCTCCTGCAGACAGGGCGGAGCTCCCGCTGTGGATCCAAATGAGCGCTCATCCTTCGAATACGGGAGGACAGTTCTCATCGCCGAACAAGGTCATAACCGATAAAAGATGCTGCGGCGATGATAACCGTCCCCGTTACCGTCCCTGTTAAAAACAGGCAGCCGAAATCCTCCGGATCCCGGCTGTTTGGGCTTGATTTATTGATTTTTTCGTTCCGGTATTCTGTTATAGTAAGGGATCTCGTCATCATCCCAGGTCCGGTGCCGGAACAAGCCCGGTTCCATATCCGCCAGGTTCTGCTGATACAGCCGGACCTGATATTCCGCTTCCCAGCTTCCCGGTATCCAGACGTCCCGCGGGTTTTCGTGCTTCACGTATTTCCAGGTCACCCGTTCGCCGCCGACGAATCCCATGTCCACTTCCCGCCTGTCCGGATGCCAGACCACCGATTTGTCATCGATGAGCCCGTCCTCCGAAACATATCCTTCCGGTACCACGAATTCCCCGAGCTCCCGGTCATAGACCAGCTCCTCAACCGGCATATCCATCACACGGTTGATCGGCTCCGGCCAGTCCGGGACCCGTTCTCCCGGCGGTATGGGTTTGGGCGGATACAAATAGGAGGGACGATAGGTACACCCTTCCGGGAGCGCCTTCCGCATTTTTTCCGCTTCCTGCGCCGCTTCGACTTCATCATTATTGACCGGGGAGTCAAACGTCTTCCCGCTCTCGTAATAGTGGATATAAAGCGACTGCGAATTGGTGCATACCTGCACGTCATGGATACAGCCCAGCATGATCTTCCGCATCTCTTTCCGGATCGTTTCGTTCTCCGGCTCTTTTTTGAGCAGCAGGCCGCAGTGGATCTTCATGTTTTTCTTGCGCAGGTCGCTGTCCTTGGTGACCATATCCATGATCTTCTGGGAAAACTTCCGGTCGTCATCGGTCGCCCCGTACATACGGAAGAGGCCTATCGCGCAGTGAAACAGTTCTTTGGCGGAATCCGCCCACTCTCTGTAACACTTTTCGATGGCCCGATCCGCAAGGCTTGTTTTGAAAAAGCGTTCTTTATCTTTGAGATAAAAATCCCGCGCGTCTTCGATATTGTCGCGGGGAGTCCCGAATTGGGTGACATGCGCGGGGACGCCGTCTTCCGGTGTACATACCCGGATCCGGTCGCCGTTG
>CADACE010000015.1 GCA_902786265.1 uncultured Chloroflexota bacterium | reverse complement strand
GCTTTTGAGATAGTCAGAGGAATGACGGTTGTATTTGACAGCCAGGTCAAAAACGGACTGAACTTTCGTGAACAGCTTCGCGCATACATCGTTAAATCCCGCCGGATCATCGAGGTATTCGTCGATCACTTCAAACGGCAGCGCGGTATCCGCATCCGCGGAATCAGGCGCGTTTTCGTTTTTTCGCAGATATTCATCTGTTTCTGTGATCAGCAATTCGCCGTTTGTCTGTGCCATCCCGGGTCCCCTTTCATAAGAGTTAGAAGTGTTCAGAGTTCAGCGTTCAGTTAACTCCGGCATTCGTTGATTAGATACGATCAGAGTTCAGCGTTCAGTTAACTCCGGCATTCGTTGATTAGATACGAATCATCTTAGGATGATCGTGAAATTAACTTCACTCTTCACACTTCAAACTTACAATAGAGTCTACCCCGAAACTTTCAAAAAGAAAACCGGCAATGTTGCCGGTTGACAAAATGAAAAAAATATGGTAGCGATATAGAACAAAGATTAAAAACGGTACAACAGCACCTGATACAAGTGTACCGGTATCGGTACACTTGTATCAGGTGCTGTTGTACCTACCGTGTTGAAGCATATGCGGTAGGCTTAGGAACCTGCTCTGTATGGTGCAGTCTGCGTCTGGATTCGTATTCGGAGCAAGAGCTGCGCCGGTTTGAAGCCGGCACCGGATTACCAAACGCTTGTACGTCCCGGCGCAGGGATTAAACACCTTCCTGCCTGATGTGCCGATGATTATCAGAAAAGCCGGCAGCGCACAACAGTGCAGATCTGCAGTGCAGGCTGCGCTGTATCAGCAAAGCTGACCGGGTCATGCTTCGTCAAGAAGATTTAAACCGAAACCGCGGCTGGAGAGAGCCGCGGTTCGGAAGATAGAAAAACTCAAGAGAAATATGAAGAAAGTTTATTCGTTGTTGCTGTGGTTATCCGGATCGTCCGGATTATACTCAAGTGTTTTGATACCGTTGCGCACCTGAGCGATGGAACGTTCCATTTCCAGTTCCAGCTTTTTGAGGGACGCGAGGGCGTATTTGTCTGCTTCCTGTTTGATCACATCGGCTTCTGTCTGTGCCTGAGAGATGATCTGTTTTGCGCGGTTGGAAGCTTCTACGGAGATTTCATGGGCAGAAATCAGCTGTTCCCGTTTTTCGTTGGCGATTTCCATCATACGGTCATGCTCATCTTTTGCCTGAGCAAGGATCCGGTCACGCTGTGCAATGATCTGCTGAGACCGCTTGATCTCTTCCGGGATGGAAATGCGCATCTGATCGATGAGGTCGATCATCTGGTCTTCATTAATAATTACATTGTGCGTGAAGGGTAATGAACGTCCCTGGCTGAACAGCTCTTCCAGTTTGTTCACAAGATTCAAAATATCCATTATCTCCCTCCCAATTTACTAACCATGTCATTTTATCTTTATAAGTGCAAGAATAGTGCCAAATTGGAAGTACCAGGAATCAGGAATTAGGAATTAGATTTTAGGGATTAGATTTTAGGTATCAGGGGATAGCCACCAGCTGCCGGCCACTAACCCCCAACTACCGGCTACTCAAAAATTGACTGGTATTTCGGGACGGGCCAGGTGACGTAGATCTTTCTGGAAAAGGAAGGAGAGTCGCTGCAGACCTTCAGGACGATCACGGTCATGTCTTCCTTTGGTTTGTAGCCGTCCATGGTGATGGCTCTCTTCAAAAAGAATTCAGCGATCTGATCCGCGGATAGCTCATAGCTCTCTTCAATCGTGCTGAGGATCAGATCTTCAACTTCATCTTCTTCCATCGTGTTTTTCCCTGCATTGAGCGCGCCTTCGGAAAGCATGAGGATCGTGTTCCCCGGTTCCATGGGGATTTCGGTGATGGAAGGATGCAGAGATTTGACAGCACCCAGACGGTCCGCGGGGGTGCGCCAGGCATCCATGATTCCGTGCTGATAGAAATAAACCGGAATATCCGTGCAGCGGCTGACAACGATGGTCCCGGATTGGAAATCGGTGGATATCATACAGAAGTCTCCGCAGATATGGCCGGAATGCTCCCGAAAGATCTGGTCGGAAACGCTCTTGACGGCAGTGCTGTCGCGGAAATCTTCCGCGATCTTTTCAAGAACACGGTTAACGATGATAGAGGAAATGATCTTGCTTGGCTGTCCGTTGCGTTTCCCATTGCAGTAAATAACAGACTCACCGCCGGAAGGCCGTTCGATGAGCTCAGTGGTTTCATCACTGTCGGGACTGCTTACCCGTTCCTGTTTCGCAACGCCAAGTTCAATAACCATGGCGGTGATTATATCAAAATTATCAAATGTTTCGGAGGAAAAAACGGGGAACAAATTACAGTTGCCGGTGACTGGTGACTGGCAGCCGGTGGTTAGTATTCAGTGGGTAGTGAATAAACATGAGAACGGTAAGCTGTTGTACTGCAGCAGGGCTGAAATCGTGTGTTTCACGCCGGGTTGGTATTCAATATGCATTAAATGTGAAATTTTATAGAAAATGTGGAGATATTCATGTAAAAAGGTGATTAAAATCTTTATTATTACGCAAATTTGGTGCTAAAATAGATATGTAATTTATAAAGGATAGATAGGTCTGTCAGGCCTGTTCATTCATCAAACAATTTATAGGAGTAAATCGTGAATAAAGAAGCTTTAAACGGTCTTTTCCGACCTAAGGGTGTTGCAGTTATCGGCGCTTCCAACAAAGCCGGTAAAATTGGTTATTCTGTAGTTGAAGCATTGAAAAACGGCAAGTATGAAGGGGAAATCTTCCCGATCAACCCGAAGGAACCTGAAATTCAGGGACTTACCGCTTATAAAAGTGTCCTTGAGCTCAAGGGCAAGATCGATTTGGCAGTCGTTACCGTTCCTGCACATCTGGTTCTCGGCGCTCTTGAACAGTGCGGCGAAGCCGGCGTGAAGGGTGTTTCCGTCATTACCTCCGGTTTCGGTGAAGTCGGTGATCATGAAACTGAAAACAAACTGGTTGAAACCTGCCGCAAATACGGCATGCGCCTGCTTGGTCCGAACATCATCGGTTCCCTGTCCAACTCCGATAAATTGAATGCTTCCTTTGCCCCGGTCCTTCCGCTCCCCGGCAACGGTGCGCTGATTTCCCAGTCCGGTGCTCTGCTGATCGCTCTGGATGCCGGTACCTACCTCCGCGGCGTCGGTTTTGACAAACTGTTCTCCCTCGGCAACATGGCCGATGTTGACTTTGCTGACATCATCGAATGGCTTGATGATGACCCGGCTACCCGCTGCACAGCCCTTTATATCGAAGGTCTGAAGGACGGCCGCCGCTTCATGGAAGTCTGCAAGAACTCCAAGAAACCTGTTGTCGCGCTGAAGTCAGGTGTTTCCGCTCACGGTGCTGCCGCTGCCGCTTCCCATACCGGTTCCCTGGCCGGTGCCGCGAAAGTTTACGGCTCCGCTTTTGAACAGGCCGGTGTGATCCAGGCTACCGATCTGGACAACCTCTTCGACGTCACCCAGGCGTTTGAACTGCAGCCCCCGATGGAAGGCGACAACCTCGTGATCGTCACCAACGGCGGCGGTGTCGGCGTTCTGGCTACCGACTCTGCTGAAAAATTCGGCGTTCCGCTTCAGTTCCTGCCCAAGGATATGCAGGTTGAAATGAAGAATTACATGCCGGAATTCGGTTCCGCGAAGAACCCTGTTGACATCACCGGCGGCGCCGGCCTCGAAGGGTACAAGAAGTGCATCGCCTTCGGCCTGAAGCATGAATGGACCGATGGTATGGCAGTTCTCTACTGCGAAACCGCTGTTACCAACCCGCAGGAAATCGCTGAAGGTATTTACGGCGCGATCGAAGAAGCCGGTGAAGAAATCCTGGCCCACAAACCGATTACCGTTTCCTTCGTCGGCGGCGAACGCTGCGCGACCGCTATGCGCTGGCTGTCCGATCACGGTATCCCGGCCTATGATGATCCGGCCCGCGCCATCAGCGCCATTGCCGCTCTGCGCCAGTATGCACGCCTGCAGGCTGCCAAGGCTGCCGATTCCGCCGATACCTTCGAAGTTGACCGCGAAAAGGCTCTTGCCATCATCAACGCTGCCCGTGCCGATGGCCGCGACGCTCTGACCGAAGTCGAAGCGAAACAGGTCTTCCAGGCTTATGGTCTGGATGCCACCACCACGCTGCTGGCAAAGACCGAAGACGAAGCAGTTGAACTGGCTCACCAGGCCGGCTACCCTGTCGTCATGAAGATCGTCTCCCCCGACATTCTCCACAAATCCGATGCCGGCGGTGTCAAGGTCAACGTCAAGGACGATGACATGGTCCGTGAATGGTTCCGCAAGATCATGGAAAATGCGAAGAACTACAAAGCTGATGCCAACATCCACGGTATCGCCATCCAGGAAATGGCCCCGCTGGGTACCGAAATCATCCTCGGTTCCATTAACGACGCTGCCTTCGGTCCGACCGTCATGTTCGGTCTGGGCGGTATCTTCGTCGAAGTCCTGAAGGACGTCACCTTCCGCGTCGCCCCGGTCTCTAAGGCTCAGGGTATGAAGATGCAGGAAGAAATCCGCGCCGCGAAGATCCTTGCCGGTGCCCGTGGTGAAGCCCCGCGCGACCGCGAAGCCATGGCTGAAACCATCGCGAAATACTCCCAGATGATCTGGGACCTGCGCGATGAGGTCAAGGAATCCGACGCCAACCCGGTCATGCTCTACGAACAGGGCAAAGGCCTGAAGGTCGTCGATGCCCGCATCATCCTCAAGGCGAAATAAGATCAGAATTTGTAATTGATTGTCATGGACTGCTGTACTGCGGCAGTCCATGATGTTTTAAAATAGTACTGATATCTGGAAAAAATGAAAAAAAATTACCGGTTTCTGTTTCTCTGTTTGATTTTTACGGCGCTTTTATTTATACACCCCGGCGCACAGTCAGATAACCGTGTGATTCATAGTCAGGAAGAATTACTGACATATCTGAAAGACCGGCGGATGGAGTCTTTCTTATCACGGATCGGAGAAAATGCTCCTGATATCGAATTTTCCTGTTCCGATACCTTATATTCCACACTGAAAGATCGGGAATTCAGGGAACTGTTCCGAATGATGATCCGTGCCGGATTTGATCCCAATATCCGGTTTTCCTACAGCGATGAGATTCGTTTTATTCGGATTTTGACCCCGGCGTATATGGATTTGCCCTGGACAGAATGTGAAAATGAAGCACAAATCCATCAGTTCCTGGGCAGTCTTCCCGCTGACTGCACTGGTTTTGTTTTGTTATTGACACATGAATTGATGGTGCGGCTGCAGGAAAATCAGCACCTGAGCTGGATCGCCGGTGAGGCCGGTATTGATAATATGTCCTTATTGTACAGCGATCAGGCTGATTATTATGAAGCAGAGAACATCCGTTTTTTCCCGGGAACCGCGATCGTGAAAGCTGCCCGTGCCGGAAACAGCAGCGGCCTCACCTCCCGTGAGGTTGATACATGGCGTATAGCCCAGAGTGTGGCGGATTTCGTACGGAATTATCCCCCGCTTTTGCGTGCCCAGCTGATCCATGACTGGATATGTGAACATGTTGTCTATATAATTGATGAAGCGACTGACGAGGATGATAACGCGATCGGCGCAATCCTGAATGGTAAGGCAAATTGCGACGGATACAGCGACGCCTTTTTTCTGATCGGGAGTCTTGCCGGATTGAATGTACGCTGTCAGCGCGGGCAGGGCGCCGATTTTTCCGCTCCGGATTCTTATCTTCTTGAAACGCATATGTGGAATCTTTTGGAAATTGACGGAATATGGCACATGGTGGATGTAACATGGGATGATGATGAAGACGGAATGACTCATATATGGTTCAACGCCGGGATGGATGTCGCTGAAAAGCTGCATGTCTGGAACAAAGATTTGTCCGTGGAAATCGCTCCGGTAACGGAAAGAATTGTTTATGCGGAAAATGAATTTTTTGTCCGCAGTGAACAGGAACTTCGGGAAGCGGTGGATATCAGCGCGGAGCGGAAATTCCCGGTATTTTATGTGATCTTTGAAAATCCGTATATAAATTATCTTCTTGAAGATGCCATCCAATATGTCGGGGATAAAGTATCCGATACGGTAATTTACTACAGTTGGAATGAAAAAGCGGGCCTTTTAAAATTTCGGGATCTTCATTGGAAGGAATATTATTATTAGATTTTCCTGCCCGGAAGGTGACGGTGCCTGTCAGACGATGGAGTACGGAAAATAAGAAGAATCCTGTCCAGACAATAATTACATTAAATGCCAAAAGTCATTATTGACGCATATTATTTTTTCCTGTAAAATTTGTATGTACAAGAAACCTAAGTCCAAAGGGTTTCCAAAAAAACAAACAAAGGAGTTGTATATGAAGAAGACAGTTGTTGTACTGAGCATCATCATGGCATTGTTTATGGCTATGACCGCTTACGCCTCTCAGGATACCATTACGATCGGTGTCGCGAATGATATCACGACACTGGATCCGCAGGCATCCAACACCGACGCCAACATGATGGCCTTCACTCTGACCCATGAAACTTTGGTTCAGATCGATCCGGAAACCGGTGATATTATCCCCGGTCTTGCGGATTCCTGGGAAGTCAGCGACGATGGGAAAACTTTCACCTTCCACATCCCGTCAGGCGTAACTTTCACAGATGGTACACCCTGCACAGCTAATGACGTAGCTTTCACCTATACGATCGCAAAAGATTCCTCCTTTGCGAACGCGAAGGTCAGCGATATTGTCGACATTCAGGTTCCGGATGACAACACGGTAGTTATTACCCTTTCCCGCGCAAACCAGGAATTTCTCCTGCTGATGGCTCATCGTGGTATGTCCATCATGTCTGAAAAACTGGTCACTGCTGACAAGACCGAAGGTCCGTGGGTCGGTACCGGTATGTTCTCTGTTGAAAACTGGGTCCCGGGTGATTATATTTCCTTCGTCCGCAACGAGAATTATCGCGGCGGCGCTGCTCCTACCCGCCGTATCGTCTTCAAGCTCTTCAAGGAAGCTTCCACCCGCCTGATCGCCCTGCAGACCGGTGAGATCGATGTCTGTGTCGATCCTGCCAGCACTGACCTGAACTACATCAAGGACGACAGCAAGCTGAAGCTCATCCAGGTCCCGAATGTAGTTATGATCTACATTGCCATGCAGAATGACAAACCGGGCCTCGACAATGTCCATGTCCGCAAGGCTATCGCCTATGCTTCCAACAAGGAAGATATGATTTTTGCCGCTCTGAACGATGAAGGCACCGTCCACAACAACTACATCAATGCCGGTCAGTTCGGTCTGAATCCGGATATCCATGTTTATGAATATGACCTGGACAAGGCTGCCGAAGAACTTGAACTTTCCGGATATAAGCCGGGTGACCTGAACTTCAAGGTCATGGTCGACAAGGAATTCAAGAAGACTGCTGCCCTGATCCTGCAGGAAGACCTGGATACCATCGGTATCGGCCTTGAACTCGAAGAACTGGAAACAGCCGCGCTGAAGGGCCGCCTGAATGACGCAGCTCTGGATTATGAACTCTGCCTGTATCAGTGGACTGACGCTGACGGCACCGACTTCACTGTCCGCAACATGTACGGCTCCTTCGTCCAGGAAGACGGCACCCTGAAGAAGAACGGTTCCAACCGTGCCAACCTGAAGGACGCGAAACTGAACGAAATGATCGATGAAGCGCTGGTCGAGATCGATCCCGCCAAGCGCGAACAGGATTACTTCGAAATCGAGAACTACCTCGATGAGATCGTTCCGATCGTCCCGCTGTGGACCTCCTTCGTCAACATCGGCACCAAAGCCGAAGTAGAAGGCGCTGTCTGGATGCCGACCGCGAAGCATGACTATCGTCTGATCCAGATCCCGTAATTTGTTCGACTAATTTCTTACCGGGCAGTATGCCGTAGGGCATATTGCCCGGTTTTTCTGATAGAAAGAAGGGAATTCATGTGGCGATATATTCTTAAACGTTTATTAATGCTGATTCCCGTTCTGCTCGCGGTGGCTTTTGTTATTTACGCAATTATGAACGTCGCTGAAGGCGATCCTGTTTATTCCGTGGCCGGTGCTGATGCCACAGAAGAACAGCTTGCCGCACTGCGGGAGGAAATGGGCCTGAACGGCTCTTTGATTGAACGGTATTTCCGGTATATCGGAAATTTGCTGAAGGGTGACCTTGGCGTTTCCTATGTTTCCAAGCAGGATGTGATGAAGATCTATCTCCAGCGTTTGCCGAATACGCTGAAGCTTGCCTCCATGACAATGATCTTCGCGACACTGATCGCTCTGCCATTGGGAATCATCGCGGCAGTCAACCAGAACTCCTGGATCGATACGCTTTCCATGGTGCTGGCGCTCATCGGTCTTTCCATGCCGAACTTCTGGCTGGGGCTGCTGCTGATCATTTTGTTCGCGCTCAAACTTGGCTGGTTCCCATCCGGCGGTAATGAAGGCTTCAAGAGCATCATACTGCCGGCTTTTACTGTGGGTGCCGGCCTGGCCGCGCTGCTGACCCGCACTACACGCTCTTCCATGCTGGACGTGATCCGTCAGGATTACCTGCGGACCGCACGGGCGAAGGGTGTTCCGGAAAAGACCATCATCCGCAAACACGCGCTGCGCAATGCGCTGATCCCGATCATTACGATCTTCGGCGTTCAGTTCAGCAACGTACTTGGCGGTTCCGTACTTGCGGAAACGGTATTTGCCTGGCCGGGTGTCGGACGTCTGGTTGTTGATGCCATTGATCAGCGCGACATTCCGACGGTGACCGGTGCCCTTGTGATGACGACCATGCTGGTGACGGTCGTGAACCTGCTGATCGACATTGTCTACGCTTTTGTCGACCCGCGTATCAAGGCGAAATATTCAAAGTAAGGAGGGATCATGGCTGAAGGAAAAGAATTGCGTGCTCATCAGAAGTACAAGAAACGAAGCTCTTTGGGCATGGTCTGGCACCAGCTCAAGAAGAATAAAGGCGCGATCATCGGTCTGATCCTGATATCACTTGTCATCATTCTGGCGCTGTGCGCTCCGCTGATCTATGATTACAAGCAGGATATCGTTAAAAACCATGTACGCGAACGAATGCTTTACCCGAGCAGGGAACATCCCTTCGGAACGGATGATCTGGGCCGTGACATTCTGGCCCGTGTTATCTGGGGCGCCCGGTATTCACTGGCGGTCGGTGTCGTTGCGGTCATGTTCGCGTTAGTGGTTGGTGTAACTTTAGGTGCCATTGCCGGCTATGTGGGAGGGGTGTTTGAGGACATCGTGATGCGTATATGCGACATATTCTCATCCATCCCGAGCGTACTGCTGGCCATAGCAGTGGTTTCGGCGATGGGAAAAAGCACGATCAACCTGATGATCGCGGTCGGACTGGCAAGTTCTGCTCCGTTCACCCGGGTAGCGCGTGCCGCGGTACTGGTTGTCCGTGATGAAGAATATGTTGAAGCAGCCAAGGCCATCGGGATGCGTGACTGGCAGATCATTCTGGACCATATCCTGCCGAACTGTGTTTCACAGATCATTGTGCAGGCTACATTGCGTGTAGGTTCAGCAATCATTTCTGCGGCACAGCTGAGCTTCCTCGGGCTGGGCGTTCCTGCTCCGGCTCCGGAATGGGGGGCTATGCTTTCTTCCGGACGTCAGTTCATCCGGGATTATTCCTATATGACGCTGTTCCCCGGTCTTGCGATCATGCTTTGTGTGCTTTCCCTGAACCTGCTGGGCGACGGGCTGCGCGACGCGCTGGACCCGAAATTGAAACGATAAGGATGGACATGTATGAGCGAAAAAGAAATCAATAAAAGCGAAAAAATTCTTGACGTAAAGAACCTGTCCGTTCGTTTTGAAACAGAAGACGGCATCGTTCGGGCTGTGAACGGTATTGACCTTGAACTGGGATATCATCGGACTCTCGGCCTTGTCGGTGAGACCGGTGCCGGTAAAACGACAACCGCACTGGCCCTGCTGAGACTGGTGCAGGTACCGCCCGGTGTGGTGGAATGCGATAAGCTCGAAATCGGCGGGCGGGATATCCGTGAGCTTTCCATTGAGCGTATGGAACAGATCCGCGGGAAGGATATTTCCATGATCTTCCAGGATCCGATGACCGCGCTGAACCCTGTGTTCACAGTCGGGGACCAGATCGCGGAAAGTCTTGAACTGCATGAAAATCTGAACCATGAACAGGCGTTGGAACGGGCCGGCGATATGCTGGAAATGGTCGGTATCCCGCGTGCCCGCGGTAAAGAATATCCGCACCAGTTTTCCGGCGGTATGAAACAGCGTGTGGTTATCGCGATCGCTTTGGCCTGCAACCCGAAGCTGCTGATCGCGGATGAACCGACGACTGCTCTGGACGTGACGATCCAGGCACAGGTGCTGGAGCTGATGAATGACCTGAAGACCAAATATGATACTTCCATGATCATGATCACACATGACCTCGGCATTGTCGCTGAAGTCTGCGATGAGGTCGCGGTGATGTACGCGGGCCGTATCATCGAACAGGGAACGCTGGAAGATGTCTTCCGGGAAACGATGCATCCTTATACGGAAGGCTTGTTCAACTCCCTGCCGAACATCAAAAACCGCACTGCCCGTCTGAAGCCGATCATGGGGCTGATGCCGGATCCGACAAATCTGCCTCAGGGATGCGCATTTGCGCCCCGGTGCAATTATGCGACAGAGGAATGCACGAAGAAGGTTCCTGAATTGAAAGCGGTCAGTCCGACCCATAAATGTGCCTGCTGCGCTTATGAGCGGGAAGGTTTCTGCATCGAAAGGAGAGCGAAGAAATGAGCGATACCATTCTTGATGTCAGACATTTGAAGAAATATTTTAAAACCGGGAAGGGAATGCTGCATGCTGTAGACGACATCAGCTTCACCATTGAACGCGGAAAAACACTTGGCCTGGTGGGGGAATCCGGCTGCGGAAAATCGACCACCGGACGGGCGATCCTGCGCCTGATCGAGCCGACTTCCGGAGAAGTCTTCTTTGAAGGCAAGGATATTGTGAAACTGAGCGGCGGCGAAATGCGCAAAAAGCGCAAGGATATGCAGATCATTTTCCAGGACCCGTTCTCATCTCTTGACCCGAAAAAGACCGTCAGTCAGGCAATTTCAGAGCCGATCCGTATCGCGAAGATTCTGAAAAACAAACGGGATATTGAAGACCGTGTGATGGAACTGATGGATACAGTCGGACTTGCGGAACGTCTCGTCAATACCTATCCTCATGAGCTGGACGGTGGACGCCGGCAGCGTATCGGGATCGCACGGGCTCTGGCAATGGAACCGAAGCTGATCATCTGTGATGAGCCGGTTTCAGCGCTGGATGTTTCCATTCAGGCTCAGATCCTGAACCTGATGGATGACCTGCAGGATAAGCTGGACCTGACTTATATTTTCATCACCCATGACCTGGCAGTTGTGAACCATTTCGCCGATGAGATCGCGGTGATGTACCTGGGCGGGATCGTTGAAAAGGCTCCTTCCGAAGAATTGTTCACAAACCCGATCCATCCGTACACACGGGCGCTTCTTTCCGCAATTCCTGTTCCGGATCTGGACCATAAGCGTCAGCGGATCTCTCTGAAAGGCGAGATCACCAGCCCGGTGAACCTGCCGAATGAGTGCCGTTTCGCGAACCGCTGTTATGAATGTGTTGATAAAACCTGCCGCGCGGGGATCCCGCCGCTTGTAGAGGTATCTCCGAATCACTTCGTTGCCTGTTATATGCATACGAAGTAGTCAGGAGCAAGAAATAGTGAGCAAGGGGCAAGTGCTGCAGAATGGCACAAGCCCCTGCTCTCCTGCTCAAAAACCCTGAATCCTAAACCCTCTCAATATGTTCCGATTTATCCTCTTGCTGAATCATGATGATATCTCTCTGAGCGCTTATCTGCAGCATTGTCTGGAGAAGGGCGAGCAGTTTGTGAAGGCCTCTTCCAATGTCTTTACTTTCGCGAAAACAGCTCCTTCAGAGGACCGGGTCGCTGTGGTGACATATGTCAATGATGACCCGGACCTGAAGATGAAATTCCAGATGGAAGACTATTCCCAGTTGATGAAGAAACGGGGCTGGAAGGTTCTCCATATCGGTACACCGGAAGATATCTTTGATTCCAGGCGTCATGTTTTTCTGCAGACGGGTCAGACGGATATCCCTTATCCGGTGACCAGTCCGGACATGGCGAAAAAAGCTCAAAAGCACGAAAAACGATCCCTTCTGCGCTGTGTGACGATGCTTCTCCTGCTGCTGGGTTTCGGGATATTTTTCCTGAGCCACGATCCGGATATCTTTTTGAGTTCGGACCATATTCTGTTTTCCTGTCTTGCAGGCATTGTTTTTTGGACTGTTTCGGTAGTTTATTGTATCCGCGGCGCTGTGACCGTGGCCAAAAAGGCACAGTGTGCGGATGATTTCAAAAATTTCCTTGCGGTTGATAAAGCAGTGCTTTTCTGTATGCTTACCCTGTTTGCACTTTTGGCTGCGTTATTTTTCGATATGCTGAAAATCCCGAACAACGGGTACACTGTTGTCAGCGGGGAGAAGCGCGTTACTGTTTATCAGGATGTGCTGCCGCTGACCATGAGTGATCTTGATATTCCCATGAGCGGAAAATATCACAGCAGCAGGCTGACGGAAAGAAACGGGCTGCTGATGCAGAGCCTCTACGGCTTTGAACAGAGCTTTTCCGATCCGGACAGCGCGGAAGATTTAGGCCTGCTTTCCTATTCCGTATTTCGGAGTAAATGGAATGCCGGTCTCGACTGGGTGGGATCCCGTAAGGGATTGGAAAAACTTCCCGGTGATGCAGAGCTGGCACAGCATTGGGGCTCAGATACGATTCATACTGACGGCAGCCATCGCATCTCGGTCCGCTATCCGGGCGTTTTGCTGGTATTGTTTACTTCTGCTGATATATCAGAAATTGATCCGGAACCGATTATCGATAAATTATCGCTGCGCTGAAAAGACGATTTGTTGTCATTACGATTTCTGAAAAACCGCCGATAATACATACCCCGTGGATTGGGACTTCCTAAATATTCAATTGCCTCAGCCCGGTGATGTGGGAAAAACACGATCTTTCCCTCTGCCGGCGGATGAACGCTAATAATCAGTGTTACCCTGATCTTTTGGTGTCCAGTATTCAATAATGAAATTTTCTGTTTCAAATATTGATGGCATTTTGTGATCCAAAAAGAATTTTTCCGGAAGTAAATATTTGATATCACGGGAAATAAACGCGGATTTGTCTTCGATTTGACCGACTGTTTGGAACAGATCGTCATATGCGTTTGGAACAAACCTGTAATCCGCGGTATCCATATAGTAAAGTCCGGGATCCCAGCCAAGCCAGCTGTAGAAAACAAACGGGCTGTTGCCCAATGCGACAGCATCTTTATTGTGTTGAGAGATAATCCAGTTTTGAACTTCCTCGATTTGTTCTGTGTTTTTATAATATTTGCTCGCTTTTAATTTATTAGGAATGTTTATCAGAGAACTGATAAATATAAAGATCAGGACTGTAACGCTGAGTAATCCGCTGAATCCTCTGAACAGGTCTTGTGCTGTCAGATTTTTTCCCTGTGAGAAAAGATTTCTTCTTTCTGAAGAATATGTATCTGCGATAATTGAGATCAATAATGCAGCTATGGGAAGAATAATATAGAAATTACAATAAGCGGGGCGGTTGATTGCATAAGAAAATGAACCTAAACCTAAAACAATTAATGCAAAACAGGCTGCTGTTTGATCTGAATTCCGGTAATTCTGTGAGTAAAGAACAGTGTCTTTTATTCCATAACCAAGGAAAGATAAAAACAAAACCATAACGCTTATCCAGACTGATGGATAATTCTGAAGAGGAATTTGGATCAAATTCATGTAATCCGCTGAAGATATGGGGAAAATGAAGTCTTGAAGAGGGATCATCTCTCCGCCAAACAGCATGTTCAGAAAACCGCATAAACAGACTGCCGCCAAAAATACAACAGGTATGGCTGCGAAATGGAAAACAGCCAAAAGCCATTTATTCTTTGATTTTAATTGAAGTGCGGAGCAAATCTGCAGTGCAGACCATGATACCGTTGAAAAAATACCGCTTTCTGTGTTCCAGATCAGAATGGCCGCGCACATCATATAACCGAGGATAATAACGATCGTTCTCTTATTCTTCAACCGAAACCAGAGCGCGATCATCAGCGCTGTGACCGCTATCGGGAAAACTCTGTGAGGGTGGACCTGTTGGTAGATTTCCATTACTCTGGATGTATTAAAATAGCAGACCATGAAAATGCCAAGGAATTGAATCAGGCGGCTTTTTATGTTTCTGAGAATTATTATGATCCAAATCAATAAGGAAGCTGCTGTCAGGAAGCAGTTTATCAGGATAATGATTTTGTAAATATTATGAATTCCGCAGCTATATAAAAGCTTTATAACGGGATAATAGAAAAATGCATAATGTCCGTAGATGCTCGTCAGAGTTTTTGAAAAAGGCTGTCCCCAAAACAGGTTCAGGATGCTGTTCGTGTATGCGTGTATATTGTAGTAATCATAGTAATAGGAAAAATTGATCGAATATTGGTTATAAACCGATAAAGCAATCAAAAAAACACCGGCCGCAATAATAAACCATTTTGCACTGAGTGAAGAGGATTTTGACAGGATCCGTATTTGAAACACGCGGAAAAAATCTTTTGTGAGGATAAAACACAGAAAACAAAAAGACGTAATAATAACTGGAATCAAAATATACCACGGTAATGATTGCTCTATCGTAAGGTGCGGTTCCGCGTTATATACGTTTTTTTCAAGGGCATAGCTTGCCAGTAAAAAGGCAGCGCCTGAAAGAAAAATAATACATACTGCGGTCTTTGTAAAGCGGATCTCTTTATTTCGTAAAAGCAGAAACAGCAGGAGATAAAGAAGAATACTCAGCGCCATTGCAGGAATATTGGTTCTTCCGAAGACCTTATTTACTATTGGGCTCAGAAATGAAACAGAACTCAAAAAAAAGAATAAAGTCGAAATGACAGATATGCAAAAAGCCTTTTCCAATACCGTAATACCCTTTTTACTCATCAGTTTCTATCCTTCTTGTCTGATAATTCTTTCAATACCTTTTGAAAAGGAAACCTTCGGGCTCCATCCGGTTGATTTCAGCTTTTCTACATTCGGGTTCAGGTTCAAACATCCTGCCGGCGGATATGGTATGGCGCCGTATTTTAATTCGCTGCTGCTGCCTGTTATGCGATGCATGGCTTCGACATAATTTTTCAGAGGTTCGGATTTGCCGTATCCAAAATTGTAAATTCCCTGAGCCGTATCGCTTTGAACCAGTGACAGAAGGCCTTCAGCAGCGTCATCGATGTACAGAAAATCCCATAGCTGCGTGCAGGCCGTGAGTTCACAGGGCTCATTATTCATCATCTTCCGAAGCATTGAGCTGACCAGAGACCCCGGATAATCATTCGGACCGTATATACTGAAAAACCGCGGCTCGAGCAGGGTGCATTCGGTTCCTTTGCAAAAATCTTTTGCGTATTCGTAAAATCGTAATTTATTTATTCCGTATTCGCTGTCCGGATTCGGTTCTGTTTCCTCACTGATTTCTTCAATTCCATGAGTATTTCCGTATTCAGCCTGTGATCCTGCGGTTATGAATTTTTTACAGCCGATTTGAACCGCTGCCTGAAGCAAATCAGAGTTATAAGTATAATTTAATTTCTGCAGTTCTTTATTATTTCGGTCGGAACCGCGTGTTCCGCTCCATGCTGCAGCAAAGACGATGTCAATTCCGGTATTGATCATATCGGGTAATTGAGCGTAATCTTTCATTTCACATTCAATAATCGTACTGTTTTGTCCACCGGATAATCTCTCATTCTTACGGGAACCGGGACGAACAACTGCGATCACATTATGCCCAAGAGCAATCAGTCTGTTATAGAGTGCTGCCCCAATCATACTTGCAGAGCCTGTTATTAAAACTTTCATTTTCTCATCCATTTTATTTCTGTTCAGAACCGGATGGCGCATCACGGCCGGCATTGCGTCCTGTGCCGCAGTGAAACGATAATCTCCCTATCTGATGTTTGATGCGTTTTCATTCAATATATCTTTTCTATTTTTGCAATGGTTCACAATAGAATAATTCGTAATTGTAAATAACTTCTTCGGTTATGTTATGTGTATTCAAAAATTGATCGGGCAGATTATCCCTGAATTCAAGTGTAGTGAAAACGTGTTTTCTGTCAAGATCGATAATCGTTTCTGTAAATGAATTCATGAAGTCTTCAGAATAAATAATGTCTGAAAAATCCATGAAATAAGCACCCGGATCCCAGCCGAGATAAGCATACATCAGAGAAAGAGACGAACTTACAGGAACGGCTTCTTTGTCTTTGTATTGTCTGATCCAGCTTCTTATAGCATTTACGGGTTCCATATTTTTTAAATATTCATCATGATTTATTTTGTATGGAATATTAATTATTGTGCTGATCATAATAATTATTAAAACGACCAGACATATATAACTTATGTTGAATTTCAAAGATAATTCGGAACTGTGTTTTTCATCAGCTGCGAAAGATTTATTTATTGCAAATAAGAATCTGTCGAGTGTAAGAGGCAAAAATAATCCCGCAAACTGCAGAATTATGAAAAAGCTGTTATATGCCGGCCGGTTTATTGAATAAGAAAGTGAGCCTGATCCAAGTACCGTGACAGCGAAACAAACAGCACTTTGATTATTTTTTTTTGCATCCGGATTGAGTATAACGGTATCTTTCAGCCCCACACCGAGAAAAGCAAAAAACATGAGTATTATACTCATCCAGGCGGACGGAAAAGAATCTAATTGAAATTCAAGAGCATCCATATAATTTGTGTTTATCAGCGGGAATAAAAAATCTTTAAAGGGTATCATTTTACCGCCGAAAAACATATTGAATTTTCCGCAAAGGAATAAGGCAGAGAACAAAGTCAATGGAATGGCAGCAATATGAAGAAAAATGTGAAATAGTGTTGGGAAAATCTTTTTGAGAGAAAATTTTGATTGCAAAACTGAACAAATATGGAGCGATGCCCATGACACGGCAGCGATAAGTCCGATTTCCGTACTCCATATAATGATGCATATACTGACAAAATACCCTGTAACGCTTATTATTTTGTTGTGGAATTTATACCACAATGATATCAGAAGCATCATAACTGCAATCGGAAATGTTCTGTGAGGGTAAAGCTGATGATAGATGCCTGTTATTCTTGCTGAAGTGAAATAGCAGATCATAAATATTCCGAGAATTCGGATCCCCGGTTTTTTTACATTCATATGCAGAATTATTATCCATATGACCAATGTAATGCCGACAAGAAATGAACTGATGTACATATAGTTTATCAGCAGACTGTGGGAACCAAATCTGAAAGCTAATTTGAGTATCGGATAATATAGGAATGCGTAATGTCCATAACAGCTGGTAATAGTATGTGTAAAGGGCTGTCCCCAAAATATGTTGAAAATTGAATTCGTGTATGCATGCAGGTGATAATAATTATAACGGTTGAGAAAATTCATGTTTTTGAAAAGGTGATAAACCGATAAACCAACCAAAATAATCGAGACAATTATTTCTATCACCAGACCTGCTCGATAAATAGAACCGGTCTGTTTTGCTGAAAAAAGTTTTAAATGTCTTTTATAAAAAAAATAGACAAGTCCGCTCAGCAAAACAGCGGATCCGCCTAAATAATATATGGGAATTTCGCTTTCTATGGAACGATTTGTAGCGTAATCAAAGACGTATCTTTCGAGCATGAAACCGGTCAGCAGGAAAACGGATATGATCAGTGCACCTGCCTGCAGAATAAATCCGGATAATAATAAATTTGTTTTTCTGAGAAGGAATAATATTGTAATAAAAACAAATATGCTTAATACGAATGCAGGCAGGTTTATGCTTCCAAATGCCTTTTTAATTACCGGACTCAGGACGGAGACAGTTGATAAATACATAAAGACCGTGGCGGCTATAGATGCAAGGATGATTTTTTGCAGCGTTTGATTCTTTATCATACAGGCTCCGTTATTTATTATTCTATGGGTGTGAAGTAATAAAACTTTATGTCGTTGATTTTCAATGGCGTTATGTGATGTGCCGACAGAAATTCTTCTGAAAGATAATAATATCTGACATCTGTGTTTGTGACTGCATATCTGTCTGTATAAAATCTTGAAGAATCGATGATCCCTTCCGGGAATTTCCGGTCAACGACCAGGTCTGTCATGTCCATATAATAGAAATCAGGGTCAATGCCAAGATACGCGTAAAAGAAGGTAAACGGGTCACCGATAACGATTGCCTTGTTATCTTTTACAGAATCAAAATATTGAAGAAAATCAACGATCTTACTCGTATCCTTATATGGAGCGGAATTCCTGATCTTGTACGGTATATTTACAAATGAACTTATTGTCATAATAAAGAGCACGGAAAGACTCAAACATGCACAGCAGCTTCTCAAATGTGAATCCGCAGATACGTTATTTTCATTTGTGGAAAAATAATGCAGATCGTTTGAGAAAGAGTCCGCAATTATTGAAAGCATCAGGCCTGCAACGGGCATTATGATGAAAAATGAATTATATGCCGGCCGGTTGATGGCATATGTGAGCGCTCCCAGTGCGAGCACGGATATAGAAAAACATACCGCGGTTTGGTCTGATTTTTGGCATTTGTTTGTAAACAATACTGTGTTCATCACCCCATAGCCAAGGAAAGAGAGCAGTAAGACAGTGATGCTCATCCATGCGGAAGGGAATGATTGTAACGAGTGTTCAAGCAAATCTTTCATATAGGACGGACTCAGGATCGGAAAGAGAAAATCTTTGACGGAAATCATTTCTCCCCCAAATGATCTGTTCAATATTCCGCAGAAGAGGACCGAAATCATAAATGTCAATGGGATCGCTGCAAGATGGATCGCAATGAGCAGATATGATTTTTTGTTGTTTGTCTGTAAAACGGAACAGATATGGAGTGCAGACCAGGCTGTCAGGATAACGATCCCGATTTCGCTGTTCCAAATGATAAGCAGCATGCCGGTGAGGTATCCGATGACGGTAATAAGTTCTTTTCTTTCGGCTTTATACCAGAAGAAAATCAGCAGTCCCCCTATAGCTAACGGAAAAGTACGGTGCGGGAACAACTGGTGGTATATCGGCGTACAATTTGCTGATGTGAAAAAGCAAATGAAAAAAATACCAAAGCCCAGTATCAAAGGGTTCTTTACATTTTTCCATAGAATCACGATCCAGATAACCAATGTACATACAATTTGTATGACACTGAGACCTAAGTAGATTTTCAGTAAATTATGATAGCCGAATGCATAAATTAATTTCATTAACGGATAATAGAAAAAGGCATAGTGTCCATAAACGCTGGTAATTGTTTCGGTGAAGGGCTGTTCCCAAAAAAGATTGAAAATGGTATTTGTATAGGCGTGTAAGTTTTTGTAATCGTTATTATGTAAGAAATTGATCCTGTATTGATTATATGCGGAAAGGCTGATCAGTATGACCGAAACGAATAATAAAATAATGTTCGTAACCGGTGTTTTTTTTCGGCTTACAATAAGTTCGCTGAAAAGCTTTGTCCTTATTGTCAGTATGAGAAAACAGACGCATATGATTATTTCTGCCGCAATGAGCCAGGCACTTTCCCCCTCTATTCTTTGATAATAACTATAGAAAACAACAGTTTTTTCCAGAAAAAAACTGATCATTATAAAGCCGGCTGCAGCAATAAATATCAGATATGCTGCAATTTTGGACAGCTTCAGATCAACGCTGCGCAGAAGAAATAAAACGATAAAAAAAATAAGAACGCCGATAACCATCGACGGAAGATTTACACTGCCAAAAATCTTATTTACGATTGGGCGGAAAACAGAAATTGAGCACAGGTATTGAAAAAAAACTGAAATAACAGAAGATATGGCGCATTTTATCAGGCTTTGGGTGGTGTTATTCATTTTGTTCCTGTGCTTATTATTCCTGTAAGAAATATTTCTTTTGAGGCGTTACGGCGCTCTCAAGGTCTGTTATGCGCTGATACATATTGAACAGTGTATTCTATCGGTCTGAATATCTGTTGATGTAAGAAATAATCATTACTTCAGTAAATTGTTGCAAGTATTCTTCTACAAAGACATGATCCGGTTGTAGATTTTACGATCCAATAACGGTTCCTGATCCTGATTGGGTTTCCCGAATTCCAGCTTTGGCGTTACGTAGGTGTCTTCATTAATCAGAACTTCCAGCAAAAAGGGATCATTATCTGTAAAATTGCTGCTGTTATCTTCGATGTCACGGAAAAAAACAGCCCGGGAACGGATGCCATATGCGGAGGCAATTTTACTGAAAGACGGTGCAGTATAACCACCGGATGGCTTTGTCTGGTAAAACCGGCTTTCAAAATACATCTCCTGAAAATGCCGGATCATTCCCAATGCATTATTATTCAGTACAATCATTTTTATGGGCAGATTTTCCCGTGCAATGAATTGCATCTCCTGGATATTCATCTGCATCCCGCCGTCACCGGTAATACAGAAAACCGGTTTCCTGCCGACGGCATAGCAGGCTCCGATGGCTGCCGGAAGTGCGTAACCCATAGCCCCGTGTCCTCCGGAGAAAAGCACCTTCTGCCCTTCCTTCAGGTGGAAAGACTGTGCAGTCCATACCTGGTTCTGTCCAACGTCTGTTGTAATTACTGCATCGGTCGGGACATTTTCACTGATCTTGCCCATCATTTGAGATATAGCGTTTTGGTCGGTATCAGCCAGTAAACTTTTGATCTCGTTGCAGACAGAAATCCATTGCCCGAATTTTTTTTCAAGACAAATGTTTTCCAGTGAAATACACAGTGTTTCCATATCGGTTCTGATCGAAAGCTCATCCTGATGCACCGGATAGGATAATTCATTTTCATCAATATCAAACCGAATGAGTTTCGCGTCGGGAGCAAAGTTTTCGCGTTTTGCGCCAACCTGCCGGATATCCAGCCTGGAACCGATGGAAATAATCAAATCGCTTTTGGCTGCGATAAAGTTCGCTGTCCGGGTGCCGTATGCGCCAAGGAAACCATAATTCAGCGGGTGATTTCCGAGAACGTCGAAAGCGATCATACTGCTTACCGCGGGAATTTGAAACTTTTCGATAAATTCCCGTACCATTTTTCCCCGGTTTGTGATCTTTACTCCGTTTCCGATGATCAGACACGGGCGTTCCGCCTGATTCAGCGCCTCGGTCAGTTGTTTTGTGATCATTTCATCTTCTGATATGCTTTTGGTGCTTGTAACAGAAGTATGCGGTTGGATTTCCGAACGAAAAATATTCATGGGAATATCCAGCAGAGCCGGTCCCATCCGCCCGGAAGTCGCTTCATCAAAAGCACGGTCCAGATAATCCTGCAGTTTATCCGGACTTTCCACATAGGCCGCATATTTTGTGACCGGTTTTATCATGGAAATGATGTCCGTTTCCTGAAATCCCCGCTGTCGAACGCCGTAAGTGCCTTTGGCTTCATTGGAGTTGACCTGTCCGGTGATAAATATTGTCGGAATTGAATCAAAATAGGCATGGCAAATTCCGGTAATCAGGTTGGTAGCTCCCGGTCCGGATGTCGCATAAGCTACCCCCGGTCTCCCGGATGCCTGTGCATAACCGCAGGCGGCAAAGGCTGCTGCCTGTTCGTGATAAGTTACATGTGCGGAAATCCGATCTGAATATCGGGCAAAGGAATCCATCAGATGTGTGACCATTCCTCCGGGATATCCAAATACGTCTGTGATCCCTTTCCTGATGAGGTATTCAACAATAAAATCTGATGCTTTCATAATTTTGTTCAGAATTATCCCGTGTCATGATCGTATGGCTTCGAGAATTATTTTCGCCATGTAATCAATCATCTCATCGGTCATACCGGGATAAACACCAACCCAGAAAGTGTTATTCATAACGGTATCCGTATTATTCAGATCACCGGCAACCCTGTATGCGTTTGTACCGCGGATTTTGTCAAAACAGGGATGTTTGATCAAATTTCCGGAAAACAACAGACGCGTTTGTATGTTATGATCCTCGATATAGCGGGTGATTTTGTTTCGTTCCAAACCGCTTCCCGGTTTTACGGAGATTAAAAACCCAAACCAGGAAGGGACACTGTTCTCTGCCGGTTCCGGCAGGATCAGTTTGTCAGCGGCACTTTCCAAGGCGCTGCGCAGGCGATCCCAGTTGTGTCTTCTTTTTTCAATGAATCCGGGGAATTTCTTCAGCTGTTCACAGCCGACAGCTGCCTGCATATCCGTGACCTTCAGGTTATATCCAAAATGGCTGTAGACGTATTTGTGGTCATAGCCTGCGGGAAGCTCTCCATGCTGACCATCAAACCGGTGGCCGCAGAAATTATCCCTCCCTGACGGGCAGATGCAGTCCCGGCCCCAATCCCGGAATGAAAGGATCAGACGATGCAGGAGCGCGTTATTCGTATAAACACATCCGCCCTCTCCCATGGTCATGTGGTGAGGAGGATAAAACGAGGATGTGCCGATGTCGCCCCAGGTTCCGGTATATTTTGTTACACCGTCAATGGTATATTTTGTACCCAGTGCGTCGCAATTGTCTTCAACCAGCCAAAGATTATGAGCACTGCAAAATGATTTAACGGCTTTGATATCAAACGGATTGCCCAGTGTGTGCGCAATCATGACGGCTTTTGTTTTTTCGCTCAGCGCACCTTCAAGTTTTGTGACATCAATGTTATATTGAGGTATGGTTACATCAACAAAAACGGGGACCGCACCATAATTCAGAATAGGGGTAACAGTTGTAGGAAAACCGCACGCTACCGTAATGACTTCATCACCGGGGCGTATCTGCCGGTCACCCAGTTCCGGGGCGGTCAGCGCCATAAAGGCGATCAGGTTGGCAGAGGAGCCTGAATTGACAAGGTGCGCATATTTTGCACCGATCCAGGATGCGAATTCTTCTTCAAAAGTATTTGCAAAGCGGCCTGTTGTCAGCCAGAAATCCAGCATAGCATCGGTCAGCGCCTGCATTTCTTTCTCGTCAAAAACGCGGGATGCGTAGCTGATGCGGTCCCCCTCTTTGAAAGGTTCTTTTTTTTCTTTGAAGTCATGGTAATAATCCGCAACCAAGGCTTTGATTTGTTCTCTTGCTTCTGATTCGTTTTTCCAGTTTCCCATTTTTCCCTCTAATGGTTAGCTTACAGAAATGAATTCATCTATCTGTTGGTCCATCACGTCGCGCACAGATTGACCTTTTGTCCATGCCTTTGTCCATTCCACAACTTTTTCAACAGCAGTATCCAAATTCCAACGGGGCTTCCAGCCAAAGACACTCTTTAGTTTGGAACAGTCAAGTTTCAGAAAATTGGCTTCATGCGGCCCGCCATCGTATTGATCGACCCAGCAAGCGTCTCCGCCCCAGTGTTTTACGAACAGGTCGACCAGTGCTCCTGTTTGAAAACAGTCTTTATCATCCGGGCCGACATTATACCAACCTGCAAATGCAGGTTCCTGATATTGTTTTGCCGCAATCATCAGGTAGGCATATACCGGTTCCAAAACATGCTGATAGGGACGGGTTGAATATGGATTTCGTACGATGATCTTTTCACCTTTCATAACAGCCCGGACACAATCCGGAATGATGCGGTCATGTGCGAAATCTCCCCCGCCGATCACATTTCCTGCGCGTGCAGTGGAAACCGCGGGAATACCTTCAGAAAAAAAGCTGTTTTTGTAGGAATGAGTTACCAGTTCGGAACAGGATTTTGAGTTGGAATAAGGATCGTATCCGTCCAGCGGTTCATTTTCACGATATCCCCATACCCATTCTTTATTCTCATAAACTTTATCTGTTGTCACGTTCAGAAAGGATTTGACGGATGGTGTTTGCCGGACAGCTTCAAGTATATTTACTGTTCCCATGACATTTGTCGAATAGGTTCCGACCGGGTCACGATAGCTGTCCCGGACAATCGGCTGTGCTGCCATATGGATCACGATTTCGGGCTTGTATTGATCCATAGTCGAAAGGATGGCGGGCAGATCTCTGACATCGCCTTTGATATGGTGAAGCTGGTTTTGAACGCCGCAGATGTTAAACAATCCCGGTTCTTTTTTTGAACAGCTGGAATAACCGATTACTTCAGCTCCCGCATTCACAAGCATAACAGACATCCATGATCCTTTGAAACCGGTATGGCCGGTGATCAGTATTTTTTTCCCTTTATAGAAACTGAGATCAAAGTCTGTCATTATTCAATTTTCCCATAATTTCCATGGAGCGTTATCGGATGCCCAAAGAGCTTCCAGTTTGTCTTTTTCCCGTTTGGTATCCATACATTGCCAAAAGCCTGTGTGGTAATAGCTTTTCATTTCATGCTCTGCTACAAGCTGATGCATCGGCCCCTGTTCTAGGATCGTTTTGTCATCGTCAAGGTAATTAAAAATTTCCGGATTGCATACCATAAATCCGCCGTTGATCAATGCTCCGTCAATATTGTCTTTTTCCCGAAATGAAATTACGGAACCGTTTTCATCAATATCAAGAACACCTTTCTGCTGAGCCAAACTGACCGCGGTAATGGTCATGCATTTCCCGTGCTGAAAATGAAACCTGGTAAGATCATTTATGTTTACGTTGGAAACAGCGTCTCCATAAGTCAGATAGAAAGGTTCATTGCCTACATATTTCTGAATTCTTTTTACCCGGCCGCCGGTCATGGTATTGAGCCCCGTATCGACAACTGTTACACGCCATTTTTCAGCATGTTTATCATGATAGATGATTTTATTATCCTGTTCAAAGTCAAAGGTAACATCCGACGTGTGGAGAAAGTAGTCCGCAAACCATTCTTTGATAACATGCTGTTTATAACCGGCACAAATGATAAAGTCCTTTATACCGAAGAAAGAATATCCTTTCATGATATGCCAGAGGATCGGGTGTTCACCGATTTCAAGCATTGGTTTTGGTTTGAATTGAGATTCTTCGGAAATCCGAGTCCCGTATCCGCCTGCCAGTATCACAGCTTTCATTTGTGCTTACCTCCTAAAAATTGATCCTTTCTTCCTCAATTACGAGAGGGCGATGCATCACACGTGCATTGATTGCTGCAATATATTCCCCCAGAAAACCGAGAAAAGCGAGAATGGTCGAGCACATCAGCGACATGATAATTATGAGCGGAGCCTGTCCTGCAACAAAGCGGTCCCAGAAAATCAGTTTCATGATCAGATAAACAAAACCGATCAGAAGGCTCAGAATTGCAAATCCGGCACCAACGAACTCCGCGATCCGCATACCGACTTTTGTGTAGCTTGTGAAGGAGAGCATAGCTGCGTCATACAGGGAATACCAGTTATTGTGAGTTTTTCCCGCTCTGCGGAGCTGCTGTTCATATGGTATTTCTTTCCGTTTTCCGCCGAGTTCTGCTACAATTCCGCGAATGAAAGGTGTCGGGTCATCCAGTGAGCGCAAAATATTTACGAAGCTTTTATCATATAATCCGAATCCGGTAAAATGCTCGATCTGATCAATTGCTGAAAACTTTTTAATAGCCTTGTAATAAATAGTTCTCAGGGTGTACATCAGTTTACTCTCTTTACTGGATGTTTTTACACCGCAAACGATTTGGTATCCTTCTTCCCAGTATTTCAGAAAAACCGGGATCAATTCCACCGGATCCTGAAAATCGCAGCAAATGACTATGGTACAGTCACCGGTGGTCTGGCATATTCCATAATAGGGGCTGTTGAATTGACCGAAATTTTTGACGTTAAAAATCGCTTTTACTTTGGGGTTCTCTGCACATATTTTACGCAGTAAAGGTCTTGTCTGATCTGTTGAGCAATTATCGATGAACAGCAGTTCGTAATCATACTGAGGCATCTTATCCATCTGATCGATAATTGCTTCGCTGATAGGAATTACATTTTCCTCTTCATTGTAACATGGTACCATAATGCTGATGAGTTTTTTTTCGGTCATTATAATATCTCCATCCAGGGACATAATCCCATTCATATTATTATAGCGCTTTTACTTCTTTATATTATTACTTTCGGGTAAGCAAATGATTTAAACTTTCAATAATCACTGTTTTGATTTGAAATACAGGTAGCGATTTTCGCGAAATCAGGATCGAACCTGCAAAACGGTTTTCTCTGGCCTGAATTTATACCGAAAATGAAGATGAACCGTGAAATTTTAAATTTAAATATGGATAATTATCTGTTTTTATGAAAAAAAGATACATAAAACGCCGGCTGTCATATATAATATATATTATCTGATTAATTGCTTCATTAGAGCAG
The DNA here is from genome assembly GCA_902786265.1 of uncultured Chloroflexota bacterium. Lineage (GTDB taxonomy): Bacteria > Chloroflexota > Anaerolineae > Anaerolineales > Anaerolineaceae > Flexilinea. The sequence continues at coordinate 59,635 of CADACE010000015.1, read as the reverse complement.
ACGTGAATGGATAAGCCGCACAAGGAGCTTTGCTCTGAATAAAAAAAGGTGTGACTGCTATGGAAAGATACCAATTCTCATCACCAGAAATGACGCTGATGGAGCGATCAAGTATTCCCTTCGCTATTTATCAATTTATAGATAAGCACGTTGTTACGCTGGTCCTTTCTGAAGGATTCCTGGAATTGTTTGACCTTGAACGGGAAGATGCATACCATTTGATGGATCATGATATGTACCGTGATACTCATCCGGATGACGCGGCACGGGCAGCAAATGCGGCTTTCCGGTTCGCGACGGAAGGCGGTGAGTACAATGTAGCTTACAGGACAAAACATAAAGATACCTATCGGATCATTCATGCCCGGGGCGAGCATATCCATCCGAAACCCGGTGTAACACTTGCTGTTATCTGGTATACGAATGAGGGCGAATATAAACCGGATGAGAAAGAATCTGAAAACAAATTAAACCGGGCATACAGCAAAGTTCTTCCGGAAGAAACGCTGCCTAACAAATACTATTATGACTTGCTGTCCGGGCTCCCGAACATGACCGGTTTTCTTGAAATAGCTGCAGCAAAACGGGAAACCATGCGGGAGAAAGGTGTCCTGCCGGCAGTTGTGTTTTTCAATCTGAACGGGATGAAATATTATAACCGCAGGTTCGGTTATGACGAAGGTGACCGCCTCCTTCGAAATATCGGCAAAATATTAGCTTCTCATTTCGGAAATGATAATTGCGGCCGTTTCGGAATGGATATTTTCGCTGTCATTACTGATTCGGAAAATGTCGAAAACAAAATTCAAGCCGTTTTTACGGAATGCACTGAAGCGGGAAACAGCTCTGACCTGACTGTCAGAGCCGGTATTGCTTTGGACCAGATTCCCGAAAAAGAACTCATCGCGGTCTGCGATCGTGCGAAATATGCCTGTGATACAAACCGCGGAGCTTACCTTTCCTGTTACAGCTATTTCAACGAATCGATGCTGGCTGAAGTGGAAAAACAACGCTATGTTATTAACAATCTGGATAAAGCGATCCGGGAAAATTGGATCAAGGTTTATTATCAGCCAATCGTACGAACAGCAAACGGAAGAGTTTGTGATGAGGAGGCTCTTGCACGCTGGATCGATCCTGTTGAAGGTTTTCTGACGCCTTCTGATTTTATTCTTACTCTGGAAAACGCGAAGCTGATTTACAAGCTGGATCTTTTTATCCTTGAGGAAGTTCTTCGAAAATTACAAATACAGGCAGAAAAAGGGCTGGAAATTGTTCCTGTTTCCATAAACCTTTCACGGACTGATTTTGATGCCTGCGATATTGTGGAAGAAATCAGAAGAAGAGTTGACGCATCCGGTGTCGGCAGAGATAAAATTACGATCGAAATCACGGAAAGTGTTGTCGGCAGCGATACGGATTTTATAAAAGAACAGGTAGAACGTTTCCAGCAGCTCGGTTTTCAGGTTTGGATGGATGATTTCGGAAGCGGTTATTCGTCACTTGATGTCCTTCAAAGCATTCGGTTTGATCTGATCAAATTTGATATGCGTTTTATGCAGCGTTTTGATGAAGGAGATGAGTGCAAGATCATCCTGACTGAATTAATGAAAATGGCGATTGCCCTGGGTGTGGATACACTCGCGGAGGGTGTGGAACGTAAGGATCAGTTTGATTTTCTGAGGGAAGTAGGGTGTACGAAAGTACAGGGCTATTATTATTGCAAACCGATACTTATGGAACAGGTCTTCGAGCGATATGAGAAAGGAACCCAGATCGGATTTGAAAACACAAAAGAAACCGATTACTACAGCGCAATAGGGCGGATCAATTTGTATGATACCGCGCTTATCGTGAGGGAAGATAAGGAATCATTTCAAAATTATTTTGATACGGTTCCGATGACCGTTATTGAATCATGCGGCGACAGCTTTCGCATGATCCGCTGCAACCGGTCTTTCAGAGATTTCGTAAAGCGGATGGACTGGACCGTTCCGGTCGGGAAGCTTTTCCCTTATGACCCGCTTGTCAATCGTCCGGGTCTCGCTTTTATGAAAATTATCCGTCAATGCGGTGAAGAAGGCAGCAAGGCGATCATAGACGATGTGATGCCGAACGGACTGTCAGTTCACGCGTTTATCAGACGGATCGCGGTAAACCCGGTTACCAATACTGCTGCTATTGCGGTCGTGGTTCTCGGAATCATGGAAAATGATACCCATAAATCATCACTTACATACGCAAGCATCGCGCAGGCATTGTCCTCTGACTATTTTGACCTGTTTTATGTAAATCTGGTTACGGAAGATTTCATCCATTACAGTACCAGCCACATTATCGGAAATATTGATGTTGAAAGACGTGGAAAAAATTTCTTTGAGGAAGCCAGAAAAGACGCCCTGCGTATCCTTTATGAACCGGATCGTGAAAATTTTATTAAAACTTTTACGAAAGAAAATGTTGTTAAAGCAATTGATGATCATGAAGCTTTTTCTGTGACATATCGTCAGATGTATCACGGCAGCGCGGTTTATGTTAATATGAAAGCTGTCCGTATTTCCAAAAACAGTGAGTATATCATCATCGGTATCAATAATATTGATGCACAGATGCAGCAGCAGGAAGCTATGGAACGGGTCAAGCAGGAGAGGCTGACTTATTCCCGGATCGCAGCCCTTTCCGGCGATCTTATTTGTATCTATACAGTTGACCCTGAAACAGACCATTACATTGAATATAGTGCTATATATGTATATGAAGATTTGGGATTATCCAAAGAAGGCGATGATTTTTTCAAAACGGCGCGAATTGAAGCCCGTCAAATGTTGGTTGAAGAGGACATTGATCGTTTTCTGGCTTTATTCTCCAAAGAGCAGGTACTGAAAAGCGTAGAAGAAAACAATATTTATGGATTGCGGTATCGGCTTTTGATAGATGGAAATCCTGTTTATGTGAGCCTGAAAGCTGCAATGGTGGATGAAGAGGACGGAAAAAGACTGATAATCGGAATTCATGATATTGATTCTCGTCTGAAACGTGACCATGAGTATGAACGTAATATCGCTATCGCTTATGCTGAGATCAACATTGACAGTCTGACCGGATTGAAAAACAGGCACGCTTATGAAGCCGTGGCTGAGCAGCTGGATGAATTGATCAACGAAAGCGAATCTGTGAAATTCTCTGTTACGGTACTCGGCATGAAATCGCTGACCAGCCGGGATTTGAATTTATCTCAGGATGAAGAAACCCGATGGGTCAAACAGGCAGCTGATATAATTTCCGGAATTTTCAAGCGCAGTCCGGTTTTCCGTTTAGACAGAGATGAGTTCGCAGTGATTTCACAGGGATCGGATTATCAGCATTTGGAATCACTGATCGATATAATCGCGCGTTCAAATGCGGCGCCCGGCGGTATCGAAATTCCTTACGGTACGGCAAAATATGAAGGGGACACGGACACTGAAAGTGTATACAAGCGGGCTGTGGAGAACATGAAAGAAAAATTCGGCAGATAAACTGTTGAGGAATAAGCGAAAGAAAGGGATGAATGTCTCCGAAAAATAAACATCTTTGGAGCCCGACTGTTATTATTTGTTATAATAACGGTAACTGTTCAGATCGGAGTGCGCGCGGTCAGCTCTGATGCTGTCAACTAACCGGCATGCCGGAACCGCATACCAGGCCTTTCATACAAAGAGAGCCTCTGAACATTAACTACCAACAGGCAGGGAGAAAATAAGAATGAACGAAAAAATTGATTATAAAGAGACTACTAACGATCTGCTGACGCGGATCGATATTCATAACAAATACGGCGGCCGGGATATCGACCAGTGGATGCTGGAAGTGCTGGATCTTCAGCCGGGAATGAAAATTCTGGATGTGGGCTGCGGTGGCGGCAAGCAGCTGATGTCCTACCATAAATATCTGAACGGCGACGCAGATATCACCGGGGGTGATGTCAATGAAGAATTACTGGAACAGGCACGCTTTGAAAACACCAAACTGGGTGAGCCTTTTACAATTCTTCCGCTGGATTTTAATCGCCAGCTGCCTTTTGATGACAACACCTTTGATCTGGTGAGCTGCTGTTTCGCGATCTATTACGCGAGCGATATTCCCTATACCATCAGCGAGATGCATCGTGTACTCAAACCCGGAGGACGCCTGTTCACTTCCGGACCGATGCCTGATAATAAAAAGGTCTTTTATGACGTGATTCGGGAAGCCAGCGGTAAGGAGATTCCGCCGATGCCGGGCAGCTCCCGTTACAGCAGCCAGATTTACGCGGCGATTGAAAATACTTTCTCAAAGGTTGATACGGTGATCTTCGAAAATCCGCTGACCTTCAAAACAGCAGCTCCGTTTATCGCCTATACGCGTGCTTCTCTGGATGAAGACCGCCGCTTATGGACTTCCCTGTTTAACAGCAAAGAAGAATATGAACAGCTGATTCAGGATATCACCCGTGTAGCGGACGGTATCGTTCAGCGGGATGGTGAATTGGTGATGACCAAGGTCGTCGGCGGCTTTATCGGGACAAAATAATGGGCGGAATGCAATTTTACGGAAAAAAACTGTGCTTCATCGGCGCGCATCCGGATGATATTGAATTGGGCTGCGGTGCATTGATCGCGCGGATAGCGGGAAAGACCGATATCCGCTGTGTAACCTTTTCCAATAACCAAAAAAATCCTGCGCTGCAAAATCTGATCCCGGAGCACTATGCTTCCATGCGGTCGCTGGGTGTTCCCGAATCCTGTGTTGATGTGCTCGATTTTGAAACCCGCCGCTTTCAGGAACATCGTCAGGAAATATTGGAGGCGATGATTTCTATTCTTCGTGAGGATGATCCGGATATAGTCTTTGTTCACACAAAATCGGATGTCCATCAGGATCACGGTGTACTCACTCAGGAAGCCTTGCGGGCATTCCGCGGACGGACGGTACTGGGTTTTGATGTGATCCGCAGCAGCTATGGATTTTTCCCCGATTTTCTGGTCGGTGTTGAAGAAGCTGATGTCCAAAAAAAGCTGGATGCGCTTGCCTGCTATAAAACCTACGAGGGAAAATACTACTTTTCTCCGGAAGTTACCCGTGCCACACTCATCCGCAACGGCGCGATTTGCGAACGACCGTATGCGGAGGGCTTTGATATATTGCGTATCGTTGCGGACTTTGGAAAATAAGATTTTTGGGGGACGGTTCTCCCGAGGAACGAGGGGAACCGTCCTCACGCTTCGCAGGAATGACGCTTATTTGAATTCAAAGCAAGAGCTCTGAGAAGAAAGAGCGTTTATCACTTATAAAAAAGGGCTGAAGATGTAATAACCTCAACCCTTATTTCTTACTCTCTTATTTCTTACTTTTATAACAAGTTAATTCCCGCTTCGGCACAGGCTCGTTCCGTTTCTGCGTCCCAGAGGCTGGCCTGAACTTCTCCGATGTGGGCACAGCCGAGGATCAGCATACAGAGGCGGGATTGACCGATACCCCCTCCGATGGTGAGAGGCAGTTCCCCGCTGAGAAGCTTTTTGTGGAAATCAAGTTCTCTGCGGTTATCGCATCCTGCTTCTGTGAGTTGTCGGTCGAGAGATTCCGGGCTGACACGGATGCCCATGGAGGAAATCTCCAGGGCCATGTTCAGTGGCTCATGCCAGAAGAAAATATCACCGTTCAGATCCCAATCATCATAGTCCGGGGCGCGTCCGTCATGTTTTGTTCCGGATTTAAGCGCACGTCCGATTCCCTGGATAAAAACGGTCTTATGTTCGCGGGTAATGGCATTCTCCCGCTCCTTGGGGCTGAGATCCGGCCAGCGGTCTTCCAGCTCCTGTGATGTTACAAATGTTACCTCGCGGCACAGTTCCGTGTGCAGCTGCGGGTAAAGCGCGCGAAGCAGTTCATGCGTGTTGCAGATCGCGTTTACGATGGCTTTGACGACGATGTGCAGATAAGCCGTCGTGCGGGATTCGGCGGTGATGACCTTTTCCCAGTCCCACTGGTCAACATAAACGGAATGGATGTTATCGATCGCCTCATCGCGGCGGATGGCGTTCATATCAGTGTAAAGTCCGTTCCCGACTTCAAATTTGTAGCGGGCAAGCGCCATGCGCTTCCATTTCGCCAGGGATTGAACGATTTGCGCGTCGCCGCCGATAGCCGGAATATCAAAGCTGACCGGGCGTTCGATTCCGTTCAAATTATCGTTCAAGCCGGATTCTTCGGTGACGAACAACGGGGCAGTGACACGCTTCAGATGCAGGCTTGCGGCGAACTGATTCTGGAAGGTGTCTTTTATGTAGGTGATGGCTCTCTGAACCTCGTAAATGTCCAGCGTTGGCTTATAACCCTCAGGAATAGTAACGTGATGATCCATATGAAAATTTCCTTCCGATTCGAAAAAATACAAAAAACATATTACTACAAAAGTTTTCCTTCGTGAGGTTTTTCATCACATTTATTACAGCAGAAAACGGTTTTACAATACAATAGAATTAGTATTAAATCGTGATTTATCTCCCTTGGTTGGTTTGATTGTGCAGAAATGTAATTGATGGCAGCTTAAGGTTGTGATAACACAAGAGAATATATCCAGTTGAAGCGGTATTGAGAGACAAAGGGGTGATTTTATGCAATACAGAAATGATAAAAGCGGTGAAAAGCTTTCCATCCTTGGCTTCGGCTGCATGCGTTTTGCGAAGAAAAACGGACGCATTGATATGGGTGCGGCTGAAAAGCAGCTGTTGGAAGCTTATCATGCCGGGGTCAATTATTATGATTCCGCTTATATATATGGCGGCAGTGAAGCCGCGATTGGCGAAATTTTCGAGCGGAACCGGATGAGAGAAAAAATTCACATCGCTACCAAGCTTCCCCAATATCTTATCAGCAGCCGTTCCGCGATCGACCGGTTTTTCAATGAAGAGCTTTCCCGTCTGCGGACAGATTATGTGGACTATTATCTCATGCATCATCTGACGGATGTCGCTATGTGGGAAAAGCTGAAAAGCATCGGTATTATGGAATGGATCGCGGAGAAAAAAGCCTCCGGTACGATCCGCAACATCGGGTTTTCCTATCATGGCAACACAGATAATTTTATTAAAATCCTGAATGATTTTGATTGGGATATCTGTCAGGTGCAATATAACTATTTTGATGAGTTCTCACAAGCCGGGGCTGACGGAGTAAAGGCTGCTGCGGCAAAGGGTATTCCTGTTGTTATTATGGAACCGCTGCGGGGCGGAAAACTGGTCAATATGCTTCCTGAAAAAGCGAAGCAGATCATGAAAGACAGCGGCAGAAACTGGTCGCCCGCGGAGTGGGGACTGCGCTGGCTCTATAACCAGCCGGAGGTTACGGTAGTTCTTTCGGGAATGAATTCACTTGAAATGGTTCAGGAAAACTGCAGGACCGCTTCTGAAGCTTCTGCCAGTCACCTCACGGAAGACGATTTTGCCATACTGACTGAGGTGATAAAAGCGATCCGGGAAACGGAGAAGGTCGGCTGTACCGGCTGCCGGTATTGTATGCCCTGCCCGAAAGGGGTCGATATTCCCGGAACATTCGCGGCTTATAATGCCATGTTTATCGAATCAAAAACACAGGGCAGGTTCCAGTATGCTCAGACTGTGGGACTTACAAAGGAACCGTCTTTCGCTTCACAATGCGTCGGATGCGGCAAATGTGAAAAACATTGTCCGCAGGGGCTGCCGATCCGTGAAAAGCTGAAAGAAGCAGACAAAGCTCTGCGCCCGCTCCCTTACAAAATCGGGATCGATATTGCGCGGAAATTCATGTTCCGTAAGACAAAATAACATCAGGGTAAAGGGACTGTTTTGCCCGGTGCAGCAGTTCCGCTCATAAATAAAAAAGCAGGAGAGTTAAGATTAATGACAGGGATGGAATTAATTCGTAACAGACGCAGTGTACGTACCTTTGATGGACATCATTTGAAGTCTGAAGATGGTACGAAACTTATGGATTATGCAAACCAGACTGAAAATCCGTATGGTTTACCTGTAACGTGGCGTTTATTAAGTGCGAAAGTATCCGGACTTTCTTCTCCGGTGATCTCCGGTACGGATTCCTGGATCGCCGGAAAAATGAAACGTGTACCGCATGCTGAGGAGGCTTTTGGATATACGTTTGAAAAAATCGTACTGTACGCTGAATATCTGGGGCTGGGTACCACCTGGATAGCAGGAACGATGGATCGTCCAGCGTTTGAACGCGCGATGGAACTTACCTCGGAAGAAGTGATGCCCTGCGTCAGTCCGCTCGGATATCCGGCTGAGAAAAAGTCTTTTCGGGAAGTTATGATGCGCAAGGGGATCAGGGCGGACAGCCGAATAGATTTTGATAAATTATTCTTTTCAAAATCCTTTAATGATCCGCTTACCCCCGGAACCTCTGGGTATCTGGCTGATCCGTTGGAAATGGTGCGCTGGGCACCATCAGCTGTAAACAAACAGCCCTGGCGTATCATTGTCGATGGAAACTCGGTACATTTTTATGAAAAACGCAGCCGCGGTTATGTCAATGCGGACGGTTGGGATATTCAGAAAATCGATCTCGGAATTGCCATGTGCCATTTTGAATTCGGCCTTTCGGAACAGGGAAAAACCGCTGAATTTTGTATAAAAGAACCCGGTATTTTTCATCCTCAGGATACCTTTTATATTGCTTCGTATATGTTGTGATTGAATCGCATTGAGAAATAAATCACGCAGGCAGATAAAAAAACACCGCGGAGTGATTGAGATTGTCAAATTTCTTAACCGCGGTGTTTTCCGATATAAAAAACAGGACGATTATGGATCAAAAAACTGATACAAAACAAAGTCGGAGTATTATGTGGATCGTATTACTGATCATTTTATCGCTTCTTTTTTTCGTGACACTTGAATTGGGAAAACATACCCTTATCGGGTGGATCCTGGGTGCCGTGCTGATTTGCGCGTATCTATTTGTGCGGGTCAAGGCATTGAACAATTCGGTCTGGTGGGCGAAATGTATCGGGTGGGCCGGTTTGATAGCCTGGTTTGCCATTATCTTATGGATATCAAAGCCGCCGGTAAAGCCGGTTCCTGCCGTTCAGGGTAAAACCGGCGGGATAACCGATGTGATCCATCTCGCGCAGGGGGACCTGACAGGTGTGCTGACGGAGGATGGCAAAGTCGAGGTTTATGCGGGAATTCCTTATGCGGAACCGCCCGTGGGTGATCTGCGCTGGCGTGAACCTGTCCCCGCGAAACCCTGGACCGGGACTCTTGCCGCTGATCACTTTGCCCCGATGTCTATGCAGGTTCAGAATTCGGAGATCTACAGCTCTCTCGCCCAAATTATCGGGTATCATGACTATAAATTCACATTTGAAGACAACTACCGCGAACCTGTCAGTGAAGACTCGCTTTATCTGAATATCTGGAAACCTGCCGGCAATGTTGCCGGTCTGCCTGTGCTGGTTTATATCCACGGCGGTTCTCTGCAGACCGGGCAGCCCTGGTATCAGGATTACAGCGGTCTGGGACTTGCGCGTGAAGGCGTGATCGTTGTGAATATTGGCTATCGTCTGGGCATTTTCGGATTCTTCGCGGATCCGGAACTCAAGGCGGAATCTCCCAACGGGACTACCGGAAATTACGGCCTCTTGGACCAGATACTGGCGCTGGAATGGGTTCGGGACAACATTACCGCGTTTGGCGGTGATCCGGACAATGTGACCATCTCGGGAGAATCAGCCGGTTCTGCCTGCGTATCCGCCTTATCCACATCACCTCTCGCGAAGGGTTTGTTCCGCCGTGTTGTCGGGGAAAGCTCCACGGTCACAGCACCTGAACCGGCTCATTCTTTCAGACTGCTGGAAGAAGCGTATACAGCCGCAAACGATACGAAAGAACGCTACAAAGCCTCTTCGATTGCGGATCTGCGTGCGATACCCGCCGAAAAGCTGGCATCTGAGATGAACACACATCACCATATGACCGTAGACGGTTATGTGCTTGCGGAAACGCCTTATGAATCCTATGCCAAAGGCATTCATAATGAGGAAGCTCAGATGCATGGGTTTAATCGGGAGGAGTCGGCTCCGTTTATCCTCTTCAATCAGGGAAATCTGAAGAATTATGAGCGGAATGTACGGTACCTTTTCCCGGAACCCTACGCGTCACGTGTTCTGGAGCTTTATCCGGCAGCGACCGATGCGGAAGCAAAACAGAACTGGGCTGATATTTATACAGTATTCTATTTTACCTACGGTCATTACTGCTGGGAACGTCAGGCGCTGGCGAACGGAATTCCCTCGTATGTTTATCATTTTACCCGGGATAACGGCAGGCTTGGTTCATGGCACAGCGGTGAAGAAGTCTATCTTTACGGTAATATACCTGAGGACTCAGCTCTTTATAACGATGCGGACCGGACTCTCAGTGATATGATGCTGTCTTACTTCAGAAATTTCATCACAAACGGAGACCCTAACGATAAGAACCTCCCTGAATGGAAAGCAAGTGCCGGTGATGACTGTGTATTGGAATTCAATGATCCGGTCAGATCAGTAGACGCACCGTATCTTGGGCTGTACGGGATCATGGATGAGATGTATGGCTTTGAGGTTCCGGGACCGGCTGCGGAATAGCCGCATGGATCACTGTGTGGGACCGGTGAAAAATCAGCCTTATATATTCGTTTGATAATTCAAATATGTTGATATAGGTAAAACCTATATCTGATAATTGAAATCTTGTATTGGACAAAAAAAAGACTGGTTGTTATAATCACGCATGCTTCAATAAAAAATTGAAGAAGAAAGGATCAAAACGATTATGAAAAAACTTTTTGGATTGATTTTAGCTGCAGTGTTGGTATTGACCGCTACTACCGTTTCCGCAGCAGGTATCAAGATTGCTGTTCCGAATGACGCGACAAATGAAGGCCGTGCCTTATTGCTTCTGGAAGCCTATGGTGTGATCGATGTCGATGACGAAGCCGGCATTACCGCAACCGTTGCTGATATCAAGGATAACCCGCTGGGTATCGAGTTCGTTGAAGTGGAAGCCGCGATGGTTCCGAATGTTCTGGCTGATGTGGATTATGGCATCATCAACGGTAACTATGCCCTTGCCGCGGAACTGGACAGTGCTCTGCTTTACGAAAACGCTGAATCTCCGTATGTGAACGTCGTCAGCGTCAAGGAAGCCAACAAGGATACCGATGAGGCCAAAGCACTGGCAGCCGCCGTTCTGAGCCAGAAGGTTGTCGATTACTTTGATAACTATGAGGGTCAGGCGATCTCCGTCGTCGAAGAGCCGACAGATGGCTTCGATGAATCCGTTGATTACGCGGCACTGGCCGGTAAGACCATCAAGGTCCTTTGCACGCTGGATCCTCACTCTTATGTTCTGGAAATCGCCAAAGAGATCCTTGCTGAAAAGGATATCAAGTTGGATATCACCATTGTGGACGACTATGTGACACCGAACACCATCGTCAATGACGGCGATGCCTTCGCGAACTTCTTTGCCCACAGCCCCTACCAGGAAGACTTCAATGCCCAGAACGGTACCGACCTGACCACCATCGCCGGTGTCCATGTGGAACCGATGGGACTCTATGCCGGCAAACAGGCTGACCTGGCCGCGCTTGGTCTGGATAAATAAGCATCTGAGAATAAAAAAAGTGTCAGTGGAACACAGTTTCCGCTGACACTTTTTTTTATGGATTATTTATTATATATAACAAATCTTTCCGATCTTTTTTCTTCAATTGTTTTCGTTTGAAATATAGATTTTTCTTTGATTATTTGCGCAATCTGTCAGGTACATATTAATTACTGTCTGAAATGAAACGCCAAGCGTGTCCGCCTGGTCTCTGAAATAGTTCAGGGTACGAACTGGTATACTGATAGAGATATCCTTTCTCATTTTGTTTATGTAAGGATTATGGATTGCCTTTGTGAAATCAATGATTTCCGGCATATCGTCGTCTAATAATTCTTCTTCAAAATTCGTTATTTTTTCTGTCATAATTCACCTCTGATGTTGTAAACCAGCTTTTCTGTTTTTTCCGCTTTCCTTGCCGAAATTATTCGAATAACCTGTCCATCTCGAAAACAATGGCTGACAATTAGCAGATTCGCTTTGCGGCTAAAACCTAACAACCAAAAACGATCCTCATCAAATGAGTGCCTTTCATCAGGTAAAGTTAATGCGTTCGGATCTTCAAATGCTGTCGCTGCTTCCTCAAAAGAAATCCCATGCTTTCGTATGGTATGTTGATTTGATTTTTATTCTCATCCCATTCGTATAAAAATAGTGGTTCTTTTAATATGATATCGTCCATGATTTTCTTTTCCTCATATTTATTATACAACATAAATCAGTTTTTCGTATTCAGCCGGATCAACCAGCATATACTGTTGGTAATGTCGGTTTTCCAACCCGTGTGATGCATTTATCGTTCGTGTGATATAATTACTTCGCTGTATCAGTCGGACACAGATCGATACAGAAAACGGGAGAACAGAAAATGATCGAACTGAAAAACCTCTCCAAACAGTTTGAAACCGCGGATGGTTCAGTGGATGCTTTGAGACACATCAATCTGACGGTTCAGGATGGAGATATTTACGGAATCATCGGCATGAGCGGCGCCGGCAAGAGTACCCTGGTGCGCTGCATCAACATGCTGGAAAAGCCCACGGAAGGCGGAGTTTACTGGAACGGGAAAGATCTTGGCTCTATGTCGGAAAAAGAGCTTCGGGCTATGCGCCGGCGGATCACGATGATTTTCCAGAGTTTCAACCTGCTGATGCAGCGGACCTGCCTGAAAAACGTGACGCTTCCACTCCGTCTGAGCGGGATGAAAAATTCCGACGCGGAAAAGCGGGGAATGGAATTGCTGGAACTGGTGGGATTGCCTGATAAAGCCAATTCCTACCCTGCCCAGCTTTCCGGCGGTCAGCAGCAGCGTGTCGCTATTGCCCGTGCGCTGGCGACCGACCCGGAAGTTCTTCTCTGCGATGAAGCTACTTCCGCACTCGACCCGAAAACCACTCACGCGATCCTTGAACTGATCCGGGAAATCAACAAGAAGATGGGCATTACGGTCATCGTCATCACCCATCAGATGAGTGTGGTGCAGGAAATCTGCAGCCATGTGGCGATCCTGGAACACGGTGAAGTTGTGGAAGAAGGCGAGGTCAGTGAGGTGTTTTCCAATCCGAAAGCCAACGCTACCAAGAACCTCATCTATCCGGAGCTTTCTGACGGCGCGGCAATTCTGGCTGAAGGCGGGCAGAAGATCCGCATCATCTATAACGGCGCTGTTGCCTCACGGGAGCCGATGATCGCGAAAATGGCGGTGGACTGCGGCATTCTCGGCAGTATTTTAGGTGCGTCGACCCGTTCGGTCGGAGATCTCGCCTATGGATATATCCTGCTGGAGATCCCGGGCGGTCCGGCTGAACTCGCGAAAGCTGTATCTTATTTGAGCTCGATGCCGGACGTTATTGTTCAGGTGGAAGCTGAATACGGATCGAAGGAGGTGAAAGCATGAATTTTGCCAACGCGTTTACACCCGAACGGCTTCAGGAAGCCTGGAACTGTCTGCTGAATGAATTTCCCTTCGCGATATGGGAGACGCTTTATTCCACACTGCTTGCGACCCTGTTTGCCATCATCATCGGGCTGCCGCTGGGTGTGCTGCTGGTGACCGGGGAACCGAAGGGCATCCGTCCGCTGCCGAAAGTGGTCATGAGCTTTCTGAATGTATTCATTAATTTTCTGCGTTCGGTGCCGTTCATCATCCTGATGGTGATGATCATCCCGCTTACCCGTGTGATCGTGGGAACCTCTGTCGGTACCGTTGCTTCCATTGTGCCTTTGACTGTCGCGGCTTTTCCCTTTATCGCCCGGCTGGTGGAAAGCAGCCTGCGGGAAGTTAATCCGAACATTATCGAAACCGCTCAGGCGATGGGAGCTACCCCGATGCAGATCATTACGCATGTCATGCTGCCGGAAAGTGTTCCCAGCCTGATCACCAATTTTACGCTGGCGATCACCACGATCATGGGCTATACTGCCATGTCCGGTGCGGTAGGCGGCGGAGGTTTGGGCAAGCTTGCGCTTGCTTATGGTTACCAGCGTTATCGTTACGCGGTTTTGTACCTTGCGGTCATCGTACTGGTACTCATCACCCAGCTCATCCAGTCCTTCGGTACCTGGCTCGCACGTAAATGCGATAAACGTCTGAAAGGCTAAAAGTATAAAAAAACGCTCTGAGACTGTATCAGAGCGTTTTTGATTCTATTATGTATTGTATCTATTCTGCTGTTTCTTCCATATTCGCTGTATCGTAATTCTCCGGAAACAAAACGCCGTTCAGGACCCAGACATCGGAAAGGTCAGGGTTGCCGTCTTCTCCCGCGCGGCAGATGAGAAAATCACCGTTTCCGTGCGGCGCGTTAGGTAAGTTGGTATGCAGCACGTCGCCCCATGCGGTCTTTACGGTAACGGAAATATCAACAGGAACATGCATGGCGAAATGGGAATCTGTGGAAGATATGGTGATAAGATCAATAAAGACATCCTTTTGGGAAAAATCTGATTCCGTGATCTCGCTGCCATCCGGTTTGGTATATGTGGAAATCACTTTCGGGAGCTTCGACGTCCACATTTCACCGGCTGTCCCTTTTAAAACCACGGTTATGCCGTCATCCGTGGCCGTATAATCGACGACTTCCAGCTCGTTATGGAATGATATTTCTTTCGATACCATCATTGCCTGCACGGTATATTCTTTCTTGCCGGTCAGGAACCAGTCCTCTGCGCTTTTCTCAAGATATTCTTCCAGTGTCATTTCTTCCTGACCTTCTGGGTATTCGGTTATTTTTGTTTCAGGATTTTCATTATCCGCGTAAACAGGCAGAAAAAGCAGTAAAATCAGAAGCAGTAATTTATTCATCACACGTTTTCCTTTTCAAATCATATCACGTAAACAAATTATAACCTGTCGGAATTGTTAATAAAAATCTGATATAGAATTTATGAAAACTTATCTTTTCTGTTTCATACTATTAATCGTAATGAAATGATAAAAAACTTCCCTGCGAAGGGGGAGGAGGTGTACTTATGAACTTCGACAAATATACACAAAAAGCACAGGAAGCGATAGCACAGACACAGCAGGTAGCGCTGGAATTTTCTCACCAGTCTGTTGAACCGGCACATCTTCTGCTGGCTCTTTTGCGGCAGCAGGATGGTATTGTTCCGGCACTGGTGACCCGGATCTCCGGCAGCACTGCGGGGTTGATCGATGCGGTCCGCAAGGATCTGGAATCCCGCCCACGCGTCACCGGCAGTTCCTCATCCCTGACTCTGGCACGAACGACTTCAGATGTGTTTACAAATGCAGAAAGCATCGCCAAAGGTATGCAGGATGAATATGTCTCAACGGAACATCTGCTGCTGGCTTTGTGCGACAGTATTGAAGGAAAGAAATTAAGCCAGTTCGGTATTACAAAAGATTCTATTCTGCGTGCGTTGACTGCTGTGCGCGGTAACCAGCGTGTCACCGGGCAGAATCCGGAAGATACCTATCAGGCACTGGAAAAATATGGGCGTGACATGACAGCCATTGCCCGGCAGGGAAAACTGGACCCGGTGATCGGCCGTGATGACGAGATCCGCCGTACGATCCAGATCCTTTCCCGCCGAACCAAGAACAATCCGGCGCTGATCGGTGAACCGGGCGTCGGGAAAACGGCAGTTGTGGAAGGACTTGCCCAGCGTATCGTAAAGGGTGATGTTCCGGAAGGACTGAAGAACAAGCGTCTGGTCCAGCTGGATATGTCCGCGCTGGTCGCAGGGGCGAAATACCGTGGTGAATTTGAGGAACGTCTGAAGGCTGTCCTGAAGGAGATCACCGAATCTGACGGAGAGATCATTCTCTTCATCGATGAAATGCATACCATTGTCGGTGCCGGTGCCGCGGAAGGCTCCATGGATGCCGGCAACATGATCAAACCGATGCTGGCACGCGGGGAACTGCACCTGATCGGTGCGACAACATTGGATGAATACCGCAAGTACGTTGAAAAAGACCCGGCATTGGAACGCCGTTTCCAGACAGTTCTGATCGAGGAACCGTCTGTTGAAGATACCATCAGCATCCTGCGTGGTCTCAAACAGCGCTACGAGGTGCATCATGGTGTACGGATCACGGATGGAGCGGTGATTGCGGCAGCAACTCTCTCCCACCGCTACATCCCCGACCGGCATCTGCCGGATAAGGCGATCGACCTGATCGATGAGGCGGCTGCCCGTCTGCGTACGGAAATCGATTCCAAACCGCAGGCGCTTGATGATGTGGACCGACAGATCATCCAGCTGGAGATCGAGCGGCAGGCACTGCTCAAGGAAAGCGACAAGGGCTCTCTCGAGCGTCTGGACAGGATCAAGCAGGAGCTTTCTGACCTGAATGAGAAATCAGCTGCCCTGACGACCCAGTGGCAGACAGAAAAAGAAGCAATTGCCAAGCTGCGGACCACCAAGGAAGCTATTGAAGACCTGAACGTCCGCATCGAACAGGCAGAACGCTACAATGACTTCGAAAAGGCAGCAAAACTGCGTTACGGTGATCTGCCTGCTCTGATGAAGGAACGTGATGAAGCCGAAGAAAAGCTGAAGACACTGCAGACCGATGGCGCGCTGCTGAAGGAAAATGTGGACGCGGAAGAGATCGCTGAGATCGTCGGCCGCTGGACCGGTATCCCAGTTGCCCGTCTGTTGGAAAGCGAGATGATGAAGCTGGTCCATATGGAAGACCGTCTGCATGAACGGGTTGTTGGCCAGGATGAAGCTGTGACTGTCGTTTCCAACGCTGTACGGAGAAGCCGTGCCGGCCTGCAGGACCCGAACCGTCCGATCGGTTCCTTCATCTTCCTCGGTCCTACCGGTGTCGGGAAAACCGAACTGGCAAGGGCTCTGGCTGAGTTCCTCTTCGATGATGAACGGGCGATGGTCCGCATCGATATGAGCGAATATCAGGAGAAGCATACTGTTTCCCGTCTGGTCGGGGCGCCTCCGGGATATGTCGGTTACGAAGAAGGCGGTCAGCTTACCGAAGCTGTCCGGCGTAAGCCCTACAGCGTGGTGCTCTTCGATGAGATCGAAAAAGCCCATCCGGAAGTCTTCAACGTCATGCTCCAGCTGCTGGATGACGGACGACTGACCGACGGGCAGGGACGCACGGTGGACTTCCGCAACACGGTCATCATCATGACTTCCAACGCGGGATCCGAACTGTGGCTCAGCCAGAAGAACAATGTCACACGCGATGAGCTGAACCGTGTGCTGCAGTCGACCTTCAAGCCGGAATTCCTCAACCGTCTGGATGAGATCGTAATCTTCCACGGGCTGACGAAGGATGACCTGAACCGCATCGTGGATATCCAGCTGAAGCGTGTCAAGGATCTGCTTGCCCAGCGCGACATCAAGATCGAACTGACCCAGGCTGCGAAGGATTATATCGTTGAAGCCGGTTCCGATACCGATTTCGGTGCCCGCCCGCTGAAGCGTGCGATCCAGCATGAACTGCAGGATCCGCTCGCGCTCGAGATCCTCGAAGGCAACTTCGTTGAAGGCGACACCGTAAAGGTGGATTCCGACGGCGCAAAGCTGATCTTTACAAAATAAAACCGAAATGATTTTATGAACAGAAGGGACTGGACATAACCGGTCCCTTTCTGTTATCTTGTCCGATGTTCTTCTTCAAAAGGTACGGTGCTTTACCTGTCGAAGAATTTCACTGAATCCGGTGGGTTTAATTCCGAAAATAATGTTGATTTACAGAAATTATTGTAAAATTATATATAAGTAAACGGAAAGGGAGGATTTCTATGAATCAGCGGGATTTACACGATATTTGCATTATCGCTAAACAGGCAGGGTTGATCCTGAGAGAAGGGTATGAACAGCATCACGATATCAAAATGAAGACCCGTCAGGATGATCTGGTCACTGAGATGGATAAAAAATCCGAAAACTTCATACTTGATCAGCTTAATAAGCTTTATCCGGGCGACATGATCATCACGGAAGAAACCGGCCAGCATACCGGCGATGCCGATCATGTCTGGTATATCGATCCGCTGGACGGGACGATGAACTATGCCCACGGGATCCCGTTTTTCGCGGTATCCATCGGATATGCATATAAAGGCGAACTGACCATGGGTGTCGTTTATGACCCGATGCGTGATGAATGCTTTTATGCCGAAAAGGGAAAAGGCGCGTGGGTCAATGGCAAACCTATCAAGACTTCTCCGCGAACCGATTTGACAAATTCACTTTTCGTCACCGGGTTCAGCATCAGCCAGATGGAAAAAACACGCACCAATAACTTCCCGGTCTTTGAACATTTTATGCGGACCACGGCCGGAGTTCGCCGTACCGGTGTAGCGGCACTGGAGATCTGCTACGTTGCCTGCGGACGTCTTGACGGTATGTGGGAATTAAAGCTGATGGCATGGGATGTGGCTGCAGGATTCGTGATCGCCAAAGAAGCCGGTGTGAAGATCACAGCGCTTGACGGGGTGTCCGACGCATTCGTTCCGCCGTATAACTACATCATCGCGAATCCGGAGCTCCATGAGAAAATGACAAAAGAATTGGAACCGTTCCACATCGCTCCCTGAAACAGACTGAAAAACACAAAAAAAGACGGGAAGAATGCTCTCCCCGTCTTTTTTATGTATCAGTGTTTTATATTATCCAAGCAGCGAAAGGATGAAGTCTTCCATGTCCAGAACTTCGACGTAGACGAATTCAGGATGGTTCGGCCAGAGCGGAATTTCGGACAGAGGTGTGGAACCTTCTTCCGGTACAACGTCATTCGGGAGATACCAGCCGCCGAGGGTGTTGAACTGTTCAGTACCGCGGCCTTTACCGTCATCGCCGCCTTCCAGGTAGCGCAGCAGCAGCTTCGCGGCATTCGGATGTTCGCAGCTGTCAACAATGTAAAGGAAGTTCGGTTTCGGAACGCCCACCTTCGGGGTCATGTTCAGAGCATGCAGGTGCCAGCCCTTGTTGACGTTGTTGCGGATCTTGGAGGACGGGCCCCAGGCCAGCTTGACCTCTGTCACGCCATCAGCGCCGACGGATTCGACTGCTTCATCGGAAGACTGTGTGAAGACCACGTCATTGGAGAGCAGGCGGTAAACCAGTTCATAAGCGGCATTCTGCTTGCCGGCGGGGTTGGTGTAGGTGATCTTTTCGCCGAAGACACGTTCGTAATCGGCTTCAAGTTCATCCGCAAATTCGACAAACGCGGCAAACTGGGCGATGTAGTCATGGTTGGTCAGCAGGTTGTTGATGATGAGCTTGCCGTTCCATTCCGGTTTGGTCAGATCCCACCAGGATTCAACACCCGGGCCATCCGGCAGCAGCTGGTCATTGTAGAACCACTGGGTCAGTTCCCAGTAGAGCGGGAAACCGGCATCCAGGGAGTAGGTATCAGTGTCGATCTTGGCGACGATGTCATCCGGATAATACGGATACATAACGCCTTCGAGAACATATTCGTTGTAAACCATACCGTCAAGGTCGGAAACATGAACCAGGTCGGCGCCTTTCAGTCCGCTCTTGTATTCGGTCATGACCTTTTCCTTGACAACATCGGTCTTCATGTTGACCACTTCAGCTTCGATGCCGGGGAAGTCTTCCATGAACGCAGCCAGGGCTTTATCCATACGGCTGGAGATGGAATAAACAACGACCTTGCCTTCCTGTTTCGCAAGCTCATAGAGCTCTTCTGTGGTCTGGGAACCGTCATCGATGTTCGCGGCTTTCCAGGCTTCATCCGCATGGACTGCCGTGGCGGCAATCATGCTGACAAGCATTGCCAAAATAACCAGAACTAACAACTTTGAGTTTTTCATTATGCCTCCATTAATATTTTTACGTTCAAAAGAACGTTGATCACAAATTTTGATATCAGGGATCGGGATTCATGTTTCCTGATCCCTGACTGTTGTTTACTGATTCAGATCTTCTTCGATTTCTATCGCGTATTTGAGCAGACGTCCGGTTTCTTTGCTGTATACTGTCATCAAATGAGAGTGGACAGTCAGCGAAACCTTCTGATCTTCCTGATAGCGTTTCAAACCGATTTCCTTGACCAGCAGAATGGTGTCATTGACCTTTACCTGTACCAGTGTTTCTGAACCTGACGGCTGCACGCTGTAGATATGGCCTTCGACGTTTCCACTGTTGTCAGTATAGAGAACGATCTGTTCCGGACGGATGCCCAGCACCACATCGAATTTCCCCTTGGGCATCTCCTCGCCAGTGAAATATTTGGAGTTGAAATCGAAGTTACCGACGTGGGATTCCACATAAAGTCTTCCGTCCTTTACCTCACCTTTGGCATCGACGAAATTCGTCTTCGGGTTGCCGATGAAATCCGCGACTTTCAGGCTGACAGGGTTGGTATAGATGTGGATCGGGGTGTCGACCTGTTCCAGGATGCCGTTGAAGAAAATGGCGATGCGGGTACTCATGGTCAAGGCTTCTGTCTGGTCATGGGTAACGTAAACAACCGTGGTGCCGAGATCTTTGTGCAGGCGCTTGATTTCAGTGCGCATGTCCATACGCAGCTTGGCGTCCAGGTTGGAAAGCGGTTCATCCAGCAGCAAAAGCTTCGGTTCGGAAACAATGGCGCGGGCGATGGCCACACGCTGCTGCTGTCCGCCGGAAAGCTCGGAAGGATAACGCTGACTGAATTCTCCGATCTGCATGCGGTTGAGCGCGTCCTGGACGCGTTTTTTGATCTCATCCTTTGGCATTTTCTTCAGGGAAAGACCGAATGCGACATTTTCGAAAACAGTCATGTGCGGCCACAGCGCATAAGATTGGAATACCAGGTTCAGTCCGCGTTTTGACGGCGGCATGAAGTACAGGTCATCCGCGTTGACGACCTCTTCGCCGTCCATCAGGATCACGCCGTGCTGCGGGTTTTCCAGACCGGAAAGTACACGCAGGGTGGTTGTCTTGCCGCAGCCGGAAGGGCCCAGCAGCGTCATGAATTCACCGTCCTCGATGGTGAGGTTCAGGTTCTTCAAAACATGGTTGCTGCCATAAAATTTATCGACGTTTTTTAATTCAATTCTGCTCATAGTATCCTCTTTTATCCTCCAAGACTGCCTGCCAGATCGACTTTACCGATCTTCCCCGCGACCCAGTAGCAGAAATATGTCAAAATGAAAATGATCACCGCACAGCCGTATTCATACGGTTCCTTGTTGTCGTTATTGTATGAAAAAGCCAGGTAGGAGAGTGTTGACATCTTTGGTGTCAGCAGCAGGATGTGTAAGTCCAGCTCTTTCATGACGCCGATAAAGATCAGCATGAACCCGGAGAAGAAACCTCCTTTTGAAAGCGGTGTGATGATCCGAGCGAAGCGGGTCACAAAGGACGCGCCTTCAATTGTGGCTGCTTCTTCCAGTTCCATCCCGATCTGCATCATGGAAGATGTCCCGGAACGTGCGGCGAAGGGCAGGTTCTTTACCGTACTGATGAGGATCAGCAGCGCGAAGGTACCGTAAAGCGCGGGCATGATCCCCCGCCTGACAGCGAACATGGACATATATACGGCACCGAAAGCGATGGACGGGATCAGGTATGGAATGAACACGAGCTGCTCAATCAGCTTCCCGGAGAATTTTCCCCGGCCGCGGGAAGTGATGTAACCGATCAGCTGCCCGATCAATGTGGCGATCACGGAAACGGAAAGAACCAGCTTGATCGTGTTCCACAGGCTGTTCCAGAACAATTTGTTGCGGAAGATGCCGGCTTCGCCTTCATAGACTGTCGGTTTGGAGAATTCTTCTCCCAGCCAGTAATGCAGCGTGAAGTTGTCCAACGAGAATTTACCCTGTTCCATCATGAAGGTTTGCAGGATGAGGATCAGCAGCGGCAGGATCACGACAATTGTCAGGAAGACCATGACGATAATGAAGATCGGAGTCCGCCAGGATCCCAGCTTCAGCAGGGTACTGCGTCCGCCCTTACCGCCGATCGTCGCGTAACTCTTGCGGGCACCGATCGCTCTTTGGTTCAGAAAAATGTTGATAGAAGCGATCATGATCAGGATCAGCGCGATAGCGTAAGCAACTGCTTTATTTGAAGAAGTCGACTGTGAATAGATCATGGTCGAGATGGTGTTGTAATTCACCTTGAAGCCCAGATAAGCCGGAACGGAGAATGTTCCGATAGACTTGGAAAAGGTCAGAATAAACGCGGAGAGAAGTGCCGGCAGCACCAGCGGGAAGGTGATCCGTGCCAGGATCTTGATTTTGCTTGCACCCTGGATCTCGCCCATTTCTTCCAGCTCACTGTTGATGGACTGCAGTGCCGAGGATCCGAGTAAATAGGCATATGCGTAGTAGTGGATCGTCAGCACGAGGATGATCGGGATCGGCCCATATGCCAGCCAGTCTGGCGTATTGATGCCGATACTGTTCAGAAAGCCGGGAACACCTCCGACCCTCGCATTTTTGAAGACCGCCGTCCATGCCATGGATTTGCTCCATGAGGGCAGAATGTACGGGATAATGATGAGGAGAGAAAGTCCCCGCTTCCATGGAATATCGGAACGAACTACAAGCCAGGCCAGCAACCCTCCGATCAGGATGCTGAGGACTGATACGGAAATCCCGATTATGAGTGAATTCATAAGCGGCTTCCACAAAAGCGACGAGCTGACATCACTGAACAACAGACGGTTCCAGTAATACAGCGTAAAGTCGCCCTCCGAGCTGCCAGGAATTCTGCGGATATCACGCTGCTGTACTCTGAAGGTCGTAGCGATGATGTCACCAAGCGGAACGACGATAAAATACACCAGCACGACGAGAGAAACCAGTACAATGATATTGTAAGGATTCGTGAAAACGTTTATGATTGCATTCTTTATGCGTTTCCAGCGAAATGGTGACTTCGGCGTGTCATTCTGCATATAATGCCTCCGGGTAATAATGTGCTGATTCAACATCATGCGTTTTGGACACAAACAAAACGCCGGAAATAAACTAAACCGGTTCAGAACAGGCTTAGATAGTTAAAGATTATATCCGATAACAATCGGAAACGTTTACATTTATCAGGGAAATTTTTTTATAAAATGACTT
This sequence comes from uncultured Chloroflexota bacterium, assembly GCA_902786265.1. Taxonomy (GTDB): domain Bacteria; phylum Chloroflexota; class Anaerolineae; order Anaerolineales; family Anaerolineaceae; genus Flexilinea. Next base: position 36,441 of record CADACE010000015.1, on the reverse strand, counting down.
TCAGCTTATAAAAGTAATCAAATGTCATGAATTATAAAGTATACAGCGGGGCTGCAGTTTACTATAAATAAATAAACGCACGGTACTTCAGCCAGACAGCCAGATTCCCGATGATCAATGATGGCAGTACGTCCCAGAGACAGGTGTAAAGAAAAGCGTTCCGGGCAGCGGCATCATTGCGAAGCGCGATCAGTACGGTTATGAACAGCAGGAGAATAAAAAAAGTCATCCACAGGAAGGCGGCAGGCAGGACACGTTTGTCCCGGAAGATCGGCCAGGTCAGCATGATTACCGCGGTGGCAATCAGCGCAGGGATCAGGGATTCTGCCAAATTGGCAAGTAACACCGGCCCCTGTCCGAAGATACGGTCAAGAAGAGTCATCAGCAGCAGGTAGGCGACAATGTATACAATGATCAAAGCAAAGCTCAGCATCATGGAACTCAGGGAAAGCAGGCGCTTCAGATCTCCGCTGTCCATGATCAGCAGATTCTGCCAGAACTTCCGTTTCGGCGGCTTTTCCTGTGTGTTTTCCTGCATGTACCTGTCAGACATATTTTCCTCTGCCTCTATTCTAACCCTTTATTCACGTTAATGTCAAATTCTGATTCTCTTTCACCGAATCTGTATGTTTTGTCGTTATTCATGGCAGCTGTTTGATATAAAATATATAAGAACAGTCTCACTCTCAGAAAATTCCGGCAAAACCATAGTAAAATTATTCGGGAAACAAATTCAATTAGTAAAGCGTTTTTTTGAAGGACTGGCCGTGACTGTTGGCAGGATCATGCGGTTCTGCCGCAGCAGCTCAGTCTGCAGTGAAGAACAGAAAAACACTTTTGAGATCCATGTTTCTGCGTGTGAATGTATAAACGTTTACCAAAGGAGGTAAATAATGAAAAGTAAGATTTTGAGCATCTCAATGCTGACCTTGACCGGCTTGTTCGGCATGCTGGTCGCATTTCTGGCTCTGATTTTCTGGATGACTGATGTACCGGTCATTTACGCACTGATCGGCGGCATCATCGGCTTGATCCTGCAGTTCCTTCTCAGTCCCTGGCTGACGGATCTGAACATGAAATGGTTTTACAAGGCCAAATTTGATGCGGAACTGCCGGATTATCTGAAGAATTATATTGCAGACGTCTGTGCTGACAACAACATGAAGCTGCCGCGCATCGGTTATATTGATGACGGGGCACCGAATGCCTTTACCTATGGCCATACAAAGAATGACGCGCGTGTGATCCTGACCCGCGGTATCTTTGACCTGCTCAGTGAGGATGAGGTAAAAGCTGTGGTAGCGCATGAACTTGGCCATGCGGTGCATTATGATATGCTGGTGATGACAGTCGCGCAGCTGGTCCCGATGGTGCTTTACGCGATCTATCAGGCCTGCATGAAATATAAATCTTCAAGCAGCAGCAAAGACAGCTCCAAGGGTGAAGGGACCGTTAAACTGATCGGTTTGATCGCCTGGCTGCTTTATATCATCGCGAACTATATTGTCCTGTACCTTTCGCGTTCCCGGGAATACTACGCGGATGAATTCTCCGCGGAGGTCACCCGCAATCCGAATGCGTTGGCGACCGCGCTGGTGGAGATCGGTTTCGGGCTGAGCACGAAAGAAAAGCAGGAAAACGGACAGTCTGTCGCTAATGCCACAACATTGGGTATCTCCGACGCTCCGAGCTCCAAAGCGATGGCGATCAGCGGTTACGCTTCCGGTTCATTTACGAAAGAGAGCGTCAAGAACGCGATGAAATGGGATCTCTGGAACCCCTGGGCGACGATCTATGAACTGAATTCGACCCATCCGCTCATTTCCAAACGTCTGCAGGCACTTGCCAAACAGTCTCCGGCTTATGGTCAGGAACCGTACGTGCTCTTTGATCTGGTAAAGCCGGAAAGCTATATGGATGATTTCGCAAAGGATGTTCTGATCGCGTCCCTGCCCTGGCTGACCTTTATCATCGGGCTGATCCTGTTCCTTTTGTTCGATCCGGGAAAGAACATCTACTACGCCGGTATTCTCCTTTTGGTCCCGATGGCGGCTTCGCTGTTCAAATACGGATACTCACATCCGAAGAAGGAATTTGCAAAGGCAAATGTCCGCGGACTGCTGGGTGAGGTGAAGGTTTCGAAGATTACCAGCATCCCCTGTGAACTGCAGGGTAAGATCATCGGCCGCGGCAATCCGGGCTGTGTTTTCAACGAAGATTTCGTGATCCAGGATGAGAGCGGCATTATCTTCCTTGATTATGAACAGCCGCTGTTCCTGATCAATAAGATTTTCGCGATCTTCAAATCACCGGAATATTTTGACAAGGTGGTAACTGCGCGCGGCTACTATCGCCGCTCTCCCGTACCTTATATCCAGCTGAAAGAACTGGTGATCGATGGCGAAGTCAAAAAATGCCATACCATTACCTGGGGCTGGATCTGGCGCTGGATCCTCTTTGGTCTGGCTGCAGCTGCCACGATTTTTTTGATTGTTGTTGGGATCGCCGCGGTATAATAACACAAAACATAAAATCTGTAATTCTGAACATATAGAGACAATCCCGCTGTTGCTGTGAAACCGGCACTGCGGGATTGTCTCTATATGCATTGTTCTGAACAGATACTTCAGACAATGGTGAAAAAACAAGGATAATTTTCGAAAAAACATGATAAAATAAAAGAGGACGCAAGCGGATAGAAATATTCGATACAGGTAAAGGCACACACAGCGATTTTTCTTCATAAAATTAGTCTGCAAAACTGATACTGGCCGGTTCAACTCCGACCTAAGGGAGCGTCCCCTGAGCGTGGTTGCAAAGTGAAGAGGTGCCTTGTTTTTTTAGCTGAAAGGGATTGCCGCAATGTATTTCGCGGCAATCCTTTTTGAGCCTGTACCGCTAATTATATTTTGCTGTTTGTTTGTTAATGAAACGATGTGTATTAATCTGTTCGCTGGACCGTGCTGTGAAGCCATCGACCGGTTTCGTAGAAAACCGCCCTCAGAGGCATAATGATCAGTATTTCCTAACTGAAGCAGGAAAATCAAAACAATTTTTTTGACAGCCGGAAGTGTACCATAATAGATTCTAATATCTTGGAAAACTATGAAAGTCAACACTCAACAGAAGATGTAATTTTCAGACGATGTAAATCCCTTTTTATAAAAAAAGTAATAAAATTCTTATTGACGCTGGCGGATAGAAATATTCGTTACCGGTAAAGGCACACACAGCAATTGTCTTCCAAAATTGGTCTATTAAACTGATACTGGCCGGTTCGAGTCCGGCCTAAGGGAGCGTCCCCTGAGCATGGTTGCAAAGTGAAGCGTGAGAATAAGACTGTTGCAATTTAATTTTGTGACAGCTTTTTCTTTTTTTTGAGTGTATGTGATACAAATTTCTGCCTGCGAAGCTCTTTGGATTTCGATGTTTTGAAGCTGAGCTCGTCATATTGTTAGTCAAACAAACTCTCGAATTATTATTGGATAAATATCATAATTGATATTATGATAAAATATTAACCGGATGTTTGACATAAAATACTTCATTTGCTGCCCAAACATATACATCTGTATATGCCTGCCGGTATCAAGCGTTTCATTTCTTGATCTCTGAGTGGAGCATTCATCTGAGAATGCTGTCTTTTATTTAGAAGAGGAGAATGCCATGAAAAAGTTTCTTTCTATTGTTGTTTCGTTGTTTATCCTGATTTCTTTTACGTCTGTTTCGGCAGATTATGTAACCTATTATGATGTGATCAATGATGTCAAACTGCTGTTGGGAGAGGATCCTGACGCTGCCTGGGAAATGTCCCCGGACGCGGCAAAATCTGCCGCAAGTAATTTGGAAGGGTTTACCTGCCGGGACACGGGAGAAGATACGGTTGTCTGTGAGAGAACCCACTGGTCAGGTGAATTTCAGATTACCTTATATTTCTCTGAAAATAAATTTGCCGCGGCAGCGTGTGAATTTACGGCTCCTTCTCTTCAGGACCTGAACTACCAGCCGGGTACTGCCTATATATATAATACTGAGGATCTCATCAATCGTCTGAAACTTGCCGGGTTGATTCCGGCAGATGCTGCCGAAAATCAGGACAAGAACCTTATTGATGGCTCTGAGATATTTCCTTATGGTTCTGTATATAAAATTGACAGCAGCTCGTTGCTGCAGGTTGGGTATCACAGCAAAACCGCATCAGATCCGAAATTCAGAATGATCTTTTTGGTTTCTTCTGAAAATTATTCACCGGAAATCTCTTTTGCGGAAGATGATCCTGAGGGATCAGCTGCAGATGAAAAAGCATATATCGGATCATGGGAGATGGATTCATACTATCTTGTAGGAGAAGACGGCTTTCCGTCAATGATTTATTCAAAGAGAGTTTGGAATCTGTTTCTGAATTTTGACTCAATGAGTATTATACTGCTTGATTCTGGAAATGTTATGCAGGAAAAGATACTAAATCAGAATCTGGATGTGAAATTCGGTACATGGACTGTGGATGATCAGGGTGTCAATATTACACTTGAGAATGGTGATAACTTTCATTCCTGTACAATAAACGATGATCGAATGATCTGTCCTGTCACCGATAATGGCAAACTCTATGCGAAAATGGAATTCGCTAATGAAGGACTTACAGAGTCAGAGCTGAATGCAAAATTTATAATGTATGGGTTTATAATGGCTATGAATTCATCAGGCAGCATAGCATCTGTGACTGTTAAATCGCCTGATTCTGTAAATATTACAATGTCAGTTTCTAAAAATGAGACTATAGCAGGTGACAGTTTAAAAATTGAAGTATCTGCTCCGGGCGCGGAAGGAATCAAAGTATACAGCGGTTTTAATAAGATTCCTGACTCCGGTCCATCAGAAATGGCATTTAAAGAGGGTACAGGTGAATCACTTTCCTTTTACGGTGGGTTTGATACGCCGGGAACATGGTATTTGTATGCAATCGCTTCGTATGACGGTGTATGGAGTGATCAGAAAAGCAACGTGGAATCGATTACGGTTAAAGAACGAAATTCGAATGACATAATCGGCAGATGGGTTCTGCATGACATTAGTGAAGATATATTCAGTGAACAGCCAAAAACTTTCAGTAAAGATTTTCGAAATACTTCACTGGGGCTCGACTCGCAGGAACTAATCTTTAATGAAGATTTTTCCTTCGAAAGGATTAATATTCTTGATGGAGAATCAACGGTAGAGAAAGGTACATGGTCATTGGACAATAATATCCTTCGTGTTGATATAGCCGGGCAGAAAGAGTCCTTTGATATCAGCAGTAATTGGATCTATTCTTCATTGAAAACCGGTGATATCGTGAGTCGTTTATCATATCTCCGAAAGTGAAATGTTCAGAATTTTGGACCTCAATAACTGTTCAGCACAGGCGTAAATAAGAAAAAATGAGGCCGGATCTCGAACTTGCGAGGGGTCCGGCCTCTGACTTTCTGAAAGTTTTCTGTATATTCCTTACTTTTCTTCCTCGAGCTGCCTGAGCAGGATCATCGCGGCGTGGGATGTAGCTTTGGCAACAGCGCCGTCCTCAAAGGGGATGGAGAGATTGGCGTGGCGCAGGGTCTCAAGATAACTCATGCTGCCGCCGACCTTGCAGAGCCTGAGATAGTCTTCCCAGGCGGCTTCGTGATTTTCCGCATCCTTTTTCTTGAATTCCATCGCTCCCATTGATGTCAGCGTGTAGTTGATGTAATACATGGGATAAAGGAAAATGTGCAGCTTGTGATACCAGTAACCGCCGCGGGACATGAATTCATCGTCTTTGTAAGCTCGCCAGGGCATGTATTTCCGTTCCAGTTTGTGCCATTCGCGTGTGCGTTCCTTTGGTGAAAGCTCCGGATGCGCGTAGCAGATGTGCTGGAACTCATCCACGGCAACGCCGAAAGGAACGAAAGTGATAGCTTCCTGCAGATGGGCGAAACGGAATTTATCCGCCTGGTCACCGAAGAAATACTCCGCATAGGGATAGCAGAACTGTTCCATGGACATGGAATGGATCTCCGCGATATCGGTGGATTCCATGAAATAATCCGAGATCGGTTGATTGCGCATAGCCATGTAACCGGCAAAGGCATGCCCGAGCTCGTGAGTGAGCACCTGCACATCGCCGATGGTGCCGTTGAAGCAGGAGAATACAAAGGGCGCCATCAAATCCGGCAGGTAAGTCATATATCCTGTGGAGGCTTTGTTGGGTTTGTTCTTCAGGTCCATCAACCCGTGTTCGATCATAAAATCGATGAATTCTCCGGTTTCCGGGCTGATCTCATGATACATCTTCTGTGCCTGCGGAACCAGTACCTCATCATCTCCGATGGGCTGGGCATTGCCGTCGGCAAAGATTCGTTTTTCATCATAAACCATGACACAGGGAATGCCCAGACGCTTTGCCTGAGCTTCATAAAGCTTCTCGCAAAGCGGTACCAGCACACGGCGGACCTGTTCACGGAAGGCTTCCACTTCTTTGACACCATAGTCAGTGCGTCCCTGGTTCATATATCCCAGCGGAATGTAATTTTCAAAGCCCAGATTGCGTCCCATTTCGTTGCGGATGGAAATCAGCTCATCCCAGATCTCTTCCAGGCGCGGTTCATGCTCATGATAAAAATTTGAATAAGCACGGAAAGCGGCTTCCCGGACTTTGCGGTCTTCGTGTTCAAAATATTTCTGAATGCCGTACAGGTTCAGGGTCTTACCGTCGAAATCGATCTGGCAGGTGGCCATGATCTTCTGATATTCCATTGTGAGTTTGCTTTCGCGCTGCATCAGCGGGATGTTTTTTTCGCAGAAACTGCGGCGCTGCAGGTCGATCTGCGTGAAATACTGTTTCCCGTATTTTGCTTCGATCTCCGGACGGAACGGACTGTCCGCGATGGCTGTGGAGAGGGCTACCTGATAGGGTGAAAGTTCAGGCAGCTGGTTATCCAGATATTCCTGTTCCTTTTCGTAAAATTCATCAGTCGTATCAAGTGTATGGCGGACATAGACCAGCGTAAACTGGGTCATAATCTGTCTGCTTTCGGTATCCAGTTCGTTTATTACGTCAAAAACTTCCTGCGCGGAAGAAGCGTTTTCTACTCTGTTTTTCAAACCGGTCAATTGTGTTTTGGCAGCTTCAAAATCCGGACGGGTATATTGAAGTTCTGCAAATTTCCATTCATTCATTCTGTTACAAAAATCCTTTCTCGTTACATTCTTTCAGCAGGAGAATTATAACCAATTCGCGCCGTAAAACACGATTTTAACAGGAATATCTATCATAGATGTTATCCTTATGGAGGCCGCGATATCAATGAACAGCGAAAAGTCCGCCGGCTCCGCCGGTGTGAATAAACAAGACGTTCATTTCCGGCGTGAATTTGTTCTCAGAATCCATTTTCAAAAGTCCCGCGAAAGCTTTCCCTGTATATACCGGATCCAGAAAGATCCCTTCCCGGGAAGCCAGCAGTTTGATCGCCGCATTTCCCTCTTCTGACGGGACCGCGTAACCGGGGCCGCACATATCAAGCAGGTCAAAATCAGCGGCGCTGATTTCGAGATCCGCCTCCAGCAGATCCGCTGCTTCCCGCATGAGTCTGACTGTAATTTCTTCAAAAGGCTCCCGATCCACCATCATACCGGTGACATGTGTTCCGGTAAGGAACAGTTTTGCGCCCAGTGTGAGGCCGGCCATGGTTCCGCCGCTTCCTTCCGCGCAGACGATATGATCAAAGCGGATACCGCTGTCCCGGATCTCTTCCGCGCAGGAAACATATCCGAGAGTTCCCAGCGCGTTGGACCCTCCCAGCGGGATCTTGAAATAAGGTTTCCCCGATTCGTTTCCGATGCGATCCATTTCCTCATAGATATCAGCGTAATCATCCGTATCAATAAAACGGACATCGGTTCCCATGAGTTTTTCGAGAAGCAGATTTCCCCGGCATTCGGTCACACCTCTGTTTTTCAGCAGCAGGATCGGCGTCATTCCCAATTTCCCGGCTGCTGCGGCGGTCAGCATCGCGTGATTGGATTGCGCTCCGCCTGTAGTGAATACGATCTCCGCTCCTTCCGCTTTTGCCTGAGCCATCAGGAACTCTAATTTCCGGACTTTGTTCCCGCCGAGTCCCAATCCGCTGAGATCGTCGCGTTTTATATAAATATTCGTCCCGAGAAGCCTGCTGATGTTTTCAAGCTTTTGTATGGGAGTCGGGAATACGCCGAGTGAAACTTTGGGAAATTCTATAATTGATTTCATATATTGTTCCCCTTTCCGTAAATGAAAAACAGGTCATAAGGTTTATTTTCGGGAAGAATTGTTTTCAATGCTCCGGATCCGGTTGGCTTCCCGCAAAACCTTTTCTGCCCAGAGCGGATCAGGCTCGCTTACTTTGAGAACGTGAAAACCATAGGAATATCCATTTTGGACCACTGTATCTTCATCATCGATGTGCAGGGAGATGTGAAAGTAACTGGGAAGCTTTGATGGCAGCCGTATTTTTTTGTCTCTCTGTACCAATTTTTCATGTATGGCGGCATTAATGATCCTGTCAAATTTTACATGATAATGCCAGAATATCCCCTTGATATAGCGTTCCCTGCGATAGGAAGACGTATAGACCCATACAGTAAAATTCTGCTCCCTCAGAGTACGGATCAGGTCAACAGTACCTTTCCGAAGCCGGTCCGGATATAAGCGGTCAAAGGGACGGATAAGGGGCGGCTCAATTTCACAATATGTAGGGTTTACAAACAGAACCCCGTCCAAATCGAAAGAAATTATCATGTTCAGTCCTTTCTTTTGCTGTTTCCTGCGGACATAGTGAGCTTTTCCGAACCCATCCATGCCTTCCGGCAGTTCTCACGATGCTTCGGTATCGGGACCCCGGATCACAGATCTTTCAGCTTCCGGACGATGGCAATCACCTGCTGCGCCCAGTCTTCTCCCTTTGAAGGAATATCGATGGCCTCAAATTCTTTGGTTTCGGAACGAATCCAGGAAACACTTTCCATATCGATGTTCAGTGTGATGCGGTATTTTTTCGCCATCAGGTCGTTTACGCCGTTCATATCGTTTTTCTGCTTTGAATTTATGCGGTGTGCTCCGTTGATGATGCCGTCGACCCTGACGCCATAGTGTCTGAACAGTTGATTTATGTAATCTGTTGAGGCATATCCTGTCGTATAGACCCAGACATCATAACCCGCACTTTGCAGCGCATATACCAGCCCGGGGATCCCTTTGCGGACAGGTTCTTTAAAGATTTTATTAAATGGGAAGAAAAGCGGTTTTTCGGCAGGTTCAGTATTATCCTGGCAGAACACAACGTCGTCAAGATTAATGCTGGCTCTTTTGCTGCGGTCGGATTTTTCCATTTGTCCGATGATATCAGTCAGATGGGTAGCATTGATCAGGTCGACCGGAACTTTTTTAATTTCCAGCAGCAATGCGGCTGCCCAGCGGTGATGACCGTTCAGCAGCATATACCCTTCAGGACGTATCTTTTCAACGATCAGGGGCTCATCAAACAGAGGCATACTATGTTTTTGATTGAATGTGATCTGCTTGACATATTTGCTGATGATTTCGTCGCTTGGCCCGATACCATCTATACAGAATTCATCGTCGGGGTTAGGGTGAAGTTTCTTTGGACTAAGTTTTTTGACAAAGATTTGTTCCAAAAAACTTGCTCTGACCGGCAGATAGATGCCATCATATTTTTTCAATTCCGCTTTTACATAATCTCTGATATTGATCATACCGCTTTCCTCAGGTCAGGGCTATTTATAAATTTTCCTCATGTTTGAGAATTTTAGCAGAAAACCTTGATTTGTGAAAGGTGATTTTTTATCCGATGTTTTGCTGTGATCTGTGATTTGCCGCTGTACTTCTTATTGAATTCAACGGTCCCGTTACCTGTGGATGGGAACCGGTTGAATCTTCTGCCAGGCAGAATGATGAGCGCTGTATTTATGATGGAAATCACGATAACAGGCACAAGTGAATCGGGACCGCCTTCCTTCGTCCGGAAATACGGATCTATATAAGCCTTTTTAGTTTCAATTGAAATTCAGGCTTTGTCACATATTCCAGATAAGCCGGCCTGCCTGTATATTCCAGAAAGGCTTTATAACGTTCAATATATGCGGGAGTCCGTATCAAATCCAATACCCTGTTTTTCGGAATAAAAGCAGTTTCCGAATTCTCTTCGGAGCTCCGCGGTGTACCGCCTTTCACGCGGCAAATAAAATCAAGTATGATTTTTGTCGGTATTTCCTTTACGCCATTGTAGCCGGGATATTTGCAGGTATTTGAAGAAATACAAAATACCTCGCCAACCTCAATTTCGATACCCGTCTCTTCAATAATTTCTCTCCTGACAGCGTTTATCAGGTTTTCCCCGGCTTCAACCTGTCCCCCGGGAAACTCCCATCCCCTGCGGTTATTTTTTACCATCAGGATTTCATTTTTCTCATTAATGACGATCCCTGCCGCCGCAATGATATGTAAAGGCATGACCCATTCGGTATTATCCATTTATTCCCTGCTCCATCAGCTTCATGATCGATCGTTCATAGTCAGAATCGATCAGTACGACCCGTTCCCCGGCATCGCGAAATCCGTTGATATATCGTTCATTATCCGCCTTCAGACCGGCAATTGTACAGTCGGAGACGATCAATCTGTTTTCTATTTCTGATTCATAGCCTGTGATCTCTTCAAAATAATTCTCTATATAGGTTTCCGTCATGGCAAGGCAGATGAAGCGGATAAATGGCAGATATCGTTCGTCAAAATCCTGCCGCCAGTCAAACGGAATATAACAGCCTTCCACGATCAGATTCTGCCTGTTTTCAACAGCCGTTTTTATAATCTCTCGGACGATCGGCCAAAGATAATCTGTCAGGGCGTCATCGTCCTCCGGAGTAAGCTTTGTATTGCCGCTTCGGATCAGCCCCATTTTCAGATGGTCGATGGAAAGATACGGGTACATATATTTTTCGAGCAGTTTCTGCGCAAGAAGTGTTTTCCCGGTATGGGACGCTCCGGTGATCAGTATGATCATATTCTTTCCCTCAGTTCCTTCCGGACCTTTTCAAGATCGCTGCAACTCAGGATCGGGTCGGGTCTTTTTCCGTTTTTCATATCGATTCCCTCTGATAATTATCAGCCTTCACACGCGCCGCAATCGCTGCATCCGTTGCACAGCATTTGGAAAGAACATTCTTTACATTTTCCCCTGAAATGAGGCTTGTATAACGCTTCTTCAGGAATCTGATTTCCTGAACTGTCAACGAGGTTGAAATGCAGCGCTTTGCCCTGATGACTCATACCGGATCGAAAAGCCTGCAGATTCTGTGTCTGCTTACTGTTGATCCTATATTTCACACCATCTTTTATGAATACAGTCCCTGTCTCCATAAAGCAAAACTTAATATCCCGCGAAACGCATTCTTCTCTCAGCGCTATCACCCAGTCAAAGTCACAAGGTCTTGATCCGCCGTAGTTTTCTCCTCCGCAGGCGACCTGTTCGATCTGCCCGCTGTCGAGATATTTCGCGGCGGTGATCGGACCTAAAAGCGGTGCGCAGTGCAGACCCTTATGTTTGAACGGCAGATCCAGCAGCAGCGGAATTCTCTCATCCGCCCTGCTCTGGTTCTCACAGGTCACGTTCAGAAAGATATTCTCCCAGCCGTCTCCCCAGTTCTTCGGCAGACATTTTCGGATCCTTTCAGTCCGTTTGGTCAGCAGCAAAAATATGACGTCGCTTCGCTTATGCATCATCTCCCAGGCTTCACCGCGCCATTGGTCTGCTTCCTCCAGAAAGAAATCGGAAGTCATGCAGACACTGATCATTTCACCGCTTTGTATCTTATATCTGCCGGTTTTGTCTTTCGCTAACGGATATTTGAACCCCGTTTTCGTTTGATAAATATCCGCTCCGCTCTTCCCTTTCATCCGGTCAAGGTAATAAACGTAGCAGTGCTGACAGCCTTCGCTGCACTTTATACAGCCATGCCACGGATTCCAGTTGCTGTGCATTGCCATGATTTACCCTCCCCGCAGATAATACCTGCAGCTGTTCCAAATTCCGGCTTACCGGTAATAGAACCTCAGAATCTGTCGATATCATTTTTTCCTGACATAGATCAGAAGGAAATTCAGAATATCATACACGCCTTTATCTAAAAACGACTTATCACGTATGCCATATTCATTTCCCGATTCAAACCATTCCTGCCAGGCGATATCGTAACAATCTGCTTCCTTAACTTCGATACTGCACCGGTCTTTGCACTCATCCTTCAGCAGCTTCTCCCACCAGGCAGCGGTTTTGAAAAGCTCTGAATCATCTCCTTCTGCCCATGTCTCAAAAAGTTGTTTCAACCGGCCTTGCGGTTGTTCCTTTAATCCGGGAACAGCGATCATTACAAACCCGCCTTTTTTGACATACGGTAATATTTTGTCGGTGAATATGCCTTCTTTACATCCAAAGTAATGGTATGCATCCACAATGATAATGGTATCAAAATATTCCTGTGCAAAAGGCATATCCATGGCATCCCCATGTATTGGTATGATCTTGTCCTTCAGGCCATTATCCTGTATCCTCAGGTAGTTTTCTGTGGCGGGTATCCAAAGATCAAATGCATATACATGCTCTGCATCCGTTTCATTCGCAATAAACAGTGATGTCAGTGCATAACCGCATCCCAGATCCAGTGTTCTGTTGAAGCAAACATTTTCAGAACTTCTGCGGATCAATTCATCAAGCAGCCTTAACGAGTTAGGACCCATCATGTATTCTTTTGTGAAATACTTCTTATACTTTTCAATAATACTCATACACTCCTAAGAACTCCGATTTTTCAATTACCCTGTATAAGCATTTTCAGCAGAATTTGTGAAATCCTGCCTTGCCAGCCATTCCTTCTCCTCATCATTCTCGGGAATATCGATCCGTTCGATTTTGAAAATGACCGGTCTGGTGCCGTCATTGCAGCATGTGATCATCATGCGGTCATCATTTGTCCATCCCTTCATAATGGATCCTCCCTGCAAAGCCGTGTACACATATCGGCTGACCGCATCCCATGCTTCGCCGCAGAATTTCCCATTCATGAGATGATAGAAATCATCCTGCTCCGGTGTCCTTTTAAGCAGAAATGTATCCCCCTTTTTGAAAAAAGGACAAGGACCTGAGTGTGGATCTGCCAGATATTTTTCTTGCAGGTCCGGAAAACACTTCGTTTCCAATACTGTTATTTTGCATTCGTGTTTCATTACTTCAGCCTTTCAACTTTCGGTTTGAATTGATCCCGGCAAATTTGAATTTATCTATCTGTGAATATAGATTCTCGATGTCCCGGGCTCTTCGTTCCCCTTAACCAAACAGAGGAACTCCCAACCGTAACGTTCATAAAAACCCGTAAGATCTGTGACCAGATACAGTGGTATGATGCCCTTGCTTCTCATATCTTTCACGACCATCTCAAGCAATTTTCCTGCAATACCTTTTCCTCTGAAAATTTCTTCCGTGTAAACTGCACATACGTTTGGAGCGAGGTCTTTGCGGTCATGAAAATCATTTTCAATTACCCCCATTCCTCCGGCAATAGTTTCCTCGATTACGCATAAATACCAGCCATATTCGGTCTTATGGTCCAGATAATTCTCAATGCATTCCAGATAAGCTTCCTCCGGAACTCCCCATTTGCCACTGAACCATTTTGCAGCTTTTACCTTTAATTCAGGCCATTGCCTGAGAGAGATGAATCTGTACTCTGACATAAAACTATTTATTTACTCAGTTAATTCTGCTTTGCAAGATCCCGATAAATATGAATTTGTCGATATCATTAGACTATTTTGATTACCGTTTTTCCTTTAGATCTTCCCGCTGCGACCTTTTCCAGTGCCTTGTTCACGTCATCAAGTGAGAAGACTCCATCCACCGACGCTTCAATATGTTTTTCGGCGAAAATCTTGCCAATGCGTTCCACCCCCGCACCATCCTCGTGGACGAAGATAAAGAAATACTTCTGATTCTTCCTTGCCGCCATCTTATCGTATTTTCTTCCGGCAATTTTAAGCAGAAACCTTTTTATTGCAGGCAGTCCCGCACGAACGGCGAATTCGCCGTTGGGCATTCCGCGAACCGAAACGAGCTTACCGCCCTCTTTCAGCACGCCGAATTCCTTCGGCAGTTCCCGGTCACCCAGTGTGTCGAGTACGTAATCCACGTTTGAGACGGTTGTAGCATAGTCCTCGGTTTTGTAGTCGATAAACCGGTCCGCGCCGAGAGACAGTACGCGGTCGCGGTTTTCGGCGCTGCCGTTGGTGATCACGATCAGCCCGAAACTCTTTGCCACGGGGATCGCCATTGCACCGAGACTTCCTGTGCCGCCGGAAATAAAGATAGTTTCTCCGGCTTTCGGATCCATTAAGTCAAGCGCCTGCAATGTGGTCAACGCCGTCAGCGGAACACAAGCCGCTTCTTCGTCGGAAAGATATTCCGGCACTTTTGCGACCGCGTTCTCGCTTACAGCGGCGTATTCGGCGAACGTGCCGATCCTGTCAAGCGGGATTCTGCCGTAAACCCGCTCTCCTTCAGAGAATCTTTTCACGCTTGCGCCAACCTTTTCGATCATGCCGACGAATTCATTGCCCATTACAAGCGGCATTTTGTACGGCACGATCATTTTCACTTCACCCTTGATGATCATATTGTCGAGCGGATTCACACCTGCCGTATGTATCTTCACAAGCAAGTCGTTTGCCCCGATCTGCGGCATGGGAATATCTCTTATCTCTACGTCGCGCCCTTTCTTATCGTAGCCTGTCAATACTGCTGCTTTCATTTTGTTTTTCACCCTTCAAATCCCGATTTGTCTCAAAGATCATACCATTCATCTACCCATGGTTCAATCTCCGGCATATCGATTTTTACTGCGTATCGGAAACCATCCATGGAACGTCTTCTCTGCTTTTTGGAAAGATCACCCGGCGAACCGAGATAGATTGGTTTGCCAAGCTTCGATGTGTATTCCGGGTGATAATGCGCTATGTACGGAGAGTCGGCATCTGTTTCCGACGCGGCGTCTTTCTCAAAGGTCATCACACCCCTGTGGGCAAAGATGATCTTTACCGGCGCTCCTTCAAAGGCATAGCTGCAGACCTCTTCAACGGTTTCGGGAATGTCATAGCGTTCACATTTTCTCCCGGGCGGATAGGCAATCAGTTTCTTCCCGTCCATGCTGAAGACAATACCGTCGATCGTTTTATACTTTTCCGAACCTTGCGGGATAATGTATTTCTGTAAATTACGGCACCCGGTGAAAGCGCGGAAGATACCTTTACAATCCGGCAGTGTAACGCTCGTCAGCCCTGGGCAGGAACCGAATGCGCCCGGACCGATGCTCTCCAGACTCTCAGGAATCGTTATGGAGGTCAGTCCCGTGCAGCCGCGGAACGCCTTTTCTCCGATATTTCTTACGTTTTCCGGAATCAAAACCTGTTTCACTTTGCTGCAGCCGTAAAATGCCATCTCCTCTATTGTGGTAAGCCCCTTCGGGAGCACAATGTCTGTCAGAGCGGTACAGCCCTTAAAGGCCATGGAACCGATGTCTGTAAGGCCAGAAGGGAATTGCAATTCGGTCAGGCTTGTACAAGCGAGAAAAGCATTCCCGTGTATGATCTTCACGCTATCGGGGATTCTGACACTCTTCAGGCTTTTACAGAGTTCGAATGTGCCGGTTTCGATCTCTGATATGGCGTCAGGGATGGCCACACCGGTCAGGCTTTCGCAGCTGGCAAAAGCAAAAGAGCCGATACTCTCCAGACCTGCCGGCAGATCTATGGCAGAAAGTTCCTGGCACCAGTCAAAAGCCTGCTTCCCGATGCTCCTGAGACCTTCGGGAAGCCTGATGCGTTCCAGTCCAAAGCAATTTTGAAATGCCATTTGATCGATTTCGGTCAGACTGTCCGGACATATGACTTCCGTCATGCTCCTGCAGTCATAAAACGCGTGATCACCGATCACCCTCACACCGTCCGGGAGCTCATACCGTCCGGTTTTCCAACCGCTTGTGACCAGTGTGTGGCCGTCCTTCGTGAAAATTACATTATCCGCGCTCTTGAACGCCCGGTTTTCGGGAGATACCTGCAGATTTTTCAGTCTGCAGCAGTTCCGGAACGGGGTCGTTTCGAATTGAGTTACCCCTGATGGGATCCGAAGCTCTTCAAGAGCCGTACAGTCCCAGAAGGCGTCACTGCCAATCTTTTCCAGGCTTTCAGGGAGAATGACCTGCCTGAGACTTTTGCAATTGAAAAACGCGTTGCCTCCGATGCTCCTCACGCCTTCCGAGAGCACTACTTTCGCCAGCTTTTCGCAGCTCCGGAAAGTCCCTGCGGCGATGTGTTTAACGCTGCCCGGAACCGTGATTTCCTCAAGACTGTCACAGCCGGCGAAAGCCCCCGGACCGATGCTTGTCACACAGGACGGGATCACGATATCGGTGATCTGCGTACCGCGGAATGCATTCTTCCCAATGCTTGTCATGCCGTCGTGAAGGATCACACGTTTTACATATTTCCGTGCCCTGGTATTGCAGAAGGTCCCTTCTCCGATACCTGTGACGAAGTCCGGGATCCTGACAGTTGCACGATAACCGAAATAGCCGGTCGCGATCCCGTCCTTTGCCTCAAAATCAGCGGCATTGTATAGTTCATCCATCCTGCGCGGCAGTCTCAGTTTTGTGCAGCCATTAAATGCTCTGATCCCGATTCGTGTCAATCTTTCCGGACAATTGATTTTTGACAGATTTTCACAATCCCAAAATGCTTCAAACGTGATCCCTTCCAGGCTTTCCGGCAGCCGGACACTTGTCAGATCATTACGGTATTCAAAGGCTCTTGCCCAGATATTTGTCACTCCTTCAGGAATCGTCACATTTCCGCCGGGGCCTTTGTATTTTAACAGCACGCCGTCTTTGATACTGAAATCGTCAATATTATCCATTTTTTCCTCTAAAGTAATGTAACCTTCCGAAGCCAAATCCCGATTTTATATGATCCCAAAAACGGTTGGGTGTGTCTTGTAAATTATGTTTATCAGAAAAAAATAATTCTGTCTGCTTACCAAGTATACCAAACATCTGAAAATTGATTTTCTGCAATTAATTACTTAGCGATCCGGTCACGGGAACTGAGGGTGCCGGTGTAGGAATATGCGGCTGTCTCAAGGTCAATACGAATGGCCGGAACCAGTCCGGCGTCCTGGCAAGTGACCGGGATCCCGCGGTTATATACATGTCCGAGCTCACCCACGTAAACCACATTGGAAGCCGTGAATCCGTTGGATCTGAGAAGCCAGAAGGTATTTCCCGCGCTGTCGTCAAAATCTGACTGCCAGATGCCCCGGCAAAGGGCGTAGGCAGTAGGAATGAACCGTTTGGCAGGATCAGCTGTGGCATCATCGTTACGGAAACCATAGTTCTCGGCATCGGGAGAACTGAAAACCTCGTTCTCAGAGAGTAAAAAGACCCGATCCTCGGTATCAGGACCGCAGGAAGTGCCAAAGTAGTGATTTTCGGAATTCTCCACGACAGAAAATCGTATTGACAGCCGTTCGTTTTCAGTGAAGGCTGTTGACAAAAAGCTGTCCCCTTCGCCGGAGTAATCTTTCCCTGAGAGGTTATCATCTGCTCCAAGGCCGTTCAGCCAGCTGCGGACATCCGAACGATTCCAGTTTACGTCTGTCAGTTCATGATAATACGGCATACAGTCCAGTGCCTTCGTGGAAAGCAAAAAGGCGGAATTGTCCGAAACCTCAAGTACCTGCCAGATGATGGGATCATATCGAAAGTACCGGCCATGGATCTGTTTGTACCTTTTTCCGTCCAGATCAAGCTCATCCCCGTTCCATTTCGCTGCCTGCAATTTATGAAACAGAATCGGATCCGCCTCTGTCCCGGTCAGCGCGTCCCCTTTTTCCAGGATCTCGGTCTGCGGGTAGCTGCCAAACGCAACCGTATCCCAAGTGACAGCTGTTCCGCCGGGAAGAGATTCATCGGGTTCGATTATCGGATCCCGGAGCACGTTTTTTTTCTCGGAGGGCTTTTTGTAATCTGTATGTGCCGGCTCCTTTACGATATCCATGGAGGAAACTTCTCCGGCATATTCGAAATCGGCCGCTGACAGATCGAGACGGATCGCGGGAAGAACGCCCGCATCGTCGCATGTCACGGTCGTACCACGGCTGTAGACAAAACCGAAGTCACATATATAAGTGACATTTTGAGGCGTATAACCGCTGGTCCGCATGAACCAGAAAGCATTTCCTTTGTAGTCGTCCACCGGTGACCACCATGTACCTCTGCATTTCGCATACAGGGTCGAATCAAAACGTTTGGAAGGATCGGCATACCCCCGGCCGGCATAAAACCCATAATCAGCCGCGGCTGCATCTGCATAGACTTCTTCATTCGAAAGGAGAAATACACGATCCTGCGTGTCTGGACCGCTGTCAGTGTCGTAATCCGTATTATCCGGAGTACTGCATGTGGTTTTGAGGATCGCTTCCAGTTCGTCCGGAGTAAATGCGCTGTTCATAAATCCTTTGCCGGAATAGTCCACTCCGTCAAGATTTTGACTGCTGCCATATCCGTTCAGCCAGCTGCGGATGGAAGAAGTCTGCCAGGTGACTTCCTCGTCTGTCAGGTTGAACGGGAAGCAATCCAGGACCCGGTCCGATAAGAGCAGAGCTTTGCCGTCCTGCAGGGAGAGGAGCCGCCATTTTATGGGTTCCTCGACAAAATAGTGCCATTCGCCGGTATCATTCCATCGATAGTGCTGTTCCCTGTCTGCCGCTGCTGTAACGGCATCCGTACGATTGATACGGATATAGGTCTGCCCGTCCAGGGATAACCTGTTATCGGACCAGCTGGCTCCAGAAAGACGCGTATACAGCTCATCATCCCGAATCACATCTTTGTCCCTGATCGCATAGGCATCCACCGAGTCCCAACTGCTCTTCACAACTTCCGCGGAAGGATAGCGGCCAAAGTAAATACAGTTCCATATTGTTTCCTGACCGGTGGAAAGCGCTTCATTTGGAAAAACCCTGGGCTCATGGAGCAGATCCTCAGTTTCCCCATATGCAATGTGCAGGGGCATGCAAAGGATCACAAAGAGCAGTGCTGCCGCGAGGAATATAAATAAAAAAGATTTGTTCCGTTCCATAATAAGCTGCCTTTCTGCTGCATCATTGGCCGCCTGGAAAAACTCATAGCAGTTTTGTACCGGTAAACAGAAAGCCCTGGCAGGCTATCGGACATAAGCGTGAATAAAATTTCACGCATTCACGCATTTGCCGCATCTGTCAAAAAAATATGGCGCTGATCACTGATGTCTGACCACTGGATCCAATTTAATTATATCCCGGAAAATTGTTATTTTATTCATTCTTTATTCACTGAACAGCCGGATCCGAATTTTGTTATCATGTCATTTGACAATGATACGGCCCTGGGGTTCAGCATAGGCGCTGAGGTCACCATCGAAGGAAACAATGTGATTCACCAGAACCTGGTAGTCCGGAATACCGGAATCAAGGACCAATTCATCCCCCTCGAACATGGTAAAACCGCCGCCCTGCTCCAGAAGCATATAGTCATGGCCTCCGAGGATATATTCAGCTTCCGTATCAAGCGGGACCCATTCGCCGTCCTTCTCAACTTCCACATCGGAAACGCGATACGGAGCACCTTCGATCATGCCGAAGAACATGCTGTTGACATCGGCAATCGCGGGGGATTCGACGGAAGTGTTGATCGTATAGCGCAGACCGGAAACGTGGACAAACTGTCCGATTTCACCGACTGTGTTGCCTTCAGCGTCCTTGTATTCAGCCTGGGCAGCCCGGGCGCCCCATTCGAGGGCATCGAGGATCTGCTGCCCTGTGGCTTTGATGGCGATGATCGAGTTGCCGAACGGATGGCAGGCCATCATATCAGCGTAAGTCAGATCACCTGCAGCCAGATCAGAACGGATACCTCCGCCGTTGACAAACGCGATATCAGCTCCGGCGGCACTGCGGTAAGCGTCAGCGACGAGGTCACCGAGATTGGTTTCACGGGAGCGGATCATGCGGACGCCATTTGCATCGGATATCCGCAGGTCGACGTTGGAATGTGCCATGACTTCATTGATCACTTCTTCATATGCGGCTGTGATCATGGCCGCGTCTTCATCAAACTCCGCGCTCTTTGGAAGCTCGCCGTTGACAATGGTCGTGGTCAGAAGGCCTCCCTCTGTGATCATCAGTATTCCGATATACTGCAGCTTCGTACCGGTGGAGGACAGCGGGATCAGTTCGCCGCGGTCGTTGGC
This sequence comes from uncultured Chloroflexota bacterium, assembly GCA_902786265.1. GTDB lineage: Bacteria > Chloroflexota > Anaerolineae > Anaerolineales > Anaerolineaceae > Flexilinea. The sequence goes on along the minus strand of CADACE010000015.1, from coordinate 16,043 downwards.
GACATACTTCGCCGTGATCACACTGTGGGAATGAGCGTCCAGACAGGCATCGATATCATGCGTATTCCTGATGACGTCAATGGAGCGGTAAGGAGCATTTTCATCATCCGTTCCCAGGTGAGAAAGCAGGATAACAAAGTCAGCACCTTCAGCCTTACAGGCATCAACGGCATCCTGGACCCGGCCATAGAGGATCGCGCCATTTTCACCCTGACCGAAACTATAGACAAATTCACCGTTCTCTTTAAAAAAGGCCGGTGTGGAGGTCGTAAGTGTCTCCGGCGCATCAACACCGACGATACCGACCTTCACATCATCGAAGTCGTGAACTGCATACGGTTTCAGGAACGCAAGCTTATTGCTTTCGGTACCGGAATAGGTAATGTTGCAGTCAACATATTGGAAATCAGCCATTTCAGCCAGCTCAGCAAGACGATCCAAACCATAGTCGAATTCATGGTTCCCGAGTGAGGCATAGTCATAACCGGCGTCATTCATAAAGTCTATGATATACTCACCCTGGGAAACCGCACCGATCACATCCCCCTGGATCGCATCACCGCTGTCAACAAGCAGCACGTTCGGTGTCACCGTCTTATAGAAATCCTTCAGAGCCGCCACAGTGCTGTATCCGAGATTATCTTTGTAACCGCAGTGAACATCGTTGGTATAAAGGATCACGATATCATCGGCATATACGGCGAAAAAGGAGACAAGCAGAAGGATTGCCGGAATCATAAAAAATAAACACTTTTTCATACGCTCTCTTTCCTGTGTGATTTGGTTTTACAAGATCTGCCGGTGATATTTATCTGATGAATTTCGTTTTATACGGCTCTTACATAAATAATAATATGTCAATTTTTTGTGGCAGCGGCATTATATCCGTTCTCAAATCTCCTGCCTTTATCATATGTCTCGATATCAGAAGCCGATAGATCGCCTTTCCCGTCATAGCGGTAAAAACGTCCGCTTTCAGCTATGAATTCCAGAATACAGTAATCTTCATCCTCAACGCCTTTCGGTTAGTATTTTTCATCTCCCTTGTTCCAGAGAAGTTCGCGGTATTCTCTCTCGAAGTGTGCTTCAAATTTTCCGAATAAGCAAAGTCCCTCAAAAGCTGAATCATCAGAGAAATACAGGCAGGCATTCCCGTTTTTCCGAAGGCTTTGTACGTGGGCTGAACTTGTGTTTGTTGAAATCAGATGTCTGCCCAATCCTTTGTGCCATACACAAAAGACTCTGCGGATATTCTGCCTGCCCGCTTCATCAGTATAGCCAATCGATGCAAAAAGAGAACGATTGACAAGAGCCATTATTTCATCCTTTGTCATTTTTTCTTCCGTAACAATGAAAAAATTTATCTTGTGACATTTTTATTGATCATGAGAAGCCTGCCGCTGAAGCAGCACAGAGGACACTATCGAACAGTCATATCCGTGTGAAATGACGCAGGGCTATTCCTTTATGTTTTGGGGACCGATGACCCGTGCGATACCCGCGTTGCGGATCATTCGTTCGCAAATCGGGCACGGAGTACATTCGGTCATTTCAACGAAACCTTCGCCTTCTTTATATTCTTTCCCCGCAAGGTAAAGCGTTGCTCCGAGCATGCGGTTTCTTGATGCGGACAGCATGGCGTTCTGCTCCGCGTGAACCGCCGCGCAATCCCCGTAATTTCCGGAATTATGCTCGGCATTCATTCTCGGGCATTTTTCATAAACGTCACAGCAGTTTGGTTCTCCCCGGGCAGCACCGTTGTATCCGGTCGCGATGATTTCATCATCTTTTACAATAACACAGCCGTATTGCCTTCTGAGACAGGTGCTGCGGGATGACACACTCTGTGCGATATTGATATAATATTGATCTTTTGAGATCCTTTTCATGTAGTTTTCTCCTGTACAGATGACGGCATTTTGACAAATTTATCAGCGGAATCAGTCTTCATCCAAATCTGAGTAAAGGTATGGCGCATCGGTTCCGTCATGCCATTCAAATTCACACTTTCGTAAAGCTTCCATATCTTTCAGCGTCAGATGCGGGAACAGGCTCTGATATTTGGGAAGATAATACTCCCTGTCCTCTTTAGACACGTGGGAGACATCATTATTTTCCCCAAAACTGTTGTATTCCGGGTTGAGCGGATATATATCACTCAGATAATAATCGAGAAACGGGCCGGGGACGATCTCCGGATGATTGGGATCCCGCTGAGTCAGATCCCAGTCCGGATCGGTAAACTCAGTCTCACCCCAACCCAACCCATACGGATAATCGTCACACAATGATTCACAGAAGTATCCTACCTCCCATTGAAAATCATCTTGATGCTTTTTCGCGAATTTCTGCCACTCACGCAGATATTTAAACCCGAGTGCCGAAACAGGAATTCTTAATAATTTCGTTTTGTGCCAGCAGGACATATCAATTCTCCACGGATATTAATATATGTAATTCAGATTTTATCACAGGTTTCTTTCAGATTTACAGAGCTTTCGGCATCCGGCTTTTATCGAGCTTTTCGCATCCGGTGAACATATCCTTTGTATCCGCGTCTGAACGGATCACAAACCGGCTGCCCAGCCGCAGGGTACGGAGATTTTTGCAGTTTTCGAACATGCCTGTAAAATCAACAACTCTGGTTGTATCAAAACTGCTGAGATCCAGGCGTGTCAGGCTTTCGCAGCCGCTGAACATACGGTCAATGAACGGAGAAGCCCGGAAACTGTATGAATTACAATTTTTATCGAAAAGCTTTCCCCACTTTTCTCCCTGGTGGATATAAAAACTCCCGAGTTCAAGCGATTCAAGACTTTTGCATCCGCTGAACATATCATTGAAGAAAACCGCTTTCGAGGTCCTGAATGATGTGACGCTGAGGGATTTCAGGCTCATGCAGTCCCGGAACATATGGGAAAAATTTTCCGTAAAATCTGTGTGGAAGGAATCCCATGTAAAGACGATCTGCTCAATATGCTTCAATCCTTCAAATAAATGGTCGCAGATGTCAGCCGCATTGATCCCGCCGTCCGCACCGATATACAGGTCCTCTTTGTTTTTCGAAAGACATGCCATGACAGACAGTTTTGTCCCGCGCGAAAGATCAAAAGAGATCCCTTTTTGATCAGGAAGATGATCCAAAAAGGTTATTCTTTTGATTTCCGGAACCACATTCCGGCCGAAAATACCCGGATTGCGATCTATAAAATTCAGCTTCCTGATTCCCAAACCGGGCAGATTATGAGCCCATTTCGGGAGTTTGGGCTGATTCCATTCCGTTCCCATAGATATGTCTCCTGATATTTTACTTCCCTCAATATCACATCATCCGTACGGATGATTATCGCACGGGTTTATATTCGACCCATTTCCCGTCTTTCAATGTTTCGTAAATACCCCACTCCGGTTTTCCGCTGTCCCTGCCTTTCACCCGAAGAGGGATGAAGGCATCATGCTGGCAATGCGGCAGCGGATCATCCAATTCGATCCAGCCTCTTTCATCGATCAGATCATTCCAGTTATCAAAAAGATCTTCCAACGAATCATAGCAGCGGTCTGATGAGCAAAGAACCGCGTCCGGAGAGGAATACTCAAAGAGCCAAAGGTCTTTTTCGGTTTTATACAACATGATTTTATATGTGTAAGTATTCTCACCGGATTTAAGAGGCTCTTTGAGCCGGGCATACATTCTCATGTCTGAATCTCCGCAATCCCTGATTTCGCAAGCCGGAGCTTATTTGTCTTCATTCGGAGTGATAACGGGTTTTCCGTCCTTATCGAGAAGCACAGTCATTCCGCCCGAGTAACCGCTTGCGTGAAATATGTAATTCACTCCTGTTTCCTTATCTACCCAGATCTCGGTAACAGTCAGTGATCCCTGGGAATAAACCTTTTCAAATCTTTCACTTTTAGACATTTCATTCACCTCCATAAATATGAATTTGTTATAGTGAATAGGAAACAGGATATAGCGGATAGTGTGGCTGCCGCCTTGAGAAAATTATACTCACTATTCCCTATCTCCTATGTCCTAACCCCTATAAATCCGAATTTGTTATAGTGAACAGGAAACAGGATATAGTGGATAGAGTGGCTGCCGCCTTTAAGAAATTATGCTCACTATTCTCTATCTCCTATTTCCTGCCCCCTATAACCTCCGATTGGTCAGATTCTCTGAACTGACAGCATCTCATGCAATTATTATAAATCACAAGATTGCGGTTTTTCCTGCGGAACACACATATAACATCATGCCCCGGCAGGCACCGGGGCAGAATGATCACATTAAAAGCTGCTGAAATTATCTCAAAGCAAAGACTTTATGCATGCTTCGACTTCCGCCATATCAGCGGTCGGTTCAAAACGGGCGACGACATTGCCTTCCCGGTCGATGATGAATTTTGTGAAATTCCATTTGATATCCGGTTTGCTTGCCCAGTCAGGATCGGCTTTCGCGAACATTTCCTCAAGCAGCGCTTTGTACTGATGTTCACCGAATCCCTCAAAGCCTTTCTGTGATTTGAGGTAGGTATAGAGCGGCAGTTCATTTTCACCGTTGACGCAGGCCTTTTTCATCTGCGGAAAGGTGGTGTTGAAGTGCATGGTGCAGAATTCGTGGATCTCGTCGTCGGTACCGGGAGCCTGACCGCCGAACTGGTTGCAGGGAATATCCAGAATTTCAAGCCCCTGGTCATGATAATCCCTGTACATCTGTTCTATCGGCGCGTAATGAGGGGTGAACCCGCATCCGGTAGCAGTGTTGACGACCATGATCACCTTGCCGCAATAATCATTGAGGTCCAGCTCTTCACCTTTGCCGGTTGTGATTTTGTAATCGTAAATCATATTTTTCTCCTTATTTTTTTGATTCATATTTTTTTCCCTGTGCCGGGACAGAATAAAATAACAATTGTTTTCCCTATTATATGTGGATATTTATCTGTATGGAAGAGAAAAAATTCAAAATAATGTAAAATAATATATACTTATCATAGCTGTAGTTTGTCCGCTAATACTTTGAGCAGGTAAGCGGACCGAAATATTTCAATGATATAATGACAGAAAGGTATAATGCTGTTATGGATAATTTTATGTTTTATTCTCCCACCTGTTTCGTGTTTGGTAAAGACAGTGAAAAAGAAACGGGAAAAATGGTCAAGCGCTTTGGCGGGACAAAAGTCCTGATCCACTATGGCGGCGGCAGTGTAGTCCGTTCCGGTCTGATCGACCGGGTGAAGGCATCCCTGGAAGCCGAAAACATTCCGTACCTGGTGCTGGGCGGTGTAAAACCCAATCCCCGCAGCGGTCTGGTCTATGAAGGGATCGACCTCTGCCGGAAGGAAGGAATTGACTTCGTCCTGGCTGTCGGCGGCGGCAGTACGATCGATTCTTCAAAGGCTATCGCGGCCGGTACCGTCTATGACGGCGATTTCTGGGATTTCTACTGCGGAAAATACATCGAGAACGCCCTGTCGGTCGGTACGGTCCTGACCATCGCTGCCGCGGGCAGTGAAGGCAGCCCGGACAGCGTGATCACCAAAGAAGAAGGCATGTACAAGCGCGGAGCTACCGGCGACGCGATTCGCCCGAAGTTCTCCATCCTGAATCCGGCACTGACACAGACCCTGCCTCCCTATCAGACAGCCGCAGGGATCACCGACATTATGGCGCACCTGTATGAACGCTACCTGACCAACACGAAGGAAGTGGAAGTAACAGACCGCCTCATCGAAGCCCTGATGATGACACTGGTCCATGAGGGGCCGCGTGTGATCGCTGATCCGAATAACTATGATGCCCGGGCGAATATCATGTGGGCGGGCATGATGGCGCATAATAACGCAGTCGGTGTCGGACGGTCTCAGGACTGGAACAGCCATAATATAGAACATGAGCTTTCCGCGCTTTATGACTGCGCTCACGGTGCGGGTCTGGCGGTGGTCATGCCTGCGGTCTTCACGTATGTGATGAACCATGACGTTACCCGCTTCGCCCAGGTCGCTGTCCGCGTCTGGGGCTGCAAGATGGATTTCTATCATCCTGAAGTCACCGCGAAGGCCGGCATTGAAGCGCTGCGTTCCTTCCTGATCTCTCTCGGGATGCCGAAGAATTTTGCGGAAATCGGCGCCAAAGAAGAAGATATCCCGCAATTGGTGGATGTCCTGTGCAACGGCAATGGCCGGACCGGATCCATCAGTGGTTTTGTAGAACTCAGCGAAGAAGACTGCACAGCGATTTACCGCCTGATGCTTTAGAACAAAACGTTGAAAATTGATTTTTGAGGGGACAAAGGCGGACGATGCTTTTGTCCCTGGTCTTGTGAAAGAAGGGAAATGAGAACATTATTTATTGACTGTGGAATGGGTGCTGCCGGGGATATGCTGACAGCTGCTTTGCTGGAACTGATGCCGGAACCGGATACTTTTGTTGAAAAATTGAACGAGATCGGAATTCCGAACGTGACCTTCCGCCGGGAAGATTCCGAAAAATGCGGGATCCATGGCACGCATATGACAGTGCTTGTAGGTGACGTGGAAGAGGGAGAAGATCTTCATGAGCACACGCACGAGCATATGCACGAACATGCGCATGACCATCCCCATGATCATTTCCATGAACATACTCATGAGCACGTTCACGGTCATTTTCATGTTCATATCCACGATCATGAAGACGATGCTCATGAACATGTACATGAGCACGAGCATGCTCATGATGAAGAACACCATGAGCATCACCATCACCACAGCAGTATGCATGAGATCGGGCATATCGTTGCAGACCTGAATGTACCTGATAAAGTAAAAGACGATGTTCTCGCTGTTTATCAGCTGATCGCGGAGGCCGAAAGTCATGCCCACGGGGTCCCGGTGACGGAGATCCATTTCCATGAAGTCGGAACGATGGACGCGGTCGCGGATATCACTGCCGTATGCCTGCTGATGAATGAAATCGCTCCGGATGAAGTTGTGGTTTCACCGATCCATGTCGGCAGCGGGCAGGTGCGGTGCGCCCACGGGATCCTGCCGGTCCCGGCTCCCGCGACCCTGCATATTCTTCAGGGTGTCCCGATTTACGGAGGGGAGATCAAGGGAGAGCTTTGCACCCCGACCGGGGCGGCGCTGCTGAAGCATTTCGCATCCCGATTTGGGGATATGCCTGTAATGAAACCAACAGCCATCGGTTACGGCATGGGAAAGAAAGATTTCCCCCGTGCGAATTGTGTACGTGTAACGCTGGGGGAGACTGAGGGTAAGACCGATTCCGTACTGGAGCTTTCCTGCAACGTTGATGACATGACCGGTGAGGAAGTCGGTTTCGCGATGGACCGCCTGTTCGAAGCGGGTGCAAGAGACGTTTATACGATGCAGATCAGCATGAAAAAATCCCGCCCCGCCATCAGGCTCTGTGTTCTCTGTTCAGAAGAAGACAGGGACAGGATCGTTGAATGCATGTTTAAACATACCACGACGATCGGTATCCGGGAAGCTTCCTTTAACCGCTATGTCCTCGACAGGAAGTTTGAAACCCTTCAGACACCTTACGGTGAGGTCAGGAAAAAGACTTCCTTTGGTTATGGGGCAAAGCAGGTCAAATATGAGTATGATGACCTTGCCCGGATCGCTGAGGAGCAAAATCTTTCATTGACCGAGGTCAAAAGACTTTTGAAATAAAAATTGCAGCAGGGGTGTTATCTTAAAACAGAGAGGGACGGTATGAATGAAACCGCCCCTCTTTTGAATTTTTACAGCGCCTTTTTCGGACAGGCTTTGACACATTCCATACAGAGGATGCACTCCGTCCCGTTCTTCCGCTGCCGTGAGTTATCGGTCACATCCACATCCATCGGGCAGACGCGTTTGCATTTCCCGCAGGAGACACATTTGCTTTTGTCGCATTTGACCCTCATCAGGGAAAAATAGCTCATCGGTTTCAGAAAAACCGTGATCGGGCAGATATACTTGCAGAAAGCCCGGTTGTCTTTGAAAGCGAATGCCAGAATGATGCCGGCAGCATAATATAAGACATTGCCGATCAGAAAAGCCCAAAACATGATCTTTTCGAGGCTGCCGACATGCGTCAGGAACAATGCCGCGACGAAGACCAGCGAAAGCACGAAGGTTATGTAACGGATCCAGCCGATCTTTTTCCGCGGCTGCTGCGGGACTTTATAGGGCAGAAAATCAAGAACCATGGCGGTCCAGCAGGCATATCCGCACCAGCCCCGTCCAAACAGCAGCGGACCGAAAATCTTTGCCACGGCATAATGGATCGTTGCCGCCTCAAATACGCCGGTGAAGAGGTAATACCAGAATCCCTCGATCTGCATGTTCTCCCTGCAGATGATGCCGAGATATACCAGCATATACAGACCGACCAGCAGCTGGACGACCCGCCGGGCATGACGGTATTTCCGGATATACAGGAACATCCCCAGCGCGATCGAGCAGCCGATGTAGCTGAAGTTGAAGAGGTAAAACAGGTTGTCTTTTGTGAGCCAAAGGGTCACCGCCACTGCTTCAAAAACAGCGAGCATGATGAGCGGCAGAAGATATTTTTTGATATTCTTTTGATCGTCCATAATGTGTCAGCATCCGGTTCCATCAATACGGCAGGCTTTTCCGGCCGGTTCTGCGGGAACGGTGGGGATGCCTTTTGCAGCAAGAAGGGCTTCCCAGTCGAGGGTAATGCTGCCGTCTTCAGACATCAGGGCCGGGATCCCGACGTACCCGTTTTTCCTGGCGTCATCAAACACCGGATCGCTGTCCCGGTGTTTCAGAAATTCCTTGAGGTTCCGCATGGAGCCGGTAATGTTCACGAAATCATATGAGATGTCATTAGCGTCAAAAGCCGCTTTGCATGCCACACAATCGGGGCACAGTTCACTTCCGTAAATTTTCAGCATAATTTTCTCCTTTGTTCAGGGTATCTGTTCAAAACCTTCTCCGGGACGGTTCACCCGGGGCGTCTGCGCCGAGAGGAACTGTCCGCCCGATTTCGCGGGAACGGAGCTTTTTGTCAGCGGATTCTGAAGAGCTGCTATTCAGAAATTAAATAATTATCACATTACAATCATATCACGATTCACGGAACGAAGGGAACCTTCTCTTCAATTGCGGGAATACTCAGAATATCAGCTGTATCAGCAGCATATAGACGGCTGTTCCGGAGAGAATACTCAGCAGGGAATTGCGCTTCACAACCTGCAGCACGATCACGGTGAGAGAGGCTATCAGTTCCGGAAGTCCGTGCGGATGGGACATGATCGTGACATCTTTCAGACAGTAAACCACCAGCATGCCGATGATCGCCGGCGGCAGTACTTTCCCGAGATACGTGATGTAAGGCGGGGTCTGCTTCCGGAAGATCAGGAACGGCAGAAAACGAAGCAGGATGGTTGTCAGTGACATGACTGCGATGAGGACAGCTGCGTTCATAATACCTTCTCCTCCCGTCTGCGCAGGATCGTGAGCAGCAGCGTGATGAGCAGCATTGCCGGGATCAAAAAGCGTTCGGCGCCGAAGATCAGCAGGCAAAGCAGTGTACTGAGCAGACCGGTAAGCGCCGGAATATGGTCATGGGTACTGAGCCATTGTTCCGTAAAGGACGCGATAAACAGCGCGGTCATGGAAAACTCTATTCCCGCGGTCGAGAAAGGGATCACCGCACCCAGCAGGCTGCCCAGAACGCTGCCTGTTACCCAGTAGCAGTGATCAAACAGTGAGACCAGGAAGCGGTAAAGATTCGGGTCGCCTTCCGTGGGAGCATGCCCGTCGCAAAGCAGGGAATAGGTCTCATCCGTGAGTGCGAAGATCAGATAAGGCTTGTATTTTCCGGAATCTTTATAACGGTCGATCATGGAAATGCTGTAAAACAGGTGACGGGCGTTTACCATGATCGTGGTGATGAAAGTGGTGAGGACAGAAGCACCGCCGGTGATGAGCCCGATGCCGACATACTGCATGGAACCGGCATAGATGAGCAGGCTCATGGCGAATGCCCACAGTACGCCGTACCCTGCTTTCTGCAGCAGGATGCCGAAACCGATACCCAGAACCACATATCCCGCCATCACCGGCAGGGATTTGAAAAATGCCGATCTTACAACCGATGAATTCATAATGAAAATTAAACGCTGACCTCAAAAAACTGCCGTTTATTATAACAAAAGACGGCTCAGGGCCGCCTTTTGTTATTACATTATGATTTCAGTCGGTTCGGCTTACAGCTCACCCATCATCTGTGCCGGGTTTTCCGCGGCCTTTACCTTGTCAAATGCTTTGATGATAGTCCCTTCCTCATCGATCAGATACGTGGTGCGGACCACACCCATGGAAGTTTTTCCGTAAAGCTTCTTTTCTTTCCAGACATCGTAAGCCTTGATGACTTCCAGTTCGGTGTCGGCAAGCAGGGTGAAGGGCAGCCCGTATTTTTCTTCAAATTTCTTGTGTGAAGCAACGCTGTCTTTGCTGACGCCCAGGACGACGGCTCCCTTTTCGCGGAACTGCGGATACATTTCACCGAATCCGCAGGCCTGTTTGGTACATCCTGAGGTCATATCCTTCGGGTAGAAATAGAGGATCACTTTCTGTCCTTTATAATCCGATAAACTTTTCATTTCCCCGTTTTGATCCGGCAGGGAAAATTCCGGGGCTTTTGTTCCGATTTCAAGCATGATACTTTTCTCCTTATGGTTTCAGAAGATGCAAAAAAACAGCGGGATACACCCGCTGTTTTCATAACACATTTGATACGAATCAGTCAAGCTTCGGACCGGCGGCGACGAGGGCCTTGCCGGCTTCGTTGGTTTCGTATTTCTTGAAGTTCTTGATGAAGCGGCCGGCCAGATCCTTTGCCTTGGTTTCCCATTCGGAAGCATCGGCATAGGTGTCGCGCGGGTCAAGAATGGCAGGATCCACACCCGGCAGTTCGGTCGGGACTTCAAAATTGAAGAACGGGATCTGCTTGGTCGGGGCTTTCAGGACGTCGCCGTTCAGGATGGCGTCAATGATGCCGCGGGTATCCTTGATGGAAATGCGCTTGCCGGTGCCGTTCCAGCCAGTGTTGACCAGGTAAGCCTTGGCGCCGGACTGCTGCATGCGTTTCACCAGTTCTTCACCGTATTTTGTCGGGTGCAGTTCCAGAAAAGCCTGGCCGAAGCAGGCAGAGAAGGTCGGGGTCGGTTCGGTGATACCGCGTTCGGTACCGGCGAGCTTGGCGGTGAAGCCGGACAGGAAGTAGTACTGGGTCTGTTCCGGGGTCAGGATAGAGACCGGAGGCAGTACGCCGAAAGCATCTGCGGAAAGGAAGATCACGTTCTCGGCAGCAGGGCCGGAAGAGATCGGGCGGACGTTCTTGACGATCTTTTCAATGTGTTCGATCGGGTAGGAAACACGGGTGTTTTCGGTGACGGACTTGTCAGCGAAGTCGATCTTGCCGTTTTCGTCAACGGTGACGTTTTCCAGCAGCGCGTCGCGGCGGATAGCGTTGTAGATGTCAGGTTCGGAATCCTTATCGAGGTTGATGACTTTCGCGTAGCAGCCGCCTTCGAAGTTGAAGACGCCTTCGTCATCCCAGCCGTGTTCATCGTCGCCGATGAGCAGACGTTTCGGGTCGGTGGAAAGGGTGGTCTTGCCGGTGCCGGAGAGACCGAAGAAGATGGCGGTGTGGTTGCCTTCCATATCGGTGTTGGCGGAGCAGTGCATCGCGGCAATGCCCTTCAGCGGCAGGTAGTAGTTCATCATGGAGAACATACCTTTCTTCATTTCGCCGCCGTACCAGGTGTTGATGATGACCTGTTCACGGGAGGTGATGTTGAAGGCAACGGCTGTTTCGGAGTTCAGGCCCATTTCCTTGTAGTTCTCGACCTTGGCCAGAGAAGCGCAGTAAACAGTGAAATCCGGAGTGAATTCAGCTTCTTCTTCCGCTGTCGGTTTGATGAACATGTTGCGGACGAAGTGAGCCTGCCAGGCAACTTCCATGATGAAGCGGACAGCCATGCGGGTGTCATGGTTGGCACCGCAGAAGGCATCCACGACAAAAAGACGCTTGCCGGAAAGTTCTTTTACGGCGATATCTTTCAGCGCAGCCCAATTCTCTTCACTGAGAACGTGGTTGTCATTCGGATATTCCGGGCTGTTCCACCAAACGGTGTTTTTGGAATTTTCATCCATGACGATGTATTTATCTTTAGGGGAACGTCCGGTGTAGACGCCGGTCATCACATTGACGGCACCCAGTTCGGTGAGCTGACCTTTTTCATAGCCGGTCAGTTCGGGTTTCATTTCTTCTTCGAAGAGTAATTCATACGAAGGGTTATAAACGATTTCGGTAGTTCCGTTAATCCCATATTTTTCGAGATTGATATCTGCCATCACAAAATCCTCTTTTCTATATGATGAAGTATCGATATAATTTCTTTTGATATTTATTAAATCTCATTGCATGAAAATGCAGGCAATGATGAATATAATACTTATCGCCTTATAATATTCTATCACTAATCAACGATTCTTAAGAAAAAAGGTTATTCATAAAAAAACTGCCTTTTATAAGGCAGTTTTCACATTATTGATTTAATTTCCACGTTTACAGGGCGGACCGGCGCGCTTTGGGTTTTCTGATCGTTTTGTCTTTATCGCTGTTCGCTCCCGCGGGAATGTTCGCGATGCGGTCAAAAGCAGGGGTCCCTGCTGCCGGTGAGAGGATCATTCCCAGATTAAAGACAGCACCCTGATCCCAGTCGCGGTGCCCGCATACATCGCAGACCCAGCAGGGAAAATCCGGAACGATGACGATCTCATTTTCGATCCAGGTATAATAAGTCCCTTTTTTCCGCCGAATGACGCCGACCTGGCACTCAGGACAATATTTTCTTTCTTCGTCCATATATCAAATTCCTTTATTTTGAACTGTCTGCGGTAAGCGCGATGCTGTCGCGGATCACACTGATCCGGTTGAGCGGCCAGTAACGGAAGAAAGCATTTCCGATCAGGTTCTTCTTCGGGACGCCGCCCCAGACGTGGGAATCGGAGGAATGGTTCCGGTTATCGCCCAAAACGAAATATTGCCCTTCACCGACATCCCATGACCCGGAATATTGCATCGGTTCGTGCAGCCAGGGTTCTTCGATTTTTTCACCGTTGATGTAAAGCTCGCCGTCCGTGACCTCTACATGGTCGCCCGGCAGGCCGATCATCCGCTTGATATAATCCTTTCCCGGATCAACGGGAGAATGGAAAATCACTACGTCCCCGCGGCGGGGTTCACTGAATTTGTAATTCAGTTTGTTCACCATCACAAGCTGTCCTTCGTGGAAGGTCGTTTCCATGGAAATGTTTTCAACGCGGAAGCGGCCGATGCAGAAGTCGATTGCAAAATAGAGCACAACGGCAAGCAGGATGTCTTCTACGATCTCACGCCACTTCGGTTTCTGTTTTGGTTTCTCCGCTTCGTTAATTTCTTTAGTATAGGATTTTCTGTTTTTTATATTCTTTGCCATTTAAAAATTCCTCTATTCTCCTAATCATACACCTGAAATGTAAAAATGCTATTAATATCTGATTATTTTAGTGGCTGGTTGCTGGTGTCTGGTGGTTGGTTGCTGCCTGGCCCCAGACACCTGGTCCCTGGCTCCTGGCCCCTGATCCCTGATCCTACCTTCTCGCCTTGAACACAAAGCGGATCGGCGTACCGACGAACCCGAATTTTTCCCGCAGTTGATTTTCCAGATAGCGTTTGTAGGTGAAGTGCGCGAGATCCGGATCGTTGACATAAATCATGAACGTTGGCGGATCGGACCGGACCTGCGTCGCGTAATACATCTGCAGGGAACGCCCGGATTTAGATGTGGCGTGATGTTTATCCTGGGCTTCATGGATCGCGTCATTGAGCGCGGAGGTAGGAATGCGGACCAGACGCTGTTCCTGTACCTGCAGCGCGGTCGGCAGGATCTGGTTGGTTCGCTGCCCGGTCTTCGCGGAAACGAAAAGGATCGGAACATAATCCAGAAAGTTCAGGTCTTTGCGGATCTTTTCCGTGAATTGCTGCATGGTGTAGGTATCTTTTTCGATCGCGTCCCATTTGTTGACGACTACCACAACGCTCTTCCAGGCCTCCAGAATATAGCCGGCAATGTGGGCTTCCTGGGTGGAAATACCCTGGGTGGCATCAATGACCAGCAGTGATACATCCGCTTCCTCGATCACACGCATGGAGCGGATCACCGAATATTTCTCAACGCCCGCTTCCACTTTCCCCTTGCGGCGGATCCCTGCGGTATCTACCAGCGTGACGGGAACATCATCGACCATCAGTTTGGTGTCAATGGCATCACGGGTGGTTCCGGGAATGTCGCTGACGATCACACGGTCTTCACCGCAGAGGCGGTTCAGCAGGCTGGATTTCCCGACATTCGGGCGCCCGACAATGGCGATTTTGACGCTGTCGTCCTCTTCTTCCTCTTCCTGTTCCGGGAAAAGGGCACAGAGCGCGTCCAGCAGGTCGCCGGTCTCGGTGCCGTGAATAGCTGAAATCGGGTAAGGATCGCCCATCCCGAGTTCATAAAATTCAGGAACGTTTGCCCGCAGGTTGTTGGAATCGGCTTTGTTGACGACCAGAAGTACCGGGGGCGTGCGTTTGCCGTCGACATTTTTTTGCAGGCGGCGCAGGATCTGCGCGATCTCCCGGTCCGCGGCAGTAACGCCGGTGGTGGAATCGGTCAGGAACAGGACTACGTCCGCTTCTTCAACCGCTAAAATTGCCTGGGTTTTGATCTCGGAGATAAAATCGGCTGAACCGACGGAAAGAGGTGTCTTCTGTCCCGCCTGTTCCGGGTCGATCCCGCCGGTATCGATGATGTCGAATTCTGTTCCGCACCATTCGGCGTGACCGAACAATCTGTCCCGCGTCGTTCCCGGTACATCATCTACAATAGCATCCCGGGTCCCCGAGAGCCGATTGAATAAGGTGCTTTTCCCGACATTGGGACGGCCGACCAGAGCCACTACAGGTTTCCTTGTCATCTTTACCTCCCCTTCAGTCTTTTTTGACTGAGCTAAACCATTATTTTACCATGAAGATGCCCCTTTTTTGAGAAGTCGGGAAGTTTCGGAAAAGTTTGAAAAAGGATTCAGATGTCAGGTATCAGAGATTCTGATTCCCATGATGTGTGGGGTAATCCTGATTCGTTTTATATATGAAGATTCTTCATATAAGAAGTTTCGCTGCAAGGGTGGCAGGTACAAAAGGGACAGGGCAAACTGTACCGTTATCGGTACAGTTTGCCCTGTCCCTTTTGTACCTCTTTTGTTTTTGTTCTATATCCCTACCATATTTTTTACGTTTTGTCAACCGGCAACATTGCCCGTTTTCTTTTTGAAAGTTTCGGGGTAGACTCTATTGTAAGTTTGAAGTTTGAAGTGTGAAGAGTAAGTGTGAAGAGTGAAGTTAATTTCACGATCATCCTAAGATGATTCGTATCTAATCAACGAATGCCGGAGTTAACTGAACGCTGAACTCTGAACACTTCAAACTCTTATGAAAGGGAACCCGGGATGGCACAGACAAACGGCGAACTGCTGATCACTGAAACAGATGAATATCTGCGCAAAAGCGAAAACGAGCCTGTTTCCGCGGATGCGGATACCGAGCTGCCGTTTGAAGTGATCGACGAATACCTCGATGATCCAGCGGGATTTAACGATGTATGCGCGAAGCTGTTCACGAAAGTTCAGTCCGTTTTTGATCTGGCCGTCAAATACAACCGTCATTCCTCCGACTATCTCAAAAGCCTTGCCCAGCTGGAGAAGGGCATCAAATATCTCGGCGGCAGCTGCCTGCAGAAGTATGCTCTGGAACAGAAAAAGCATGTCTTTCCGGAGCTGGCAGAGCTCAACACCGCCAATCTCTATACCATGACTGCCGTCCATTTCAATAAGATTGACCGGGCTCTCACCGAATATATGGATCAGCATCAGGCTGTGGATGACGCGCTGCTGGATATGGAATACCGTTACTTTCACCTGATGGAGCGGCTCCGC
>CADACE010000014.1 GCA_902786265.1 uncultured Chloroflexota bacterium | reverse complement strand
GGAGCTCATCAGCGTCTCTTCTTACCATTTCCGCAAGAGCTATCTCGGCGTGATCCAGACGGCAAAGTCCCATCCGGAGATCAGCGAACGTCTGCTCATCAACCAGCTGAGTTGGACGAACCTGCTGCTGCGGCTGTACAAAACGCGGGACAAACTCGCGTCAGGGGCCAGGGGCCGGGGATCAGGGATCAGTGAGGATTCAGGATTTAGGATTCAGGGTTCAGAAAATTCGGAATTCGGAAGGCGGAAGGCGGAATCATTACCTGATTCACAGTCTGCTTCGAATCATGGGCATGCGCTTCCGGATGTTGCCGCGCTGTTTGAACCGGCGGCGCTTGCCGCGCCGCATGCGCTTACTTCGCTGGACGGGTCGAAGAGCCCTGTCGGCAGCCGCAGAAATGCCCTCGGAACTTTGTCCAATGCGGAATGCGGAATTCGGAATGCGGAATCGTTAACTAATTCGGAATGCAGAAATCGGAATGCGGAATCAGGAATTGTGAACTCCGAAGACCGTATATCGGAACCGGAAGAGAAGACTTCTGAAGCAGAAAATTCCGGGACAACGGATGATCCGGAAACCCGAACGG
This sequence comes from uncultured Chloroflexota bacterium, assembly GCA_902786265.1. Classification (GTDB taxonomy): domain Bacteria; phylum Chloroflexota; class Anaerolineae; order Anaerolineales; family Anaerolineaceae; genus Flexilinea. The sequence goes on along the minus strand of CADACE010000014.1, from coordinate 95,989 downwards.
AGGAAGCGGAAGCGGGCAATCCGGAAGCAAAATCCGATTCGGAATTCGGAATGCGGAATGCGGAATCATTACCTGATTCGGAATGCGAAATTGTGAACTCTGAAACTGGGACTTCCGGAATAACGAACGATTCGGAAGCCCCGATCGGACAAAGCGAAGAGATCGGGAACAAATCAGAAAGTACGGTACACGAAGAATCGCCCGGCAGCTTCCCGGAGCCGGATCCAACGTCCGGTGATTTGAATGATGTGCCCGGGAATGATCCCGGCGGGGGTGAACTGATACACGAAACCGGGCAGTCGGGGGATGATCCGCCGGGGCTCTCACCCGGAGGTATGGATGGTCCATTTTATCTGGAGGTCCTGCGTCATGCTTTCGCGCGCAGCGCGGATAACGAGGATGGCAGAGTCATCTTTACCACGGATGAGATCGTTTACCTTGCCCACGACCCTGCCTTCGCCGAGATCTACCCCGAACAGGCCGCCGATATGCGCAGAATCCTCGCTCAGCTTGATGGCTAATGGGGACGGGAGATGGGAACGGTTTCGCCTCAGCGGAACTGTGAAAGACCCGCTCTGTAAGGTGCGGACTTCGTCAGATCAGATTCAGAGCGGGAGCTACGCCCCCCCGTGTTCTCTGGATGAGCGCTTATTTGGGCGGGGACGGCGCCGGAGGGGATCATTTCTCCCGGACACGCTGACGCGCGCCGGAGAGAAACGATCCCACGGCACCTCACCACAACTTCAGGACAGGTCTCATCCTGCGATTGGGGGCGGTACACAGGCACCTGATACAAGTGTCCCTGCTCCGCTGCGGGACACTTGTATCAGGTGCCGATGTACCTTTTCCCCACTACCCATCGCCGTATCTAATGGGGAGTTGTTTAGTTTACACTCAAAGACCCACGGGAGTGCGGTTTACCTGCTCTGTAAGGTACGAGCTGCGCCCGATTTTTATGCAGAGCAGGAGCTGCGCTGCCTTGCAGCGGCACCGAGAGAGCCGACCACGACGTGCTTCTTAAATTATGGGAACAGTTCCCTCCTTCGTCGGATACCGTCCCCGTTTATGCTCATCCTGCGATCAGGTGCCGATGTACCTTCTTTCCGCATTTCCTACCCATCCCCGGCAGCCGGTTTTCGGAGCGGAAGGGTATGAACCTCTTGAGAAAATTATAGTATAATCAGATAAGAGCATCAATTTCTCACGGGGGAGGACAAAATATGGAAGAAAACTATCCCAAAATCCTAAAAGCTTATGTTTTCAGCTGTCCCGGCTGCGGCAGTCCCATGCGGTATGATATCAATGCCCGCTGTATGGTCTGCGACAGCTGCGGCAAACACAGTATGGTGACTGATTTCAAAGATCCGAGCAAAGAGGTTGATATCAAAGAATTCGACACTGTGGAATTTGTATGTCCTTCCTGCGGCGCTTCAATCCATTCCGCGGACGGTGCGGCGACAAGCTTTTGCAGCTACTGCGGTTCCGACGTGGTTCTCAACGCCCGCATGACCCGCATGCGCCGCCCGGATACCATCGTCCCGTTCCGCATTACCCGGGATGAATGCATGGAAATCTACCTCACTCATCTGCGTTCTTTCCGTTTCGCGCCCAATGAACTGTCTGATCAGAAAATCACGGACCACTTCCGTCCGATTTATATTCCCTTCTGGCGTTATAATTTCACGGCAAAAGGCAATAGTGAAGGCACCGGCAGCAGAACTTATATCGAAAAGGATTACCAATACGCGGATTCCTACTCATATGATGTGTATTCTGACATTACCGTATCCAGTTTACTCTATGATGCCTCAAGTGCCTTTGAAGATGAGACCGCGCAGAAGCTCCGCTTCAACTTTTCAAACATGACCCCCGCAAAATTCCATCCAGCATATTTATGCGGATTGTATGCCGAAACACCCGACGTCTCGGATGCCATATACAAGACAGCACTTGAAGCGATCGCCCAGGATCAGCTTGATAAGTCTTTTTCAGACCGAAGCGGTACAACCGGCAGCTGTCCTCTTCCGGAAAACAGGGAAACCACCGCAGAGCTTACCCTGATGCCTGTGTGGCTGCTGACCAGCCGCCGGGGAGACCGTGTCCTCTACACTGCCATCAATGGCTATGACGGGACCATCGTCTGCGAACCGCCGATCAACGGGCGCAGTTTTTCACTGGTCACTGCCGCTTTGTTCTGCGTGATCTTCGCTGCACTGCTCCTGGCGACACGCTACATTGTGCTGCGGCCTAACATGGTACTCGCTTTATGCGGGGTCCTCTCCGTTGTGGGAATGAAACATATCATGCCGCGTATGGATGAGATCCTGACCCGGCGGCAGCATGATGTAGATCCTACCCGTCATATGAAGAATATGAGTCCGGGCGCAGATAAACCGCTCACAAAAAAAGAAGCCGGGGTAGATATCCTGAATACAAAAAAAGATAACACCATGAAGTGGGTCACCTTCACGATTTGTTTCCTTTTTTTATTTTTTGTCTTCATGATTCAAGTAGTCTTTTCTGTAAGTGAGATTACCGGGAATCTGATCTCGGACAGGGGAATCATGGGACCGGCTGTTTTGCTTATTGTGTTCATCATGCTTTTACGCATGAACTATAACTATCCCAAATCTCCTGTGGATGATGACCGAAAGAAGGCATCAAAGATACCCGAAGGGATATTAATCGCCATGAAGGTTCTGACCGCTGCCGGCATCATCGTCACGGTATTACCGATACCTGCCGTCGGGATCTGGTGCTACACTCTCAGCATCGCGATGCTCATTTTGCTGATCTGCAATCTGGTAATGCTGAACCGGATCAACAACGAGTTTGTTACCCGTCCTGTACCGATCCTCGGAAAGGAGGCAGAATTATGAAACGCGGTCTGCTGTTTTTGCTCATGGTTATCATCCTGTTCTCTGCCGCTTCCGCTGAGGCGAAAAGGGTAGTGGACGGATTGACTTCCCCGTATAAAGTCATTATTGACGATGAAATCAACCTGCTGACCACTACCGAGATAAACAGGCTGGTCGAACAAATGATGCCGCTCACAAAATACGGTACGGTCGTATTCCGCACCCTCCGGGCTACATTCCGTTCCGAAGAGAGCCTGGCGCGGGAGTATCTTGATCAAAATGTATCAAGAAATGTCAATTTTTCCTGTACGTCGCTGCATATCAATATGGGAACACGTCAGCTGTGGCTCCAGTCACGCGGCGATCTTCTGCGGATCGTCAGCATAAATGCCGCCTATACCATCACAAACAATGTCGCCGGAAGAGCCACGAAAGCACAGTACTATGAGTGCGCCGCGGAGGCTTTCTCTCAGATCAATACACTCGCGAAGGGAGGCCGTGTCCTCTCGCCCATGCGGTATATCTGCAGTTTCCTGTTTGCCGCCGCGTTAGCGCTGCTGATCGCTATCCGGATCGTCTACGGTGAATGGAAGCTCAGTGCTGCCGCACCGCTTGTCCTGCCGGCTGTCGTCACCGCGATTGCTGTAAGCCCCAAGAATAAAAAGCTTGTTCACCAGGAGAAACACTACGTCGGATCCAGCAGCAGCTGCGGCAGTTGCAGCGGGGGAGGCGGAGGCAGCTGTGGAGGAGGAAGCAGCTGCGGAGGCGGCGGAGGCAGCGGCTTCTGATGAACCGAATGACACAGGATCGGATGCGGTTCAATGAGAATTGACAAAACCAAAGCCCAACGGAAGAGGCTGCCGCCTTTTTCATTCCAGTGGCATATAACGGATGAGTGCGACCTGCGCTGCCGCCACTGCTACCTTTACGCGGAGGATCCGGACCGCGTTCCGATCCGTATGTCGTGGCCGGACATGTGTACCGTGCTCGACAACTGCCTGACCTTCTGCCGGGATTTCGGAAGCAGTCCGGTATTTTATCTCACCGGGGGCGATCCGCTGCTGCATCCGGATTTCTGGCGTCTGGCAGAACGGCTGCATCAGCTCGGCATCCCGTTCGTCATACTGGGGAATCCATTCCATCTGAATACGTTAGTCAGCCTGAGGCTCCGATATCTGGGGTGCATCCGTTACCAGATGTCGATCGACGGGCTGGAAGCGACCCATGACGCGCTGCGGATGCCCGGGGCATACCGGGAGACAATGAAAAAGATCGCGATCCTGAACCGAGCCGGAATCACCAGCGCGGTCATGACAACCGTCAGCAGTCTGAACGCGTCCGAGCTGCCGGAAATCATCGACGCGGTCGTTGAGGCACGTACCGGACAATTCTCCTTTGCCCGTTATTGTCCCACCGGACCGGACAAATCCGTCGGGATCACACCGGAGGAATACCGTGAGCTGCTCCGGCGCTGCAGAGAAAGAATTCTGGCACATCTGGACGCCGGCTGCAGGACACGATTCGACAAAAAGGACCACCTCTGGACGCTGCTGGACTTTGAGGAAGGCCGGTTTGTTCTTCCGGATGATACCCCGCCAAACGTGATCCGGGATGGCTGCCACTGCGGATCGTCCCATCTGACGATCCTTCCGAACGGGAACGTGCTGGCATGCCGCCGCATCCCGGACAGCCGTGTGGGGAATGCCCTGACGGAAAGCTTCCGGCATATCTGGCTCGGACCAATGCAGGCCTATCGCGATTCAGGCCGGTTCGAGCGCTGCGCCGGCTGCCGTCTGCTGGCATGGTGCCGGGGCTGCCCCGCCGTCGCGGCCGGAACTCACGGGAGCTTTTATTCTCCCGACCCGCAATGCTGGCACGTCGTGAACTGAATTGTTTTGGCAGGCAGTGCGGAATAAACTGAGCGTAGCCCGCACTTTTCGCGGCAGGTTATATCAGCCCTGCTGCGGCAGGTAACTGTCCGCACGTGCTTGCTCCGGAATCGGCAGCAATTTATTCAGGCAAAAGCCCTTTGCTGTTCCACCTGAGAACAGTCTGGTATCCAAGCTTTTCATACCATTGGCACAGGCCCGTATAATGGATCCAGGACAGGTCGAAGCCTTCATCTTTCAGGATATTTGTCGCCCGCCTGACCATTTCAAGCCCGATCCCCTTTTTCCGATATTCCGGAACCGTCCCGACACACCCGGGTCCGCCGATGCGAAGGCCATCCTGCCTGCCCCAATCTTCCAAAATGCAGAAGGAGGCAATTTTATCCCCGTCAAAAGCGCAGAACACCCGGTTCCGCCCGTCAAAATACCGGGGCCATTCTTCATCCACCTGAGCGACCGTGTCCCTGATCTTTTCGAGGTGGGAGTGATACATACCAAACCGAACGTCGTCAGAATAAGGATAAGGCAGGGAATCCGGCGATTTGCTCCGCAGGTCCATGATCAGTTCAGCGAAAACCCTGTCTTCAGGAATATTCTTTATGCCCGGTTCATCGAAAAATCCGGGATGCATGCTGTCAAACAGTTTTCTGTAGTTCATAAGCAGCCGCTCCTGTCCGAAGTAATAAAATCTGTCCCGGCAGTTGTTTCAAAGGCTCTTCGTGTTTCAGTTTTTCCCATGTTTGCTGGAGCCAACCAAAAATTTACACGAAGATTTCCGACAGCGCCGGCAGGATCATTGTCAGCTGACCTCAATTCATCGGTCAGGCTTTCAGTGCCGTTTCTGCGGCTTTCTTCGCGTGAATCACCGTTGTATCAAATACGGGGAGATCAACATCTGACTGGCTGATCAGCAGCCCGATTTCGGTGCAGCCCAGAATTACGCCTTCCGCCCCTTTTTCCCTGAGTCTGCTGATGATTTCCTGAAATTTGACGCGGGATCCTTCCCTGATTTCGCCGACACAAAGCTCGTTGAAAATGACAGAATTGACTGTTTCGATATCATTTTCATCCGGGATCAGGACATCGATTCCTCTGTCGGTGAGCCTCTTTTTATAAAAATCCTGTGTCATGGTGTATTTCGTACCCAGCAGTCCGACACGCCTGATATCATGTTTCACCAGTTCATCCGCTGTGGCATCCGCGATATGGATGATGGGGATCCGGACCCAGGAAGCAATCTGCGGGAGTACCTTGTGCATGGTGTTTGTACAGATCAGCAGAAAATCTGCGCCCGCCGCTTCGAGTCCCTGCGCTGCTTTCCCAAGAATTTCACCGCTCTTTTCCCATTCATTATTTGACTGACACTTTTCAATTTCATCAAATTCCACACTGTACAAAATGATTTTCGCGGAATGGAGTCCGCCAAGTCTGTTTTTGACTTCCTCATTGATGATCCTGTAATAAGGTATGGTGCTTTCCCAGCTCATTCCGCCGATAAGTCCGATGGTCTTCATGATCGTTCTCCTTTCTCCTGATGGTTCAGCAAACCGTATTCTCTGTATTTCTCCAGCATCATTTTATACAGCATCCGGTTCCCCAACAGCTGCCGGTATGTGGCGGTTTTTTCCTTCCCCGCCGCCTTCAATTCTTCCAGCTTTTCATTTTCATAATCAGCCTGCTTTTGTATATCCGCAAGCATTTTTTCAAAAGATTCCAGACGATCCATTCCTTACTCCTGAGCAAATGATTCAGAACCGATACAGATTCCTTCCGTTTTGGGAAAGCTCAAAATCCTTTTAGAAAGGAGACCTGTTTCCGACACTTTATGCTGTTTTGCTAACTTATATTATATAAAAATCCGGTTTTCAAAAAGATAAATCAGTATAAAGTAATACTCCCATAACAAATAAGAACACGATACTCATTTAAAGAGTACAATCAATTTTCGCTGCTAATTGGAAAGGGAGATCAGGCAGGATGGAAACATCTCAAATTTTCGGAACAGAGAGAATCAGCAAAATACTGCTGAAACTGGTGCCGCCGGTGATGCTGGCCCAGCTGATACAGGCACTTTATAATATTGTCGACAGCCTGTTCATCGGCCGTTACGCGGAAACGGGCCTGACTGCCCTTTCGATCATTTACCCTGTTCAGCTGCTTATGATCGCGCTTGCGGTCGGGACAGGCGTAGGGATCAATACACGCATATCTTTCCTGCGCGGGAAAGGAGATCCCGCTGCCGCGGAAGAAACCGCGGGGATCTCCGCGCCGCTGGAATTATTATTGTGGATCCTTTTTGCCGCCGGATGTCTGGTCGGTATGCCCGCATTTGCCCGCATGTCCACAGATTCCGACGCCGTTATCCATGATATCATCACATACGGCCGGATCACCGGCATCTGCAGCATCGGATTGTTTCTGGAAAGCGGCTGGACGAAAGTCCTCCAGGCAGAAGGGAACATGAAAACGCCGATGACAGCGCAGATCATCGGGGCACTCATAAATATTGCACTGGACCCGCTGCTGATTTTCGGCTGGGGTCCCTTTCCCCAACTGGGCATAGCCGGTGCAGCAATTGCCACAGTAGTAGGACAGATTTCCGCCGCCCTTATCGTAATGAAAAAGGAAGCAAGAAAAGCTCCCGCCCTGAAGCATTATCAGGCAATAATCAAAGATGTATTCCGGCTCGGCTTTCCCAATATGCTGATGCAGACCGCCTATACCTATTACATCCTCGGTCTGAATCTTATTCTCGCCACTTTTTCGGACCAGGCAGTAACCACGCTGGGACTTTATTACAAATGGCAGACCTTTTTCTTTATTCCGCTGGGAGCGATGCAAACCTGCATCGTACCGGTCATCAGCTATAATTATGCGGCCGGAAATCTTGACCGCTGCAAAAGGACCCTGTGGGATTCGGTACTTTTCGGAATTGCCCTGATGTCTTTGGGAACACTTTGTTTCGTATTGATCCCCGGCCCGATGCTCAGGGTCTTTTCAAATGATCCGGAGGTGATCCGCATCGGACAGATCGGGTTCCGCTGGATCGGAATAAGCTTCATTCCCATGGTCACATCGCTGATATTTCCGGTCTTTTTTCAGGCGACGGGGTTCGGCGGAAGAAGTTCCTTACTGACCGTGATCCGGACAGTTTTTTGTTTTGTGCCGCTTGGGTGGCTGTTTTCACGGCTCGGGCTGAACATGTTCTGGCTCACATTTCCTTTGACGGAAACGATAACGACACTCACGGGATTCTTTTTCTATAAAAGCTTCCTCAGGAACCATTACAGCAGCAACAAAAGAGCCGATCAATAACGATCGGCTCTTTATGCATGAAACAATATTGGCTGTTAATCGATTTTTGGCATCAGCTGCCCAGATATGCTTCCTGAATACGCTGATCATGAAGCAGTTCCTGACCGGTTCCCGTAAAGTTAATATTACCCGTTTCAAGAACATAAGCCCTGTTAGCCGCGCTCAGCGCCATGTAAGCATTCTGTTCGTTCAGAAGGATCGTCGTACCCTCTTTGTTCAGGCGCTGGATGACCTCAAAGATCTCGTCCACAATAATAGGTGCCAGCCCCATTGAAGGCTCATCCATCAATAACAATTCTCCTCCGGTCACGATCGCCCGGGCAACAGCGAGCATTTGCTGCTCACCGCCGGATAACGTCAGCGCGGACTGTTTGATACGTTCTTTCAACCGTGGGAACAGGTCAAACGCTTCCTGCATCCGCTTGTTGACTTCCCCCTTTTCCTTGACGGTAAGAGCTGCCATCAGCAGATTTTCCCGAACAGTCATATTCGTGAAAATCCGGCGTCCTTCAGGTACATGGGTGATCCCCATTCTCACGATCTGATGCGCGGGAGTGGATGTGATCTCTTCCCCTTTATATTTGATTGAACCTGAATGGACTTTTTCAAGTCCGGTAATGGCACGCAGTGTGGATGTCTTACCGGCGCCGTTCGCTCCGATCAACGCAACAATTTCGCCTTTTTCCACATAAAAGGATATACCCTTGACAGCTTTGATTGCGCCATAGTAAATATGAAGGTCATTCACTTCCAACATTTTCATTTGTCCGATCCTCCTTCATTTGCATGCCGGCCAAGATAAGCTTCAATCACCTTCGGGTCCTTCTGAACAGTAGACGGAGATCCTTCACAAATCGTTTCACCGAAGTCAATGACTTTGATAAAGTCTGCTATTGCCATAACCATCTTCATATGATGTTCAATGATCAGGATCCCGATTCCCATCTCATCATGAATACGGCGGATCAGTTTGACGAGATCATCAATTTCATTCGGATTCATACCGGCAGCGGGTTCATCGAGAAGCAAAGCCTGAGGAGCAGTCGCAAGCGCACGGACAATTTCGAGCTTCCGCTGTTCACCATAAGGCAGATTGTTCGCAAAATAGTCTGTCGCATACGTCAGGTCAAACATTTCCAGGAGCCTCATGGCTTCGTCCGTAACACGCTTTTCTTCGCTGTAATAGTTCCCGGTGCGGGTCAGCATTTCCCAGAAGTTATACTTCATCTTGAAGGTATAAGCCATCTTGACGTTGTCCAGCACGGTCGATCTGTTAAAAAGACGAATATTCTGAAATGTGCGGGAAAGGCCTGCTGCTGTGAACTGATAAGGTTTACAGCCCTTCATGCTTTTTCCGTTGACATAGACAGTACCTTCGGTCGGCTGGTAGATGCCGGTAAGCATGTTGAATACCGTTGTCTTGCCGGCTCCGTTCGGTCCGATGATCGCCTGGATATCCCCAAGATTCAGGTCAATTGAAAAATCATTTACAGCCCGAAGACCGCCAAATTGAATACTGATATGATCAGCCTTTAATACGCTCATTTTCCGGCCTCCTCAACAGATTTCTTTTTCCCGATCCAGCTCCACAAATCAGAGAAGTGGAAAATCTTAATACCGCCGGTCTTCAGACCCAGGAAGGAGAACTCTCTTCCACCGAACAAACCGGTCGGGCGGAACAGGATGATCAGGACGAGCAGCAAACCATAAATCACAAGACGCCAGTTGCTGATCTGTCTCAGAATTTCAGGAAGTGCTGTCAGAGCAGCCGCGCCTAAAATTGAACCGCTGATACTGCCGACACCGCCCGCATACAGATAAATCACATAGTCAGTGGACTTTGTATAAGCGAAGGTATCCGGATGCAGATAAACCATTGTGTGAGCGAACATGCTGCCTGAGATTCCCGCGATGAATGCGGAATAGACAAAAGCGATAACTTTGTAGCGGGCTGTATTGATCCCGATCGTATCCGCCGCGATCTCATTATCTCTGATTGCCATACAGGCACGCCCGTAAGAAGAATCCATAAAGTTCCGGCAGATAAAGATCGTCAGCATGGCGAAGAAATAGATCCAGAAAAAGTTAGCCAGTTTCGGGATACCGACCATACCGAAGGATTTACCGACAATCGGCGTTACGCGGATGATCTGCCGGATCACTTCCCCGAATCCCAGTGTTACGATCGCGAGATAGTCACCTTTGAGCTTCAGCGACGGTGTACCGATGATATACCCAAAAATCGCCGCGACCACACCGCCTGCCAGTGTTCCCAACAGGAAAATCAGGTTTTGCGGAATGGATGTGATCTGGAAACCGATCTTTCCGATTTTGAAGCTGATCAGCGCCGCGGAAGAGAAATTCTTCGCAGGGATGAGGATACTGGTAACAATTGCGGATACGTAGGCACCGACAGCCATGAAGCCCGCCTGTCCCAACGAAGTCTGCCCCGTCATACCGGTCAGAACATTCAGGGATTCCACCATGATCAGGTTGATCCCGATAAGCATCAGAACCTGCAGAATGTAGTTATTCAGGATCTTTGCCTGGTTCAAGACATGGACCAAGAGATAAATAAGCGGTATGATAATGAATTTTCGATTTTTTTTCAGCCAGTTCATTCTGTTCCCCCTTATACCTTTTCGATCTGCGGTTTGCCGAGCAGTCCTTCCGGTTTGAAGAGAAGGATGATAACAAGGACAATAAATGAAATACCGTAAGCCAGATCCGGGAGCACACTGGAAACCAGAATCTCAACAATTCCCATAATAAAGCCGCCCAATACTGCACCGCGAATGTCACCGATACCGCCAACCACCGCGGAGATGAAGGCCTTATTACCAAGTGTAGCGCCCATGGTAACCGTCAGAACCGGATAGCGGTTCGCGTAAAAGGCACCGCTGATCGCAGCCAAACCGGCACCAATAAAGAAGGTGGCAGAAACTACATTGTCCACGTTGGATCCCATCAGCGCGGATGCATCCTTATCGCAGGCAACGGCCCGCATCTGCATGCCGATTTTCGTGTTCTGGATAACATAATAAAGGATACCCATAATAACAAGCGAAAACAAGATGACAACGATACTGACGATATTCAAATCGACACCGCCCACCGTGATGATCTTGTCAGCCATCAGTTTCGGAGCAGTTCTCGGATTCGGACCGATGAACGGGATGATACGGAAGAGGTTCTCTACAAACAGGCCGACACCGATCGCAGAGATCATACTGGAAATCGGTGCGCGGGAACGCAGCGGTCTGTAAGCGAAGCGTTCAATTCCTACACCAATTGACCCTGTGACGGTACCGCTGATCATCAGGACCAACAGCGCGGCAGCCGGGCCGATGAGTTGGTTTCCGAAGAGAAGACTCACAGCAAAATAAACTGCGTAAGAGCCGATCATCAGAAAGTCACCATGCATCATATTGATCATTCGGATAATACCGAACACCATGGTGTACCCAATCGCGAGCAGAGCATAAATGCTGCCCAGCTGAAGGCCAAAGACTAATAATTGCAGAAATCTAGCCAAGTTTCACTCCTTCTTTATTCAAAGGAAACAGTGAACAATTTCCTATAACAAATGATTCAAAGAGGATGGTTTTTACTTATTCAGTTTTGATTGAGTAAAAAAAACACTCCTCTTTGAATCATGAAACAATTTTTTTTCTAAATCAATCCGGCATAAAAATATGCCGGATTGATAATTGGTCATTATTTATTCAGATTAATTTTCAGGAGCAATGGTGGTCACATAGTGTGCAGCACCATCGGTGATCTGAAGGACAACCATGGCCTTGGTTGGGTTGCGATTTTCATCGAAGGTCACATTCGGGCCGGAGGGCAGATCGAGGTTGGTGGTCATCAGCGCATCGCGGACACCTTCACCATCGATGGTTTCTGCACGCTGGATAGCGTCGAGCAGGATCTTACCGGCTTCGTACATCATCGCGCCGCTGAAGCCAGGGCGTTCGCCAGCGATTTCTTCAAATGCAGCAACGAAATCCTTCGCTGATTCAGCATCCTGTGAGAAACCGGTGGTGTAGTAAGCACCTTCAACGTTTTCCGCACCGGAAACATCGATGAACTGCTGATAGTCCCAGGATTCGCATCCGAAGACCGGAACATCGATACCATTGGCACGCATCTGCTGGACAATCAACGGGCTGTTGTCAATGTGGCAAGGAACATAGACGACTTCCGGATTCGCGGCTTTGATGTTGGTCAGCTGAGCGCTGTAGTCCTTGACATCTGCGCCGGAGAAAGCCTGAACTTCAACGATTTCGCCGCCGATGGCTTTGAAGGATTCTTCAAAAGCTTCCTTCAGACCGGTGGAGTAGGTATCAGCGTTATCGTAGATGATGGCAGCTTTGGTCATGCCAAGTTCATTCTTAATGAAGGAGGCAGCGATCTTACCCTGGACCGGGTCAATGAAGCAGGCACGGAAGATGTAGTCGCCCTGTTGAGTCACACGGATATTGGTACCGGTGTTGGAAATCTGCGGAACACCAGCAGCCTGGGTGATCTGAGCAGCAGCGATAGTATCACCGGAGTTGTTGGCGCCGAGGATAGCCAGAACGCCATCCTGGTTGACGAGCTTCTGCGCAGCGTTGACAGCCAGATCGTTCTTACCTTCAGTATCTTCACCGATAAAGGTGATCTTTACTTCTTTGCCGTCAATGAAGAAACCACCGGCATCTGCAATCTCTTTTTCAAGCAATTTGATTGCATTGGACATGTTCCAGCCATCGATAGCCTGTGAACCGGAAATTGTTCCCATCCAGCCGATTTTGATCTCATCAGGAATATCTTTCGCGAACGAATTCACGACAGAACCCAGGAGACAGCAGACAACCAACAATAATACAAAAAGCTTTTTCATATTCCTTCCTTTTCCCCGGAAACATCCGATTTCCGGATATTTTGGACGTATAACTTGTATATACGCCTTCTGAATACTGATGTTAAAATTATAAAGGTAATAATTATTTTCTTATACTGAAAATAATCACACAATGTCACCATGAGAGTCATATATTGAATATGACATAGGTCAACTGTTATACGTTTTTTCAAAAATAATTGTATACCAGAATAATTCTAACGGTCTAATTTTAACATGTCTGCAGGTGTAAAAATTTATTCAATAAGAATAATATGACTTTAATATACACTTGATATAATTTTCCTGAAAACTCAAATTAATCTTAGCGTACCGCAATCTGTTATAATTTATTTGCGTAACAGCTTTAACGGGAGACAAATCAATGGAAGAAGATAAAGATACAGAAGTTGATATTTCAGCAAACAAAACAGTCACTACTGAAGATGAAACCGATCTGACAGATAATGAACAATATTACACTGAGCAGACAGAATCAGAAAATACAGTATCAGATGAGGATACAGTTCCGGACAACACACTCCGAAAGGATACAAAGGAAGCTCTCATCGTCGGCGCTGTTCTGGGATTAGTCATCGGAATCATCATGTTTCTGATCCCCAACAGAGTTTTAGAGGAAGGTGCGCGGCTGACAATATGCGTTATCCTGATCCTTCTCGGTCCGAGACTGATGGTGGATAAATATCACATAGACTTTACCAAAGGCCGTTATACAATGGCCGGCGGTCTTGGGCTTATCCTGCTTATCTATATTTTGATGGGGCATCCGATAAATTAGTCAGAAACAAATCATAATTCGCAGGCAGTGCATTCTGTCAGGCTTGCCACACAAAGAACTTATAAAAAACTCCCGGTTCAAAGTCCGGGAGTTTTCTGATAAAGTGTAAAGATAAATTTTACCGCAATCTACTTACGAGCTTTATTTTTTGGCAACATTCTGATAGAAGTTTTCAGGCAGAGTATATTCTTCACCGAATACATCGACCGGTTTCAGAACTTCGATATCCAACATTTCGGTGACGAAGACCTGCATGCAGCCCTTCACCTTGGTGCCTTCTATCAGATGGCCGGAGATGGTGCCGGTATCCCAGGCGCCACCGGCAACAAAGTGCATGGCGACAAAGGTTTCTTCTTCACCATCTTTGTTGGTGCGCTGGCCGATCATACCGCCGATGGCAGCAAGCATGGTCAGGTTATCGCACTGAGCTTCGCCTTCCAGGTGCCAGTTTGTCGGATCGGTGTGATCCGGGATCCAGACGTAGTAGCGGCAGGGCTGAAAACCGCCCATGAAAGTGGCATGTACTTTGCCGAAGCGGATGTTGTTCTTCTTAGCAAATTCGGTGATGGCTTTCACAGGATCGGCACCGGTCATCATACGAACGATAAATTCACGGCCACGGCGGGCTTCACAGCAATGAAATTCGGTATCAACGACAGCGTCGCGCTGCCAGACGGGTAAATCTTCCTGTCTTACTTCCAACATGATAAAAATCCTCTCTATTCTTGAAATGCTTTCTGGACCGCTGGGTCTTTGAAAGTTTGGGTTTCTACGATATAACCACCCGGGTCATAATAAAACACATTGTCAACAAAAGGTGTGTGGTTCGGACCACCCATTACTTTGACACCTTTGGATGTAAGGTATTCATACCATTCCATTACATCATCAACAATAATCGTAAGCATGCATGCATTTTTCGGCTGAGGCTTTAAAGTACCGTGAGAGCCGTCGACAATACCAAAATAACACTTTCCCTGCCGGTACAGCTTACATCCTCCCTGATCCTGTACGAGCTCCAGATGGAAGATGTTTTCATAAAAATCTTCAGCAGCAGCAAAATCATCGTAGTAAAAGAATGTAATATTTGAGTACTGTTTCATTATTATTTCCTGTTCTCGATCAAGGCATCAACCGCGCAAACGCCTTTGCCTTTCGGAAGCACCATCAGCGGATTAATATCCAGCGCTGCGATCTCATCAGCGAAATCCGAGGCAAGGAAAGACAAATTCACCAGAGCATCCGCCAGCGCATCAATATCAGTTTCCGAACTGCCGCGGAATCCTTTCAGCATTTTTACGATCCTGGTGCTGTTGATCATCTCCAGCGCGTCATCCCTGTTCAGCGGGGCGAGTCCGAGCACGGAATCTTTCATCAGCTCCACCAAAATTCCGCCGGCACCAAAGACAATGACCGGGCCAAAGGAAGGGTCATGAATGACGCCCAGCAAGACCTCCACAGCACTTGACGGGATCATTTCCTGAATGATAACCCCATCCAGCCTTGCCTTTGGATCGTAAGCCGAGGCATTAGACATAATCTCTTTGAATGCAGCTCTGGCTTCATCATCGTTTTTAATACCCACTTTCACCCCGCCGCATTCGGTTTTGTGCTTGATATCCGGAGAAAGGATCTTCATTACCACAGGATAGCCAATCTCATTGCAGATCCTGACAGCTTCTTCGGCTGTCCCGGCTGTTTTTTCCTGCGGACCGCGAATGCCATACGCGTTCAGCAATTCCCGGCTTTCAGTTTCTGTCAGCGGACGGTCGAGCCCGGCAAACCGCTGCTTCCATTCTGAACGGACAGCATCGGAAACCGGATTGACAGCTTCCGTTCTTGGCGGCAGCTTACGTTTTTTCGCGTAATTCTCCAAAGCCTGAACCGCGGTGAGAGCTTCCTGTGTACCCTGCAGATAGGGGATCCCATGACTGCGCAGGTAATTCTCAACGGATTCATCGAAATTACCTGAGAAATTAGAAAACAAAAATACGCCTTTATCCGTCGTCTCTTTTACTTTGACAGCTGCTTCCGCGATCCGCATGGACTGCTCCACTTCACGCTCAGCTACGCCTAACGGTGTATCGCGTGACATGGCGACGATGCCGATATTATCCTGGCGTGATACGACATCCACACAACCGGGATACATCTTTTCCAAATCGCCATTTCCCC
The DNA here is from genome assembly GCA_902786265.1 of uncultured Chloroflexota bacterium. Taxonomy (GTDB): domain Bacteria; phylum Chloroflexota; class Anaerolineae; order Anaerolineales; family Anaerolineaceae; genus Flexilinea. The sequence continues at coordinate 80,068 of CADACE010000014.1, read as the reverse complement.
ACGCATCCAGCGGGTTGGAAGGGGAACAGAAATCAGGCAGTACTTTCATCAGATCATCGACAGCTTTCTGCGAGAATTTCGGGAAGTTCAGCCCCATTCCCTGGGATATATCCCCGACCAGTCCGATTTGTCCTCCGGAAAGGCTCAGCAGGGCGATCCCGTCGTTTTTCGGCAGAGGGCATGCAGAGAAGAGTTCGGCAGTCTCAACCAGTTCATCGAGCGAATTTACCCGTATCACACCCTCACGTTTTAAAACCGCGTTCAGCACATTATCAGAACCAGCGAGCGATCCTGTATGAGCCTGAACAGCACGCTGGGCAGCCTCAGAACGTCCGACTTTCAGCATAATCACCGGTTTGCCTGCTTCATAAGCAGCACGTACCGCGGCTATGAACTTGGGAGCATCTTTGATGCCTTCCACGAAAGTGCAGATCACTTTGGTACCGGGATCCTGTGCCAGGTAGCCGATGAAATCCGAAGTTTCCAGTACAGCCTGGTTACCCGCGGAAATGAGATAACGGAAACCGCAGCGGGCTGAATTCGCAAGCCCCATCAGAATAGCACCGCTCTGCATCACGACAGATATGTTTCCGGGTTTGATTTTCGGATTGATCGCCACACTGTACGTCGCGGAATGTCCGGGAAGATTCGCGATACCGATGCAATTTGGGCCGAGAACCAGAAGGTCATTTTCTTTAGCATAATCAGAAACTTCTTTCTGCAGCTTTTTGCCTTCTTCACCGGATTCGGAAAATCCTGAAGCCAGGACCCAGCAAGCCGGGATGTTCAGCTTTTTCATGGTATGCAGGGTCGGAAGAACATTTTTTGCTCCGATCAGGATCGCGACCATATCGATCGGTTTCCCGACTTCTTCCAGGCTCTTGTAGCATTTATGCCCCAAAACGGTTTCGTTTTTCGGGTTGATTGCGTAGATTTCTCCCTGATAACCCAGAAAATGCAGGTTTTCAAGAACAAGGCGTCCGGCGCTTCCATGACGTTCGGATGCCCCGAGAATTGCAATACTCTTTGGCTCCAGCATCGGAGAGAGATCTTTGAATTGATAAGTCATGTAAAGTATTCCTTACGATTCAATTAAGATGAGGACCCGGAAAGGTCCTCATTTCCAGACAAATTCATTATTTTTTGATCAGCTCAAACAATCCCGGAACATCACGGCGGATCTCTTCAGGAGTCATCGCGGGGAATGGCAGACGCAGGAAGCGTTCGCCATCGGCAGGATCCAGATAATATCCACGTCCGTCAGTGAGTTTATATCCCGCAGCGGCAGCCTTCGGCAGCAGCTCTTCCATGGAATTTCCTTCCGGAAGTGTTACACCGATGAAGTAACCGCCTTCCGGACGCGGGAAGACCGCTGTCGGGACATTCTGTTCAACAACTTCCATCATCGCTTCAAGACGCGGACGATAGTAATTGCGCAGTTTTTCAAGGTTCTGTTCGAAACGTCCGGTCTTCAGGTATTCGTAAACCATACCCTGGGTCGGAGTGACCGTACCGATATAGGTATCCACTTCATAGCGGGTAAGACGTTTGATGACTTCTTTCGGCCCGTAAGCGTAACCCATGCGGAGCCCCGGTGCCAGTGTCTTTGAGAAGGATGATGTGGTCAGAACATGTTCCGGCGCAAAAGAATTGATCTGAGGAACGGGGGTTCCGCTGTAGCGCAATTCACGGTACGGAGAATCTTCGATGATCAGAAAGTCGTATTCACGTGCCCATTTCGCAAGCTGTTCGCGTTTGGCAGCACTGGTAGTGATGCCCATCGGGTTCTGAAAGTCCGCGATGATATAAAACAGATCGGGGCGGTTTTTCTTCAAGGCTTCTTCAAATTTATTCAGGTCAACACCGTCTGTTTCAACCGGTACGCTGACCACGTTGGCACCGCTGCGTTTTGCGAGTGTATTTGCGCGGTCATAAGAAGGGCTTTCCAGGAAAATCGTCCCTCCCGGTTTCACTTCGGTCATTGTTGTGAACATCAGCAGTTCCAGTGAGCTGTTGCCGAGAATCACCTGATCGGTTTCGACACCGTGTTTCTGGGCAAGCAGTTCGAGAAGCGGCGGATAACCGGGCGCATGCAGATATTGAAGGACCCGTTTTCCGTCTTCACGAAGATTGGCAGTACCGGCAGCGATCAGCTCCTCTGTCGGGAATACATCAGTCGGGGGGTTGCCACGAGTAAGATTGACCATAATTTTGTCTTCCTTTCCCATTCAGAACTATTTGATTTCTTTCTTTGGAGGATAGGAGAAGCGTCCGGCTTTACTGTGATGCAAACCCAGATCGACCATTGCTTCAGCGACCTTCAGCGCTACAGAACTTGGATCAAGGACAACAACACCAAGTTCTTTTTCGATATCTTCAGAATAACCTGCAAGACCTGCACAGCCCAGTATGATGACTTCCGCACCGTCTTTTTCAACGGCGACACGGGCTTTTTCAATGATGCGGGCTTTTGCTTTGGCTGCGTCCGCGTCCATTTCCACGACGCTCATTTCCAGAGCAGGAGAAGATGCGTAGAAATCCATAACGCCCCGTTCTCGGCAATGGCAGTCACGGGTCGGGATGCGGCGGCGCATTCCGGTCATAATAGAGAATTTATGCCCGAGCATGGCAGCCATATGGAGAGTAGATTCTTCAATACCGATAACCGGAATCTTTGATATTTCTTTAGCAGCGTCCAGTCCGGGATCGGAGAAGCAGGCCAGGATCACAGCATCATAGCCTTCATCATTGGCTTTCTGCACAAGGGGCAGAATATGATAAGCAGCCAACGCTTCATCATAGGCAGATTCAATGGAGATCGGTCCGTGTTCCGGGCAGGTCACAAAAAGTTCGGTATCCGGGCGCTTGATTTTTTCAAGGGTCTCGCGGACATGATCCGTGACATGCACGGAGGAATTCGGGTTGATAACAAAAATACGCATCACATATTCTCCTTCATCCAATTGCGGCCGGCATGGAAAGCGTTCAGGTTCAGTTCAACAAACTTCGGTTTAACGCGTTCCTTCAATACATCTTCCCAAATCTCCGGAGCGATATCAAACAAAGCGGAGACCGCGCCGAGCAGGACGATATTCAGACACTTCGAGTTGCCGATCTGCAGGGCAAGGTCGACAGCAGGAACTTTATAGACATGATCGGAAGTCTTTGCCAAAGCGGCGTCGAATTCCTCATCACTCGGGTAAACAGCTTCACCGGCAGAAACGGAGACCGGGAAAATTTTCTGCATATTGACAAGAATAGTACCGGTGGATTTCACCTGTCCAAGATGGCGGAGTGCTTCCAGCTTCTCAAATGCGATCAGGTAATCTACACGTCCTTCAGGAACGATCGGAGAATAGACCGGTTTGCCCCAGCGGACATGGCCGAGAACGGCGCCGCCGCGGACGGAAAGGCCGAGCAGGTCGGATTTTTTGACATCGAAATCAGCAGCCAGGCCGACAGCAGCCATAATTTCACTGGCGAGAACAGTACCCTGTCCGCCGACACCTGTGATCAGAAAGTTGATAGTTTCCATGATTGTTTTCGTTCCTTTCTATTAGTCAGCTTTCGGGCCGATAGCATGGCGCGGGCAGACCTGTTCGCACATTGTACAACCGACACACAGGACCGGGTCAACAGAGGATTTCTTGAATCCGGTCTTTTCATCAACGATATCGGTGCGGGCAATAGCCGAGCAGCCGAGCTTGAAGCAGGTGCCGCAGCCGTTGCACTTGTTGATATCAACAACCGGGGCGGGCTTCGCCTTGCGGCTGATCTGGAAGCACGGGCCCTGGACAATAACGAAGGAGAGACCTTCGCGGTTCAGCGCGTCGCGGATGGTCTTGTCAACGGCTTTTACGTCAAAGGCATCGACTTTGACCACATCTTCAACACCCATGGAGCGGACAAACGCTTCCATATCAATGGGTTTTACCGGTTTTCCCATCAGGGTCAGCGGGACACCCGGGTGGTCCTGACGGCCGGTCATGGCGGTAGTGCTGTTGTCAAGGACCATCAGGGTAATGTTGGAACCATTGTGGACCATGTTGAGCAGCGGGGTAACGCCATTGTGATAGAAGGTAGAGTCACCGACGATACCGATGATCTTCTGGCCGGTCTTGAGCTGATCGGCAATCTCGAAACCGTGAGCGACACCGAAGCCTGCACCCATGGAACCCATGAAGTCAGTGGCATGGAAAGGAGCCAGCGCGCCGAGGTTGTAGCAGCCGATATCGGAAACGATGATGAGGTCCTTCATCTTCGCAAGGTTGAAAAACGTGGAACGATGCGGGCAGCCCGGGCAGAGGCACGGGGAGCGTCCGGGGAGGTCTTTCGGGGTAACATCGCGCTGTTCGGCGACCTTTGACCAGTCGAGCAGTCCGGCTTTCGCGCAGGCGAGTTCAATATCATGGGTCAGAAGTTCACCGTAACGGGAGAAGATCTCCTTGCCGATGCATTTGATGCCCATGGCTTTGACCTGTTGTTCGATAAAGGGATCAAGTTCCTCAATGACAAGAACCTGTTCAACACCGTCTGCCAGTTCATGGATCAGCTTTTCCGGCAGCGGATAGGTCATGCCCAGTTTCAGGAACGTAGCATCCGGGAAGATCTCACGGGCGTAATGATAGACCGGACCGGAGGCGATGATACCGAGTTTGCGGTCGCCCCATTCCAGGCGGTTGATCGAAATATTGTTGGATTCTTCGACAAGCTGGTTGATCATGCGTTCTTCGATCCACGGGCGCTTTTTCTTTGCCCACATGGCAGAGCAGACATATTTTTCCTGGTCACGGACCCATTTGTCGGGGAGTTTTTCATCATCCCAGACCCGTTCACCGAGTTCTACCGGTGAGGCGGAATGAGCTACACGCATGCATGTGCGGTAGATGAACGGAACATCCCATTTCTCGGAAAGTTCCAGGGCGATTTTTACGAAATCCTTGGCTTCCTGGCTGTCTGCCGGTTCAACCATCGGGATCTTAGCGAAAGGAGCATAATGGCGGTTGTCCTGCTCATTCTGAGAGCTGAACATACCGGCATCGTCTGCAACGACGATGAGGAACCCGGCACGGGCGCCGGTATAGGCCGAGAAGAAAAAGGCATCTGCTGCCACATTCATACCCACCTGTTTCATGGTCGTGATGGAACGGCGTCCCGCGAAGGCAGCACCGATAGCAGCTTCTGTAGCAGTCTTCTCATTGGTGCTCCATTCGGAATAGATCACATCCTTATACTGCACCATATTTTCCAGGATCTCGGAACTCGGGGTTCCGGGATAACCGGTGGCGACTTTAACGCCGGCCTCATAACAACCACGGGCCATCGCTTCATTACCTGTCATTAATCTTTTCATTTAGGTCCTCTTCTCTTACCTTTTGAATCAACAGACTGTCCTGTGCAGGAACATGTCCAATAAAGCCTGTAAAAATAGTTATACGATTTTTATTATCTCAAAATAATCCTTTTCGGGAAGGTATAGTTTATATGACGTTAGGATGCAAATAATCATGATTATTCTATGACATTCATCAGTCTTCCATAAAGGTTTTCCGAATAAATTACACCTATGTGAAAAACACTGCAGGACCGCGGATCATACACTCTTCAGCATGATCCGCAGCCTCATGATCTGTTACCGTAATTTAAAATGAAAAAGAGGAGCAGAGCCCCTCTTTCCTGTGATCAGAAAGTATAAGCGGCTGTATACGGGTAGTCCCAGTTTTCATACCAGCCAACGATACGATACCCATCCTCTGTGACAATGAGCGTATCCTTCATTATATAAAGCTCATCAACACCGGTCGTATACCGGGCTCCGATGGAAAGGACCAAAACCATATTTTTTTCCAGAACAGTTTCATCAGATCCTGAAATATAAGGTGGTTCCATCGGTTCCACACCGATCCCGTGCCCGAAGCCGTACTCATCCGCCAAGTGGATACCCATCTCAATCGCTTTTGCTTTGATGGCATTGAAAATATCTTTTGCTACTGCACCCGGTTTGATCAGTGAACAGGCAAATTTTCTCAGGACAGACATTTTTTCCGCAAATGCCTTTTGGCTGCCATGCATATCACTTTTCACCATCATACGTGAATCATTTGACCAGTATCCGTCCAGCATGCCGCACATTTCCAAACGAATGAATTTTCCCTCAAAGAAATTTCCATCCCGGCCTACTGCGTAATATGGCGCGTGCGGCCAAAGGACAGCAGCGTTATCTTCCGTAACAGCCTGGGAAACAGCCCGGTATCCATTGACCGGCAACCCTCGTTCAAGCGTATGAACACGGATATCTTCCGTCAGGAATTTTTCACTCTTGTCTCCGTTTCTTGAAACATGATGGACCGCACCGGCAATACCGTGATCGGTATAAGCGGCGGCAAGCTCCAGTGTCCGCTGTTCCAGAGAGCTTTTGATCTGACGCAGATGGCTGAAGTTTTCGGTAATATCGACAAAGGAAAAATCCTGCATATGGGCAGTGATTTTTTCATACAATGTTTGTGAAATCCGGTCCCTGATATATCCCAGAGATTTTCTTGTATCCTTCAGAAGTTCGGAAATAAACACCGCCGAAACGCTCGCGGCAGCTTCTTCCGTGTCTGAACAGTTGGAATAGGTTATGATGCTGTCGTGCCATCCGGAATTCTGATATGCCATTGCCAGAATTTTAGGGCAGGCAAGAAAACGCCTTTTTTCACTGAAAAACGCAATTACACAGAGATTTTTGATACTGGCAAGTCCCTGAAAATTCAGTCCCGTCGCGTAAGCAAGATTTGCCGGATCTGTAATGACGATACCATCAATCTCAGGATTAGCCTGGATAAATTTATTGATTTTATAGTTGTTGTTCTTTGCTGACATAAGTCCCTGCCTTAGTGTGTTGATCGTACGCCATTGATCAGATACATGGTATCCCAGTCGCGGAAATCGCTGAGCTTGCAGTTTCCGTCTTCCGTCAATACATAAATATCTACGGAATGGATCATTTCATTCTTGCTGCCGTTTGTTTTTACATCCAGAGCGATCACCATGCCTTCTTTCAGAATTTCATCATTGTCGGCAGTCAAAAAAGGCCATTCATTTTCAGACGCGCCTACACCATGACCGAGACCCTCTTCATAAAGCAGTTCTATATCATCATTTTCCGCTTTCAACCGTACGGCCTCGCAAAATTCAGATACACGAATTCCCGGCTTGAGCATGGAAACCGCAAAGTTTTTCAAAGTCATGTTTTCCGCGTAAGCTCTCACAGCGTTGTCATCCGGTTTGCCGGTATAAAACATACGGCTGCAGCAGGTCCAGCACCCGTTATAGGCAAGGGAATAGTCAACTCTTATAGTCTTTCCTTCATCAGTCAGACTCAGGTCATGGATCGGAGTGTACCAGGACTGGCCAAAACGGCCCATGGAAAGGTTCAGGTGACCGATGCAGTTGGCACCAAATTCAATCGCGTGGACACGGACCCGTTCCAAAAACTCCGCACAGGTATAATTCAGATTACCGATCGTTCCTTCGACATGGTTCAGCGCACCGATCATGCCGCGATCTGCGATATGGGCTGCGGTCTGTATTTTATCAATTTCATCCCGGCTCTTGATTTCACGCAATTTGTGCATCGTTTCATCAAGATTGGAAATCGTCATCGCGGGACAGGAATCTTTCAGATAACCTAATTCACCGGCAGTCCAGTTGGAATAATCAATCGCGACCTTCTTGTCAGATATCTTCATATCATCAATAACAGATTTCAATGCCTTACGGAATGCCTGATCCGGGCTGCCATCATTGATGCTGTAGGTTTTTGTTTTTCCTTTCCAGGAAAAACTTTTCAGAACACATTCCCATTCCACGGGCAGGACCAATGTATAGAGGTTATCTCCTTTACAGGCAACAAGTGCAGCTGAAAAAACGGACTGATCCGGAAACGGGAAGGTGATGCCGATCAGGTATGCGATGTTTGCCGGTGATTTGGTAATGAAAGCGTCAAAACTGTCGCTTTCATTCAACAATATTTCAACATGATTTTTTCTTTTCATAAAGAGTCCTGTCAAAAACTTATTCCATAAATATAAATCCATCAGAAACTTTTACAGCACGGCCGCCAAGTTTCACCGATGAGATTTCACCTTGATCCTTATGGATGTAAAGGGTTCCGTGTCCGGGACGCCTTACAAAATTACCCTGCTCAACGGCAATTTCTTCTTTGTCCGTAAGTCCGTATTGAACCATATATGCCCCGGCCGCGCCGACTGCCGCGCCGGTGAAAGGATCTTCAAATGTTCCGCGCGGGTCGCGAAGCCTGCCATGCATACCGGTCAGCGCATCAAAACCGTATGGTGTAAATACATACGCGGCATTCACTCCGACACGGTCGACGACCGCGCATAACTTTTCCCGGTTCATCTCCATAGCTGCTAATTTTTCAAGGCTCTTAATTCCCGCAATCAGGAATTTAGAACCTGTACCGACAACCTGCGGCTGAATGCCGTCAAGAAAATCTGCCGCTTCAAATCCTGCAAAACAGGCTGCCAGCTCTTCAGTTTCAACCTTGTCACAAAAGACCGGAGAGGATTGGGTCATCACCGCGGAATCAGGTACCCCGTCGTTTGCCAGCAAATCAACAGGCAGTACTCCGATATTGAACTCAAGCGTTATGGTGTTCACCGGTTTTTCAAGCCCGGTCATCCCTTCCAGCGCAAGCATATAGGAAGTGGCAATGGTCGGGTGTCCGGCAAAACCGAGCTCATACCGGGGAGTAAAATAGCGGACCCGAAAATCTGCTTTATCCGATTTCATAACAAAACTTGTTTCCGGAAGGTTCAGTTCACGCGCGATCTTCTGCATTTCATCATCTGTCAGACCGGCGGCATCCGGAACCACACCGCAGGGATTTCCCAAAAACGGTTTATCGGTAAAGGCATCGAGAATCAATACACGACGCTTATTCATATGGCACCTCCGCAATTACTTCCATTTCCACTTTCGCATCCGCATCCGGAAGCGCAGTTACTGCGACACAGGAACGGGCAGGCATCTGACCTTCAGAAAAGAAAGTTTTATAAACGGTGTTGATCTCACTGAAATACCGCATATCAGTTACAAAAATAGTAATTTTCAACGCATTATCCAGTGTCGCGTTGACTGATGCCAAAAGCGACTGCAGTTTATTCATTAATACTTTTGTCTGATCTGCCGCGGAAAATGGGATCGTCCCGTCACTATCGTTCCGTCCGACCATTCCGGAAATATAAACTGTCGAACCTTTCTGAACCACTTTTGAAAAGGGCATCTGCCCTCCATCAACAATTACTTTTTTTTCTGTACGCATAATTATCCGATCCTGCCCGACTAAACCGGCAAAAAATTATTTCACGCCTTTTGTATTGTAATACCAGGTTTCCGGTGCACCAACATTTACGTCATCGTCAAGGTATGTTTCTATGTCCAGAATTTCAGTGATGAAGCATTCAAGGTTTCCTTTGGCGATGGTTCCCGGGATAAGGTGTCCGCCGCAGATCGGAGCGTTCCAGGCAGCCCCGACGACATAATGGATCGCGGGGAAAGGTTCCCGCTCACCGTTTTCGCCTTTGCGGATATGGATCAGCCCGCCCATACTCAGGAGCATGGTAAGATTCTGCACATCCATCGGTTCTTCATGATGCCAGTTTGTTGAGTCATTTGTGTCAGGAGCCCAGATCAGCATACGGGCCGGTTCAAACCCGCCCATGAATGCGGTATGGATACGCGCGAATTCGACCTGATTATCCACAGCGAATTTTTGAAATGCTTCAAAAACATCCTGTCCTGTACTTACACGGAATATCCATTCACGTCCCCGGGTACAGCGTACCGCTTTATAGTATTCTTTTGCCATTTTTCCTCCAAATAAATCGATGCAGGATTCCGTATCACAGGAATCATTAACAGTATATCAAATCCGAATTCAACAGCAAAGATACAATATCTGCCCAAAAATAGTATAACAGTGATATCCCTCAAATCAGGTGAAGGCTGATTCAGATATATTACAATTTTTTTCTTTCGGGGATTAATCTATGATCAACACCGTTTTTCCAATAACAGTTTTCATATCATTCTGCTGTGAAGGTACCAAATATATAGTATGATATCTTCAATAAATTAGCTTCTACAATGAGATATAAGATCGAAAAATCTGTTACAGGACCTCTGATGAATAGAAATACAAACGACAAAAAAGATCAGCCCTCACGGGTTCCTTTTTATATACAATTAGTCAATGATATGATCGATAACATTGATAAGAATATTTACAAACCCGGGGAAAAGCTGCCATCGATCCGTCATATGAGCGAAGCGCGCGGGCTCAGCATTATGACAGTTTTGAAGGCTTATCAGGAATTGCTCAGCCGCGGATACATTGTTTCCCGCCCGCAATCCGGATATTATGTGATCGGAAATCAGACAGCAGATGATTTGCAAAAACATATCAGGCTCTCTACCCCCAGGCATGTTGAAATGCCTGACATGACAAGGCTGGTTCTTTTAGATTCAAGCAATGAAGCATTGGTTCCGTTGGGGTCCGGTGTTCCTTCTGAATCACTCCTCCCGCTGAACCGACTTACACGAATTACGACCCGGCTGCTGCAAAGTCACCAGGTCCCGCTGCATATTACAGGAAACGCAGAGGGCTGCGCCAACCTTCGCATTCAATTGGCAAAACACATGTTCCTGTCTAATACCCCCGCCAAAGCCGATGACATTATTGTCACTTCCGGCTGCAACGAATCGATCTTTATAGCGTTTTCGGTTACCTGCAATCCCGGTGACCTGGTCGCGGTAGAATCCCCCTGCTATTTCGGTACACTTCAGATTTTGCAGGAGCTGGGACTGAGGGCTATTGAAATTCCGGTTGAAAAAGAAAACGGGATCGATGTTGAAATTTTGAAAACCGCCCTTGAACAGAATCCGATCAAAGCGATATTTGTTAACTCAAACTGTAATAATCCGCTGGGCAGCATCATCCCTGAAGCGAAGAAAAAAATGCTTGCCGAGCTCACTGAGAAATACAATGTTCCCTTAATCGAAGATGATTCAATCGGTGATCTCTATTTCGGAAGGATCCGTCCCGGAACCATTAAATCATATGATAAAAAGGGACTTGTGCTGTATTGTTCATCCTTTTCCAAGGTGCTTGCTCCCGCTTATCGTGTAGGATGGATCGTCCCGGGAAAATATAAGAATCAGGTGATCCAGTTCAAACACGCTCTGAATCTGAGCACATCCCCTCTGCTGCAGGAATCGATTGCCGCCTACCTTGAAGACGGAGCTTTCGAACGGCAGATGCGAAAGGCTCGGCAGGCGTATTTTCAAAAAATTCTGCAGATGGGTGACTGTATACGAGATACTTTTCCCGAGGATACCGTCATCAGTTCTCCGAAAGGCGGGATTTTTCTCTGGGTAACGCTATCGCCGAAAATTGATACAGTCCTTCTTTATCATGATGCCCGCGCGAAGGGTATCTCCATAGCACCGGGCCGCATGTTTTCGATACACGACACCTATTCAAATTGCCTGCGGCTGAATGCGGCTTTCTACACGCCGGAGATAAAGACTGTCTTTTATATGCTCGGATCGCTGATCCGGAAATACGAATAATTTCACCAGGCTCCGGGAAATCTGAGCTCCCCGGAATGGAGGGATTCGACATCATCCACACCTGATGTACGGGCATAAGCAGCTATCGGATGATAGAGATACAGCCAGTGCGGGTTCCGGTTCAGATACGTAACAACCTTCGAGTAGCATCTCTCCCGCTCTGTTATGTCGCATTCAGTGTTTGCTTCTTCAATCAACCGCTGCAGGACATCGTCATCGATCCCCTGCCAGAAAGGTCCTTTTGTTTTGGAAGAAATCGCGTCATGCAGGATACGGAAGGTACTCTTGCCTGAGGTCATTGTCAGCATGATGTCACCAAGCTGTCCTTCAGCCTGTTTCTGGTAATATTCCGGCATATCATAATACTTGTCTACGCGAACTTTAAGACCGACATCCATCAGCTGAGACGCGATCCTGTCAGCGATTTCAAATGAATGCACGGGAAAATTCCGAATCGCAGTTATAACCAATTCTCTGTCGATATCTACCTGGGAAAACAGCCTGCGGGCTAAAGCCGGATCATAAGGTATCGGATCGAGCAGGTTGTTGTATCCGCAATGATAAGGACTGACGATCGACGCAGACGGGAAAGCGTATCCATCCAGGATATCTTTGATGATGGCATCGACGTCAACCGCAAGGTTTACAGCTCTTCTGGCGAGAGGCTGATTGAAAGGTCCGTGGAACCCATTGAGCATCCCCATAACAGAATGGTTGGTCTTGCAGGTCCACCATTCGTTTCCGTCTCCGCTTTCCTTTTTCGCGACTGATTCCATTTCGACGGCGATATGAATATCACCTTTGCGGAGTGCTTCCAGCCTTTCCTGCGCGTCAGGAATCACAAAAAAGGTGATCTGGCTGTAAGCTGAAAGGTGTTTGCGTTCCGGCAGTTTTGTCAAACGAATGGTTTTGTTAGCCCAGTAACTGGCATATTTATAATTACCGGTCCCGATAATGGGTTTTCCAAGACGGTTTTTCTTTACGATCGGAATTAGGCTCAGGATCTCAGCCAGATCTCCACTTGGTTCCGTACAGGTAACCTGCAGTGCATATCGGTTCAGTATGGAAAATTCAAACTTCTTCAGGTAAGAACTGAAACTGCTCTGAAAGCCAAACTCGTTATTCGCCGCTTTGGCATTTTCGACAGAAGCCACAACGTCTGCCATTGTACAGGGAGTACTGTCTGTAAAAAGTGTGTTGGGACTCAGATAAAAAAGCCATCGCCGCCCTCTCTCAAACACCTGCCAGCTGCGCGCAAGTGCAGACCATATCTTCCCATCATAAAGACGAAGTAAAGGCTCCGAGATGAGATTCATTATATTCGCCACTTCCGGAACGGAAGCAGCCATTTCAAGCTCTGATTCATCATAATATGGAATACCTAATCTGATTTTTTCCATCTTTCATCCCTTAACGGTCTGCTATTCTGTAAAACAATACATTGATAACAGAAATTTTACTTATCAAGCTGAATTAATAGAATTATATCATATCCATCGTCCCAGTATTAAATAAAAAGGAATCTCCCGGTTAAAGAGATTCCTTTTGTGTTATCAAAAATCAGCGGGGAAGAATTATCTTGTGATGCGTGTTCCCGTTTCGCCATGGATGGCGCGGAGAATATTTTCAGGATTCGTGATCAGGGCTTCCTTGCCGCCAGCTTCGAGGAAGTTGATGATCGCCTGGATCTTCGGGGCCATTGAACCCTTCTTGAAATGAATACCCTCAGCCATATACTTCTTAGCTTCTTCCAGTGTCATATGGTCAAGCCATTTTTCTTCCGGGGTGCCGAAATTGATGGCGACCTTTTCGACCGCGGTTGAAATCACAAGCATGTCCGCATTCAGGTTCTGCGCAAGGAGACTGTTGCCGAAATCTTTGTCGATCACTGCGGCAATACCTTCCAGTTTGCCTTCTTCATTTTCGATGACCGGGATACCGCCGCCGCCGATGGAAACAACAATGATGCCTGCATCGATCAGAGCTTTAATGGCATCAAGTTCAACGATCTTTTCCGGAAGCGGAGAAGGAACAACACGGCGCCAGCCGCGTCCCGCGTCTTCAACCACGACCCAGCCCAATTCCGCTGCTTTGGATTTTGCTTCTTCTTCGGTCATGAAACCGCCAATCGGTTTGGTGGGATTCTGAAAAGCGGGATCATTTTTGTTGACGATGGTCTGTTCAATAACGCAGGCAGCCGGCTTATTGATTCCAGCTTCTTTCATCCGGTTCTGGAGACACTGGACAAGCTGGTAACCAATCTGACCCTGGCTCTGGGCACCGCAGACTTCCAGCGGAGCCATCGGCATATTGACGGCCTTCTCTGCAATTTCAGCCTTCTGAAGGAGGAATCCGACCTGAGGGCCATTTCCATGACCGACTACAACATCCCAACCTTCATTGATCATTTCCACGATATGTTTCGCGGTTTCATCTGCTGCGAGATATTGATCCTGCACGGACTGATGAGCTTTATCTTTGATCAGAGAATTCCCGCCGATAGCGATGACTGCAACTTTTTTAGACATGTTTATTTTTTCCTTTTCATTTTTTCCGGAAAGAATCCGGTTTTTTCAAAATCACGGCTCAAAAAAACAGAACCGAGTCTTATTATACTATGCTTTTTATTATATTTTATCAGCGATAACGTGCAGGACCCGGACGGATCCCGCACGTTAACCATACTCAGCGTATTTTATGATTATTTGATCCAGCCGCGCAGGCGCATGGCATCAGCTACACGCTTGATGGAGACCATATATGCCGCATCGCGCATATATGCGTTCTTCTCAACAGACATCTCATAGACTGAGTTGAAGGCAGTGGTCATCTTGTAGTCCAGTTTCTCAAGGACTTCTTCAACGGACCAATAATAGTTCTGGTCATTCTGGACGGATTCGAAATAAGAGCAGGTAACGCCGCCCGCATTGCAGAGGAAGTCCGGAATAATGAACATGCCGCGTTCACGGAGAACGGCATCAGCCTCGAGAGTTGTCGGGCCATTTGCGGCTTCGGCAACGATCTTCACATTTTTGCCGATCAGGCCGACATTTTCAGCAGTGATCTGTTTTTCCAAAGCAGCCGGAATAATGACATCCACATCCTGCTTGATCCAGTCATTTCCATCCAGGATCTGATAACCGGCTTCAGCTGCTTTTTCATTGGAAACTGTTCCGTAAGAATCTGTTATGCTCTTGAGGAAATAAGGATCGATCCCATCCTCTTTAAAGAAGGTGAAGGATTTCTTCTCCTCGCGGTTCCAGCAGGAAACACATTTTACAGTCCCGCCAAGCTTCTTGATGTAATGGATCGCCGCGTACTGAGCGACATTGCCAAAGCCCTGGATAGCACAGGAAGTTTTGGTTGAATCAATGCCAAGCTGTTTCATGGCTTCGCGGATGCAGATCACAACACCCAGACCGGTCGCTTCGGTACGGCCGAGAGAACCGCCGCCGCCAACCGGTTTACCTGTTACGGTACCGGGGGTATACTGACCGGCAAGCAGTGAGTATTCATCCATAAACCAGCACATATCCTGCGCATTTGTGCCCATATCCGGCGCGGGAATATCATTGCGGGGACCAAATGCAGGGAATAGCGCGCGAACATATCCGCGGATAAGACGTTCACGTTCACCGGCTGAAAGATCACGTGGATCTACAACAACGCCGCCTTTGCCGCCGCCGAGAGGAATATTGGCAACTGAACACTTCCATGTCATCTTCATTGCCAGCATACGGACCGTATCGATCGTCTCATTTGACGCAAAGCGCAAACCACCTTTATTCGGGCCTAAAGCATCATTATGCTGAACGCGGAATCCTTCAAAAATTTTCTGGCTACCGTCATCCATACGGACCGGGATCCTGACATGAAATTCTTTTTTTGGTTCACGAAGAAATTCACGGGCTTCTTCATCGAGGCCAAGCATATCGGCAACATGTTCAAATTCCTGTTGAGCGATTTCATACGCATTGTTTACAGCCATATTTATCTCCTTGATTAATTGCGGCAGTCGGTTTTTCGATAAATAAATTCGATAAAACCAAACTGTAGTGACTCTTACACTTAAAAATTCTAACCTGCCTGCCCTTACAATTCATCTGACAATTGTAATTATTCAGCAAAGATAATGTAATATTTAAAACAATACTTTTGTCACTGACCTTCCAAAGCGACGGTCCGCTAACAAAAGCAATGTTTTTTACACACAAATTACACAAAAACGCACGAATAATATGACATTCAGCAAATATAGATTCGCGTCTCGTCATATATTTATTATGACATTCGTCTAATCCCCGACAAAAATAACAAAAAAATAATAATTCAGCATTTTTTGTATCCGTTTAAATGCTCGTGAATGGTTTATAATTCCTTTGTATTAAATTGTAATTATGTCTGTGTCATGATCAAACAGCACGGACACAAGAATTCAAGGAGAAATTTTTATGGCAACATCTTTACTTGGTCGTGACATCCTTGATGTCCAATCCCTCAGCAACGAAGAAGTCAAATTGATTATGGATACCGCTGCCCGTTTTGAACGTGCAATGGACAACGGCGGCCGCCTTATGAACATGGCCGGCAAAACACTGGCGACCCTGTTCTTTGAACCTTCCACCCGCACCCGCCTTTCCTTTGAAACCGCGATGCTTCGTCTGGGCGGTTCCGTCATTTCCGTAGCTGACGGCGGTGGTTCTTCCTCCGCTAAAAAAGGCGAAACTGTTTATGATACCGGTAAGATGATTGAATCCTATGCCGATGTCGCGGTTATCCGCCATCCTGTCACCGGTTCTGCTGCCGAATTGGCTGCAGGCTCCTGCAAACCGGTCATCAACGGCGGTGACGGCGCCGGTCAGCACCCGACACAGGCACTGCTTGACCTGTATACGATCATCAAGGAAAAGGGTCAGGTTGAAGGTCAGACCATTTGTTTAGCCGGCGACCTGAAGAACGGCCGTACTGTCCACTCCGGTGCCGCGCTGCTGGCTCGCATGGGCGTGAAATTTGTATTCACCGCACCTGAAGCCCTGGCTATGCCTGAACCGATCACTGAAAGCCTGCGCAAAGACGGCGTTTCTGTTGAGATCATCCCGGATCTTGATGAAGCAGTCGCAAAATCTGATGTCCTCTACATGACCCGCATCCAGAAAGAACGCTTTACCGATCCTGCTGAATATGAACGTCTGAAGGGTTCCTATGAAGTGACCATGCAGACCGTCAAGAACGCGAAACCGGGTCTGACCATCATGCACCCGCTGCCGCGTGTCACTGAAATCAAGACCGAAGTCGATGAATATGCAGGCGCTGCATACTTCCGCCAGGCTGCCAATGGCGTCCCGGTACGTATGGCTCTGCTTTCACTGGTTTGCGGCTGCGAATAATTTCAGCACTGAAACCGGATTTTTGTACAAAAGGGGGCTTTATGCCCCCTTGTTTTAAAAAGGAGCGATTATTATGCAATGGGATCATGTAATTCTCAACGGGACACTGGTCACTGCTTCTGACACATACAAAGGAAACATCTATGTCAAAGACGGCAAGATTTACGCAATCACCGAAGGTCTGCTGGATGGAGATGCCAAGGAAATAACGGATGCTTCCGGTAAGTATGTTCTCCCCGGTTTTATCGACAGCCATGTTCATTCCCGTGACGGCAAAAACGGCGCGCATCACAAAGAAGATTTTTTCCATTCCTCAATGGCCGGCGCCTGCGGCGGCGTAACTACCATTATTGAACAGCCGAACAGCAACCCTGCCGTTTACAACGTCGAAATGATGGATTCGCTTATCGAAACCATCGGTCCGAAAGCCCATGTGGATTTTGGCAACTGGGGTCTGTGCATCGGGAAACTGAATAATGCGGATCTGCCGAAGCTTGCCGAACACGGCGCGGCCGCGTTCAAATTTTTCTGGGGATACGCGCTGGACCTGGCTACCTACCAGCTGATCTACAACTATAAGGAAGGAATGCAGAATGTCCTGCCTCCGCTGGATGACGGAGAAGTCTACACAATTTTCCGCGAAGTCGCCAAAACCGGAAAACTCATCGGCATTCATGCTGAAAACTTCTGGCTCATCAAAGAACTGACCGCCGAAGTGATGGCAACTGACGAACGGGATTACAATGCCGTACTGAAATCACGTCCCGCTGTTTCTGAAATAACGGTAATCGAAACCGCCATCGCCTTTGCCAAAGCAACAGGCGCACATCTGCATATTCTGCATCTTGCCACCGGTGACGGGGTCGAGATCATCCGCCGCGCTCAGCAGGACGGCATCAACGTGACCGCGGAAACCTGCCCGCATTACCTGTTCCTCACCGACAAGGATTTTGAACGTGTCGGGGCGCAGATCAAAGGATATCCTCCGGTACGTACACAACGCGACCAGGATCTGCTGTGGCAGGGTCTGAAGGACGGAATCATTTCATTTGTCGTCACCGATCATGCTCCGCATACGCCGGAAGAAAAAATGAAAGACTACTGGGAAGCTCCTGCCGGTATGGCCGCAATTGAAACCGCTTCCATGCTGATGCTCACTGCTGTGAATGAAGGAAAAATCACACTGAACCAGGTCGCCGCCTGGATGTCCGAAAACGTGGCCAAGATGTTTGATTACTATCCGCTCAAGGGTTCCCTGCAGGTCGGCACCGACGCGGACCTCGCGATTGTTGACCTCGATCAGGAATATATCTTCGACCAAAGCACAATGCACTCCCGGACAAAGCTTTCCCCGTACAACGGAATGAAGATGAAAGGCCGTGTGGTGCAGACCATTCTCCGCGGCATCACAACCTCCAAAGACGGCGATATTGTCGGCGATCCGCAGGGAAAATGGGTTCGCCCGTTAAAATAACGAATAAAAACTGCTGACCCTCAAATCCGACCCGCGGATCGAGGACAGACAGAACGATGGGACAGGCCAAAGTGTACCGGTACACGATGGTCTGTCTTTTTTTTACAAAATTGCGGGGAGCAAAATTCCGAATTTCATTCGCAACCTTCAGATAACCGTCAGCATTCAATATCTGCCAGATTCACCTTATTCCGAAATCAAAACTTCAACATCATCGGCTGCAGGTCTTTTTTTCTATACAAAAACAGTCTCCTGATTCAGGAGACTGTTGACAGAGTTCTTATTCCTTTTGGATACGTAAACTAAATTTTATACCCATTCTTTATTGATTTTGATATAAATACTCTTCAGGATCTGAGCCAGAACCATATAAACGACCATCAGAATGAACAGGCACCAGCCGAAAGACGGGATCATGATCGGCAGATCGAACCAGGTCGCTACCACTGTAAAGCCGATAAGCAGGGTGACAAGGACCACCAGGAAAGTGGAAAGCAACAGCTGTCCGGATGCCCTGTCCTGGATGAAAGGAATCTTCGGTGTCCTGATGGTATGGATCACGACGGTTTGGGAAATCACGCCGAACATGAACCAGCCGCACTGGAAGAAGCCCGCCATTTCATTGTTATTAAACTTGAAGATGTACCACATTGCGAGAAAACACAGTACATCCAGCACCGTACTCAGAAGTCCGAAATATACCATAAACTTCTTGATCCCATTAATGTCCCACTTTTTGGGAAGCTGAATGTATTCATCCTCCACGTGGTCGAAAGGCATACCCAGCTGGGCAAAATCATTCAGAATGTTCTGCACGAGGATATGCAGCGGGAGCAGCGGAAGGAACGGAAGGAAGATGGAGGCGATCAGCACGGAGAACATGTTCCCGAAATTACCGCTGACAGACATCTTCAAATATTTGTTCATATTGGCAAAAGTCTTGCGGCCTTCAACGACACCTTCATCCAGTACATTCAAATCCTTTTCCAGCAGAATAATATCAGCAACTTCCTTCGCGATATCCACCGCGGTATCAACGGAGATACCGACATCAGCCTGTTTGAGCGGCAGGCTGTCATTGATGCCGTCACCCATATAGCCTACGGTGTGACCGTTGGTTTGGAAAGCTTTCACCACCCGCTGTTTCTGATAAGGAGAAAGCTTGGAGAAGATGCGGCACTTTTTACAGGCTTCCTGCAGTGCCGAATCATCCATTGCTTCCACCTGGGCTCCGGTAAGCGTGTAATCTGTCGGAATACCCAAACGACCGCAGATGTTGATGGCAACGCCTTCCGAGTCACCGGTCAAAACAACGGTGCTTACGCCGTTTTTCGTCAGAGCCTTGATAGCGGATTCCGCGGAAGGTTTCGGCGGATCCAAAAAGCCGCAAAAGCCGATGAGGACCATATCCTTCTCATCATCCACACTGAAGGCACCAACCTCACGCACCCGGTTTTTCTGGGCAATCGCAATTACACGGATGCCTTCAAGGTTGTTATCATAGGAAATTTTCAGTGCGTTATCGATCAGCTCCTGCGTGATCGGTTTGACTTCACCTTCGATTTCAATAAAGGAGCAGATGGAAAGTATCTCTTCAACAGCGCCTTTGGTGATAAGCTGCCGTTTTCCGGTCATATCCCGCAGCACAACACTCATTCGTCTGCGGCTGAAGTCAAAAGGAATTTCATCTTCCCGGATATAGGTTTGTTTGAGCTGCCCAAGTTCTTCGCGTTCAGCCCGGTTGATGATAGCCACATCCATCAGGTTTTTCAGTCCTGTCTGAAAATAGCTGTTCAGGAACGCGTGCCGCAGCACACGTTTGTCTTCACGGCCTAAAACGTCCATGTATTTTTCGAGGACGATTTCATCCTGGGTCAGGGTCCCGGTCTTGTCCGTACACAGCACATCCATTTCACCAAAAATCTGAATAGCGCCGAGACGTTTTACGATCGTCTGCTTTTGAGACATGTTCACAGCACCTTTTGCCAGGCAGGATGTCATGATGACGGGAAGCATTTCAGGCATGATCCCGACAGCGATAGTGATACCGAACATCAGGGACTGCAGCCAGTTCCCTTTGGTGATGAAATTGGCGATAAAGATGATCGGTACCATCACAGCCATGAACTGGATCAGCAGTTTACTGATGGAATCGATATTCTGCTCATATTTGCTTTTTTCCTGGAATGTGTTCAGGCTGCGGGCCATGCTGCCAAAGTATGTTTTGTTCCCGGTCGTGAGAACAACTGCTTTCGCGCTGCCGGAAACAATGTTGCTGCCCAGAAAGCCCAGATTGTCCAATTCCGAGATCGTATCGCCCTCCGGATCAGGACCCGCGAATTTTTCCACGGGATTGCTCTCTCCGGTCAGCTGGGACTGGTCGATAAACAGGTCCTTAGCTTCAATAAAACGTACATCACCCGGGATCATATCGCCGGATGCCAGTTTTACGATATCACCGGGTACGATCTCCGAGATATCGACTTCCATAAGGATACTGTTGCGGATCACGTCAAGGCGGTTGCTGATCATTTTCTGCAGTTTCTGCGCCGCATTATTTGATTTTTCTGTCTGGACAAAGGAAATGATCCCGGAGATGAGAATGACGATCACCAGCATCAGGAAGGTGGACCAGCTCGGCTTTTCGGCGACGATCACATCGGTCACAAATGTGATCCCGGCAACGCCCAGAAGTACGATATTAAAGGGGTTGATGATCGCTTCTTTAACACGCTGAAACAGATTGTTTTCATTTCCCGAATCGATGATATTCTTCCCGTATTCTTCAAGACGGGAGCTTGCTTCCAACGGGTTGAGCCCCTCCGCGTCAGTCTGCAGAAGGTTCAATACTTCTTCATCCGAAAGACGGCTGATCTCAGTCAGCTTTTTTTCTACCTGAATTCGGTTTTCAGTTTTGTTTTCTGCCATATAAGACCTCTTTTCCTCAAAGTATGGTTGATAAGGCTAAAGCATTGAAAAAAATTCGCGAGAATATAATTGCCGAGTATCATCGCGAATTGTTAAGTATTTTATTATAGAATCGGTATTCCTTTAAAAAGTTAGATCGTAATAATGATTGAAAAAAATAAAATACATGACATCGCAGAGATCATTACAGAAATTATTCAGTCCGATTTCATTCTGTTGTTCTCTCCCCAAACGCAAAGCTGATCCAGGACTTTCATCAGTGACTTTCCGCGATCGCTCAGGCTGTACTCAACCTTGGGCGGAATTTGAGGATACTCTTTTCTGATGATCAGACAGTCCTTTTCCAATTCTTTCAAATTCATGCTGAGCGTTTTATCAGATATTGTTTTTATATAACGTTTCAGCTCATTGAAACGCACAGGTTCAAATTCCATAAGGCAATACAGGATCACCATTTTATGCTTGCCTGATATCAGTGAAAGCGTATAACTGAAACCTGTATCTTCAAAATTTGCGTCTTCAATATAATTCTTGATCACAAAACACTTTCCTTTATGATAGTACCTGTAATATTTTACAGTACTTGAATCAAATCAATCATTACTTATAATTATATACAGATTGAAAAATCAGGGCAGCCTGAATATTAAACAAAAGAGAGGCAGATGTTATGAGAACAAAACTTAATATTACAGAAGGTATTTTCCCGATGCCTGTACTGATGATCGCGACTTACAACGAAGACGGCAGCGTCAATGTTATGAACGCGGCATGGGGCACCATGCAGGAAAGGAATATGGTCGCGCTGAATCTGACCGAATCCCATAAAACCGTAAAGAACATTAAAGCACGGGGAGCCTTCACCGTCAGTATCGCGGATGCGGCACATGTGGTTGAAGCGGACTATTTCGGTGTCGAATCCGGAAATAAAGTATCGGATAAACTTTCCCCCAGCGGTCTGACCGCCTCCAAAGCGGAGACCGTAGACGCGCCGGTCATCAATGAATTCCCGCTGTGCCTTGAATGCGAATTTGTGGAATACCAAACCAATGAATACGGCTGCGGTGTTATCGGCAAAGTGGTCAACGTGACCGCGGATGAAAGCGTAATGGTAAATGGCAGGGTCGACATGACTCTGGTCAATGCAATTGCTTTTGATCCTTATACCCATGGTTACTACAGAGTCGCGGAACGGGTCGGAGAGGCTTTCAAAGACGGTTTGAAACTGAAATAATCATCCGATAATAAAGAGCAGGCTGAATTATCATGGTCTGCTCTTTACGCTTTATTCTCCCCAAAACATCCTGAATTTTCTTTCAGAATTACGATTTATAATGCTCAAAAATACCGGCGTTTTGTCTCTTTCTGATCAATACAAATTATATTTTTCAGTTTTTCTCTTCAAGAAACTGAACGCTGACTCCTGCGGGATCTTTCACAAAGAAAAACCGGACAGCAGGAGCCGGACTGGTTATCTCAGTTACAGCTAATCCTTTTGTCTGAAGTTCTTCTCTCAGTTTTTTGACATCATCTGTATGAAAACCAATGGAAATCCATTCACTGCCGCTGCAGACTGCCTGCCCGGCATTAATAACTTCAATTCTGGTTTCATTTTCATTGTCCGCGAGAAAGACAATATCTGACCCTTTTTCGCGAAGGTCCCTTACAATATTCAGCCCGACGATCTCCTGATAAAAGACTATTTCCTCAGGAAATTTGCTGGTCCGGATCGTAATGTGTCCCATCTTCATGACTGCATCCTCCTTATGTGATTCCAATAAAATATTTCAGCTTTCGGATTGCAAAGTAAGCAGGAAATAAATTCCCTTTTCAACAGATTTGTGATTTGCATCCATACACACCTGAACCGATCAGATAAACATATACGCAGCTTTCAGCAGCTTCAGTATCATTGTAAAGAATTGTTATGTGACAAATATTTACTTTGACTTTTCTTCCTCTTCTTCTTCAGTCAGCACATCGGATTTTCCCATGGCCGTTTCTCAAGCGGCGCGGATCCGATATCTGATCTCTTTTTCTTCAAAGGAATCATCTGCCATATCGTGAATAACAACTTCTTCGAGTGGTTCAATTGTAAAATTATGTTTTTTACAAGCGCGTCTGAGCGCGTTATAGCTCGGCAGGTTGTCTTTTGCTATTGTCGCTTCGAGATCCTTGCCTGCATATCGGGCATATGCAAAGCATTTGGAAATAAGCTCGCAGGATAAGTTTTTCCGTCTGTAGTTACACAACACCCCGATCTGCCATATAAACACCGCGTCAGGCGTATCGACGGCCATAATAAATCCGATGGGCTCACCGTCATGTTCCAAAATGAAAGAACTTTTCCCGTAATAGCAAGAGGTTACCCAGTACGTGTACGGAGTATGAACATCCAAAGGTCCGCATTTTGAAGCAAGGTAGCGCAATATCCCGCAATCATTTTCTGTTACGTTTCTGACAGTGTACATCTGAATTTCTCCGATCCGGGCAGTTCCCCGGTTCAATCATGCCCCGCAAAGTCAGGATCCTTTGTATTATGCTGCATGGATTTGTTCAGCTCGATCTCAATTTTATTCAAGGTATCGAAAAACCTGTGCGTAGCGACAGCAGGGCCGAATAACAGTATCCCAAAAACATTCCACCCAAACATATGCCGGAAGGATGTGTAAGGGCCTTCGATTCCCAATTCGACGGCCTTTGCCTTCAGTTCTTCCGAGATTTGTGCCATCCAGACAAGGGTATAGATGAACAAAGTCGGAATGCCCAAAAGATAAGCTTTCCAGTAACGCTGCGTCCGCCGTCCGAGAATAAAATCAAGCTCATCCTGTAAACCGCCCAGGGGCATATAGAAGAGGAAGAACAGACCGGCCGTGCAGAAATCGATCAGCCCCAGAAGAAAGCCGGGCCTTTTTGTATGAGTAAAACGCATGGCTCTCAGTGCATTTTATCCGGCTGCGAAGCCGGTTTCCGCGAGCAGGATGCCCGTTTCATAGGCTTTTCGGCATTCTTCGGGGAATACTGTCTCATGTCTCTTCTGCTTATCAGCCGGATCAAACATCGACCATACCCAGTCTGTCTTGCTGTAGTCTTTGAGCTGCAAGGTATTCCCGCTGACCAGGACCTTTGTCGGACCGACGAAACGGTTCAGTGTCTGCTGATAACTCTTCAGCATGCCGGCATACATGGTGTCCGGAGCGTTGCTCGTCATGATCAGCAGCACCGGAATCGGGCGGTCATTGCAGCAGGGAGTTTCCAGATTGTAGGTCAGGTTCTGGAAGATCAGCCGCTCGTAGAGTGCCCGAAAAGATGCCGTCAGTTCAGACAGGTAATTCGGGGAGCCAATGATCAGCCCGTCCGAATCCCGGATCGCGTCCAAAACCGGTGTTAATCCGTCCCGGCAGATGCAGTGTCCTTTGTTTTTCTCCTTCTTGCATCCAAAGCAGGAAATGCAGCCGGTATACTTTTCCAGGCGGTACAAATCAAACCTTTCAACCTCCGCCCCGGCAGCCTCCGCGCCTCTCGCTGCTTCCGTGATCAGCGTATCCGTATTCCAGCCCTTCCGCGGACCGGCATTCACCGCTATGATTTTCTTGCTCATAATCTTTCTCCGTCAAGTGAATTCGAGTCAAAGTGTCCTGTTATCCCTGACTCAGAATTGAGTCAGGAGAACAGGTCGCTTTGACTCCGCTGACTCTATTTGTTGCTGTGTATTATTTTAGCATATCCGGGCAGTGGTATGTATAACCATCCGACAGAAAAAATGTCGCCCGGAAAACGACCTTTCGATTTTCTGTTTCCGATATACTATAACTGTATAGATGATGGCATGTCCGCAAAATCATACGCCATCGATATGGAACCGGATGACATCGACGTCTCCGATATAGTGACCGTCATCCGGGAAATTGAATAGTTTCTGAAGGGAGAACCTATGGATAACGTACATACTGTCCGGCATTATTATCTGGTAAGGAAAACAAGAGTCGTCCGGGGAATGTGCCGCCCGGACTGGTTCCTGCCGGTTGATGTGGCAATCTATGTCCTCAGCGAAGGCTGGGTCCCCTACCCAAATGAAGGTCGGGAAATCCGCGACATGCTGATGGACTACGGCGATACCAGCGTCATGGACATCGACGAAATCACCCCCGACCTCGCCGAAGCAATTATCAAAGAGCAGGAAAAAACCGGCAGCTACGACGTCTGGAAAACCAACCCGGCCCTGAAAACCTTCGCCCTGAAAACCCTGAACAATAGCTCAGATTATTATGCCGACACCTATTTTGATTGATAATGAATAACTGTTTATCGAGGCATTTCCGGGCAGGAATGCCTCTTTTATATTTCGATTTGTTACATAATACAAAATTTTACAGACAAATGTCAAATATATTATCAATTCATTCGGGATATACTTAATGCTGTTGTAAATTATGCTTAGAGAAAAATGCAGCTGAGAAAATTTTCTAATTGGGGGTAGATCATGTTCGTGTTTTTTCTTTGCTTATCGTTTATCGTATTCATCTTCGGTCTCATCAACGCAATCAGTCTGAAACAGAGTGGAAAAATACCATGGCAGTCATTTTTACTGCTGATGCTTCTTTTCACAGCTGTCGCCATGTGGCTCGCGGTCATGCCGCTGGTTGATAAAGGCAGTATTCTCTACAAACCGATGTATGCCGCTTTTTACGTACTGGAATCAGCCGTCGCCAATGTAGATTATTCTCTGTTCTCCGAACAGCTTGGATCGATATCCTTCTGGCGTATTTACACGATCCTGCTCCATCTGCTGATGCCTATTACTGCTTTTGGTTCGATCCTGTTTTATTTTCTGAAAATATTCGGATGGTTCCGCTACACCCTCTTTCGGGGTGATCAGGAGATCATCCTGTTTTCCAATCTGACCGAAAAAACGAAAGCCTATGCAAAACGGATCGATCCAAAGGGTAAATTGCTGATATTCTGCAATACGGAAGATACTGCAAAAGAAAGCTTTGACGAAGAACGATCTCAAAATATGATTTTCACCGGGCAGAGTGAAATTCAGCTGCTGAAGCAGCTCCAGAAGCGTAATCTGACCATTATGGAAATGGGAGAAGACGAAGAACGCAATCTGCAAAAATCGGTGGAAATTATTCAGGAGCTTAAAAAATACAATGAAGGAAAAACACAATCCCCCATTCGTCAGTTTCTGCAGAAATATTTACCGGAAAAAGTTTTCAATCACAAAATTTTCAAGATATTTTCAGATGACCTGACGGATGATGATAAAACGACCATCAGTCTCTATACCGTGTCGAACCAACCGGAAGCCGCCACAATAATGGACAACCTGATGAAACGCGGAACAAAAGACCCACTTCTTTATAAACAGACGACGATCGATGAATACAAACGCATCGCTTTCAAGCTTCTGCATGACGAACCATTGTATAAATTTGTAGATGATACCACGGAAAAACTGGACATTCTGATCGTCGGATTCGGACGTATGGGACAGGAACTGCTGAAAGCCATTTCATGGGCGGGATGCTTTCCGAATACAGATACAAATGTGCATGTGATTTCCAGAAGAGGAATTGAAAACGGGAAAAATTTGCTTTCCGAATGTCCGGAGTTAGGTGTCGATCTGCGTCATATAGGCGGATTTGAGCAGCCGGAAAACGGAGGAATGCAAATCAACAAAGACGCCCCGATATATTATTATTCCACCGAAACAAAAGGGCCTGATTTTGACAATATTATCCGCAGTCTGGTACATTGCCGTTATATCGTGGTTTCTTTGGGGGACGATTCAACGACGCTGGAAACAGCGCTGCGGATCTATCGCCTGATTATGCGGGAATATTATCTGAATGATAAAACCATTGTTCCGCCGGAGATCCATGTCCGGATCCGCGATGATGAAAATATAAAGCTGGTTTCTGCGAAAGATGACAAGTCTGCCTTCGCCTCATTCAAACAATTTGGCAGTGATAAGGATATATACGGGACAGATGAGATCAGTGAGTCTGAACTTGAAAAGATGGCAGTGGAGGCACGTAAAATTTATATGGAGCAGAATAATTTACAGAATGAAAGATGGGCGTCTTATGAATACCTGTCACAGTTCGGGAAGAATGCCAACCAGGCAGCAGGCCTTCACGCATTATATAAACTCCATTTCATGGAGAAAGTAAAAGCAATAAATCTTTCTGAATCAGGTTCCATGGACCTCGAGGAATCCAGGAAGGTTTTTGATACACTTGTTTCACCCGATGAACGGGAGCAGATTGCCAATTGGGAACATATCCGCTGGCAGGCTTATATGCGGACGGAAGGCTTTGTCCACGCTCCTTACGAAAAGACAAAAGAGCTTTACGATTCGCTGAATACCGGTGACACGAAAGAAACTGCTGTCCTGACCCGCGCGGAACTTCTTAAAGCCCGTATTCATCCAACTATCGGGGATAATGAAACCCATTTGAAGGCTGTCAGCACACTGCTCGGTAACCCAGATGATCCCAATTTTTATCACAAGAACGATCTTCGTTTTGTAAAGTCCATTCCCGACCTTATCAGCGCATATTACAGAATCGTCCCAGCTGACAAGAATCACGAATCCTGAAGGAGCATTATATGAAATACGTACAACCGAAAGTATTTGATATCACCAAACAACGTCCCGCCGTCCTCCTGGTCGGCAATGGGTTGAACCGCTGTATGGGAGATACAAACACCTGGCTGAATGCGATATTGCGCTTAACAAAGGATGACGGGATTCTCGATTCAGATAAGGATATGAACTATTCTATCCGGGCTACGGTTACAACGGATGAAAATGAGAATGATCGCTGGAGGAAATATGAAGAGCTTTTCGGTAAAGAATTCAAATATATCAATGATAACTCCCTGCTAAAGAATCTTCTTCAAATTCCATTCGACGCGATCCTGACAACAAATTACACCTATGAGCTCGAAAATGCATTGGATCCGGACTATGTGTCATCGAACAACAAAAAAGATTACGCATATACAACAGCTGCTGGTTACACACCGGTCGAAAAGCAGCCGGATACGGTTCGCCTGCTGAACACCTTCAACCGCTTTCCAAACGGTTCCCGTGATGTGAATATATGGCATATCCATGGTGAAGTTCGGGAGCCATGTTCAATGATCCTGACGCATGAGGAATATGGCAGGCTGGTTTATGAACTGGTTGCCAATGAGCAGGACAAACCGAATTCAAATATCATCTCCTTTAGATCATGGATCGACTATTTCATCTACGGTGACCTGTATGTACTGGGGCAGGGGATCGATTTTGCGGAGTTTGATCTCTGGTGGCTGCTGAGCCGCCGACATCGAGAAGGTGAACGCGCCGGTAAAGCGATCTTTTATAATCCGCAACTATTCAATAATCGATTTACTAAAGAAGAAGATGCATTAGATCAAATTGGTTTCACTATTCAAAATTGCGGTGTACATTTGCTAAATAGCGATACATTTTCTAGTGAAGAAAATAATAAAGTATATTTTAATTTTTATGATAAAGCTATTGCACAAATAAATGAAAAAATAAAAAATCCAATCCCTAAAGAAACAGAAATATTGTTAGATTGTATTGATAAAGTTAATAAAAAATGGTCAAAATCCAACATGTTGCGTTTATTATATAAGTTAGCAATTACAAAAATACTTGTATTAGAAATAAAAGGTCATGATGGTTCCTATGCCCCTTACAGGAACAGAAAAGTCACAATCTATACAATGAGAAGAGATTACACAAAAGAACTAAATAATGAGGAAAATCTAATCGAAATGACTGGTCTGGATGCTCTAATCCTTTCAGAATCAACATCCTTTCCTGGAATTCTATCAATAAGTCCAACACAAAGTACAGAAGGACTCATTATTCCAAAGAAAATATCCCAATATATGCTAAGTGGTATTGATAAATTAAAGATTTTAGCAGAGGAAGCAGAGTCAAAAGAAAAAGCTCAACGCAAAAATAATGTAAATAAAGCATCAGAAGCAACCCATTATATATCCGCATTTATTAGTAATAATACGTTTCCATCATCTATAAGTGAAGCAATGGATGATTTGAGATGTGATGGTTATTTCAACTATGAAAAAATACTTCATGAGGATGAAGTTAATTGGACTTCACCAAAATGGGCTAAACCTGGCGATATTGTTTTCTTTGCGCTTGCACAAAGTGCACGAAGCAAAATTACCAAATTATTAACTGAAATAAAAAATAAAAAGCGTGGATATTTATACGAAAAATTGAAAAGAGAACTAGAACGTGCACTAAAAGAATATGAAAAATTAGGGAGAAATATATTTGCAATAGGACAAGTATGTGAACCAACTGAAGAGCTTTCACCTGATGACCCATTTTATATGACACCTCCGGAAGCACATTGGAATAACGATAAATATAGCTGTATCATTAATATTTTTCAATTAAAACATCCAGTATCTATTGACGATTATAAAGATTTTGTTGCCCTAAATAAATTTGGAGGAATAACTAAAGTGACTGGTGATAAGTTTACCAGACTACAAAATCTTATAATTGAAAAAAACAAAGATATGAATCTTCCACAATATTTTCTTAAAAGTACGGCTGCACCAGTTGAGTTGTCTGATTTACAAAATGGGAAATGGATGCAACTTACCAACAAAATACGTAACAATTTTAACTCAAAAGATCATTATCAAAGTTTTTACACAGACTATTTATTAAAAAGTATCGGGGACAATAAACAATTTTGGACAAGATGCCGTTACCGTAAGATTAATTCGGAAGATGCTTTCATGGATAATGTTATTCTGTTTGGGAAACGGTACCTACCAGTGAAAATTTTTCCTGTTATTACAGATACTGATAAAGCAATAATTGCAATGAATAAATACTGTTACGCATCAAAAATAACTATCTCGAAAGATACTATTGCAGAGTTACCGCAGATCTATTCTGATAAAGTACTTGGAATAGATTTAAACCATATTTTTATCTATGATGCCGACACAAAAAAAATACATTTAGTACAGAGTCTAGATGATCTAAAATCAACAGATGACATTTCATCGCTGAAACAAAGGATTACTGCGGAATTAGATGTAAAGATCATAAATGCTAATGAGAAAAATAAAAGATCATTGGCGATTAACAGTCAGACTTTAGAACAGGTTGATTCTATACCAAAAGATCTCGAAAAAGCTCCAGAAAGTCTGTATGATTTTACAACACTCAATTCTGATCCTATTCCTCCAGTATCTGATATCTCTGAATCGCAGCCCCCCTATGAAAGACATCATGAAAATGGACAAACGGAACAGACTCCGAAAGTACCGATAACGGAATCGGAAAAAATCCAACGATCTGATAAACAGAAGTCAGCCGATTATTCCGCTTTATCACAAATTCTGCAGGATGCCGGTGTGGAAGCGATCGACAAACGGAAAGCCGGAGGGGCTCTCTGGGTCATTGGCGGACAGGAACTGAAATCTGTGATCAGTCAATGTGAAAAACTCGGGGTTAAATTCTTTTACAAACCGGGCGGCGGAAAGGTCAGCAAGAATCGTGATGCCTGGTGGACAAAGGATCAAGAGTCTTGAGCCATCGGGACCTGTTTTCCTTGACTCAGAATTGAGTCAAGAGAACAGGTTCCGGTGGCTCAAGGATTCCGGTGTCGCCATGTCAAAGCGACCGGTTCTGCTGACTCAGAATTGAGTCAAGAGAACAGGTTCCGGTGGCTCAAGGATTCCGGTGTCGCTAAGTCAATCCGACCCTATTCTGCTGGCTCAGAATTGAGTCAAGAGAACAGGTTTCAGTGGCTCAGTCCGGATTCAGTGTGTTACCAAGTCAAAGCGACCGGTTCTGCTGACTCAGAATTGAGTCAAGAGAACAGGTTCCGGTGGCTCAGTCCGGATTCAGTGTGTTACCGAGTCAAAGCGACCTGTTCTGCTGACTCAGAATTGAGTCAAGAGAACAGGTTTCGGTGGCTCAGTCCGGATTCAATGTGTTACCGAGTCAAAGCAACCTGTTCTGCTGACTCAGGCCTGAGTCAGCGAAAACAGGTCACTTTGACTCGGTCCTTTGACTTGATCAGATACCGAAGAAACGCTCAAAGAAAGCTTTCAATTTATCGATAACAGTCTGTTTCTTTTCCGAGCGGCGTTTGTCGAAAGGCGACATAGGCGGAAGAATAGCGGTAATATCGGTACCGCTGGTCTTCACCTCACCGCTTTGGAACGCTTCATCCATGAATTTATGTGTTGCTTCCGGTTTTAGCTTTTCCTCAGCTATGATCTTCTGCAGTTCCTCTTCCTTCTTCTGGCTGATGTAGCTCTTCCATTCCTCCTGAACGTTATCCATGTGGTTTGTCCCCGAAATAAAAGCCTCGATCAGATCTTTCTTGCTGCGCAGTTCCGGAGAAGCATCCACTGCCTTCAGCGCTTTGACCAGAACTTCAGCATTCTGACAATTCTCGTCATGATACTTCTGTACCAGCATCAGAATATAATCGATATTGATCTCGATCTGTTTGAGCAGCTCGATTTCAAAGACAACATCATCGGAAATATCTTCGCCCTCATGGACACCCGGTTGGGGACGTACATCCTGGTAGCGGCTGCAGTAATCCTGAAAATCGTATTCGGTGAGGATCTCATTCCCTTCGAATTCATCGAATGATTTCAGGATATTGTTCAGCCTCAGGATCGTCCCGAACAGTTTCAGAAAATCTTTTTTGCGCTCTTCACCGATGATCTGCGGTTCTGTAAGCGGGAATTCGTTCTGAAGTCTTTCGACAAGTTCCTTCCATCCCGGATGGTAATCACCCTTATTGTCTTTATATCCTTCATAATAATCCTTGAACGGACGGACCAACACGATACCGGAAGCGTCCTTGTCGCCGAAAAGCGCGATTGCTTCATCGACCTGTTTCTGCAGATTGCGGAAGCAGACGATGTTGCCATAGGTCTTTACACTGTTCAGAATGCGGTTCGTGCGGCTGAAAGCCTGGATCAGACCGTGCATCTTCAGGCGTTTATCCACCCAGAGCGTATTCAGGGTGGTGGCGTCAAAACCGGTCAGGAACATATTCACCACGATCAGCAGGTCCAGCTCTTTGTTCTTCATGCGCAGGGAAACATCCTTGTAATAATTCTGGAACTTGTCGCTGTCTGTTGAATAATTGGTGTGGAACATCTCGTTGTAATCTTTGATCGCCATGTCCAGAAAATCGCGGGACTGGATATCCAGCGCGGAGGTATCTTCCGGATTTTCCTCATCCAGGATCCCGTCGGTTTCCGCCTCATTGGCCCCGTAGCTGTAGATCGTCGCGATCCTGAGGGTTTTTGTGGGATCAGCAGCCATCTGTTTCTTGAATTCCTGATAGTAAAGCTTTGCCATCGGAACGGAGGCCACCGCAAAGATAGCATTAAATCCGCTGATGCGCTGCTTTTTTTTGCTCTCTTCGATCATCCCGTTTGCACCGGATGCCACATCGGAGATGTTCTGAAGCTTGTTGAAACTGTAAGTCAGCTGTCCGCGGTAGGTTTTCTGGTCGAAATGCTCCAGAATATATCTGGTTACCATTGCGATGCGTTCACCGGCCATAAATGCACTTTCCCGGTTGATACCCCAGACCTCATCATCTTCCAGCTCGTCATCCTTATCCATGGTCTTGATGTAATCAACCCGGAAAGGCAGGACGTTTTTATCATTGATGGCATCCACGATGGTATAGGTATGCAGCTGTTTCCCGAAAGTCTGCGGCGTGGTGAAAAACTGAACATTTTTCACAGATCCGGCGTTGGCGGCAAAGATCGGTGTGCCGGTGAAGCCGAACAGGTGATACTTTTTGAAGCTCTTCACGATCACGGCATGCATATCGCCGAACTGGCTGCGGTGGCATTCATCAAAGATGATGACGACCCGCTTGTTGTAAACCTCGTGTTCTTTGTTCCGGTTGACAAAGTTGGAGAGCTTCTGGATGGTGGTGATGATGATGCGGCAGCTGTCATTTTCCAGCTGGCGCTTCAATACCGCGGTAGAAGTATTGGAATTGGCTGCTCCTTTTTCAAAGCGGTCATATTCCTTCATGGTCTGATAGTCCAGATCCTTGCGGTCGACCACGAACAGGACTTTGTCGATCTCCTCCATCTGGGAAGCCAGCCGGGCAGCCTTGAAGGAAGTCAGCGTCTTGCCGGAACCGGTGGTGTGCCAGATGTAGCCGCCGCCGTCAATCGTGCCGTATTGTTTATAATTTCCGGAAACCTGGATCTTGTTCAGGATTCGTTCGGCAGCCGTGATCTGATAGGGACGCATCACCAGCAGCATGTCTTCGGAAGTGAAAATGCAGTAGCGGGTCAGGATATTCAGGATCGTATGGCGGGCGAAAAAGGTTTTGGTAAAATCTGTCAGGTCCGGGATGATCTTGTTGTTCCCGTCCGCCCAAAAGCTGGTGAATTCAAAGCTGTTGGAAGTTTTCCCCTGCTTGGCTTTTGTCGATTTTGCCGCTTCTACCGCGTTGAAACGGGTGGTGTTGGAATAGTATTTTGTGTTGGTGCCGTTGGAGATCACAAAGATCTGAACGTATTCATAAAGTCCGGCGCCTGCCCAGAAGGAATCCCGCTGGTAGCGGTCGATCTGGTTGAATGCTTCCTTGAGCGCGATCCCGCGGCGTTTCAGCTCGATATGGACCAGCGGCAGCCCGTTGACAAGGATCGTCACATCATAGCGGTTGGCGTGTCTCGCACCGCTGTTTTGGTCTACGGCATACTGATTGATGACCTGGAGCTTATTGTTATGGATCTGCTTTTTGTCGATCAGCATGATGTTGCGGCTGGTGCCGTCATCCCGCTTCAGCACCTGAACAAAGTCCTCCTGGATTCTCCGCGTTTTTTCCACGATGCGGTCATTTTCGTTAGCGATGCTGTTTTTGAAAAAGCGCTTCCATTCGGCATTGCTGAATTCATAATCGTTCAATTCGGAGAGTTTGGTGCGCAAATTATTGATCAGGTCATCCTGGGTGTGGATCTGCAGATATTCATAGCCCTGCTTCTGCAGCTGCTGAATAAAGGAGGCTTCCAGCTCCGCCTCACTTTGATATTCCGTGGGGCGCTCTCCCCATTGCGGGTTATATTCAGCAATAACAGTCGATTCAGGTTGTTCCATGACGATGTTATATTCAGTCATAATTCTGATTTTTTCCTTTCCTCCAATAAGTCAAAGTGACCTGTTTTCATGAGTCAATGTGACCTGTTTTCGCTGACTCAGACTTGAGTCAGCAGAACAGGCTGCTTTGACTCATAACCAACGAAGTGAGTCTTCCTGAGTCAGCAGAACGGGCCGCTGTGACTCATTATCAGCGAAGTGAGTCTTCCTGAGTCAGCAGAACGGGCTGCTGTGACTCGGAAACAATGTCGCGAGTTTTCCTGAGTCATCGGAACCTGTTCTCTTGACTCAAGTCTGAGTCAAGGAAAACAGGTCCCGATGACTCAGGCACGCTGGACCGTGCTGCGGTTGATCCCGGTCAGCCTTTCGATCTGCCGGATCGACAGACCGTTTTCCTTCAGGAGCCGGAGCGCCTGATTTCTGGTTTTCCAGTCATATTTCTGCAGCTCGGTCCCGCTTTGGATTTTCAGGACATCCCGAATGACGGATTTCGCCCATTCATCATCATGAATTATATCTTCAAGTTCGGGGCAGTCCTCATATTTCGCGGCGATGAATTCCTCATAATCTTTCTTACTCCCGAGCAGCTCCTGAAAGACAGATGTATCTACAAAAGAATCCGAATGCCCGTAGCGGTTGTAGCTGCTCCACGGGTATTCCGATGCGGGACAGATGTTTGCTCCTCTGGGATTATTCAGCACATATCGGAAAGCTGTGAGCAGGTAATCTTCATCTTCGATCGGAACGCTCAGAAATCTGCTGCTGAACAAATGTCCGGAGCGCTCATATTTCCGGTTGAAATAACCGGAATAAGTCATGCCGAGAAGCTGCATAAACCGTGAGATATGGTGGTTCGCGTCATATACGATCAGATGAACATGATTTTCCATCAGGCAAAAAGCACAGATCTTCACATCTGTTTCCTGACTGAAACGTTTCAGGAGATTCATATAATAGATATGATCCTTCCGATCTTCAAAGATGATCTGTTTGGCAACGCCTCTGGTATAGATATGCAGGTAACCGGTTTCGCTGAACCTTTTTATCTTGAGCGGCATAAATCTCCTCTGTGAGACAAATGGACCTGTTTTCCGCTGAGACATCGGGACCTGTTTTCTTTGACTCAGACTTGAGTCAAGAGAACAGGTCCCTGTGTCTCAGCAGGCTCCTTCTTTTCTGAGTCAATGGAACCTGACCTGATGAGCGAGTCAAAGCAGCCTGTTCTGTTGACTCTATGGAACCGGACGAGTCATACCAACCTGTTCTGCTGACTCTATGGAACCGGACAAGTCAAAGCAGCCTGTTCTGCTGACTCAGGTCTGAGTCAGCGAAAACAGGTCACTTTGACTCGAAGGTCAGCAGTTTGTCACGGTAATATTCATACTGCTTCTTACGTGCCTCGATCTCTGCAGGAAGGCCACTGCATAGATCATTGCAAATAGAATCAAATTTTTCTAGAATATATACTATTCTTTCTTGTATCTCAATCGAAGGAACGGGTATTATTATTTTACCTATATCGTCTTTATTAATTTTTATAGGAACTGCATTTACAAGTGTTCTTTTCCTCAATTCTTTTTTACCTATATTACTTTCGATAATAAACTTCAAATATTTAGAATTAAGGCCTTGCTGAGGTCGTAATAAAGCCAAAGAAACATAATACGCAAGAGGCTCATTACGATTAATAACATAACATGTTCCTATGTCACCAATTCTTGTCATTAAAATATCGCCTATTTCTGGTTTTATCTTATAGTTTTTCTCATAGTCCTTTTCTGATATATATTTAGATGTATTATAAACATTACGAATATTCTCTACACTTGCGAATTTTATT
Organism: uncultured Chloroflexota bacterium; assembly: GCA_902786265.1. Taxonomy (GTDB): domain Bacteria; phylum Chloroflexota; class Anaerolineae; order Anaerolineales; family Anaerolineaceae; genus Flexilinea. Next base: position 43,625 of record CADACE010000014.1, on the reverse strand, counting down.
CCACTTTCTTGATATTTTGGAGTTTGATGTGTACCATCATAAATTTTACATATATCAGATAATTTTATTTTTTCAACAATGTGTTCGAAAGATAATAAATAATCCCGATAATACTCATACTGCTTACGGCGAGCTGTAAGCTCGGCTGTAAGCTCGGCTGTAAGCTCGGCTGTAAGCTCGGTGAAATTGTCCAGTATCCGGACAATTTCACCCTGCACCTCCAATGGGGGTACAGGAATTTTCATATCAAGTACTTTGGCCATATCGGGATGTTTAATACCTGACCCGCGATAAAAAGTATCTATCAATTTTCCTTGGCTCATCATCCAATAAAATAAATATTTATTAGATAAAATTTTTGTATTATTAGATGTTGCGATTCTGTTATCTGCCGTAACAAATTTTCCTTTATAGTATTTTATACAATCAGTCACAGCACGTGATTTGCCCCAAGGAATAGTCACGACTTCACCTTCTTTAAGATAATCTCCTGCAATTTCCTCTGTAGTCCAACCTGTTTGTTCACCTGTAGAAAGAAGAAAGACATCTCCATCTCCATCATCATTTTCCATTGCAAATAAATCATTAGCTAATAAATATTTATAGTTTTCAACTACAAGTTGCTTGGCTTTATCAACAGCATTAAATTTTTTATCCCAAATAGTTAGTGACCATAATGGTTTATATTCCACCCCATTCGGGCAATATTCCCGAATCAAATCATCCAATTTACTCATTTTTCCGCCTTTCCTGAGTCAAAGCGACCTGTTTTCCTTGACTCAGACTTGAGTCAAGAGAACAGGTTGCATTGACTCAGAGCACTTTGAATCGCTCTTGCCAGATTATTCGATCTCCACAATGATTTTGTCGATTTCCTCCCGCAGGACCTGTTCACGGGCGACGATTTCGCGAATCTTTGCATTCAGTTCGTTGATATCCACCTTTTCCCGGGTGTCTTTCTGTTCCACGTAGGTGCTGACAGAGAGGTTATAATCCTGTGTCTGTATTTCCTCATAAGGAACCAGGCGGGTGAAGTATTCGATATCTTCCCGTTTCGTGAAGGCATCCACGATACGGGCAATATTCTCATCGGTCAGTTTGTTGTTATTCGTCACTTTGATGAATTCATTGGAAGCATCCATGAAGAGCACCTTGCTGTCCGTCTTGTTCTTCTTCAGCACCATGATGCAGGTGGCGATGGAAGTGCCGAAAAACAGGTTGGAGGGAAGCTGGATGATGCAGTCGATGAAGTTGTTGTCAATCAGGTATTTGCGGATCTTCTGCTCCGCCCCGCCCCGGTACATGATGCCCGGGAAGCAGACGATGGCGGCCGCACCGGAGGTAGATAGCCAGGAAAGCGAATGCATGATGAAGGCAAGGTCTGCCTTGGACTTCGGCGCCAGCACTCCTGCAGGAGAAAAACGCGGGTCATTGATGAGGATCGGGTTGTCATCTCCCGCCCACTTGATGGAGTATGGTGGATTGGAGACGATCAGCTCAAAAGGTTCATCGTCCCAGTGTGCCGGATTTGTCAGGGTATCTTCACAGGCGATGTCGAAGTTTTCGAAACCGATGTCGTGGAGGTGCATGTTGATGCGGCAGAGGTTATAGGTGGTAATGTTGATCTCCTGTCCGAAAAAGCCCTGTCTGATTTTTTCTTTACCTAAGATTTCCGCGGCCTTCAGCAGCAGCGACCCGGAACCGCACGCCGGATCGTAAACCTTGTTCAGCTCGGTCTTGCCGACGATCCCGAGCCGGGTCAGCAGTTCAGAGACCTCCTGAGGAGTGTAAAACTCTCCGCCGGATTTTCCTGCGTTGGAGGCATACATGGTCATCAGGAATTCATAGGCATCCCCGAAGGCGTCGATGGTGTGGTCCTTGATCTCGCCCAGCTTCATGTCATTGATGCCGTTGAGCAGTTTGAGGAGCTTCTCATTTCGTTTGGCTACGGTCGCGCCAAGCTTGTTGGAGTTGACGTCATAGTCGGCAAACAACCCTTTGAAAGAGTCTTCGGATTCGGTCCCGACCGCGGAGTTTTCGATATGGCGGAAGATGGTTTCCAGTGTCGTGTTCAGATTTTCATCATTTTTCGCCCGTTTCAGGACATTGCAGAACAGTTCCGAGGGCAGCATGAAGAAACCTTTTTCGCTGATCATCTGTTCCCGGGCTTCTTCCGCTTCTTCATCGCTCATTGCCGGGTAGTCAAAGCCTTCCACTTCAGCATCCGCCATCAGCTGATTGATATAGGCGGTGATGTTTTCCGAAAGGAAACGGTAAAACATCGTCCCCAAAACATATGCCTTGAAATCCCAGCCGTCCACACTGCCGCGCAGCTCATCCGCGATTGCCCAAATCGCTTTGTGCAGTTCATCGCGTTCCTGTTCTTTTTTCCCGTCTGCCATGCTTTAGCTCCTTAATGATTCATGAAAAAATTCGATTTTATATAATTATACACGTCTCATGCTGTCTTTTTCCGGAAAAGATCCGGTATTTTTAATACTGTCCAAAATATCACTCTTATATGATGAGTCAAAGCGGCCTGTTCTCTTGACTCAATTCTGAGTCAGGGAAAACAGGCCGCTTTGACTCACAGGTTCCTTTGACTTATTGATATTATCCGCGCCGGGCGTTTTTCGGCGGGGCGTCTATGTCGAGACTTTGCTGCAGGTAATAATCCAGGGCATGAAAATAGGTGCGCGGGTAAAAGACGTTCTTGCTTGCCAGATAGACTTCCGGGATATTGGGTCGTTCCCGCTCCATTTCCCGCTCCGGTATCCCCATTTGTTTGTATTCGGCATAATTGACCGGCTCGGAAATCTCCAGGTCGCTGCAAATCGAGGATTCCTTCCCCTCCCCTTCATATGGGGCAAAAAGCGCCAGGTTCACGCATATCGGAAAAGCATCCGAATCAGAATTCAGACATTTGGAAAAATAAGCGATCCCTGCAAGATTCAGCCGTTTCACGGCAAGCATAATGAGCTGGGAAAGAATACACTCCGATTTGAAAGAAACATAAGGCGTATATCTTTTCACGCGGAAAGAAGTGGCAAGAGCCAGAACGCGCAGACAGGCGAGGGAAAGCATGGTCTGATCCGGATCTCCGTGATACGTAAAGCTGCGTCCTTCTTCAAATATCTCTGCCGCTGCTTCCATTGTCATCCCGGATACACCGAGATTGAATATTTTGAAAGGCCGCTTGGGCCTCACGGCGGAAACATTGAATTCGGATTCATTGGGCCGGTCCATCTCGATCCAGCAGCAATAGGATGTGGAAGCGAGATAATAACAGGGAAGCCCGGAAAGGCTGAAACGCTGCGGCTGAATCAGATCGCGCTTGTCAAAAGGGATATGCATCATGTCATTACGCGTATAATTCACGACTTTCGGGCTCAGTCTGGCATGGAACAGCCTGGCAGTGCTGTCCTTTTTCCGATAATCTTCGAATCGGTGCCAGGGTCCGATAAAGGATATGGAGTTTTCAATTTGCGATACGGCCAGCGGCATTTTTGCGGCTCTTTTGACCATGCGGTAAATCGTATCCTGCGCCTTACCGATATCACCGCGGTAATAATAATCCATCGCCCGGATCAAATCATCCGTAATATCCTTTATTTCTGCACAAACCGGAGCGGGCGCGTTGTTTTTACTCAGCGAAAGATTGATAAGCTTCATTTTTTCCTTGAGCGTCGGCAAATATGCGCTGTCCGACTCAAGAATAAACGGCGCGTCAAATTCCTGCGCTGTAAAAACATCCCGGATCCATTGATATTTTCCCATAAAGCAGCTCCTTATTCCACTAATATACTATTTTACCCTGTAAAAAGCCGCCGGGACGGATATCCGGATATATTATTTCATCTCCGGCCGCCGGAAAATGCTGTTTTGGGAAAAATTTATTGCGGCAGGCTGATGCTTTACGAAGATTTCAGATCCTTCTCGTCCGACCACATCAGAACGGGGATATTCACCTTCTGAGTGATCTGGCCGAATTGTTTGGGATGCACCACCGTCGGGAATCCCACACCTCCGAAGCGGATCGAAAATTCGCCCTGGTATTTGTAAGATCCGTCCCGGGTTTGAAAGAACCCCCTCCGGGGATAGTTGGGACCATACCCGCGGCAAACCGCATACTCTCCTTCGAACCGCAGCGTACCGTTGGGATAGTACTCTTTGCCGCTGAGAAAGCCTTTCACGCCGAATTTCCCTTCCTGGTAAATTCTTCCGTTGGGATAATAGGCCGTGCCGGTCCCGCACGGCTTGTCGTGAAACGTGTAACCTTCATAAATCAAAACGCCATTTTCATCATAAAGGCGCTTCCATTCTTCTTTTCCCATAATATTTCTCCTTTCAGCATCAGTTTCACAAGGAAAACGCTGCACATCAGCTGTCTGATAGAGAACGAGCCGAAGCAATCAGCGCTTCCGTAAGATGTTTGGGATGAAAATCAGGCGGTTTCCGCACTGCTTTTTCAGAAAAGCTCGTGGCCGCGGACGACGGGGGTTTTATCCGGCCATCGATCCCGCGGGAGGTTATCCTCTTTGATTTTCCGTTCATCCACCGCTGTGAACATTCGGAAGGTGTATTCATCGAGGTCCAGTGTAAAATCCGGCAGGATCTCCCCAACGGGTCCGGGACCGTAATACAAATGGCCGTAAGCATAATTAAATGACCAGACGGGGGTGATCACATGCGCTTTGGAATCAATAAAGAAGAGATACAGATCCTCATGCGTTTTGGACCATCTCGCGGGGAGGATATCCGGCACCGCGTCTGGCTTTCCGAAATGAGCAAGGATCGCTTTCATCTCCGGCTCCGACGCGTGCAGGATGACGTCATAGCTGCCAAATTGTCTGTTGTCAAATTCACAAAATAATTCCATATGCTGTTCCTCCAAATCTAAATCACTTACTGACAAATAAAATTATAGACAGAACGATGAACCCGTGGTCGTCCGGGGAACGACATTTTCCGGGAATCGGGGGATGCGGGTATAATTACGGGGGAGGGGTGATCATGGATGCGACACTGCGGTATTACGCTGAAAATGCCGAACGGTTTGCCGCGGAGACGGCGGCGGTGGATTTTGCCGCCACGCGGGAGCGATTCCTCGGCAGGCTGTCCCCGGGGGCGGCGATCCTGGATCTCGGCTGCGGATCGGGACGGGACACGAAGGCCTTCCTGGACCGCGGATTCCGCGTGACGGCGGCTGACGGGTCGCCGGAGCTCTGCGCCCTGGCCTCGGCGTATACCGGCATCCCGGTACGGCAGATGCTGTTCGAAGAGCTGGACGCACAGGCGGAATACGACGGCATCTGGGCCTGCGCCTCCCTCCTGCATGTGCCGTCCGCGGAACTGCCGGATATCTTCCGCCGGATGCTCACCGCGCTCAGACCCGGCGGGATCATCTACGCCTCGTTCAAATACGGAACCTTCGAGGGGGAACGGAACGGCCGCCGCTTCACCGACTTCACCGCAGAAACCTTCCAAACCTTTCTGCGTCACTTCCCGGAGCTCACTCCCGAAGACCAATGGATCTCCGCGGACGTCCGTCCCGGCAGGGAATCGGAAAAATGGCTGAATGTGATCCTGAGAAAAACGATCAAATCATGAATAATCCAAATGATCAAATTCTCTGAAATAAAGCCGTATCCTTTCCGACAAGGATAAGATATAATTGATTTATATAAAATATTATGCGGACAGGAAGGTTAAAAATGATAAATGAAATTTTGTTTATGGAAACGAGAATATTCAGAGAATTCTGCCGCAGGAATAATGTTAATGCGGAGATGGGAAATAATATTTTCAACTCTCACAAAATATGGCAATATATCGAAAGCTGTTATGATATTTTACATATGAATGGCGACGATTATGTCATTAACGATATAGATAATATTCTCAAAAACCGGGGCGTTGTTTTATGAAACTGCAAGATGGTATGCTCCTTTTTCACGGAAGTTATACAGCCGTCGAACAGATAGACCTAAACCAATGTGTATGGGGGAAAGATTTTGGCAAAGGTTTCTATTTGACACATGCCCCAACACAGGCCAGAAATTTCATAAAATCCTCATTGATCAAAGCAAAAGCAAAGGGAATCATCCCTGATTCGCAAAACTTTGGATTTGTTTCTTCATTCCGCTATCATAAGCCCGAATTCGAATTATCGATTCATGAGTTTGATAAGGCTGATCGATTATGGTTATGGTTTATCTCCCAAAACCGAAGAAGAAGTCTTGCGAAAGCCCTGATTCCGCATATCGATCGATCAATATTCGAAGCCGAAATAATAATCGGAAAAATTGCAAACGATACAACAAATCCTGTGATTACGACTTATCTTAATGGTTTATACGGAGAAATCAGCTCTGACCGAGCCGTAATAATTGCTATAGAACAATTATTACCGGAGCATTTAAGCGAACAATATTGCTTTCTGACAGAAAAAGCAATCAGCACGCTGGAGTTTCAGGAGGCGAGAAAATATGTCATCTGATATCATGTATACCTGTGCGGATATGATTCTTGCTGATGCGATTGAGGATTTGGCAAATGAAGAACATATCTCTATAGAAGAAGCCAGAAACCGGCTTCTGGAATCAAAAGCCTACGACTGCCTGTACAACCTTGAATCCAATCTTTGGATGGAAGGTCCGGATTATTTTCTGGATTTTTACAGGAAGGTTGAAGAGAACAATCCCAAAAGTTAACCGCTCAGAACATCCGGATAAAAGATTTTTTCTGCCGCGCAATATCTACACGCAACAACTTCGCTGCATTCCTAAACACAAGGAAACAGAGCCCGGTAACCAGCAGCCAGCAACCGGAAACACGGATCACGAGCCGCTGACCACGGAACTCAGCCGAAGGACGGCGGCACAGAGGAAAAACCCGAGCGTATAAATGATCGTCACGACCACCAGGATCGCGCCGAGGATGGGGATCGCCCGCAGGAGGCGGAACACCGCCGCGCCGAGGATGGAGCAGACCAGTTCATTATTCAGCACCCGGTTATGCGTGACCCGCGGCAGCCACGTATTGGCGAACATGACTCCGGCAAAGACCGGGGAAAAAAACAGGGCAATATGGATCAGCAGCTCCGTCATATTCCCATCGGGCAAATCGAACCTGCTTCTCAGCAAGCACCAGAAGATCAGGACAACCGCGATCAGCCCGGCGAACCCGGCAACCCACAGGATACCCGGCGGTTCCTGCACCACCGCAGCGGTTTTGCGGAGCTCTCCGCCGCCCGGCAGCAGGCAGATCAGCGCTCCGACCAGCACCGCGCCAAGCATCCCGAGGGCTAAGCTTCTGACCCGGTGGGCCATGGGGATATCCGCGGTATATTCGCCGATCGTGACTTTGATCGGGATGGGCGGATTGGATTCGTCGTAAACCACATTCCCGATCTTCGCGTTGACAGGGATCAGCACCTGCTCTTTGGTATGCACCGTCAGTGTGCCGCCCACATGCAGACTTTCGGCCAGCTGCACTTTTCCGCCTGAAATAGAAACGTCGCCCGCGATATCGCCTTTGAGGTATACATTCCCGGCGGAGATGCGCATACAGTCCGCGGTCCCGTTGAAATACACCGAGTTCCCGGCGAGATAGACCCCGGACGCCGTTACATCGGTCAGCCGGAGGTCATAAGCCGCGGCGGTAATGTTGTCCGCCACATCCACGCCATCCAGCCTGGCTTTATACCCTGCCGCCCGCAGGCTGCCGCCGATTTCCGTATCACTGACCATGATATCCCGCCCGGCAGCGAGCAGACTTTTCCCGATGCTGTAACCTGTAAAGGTACGTGTGCCGCCCGCCCAGTAAAGATCCCTTTCCACCGTCAGTTCTTCGGGATCATTTCCGCTGACGAAGACGTTGCCGGCCTGATCCGCCGCCCACACCGCGCCGGTCACGCACAGGACGGCAAGCAGGGCAAGTATCAGGCACATCATTCTGCTTTTTATCATGATCATTCACCTCTAAGTATTTTGAAGCACGTAATGCCTGCTGCGATCATACATCACGTGGAAGAATTTCCGGAATTTCCGACCCGATCTTTGATCAATATACGAAATATCCCGCCGCCGGGCGCGCTTGCGCGGAAAACATACCGGCGAAACTCCGCGGACAGCAGGTACGGACCAGCTGATCACGCCATTCCCCGACAGGGACGTACCACGGATGATCAGCTGTCCGCTTTTCCCGCCTCAAGGCTGATCAATAATTGCCGGAAAGCCTGACAATATCCGGGAATCCGGAGGCGACCACATCCATCACCAGGTGGATGACATAGAAGATTTCCGTCGCCATTTCCTTCTGATCTTCATCGACGGGCATCAGATAGTTATACTTGTGATAAAACTGCTTCGCCGGGCGATAGATCCCGAACGCGCCGAGGGGACAGGTCAGGTTCCAATCCAGCAGCATCTCCTTCAGCGCTTCATAACCGGGGCCGATCTCCGCGATCATCGTCGTGTAGATCTGGATCAGCAGGGTGTCCTCGTTATACTGCTTCGTCATGACTTCCAGCAGGACCTTGTTCCCCGCCTCATCCACCGGGAACAGGACCCGCAGTGTTTCGCCGATCTGCGGATCTTCGACCTTCATCCGCGCGGTCTCATACTCCATTTTATTCAGTAAGGATTCCAATTCAGTCAAAAATATATTCATATCCATAGATCCGTACCTTCCGTTTCCTGAGAAATTACCGGGGGAAGCTCCCGCTGCCGCCAATCGATGACGGCGAAAAAATCCCCGGCGGTTCCTCATCTTTCAAAATATCATCCTGTGCCCAGCTTCTTTGCGAGGATTTTGGCTGTACCGTCAGAGAATCTGCCGCCTCTCTTGTGAACGCCCAGCCCTTCGATGATCCCTTCCGCAATTTTCTGATACGGACCCGGGTTCCGCGCCTTATGCAGCAGATAATCGGCGCGTTTCTGGTTGATGGCATTGAAAGCCTGTGTCCGTGTCTTTGCACCCGAACCGTGCGCCTTCAGGATGATCTCCCGCACTTCGTGATCCATCAGGTCCATCTTCGGATTCTCATCGTGGATCATTTTCCGGACCCGGTCCATTTCCTCATTCCAGCGGATCCCCCATTCCTCAGTGATGATATCCTCGTGGAATGTATCTTTCAGTGCCTGATCCAGCCCAAATTTCACGATGGCGACGGCTCCGGTTGCCACGGCAAGGATCGCGATAACTCCGGGAGCCAGCGGACCGGACAGTGCCGCGGCCGCGGAACCGGCGCCGATCGCGCCTGCCACAAATTTCCCCACGCCGCGGGTAGTTTTGAGCTTGGCAGCGTGCTTCGCTTCATCAGCAACCCTTTCCATCTTATCCTGGTCTGAGAGTGCGGCGAGAGCTCCTGTTTCCATTGCCGGCGACACTCCATCCTCATCACCGCCCGCAGCCTGCTGAGCGGCACGCATTTTCTCAAGTTCTCTGCGATTAACATGCTGCTGCGCCCAATGACTCACGCCCCGGTTTGCTTCCCAAAGACCGCCGTACAAATTCAAAGAAGAGAGAGCCAGGGAGGCCGCGGGGGCTGCACTTCCCAGAGCTGACGCCCCGTCTGCTATTGTCGAGGCTTTGTCGGCGATGCCTATCGCGTCATTGATATATCCCCCGGCACCCGCCGCTGTATCCATGCTGTGTTCGAGAATATCGGCCGCGCCGACACCGTGCCTGATGTTCGCGATGTCTTTTCCGACCTGCTGCCCCGAGGTAATGGTTTTTATGATATCGGCAGGCAAGCCGACGGCATTCGCGGCGATCCCTGCCGCGGAAAAATCTGTCTGTTTAAACGACTTAAACGCGTCCGTCATTTCCTTCGGATCTGTTGTCCATGACGCACCGCTCTGATCAGACCTGTCAGAGAGGACGAATCCATTGACAATTGAATCAGCGTTTTTGACCAGCTGAAAAACCTGTGCGGTATCGTTTGCGTAATCCGTACCGGTTCTTCCGGGCGGAAGCTCCTCCCCGCGTCCTTCATTGGCGATTTCAGCTGCCATCGCGGGTCTCATGATATCCGCGGCCTCTTCCAGGCGTTCATCCATATCGCGCGCGGCCTGCTGATCATCAGCGGAGTCCTGCGGAATTTGAGGGATATTAAATTTTCTTCGGTAATCCGCCGCGATCCCCGCGATGTCAAGATGGCTTTTACGGCTGAAAAGCCGGTTGCGGTGATGGTACTTCACCGCATTGCCGGCCGTTTCTCTCTTGTACCTGGCATCCCGAACGCTCTGAGCCTCCCCGGCATCTTCTGCGGCTTTGGGTGAAGCAGCGGTGGGTGTGGTTGCAGCAGTGGTCGTAGTGGTTGTCGTTGTACTTGGGTCAGGCACCACATCCGGAGTTGCTGCAGGAGTGGCGGGCGGAGTTGCTGCAGAAGTGGCAGGCACTTTATGCGGGGTCGTTGTGGTAGTTGTAGTTGTCGTTGTACTTATGCCAGGCTCTACACCCGGAGCCGCTGCAGGAGTGCCGGGCAGAGCCGCTGTATGAGTGGCAGGCACTTTATGCGGGGTCGTTGTGGTAGTGGTAGTTGTAGTTGTCGTTGTACTTGGGTCAGGCACCACATTCGGAGTTGCTGCAGAAGTGGCAGGCACTTTATGCGGGGTCGTTGTGGTCGTAGTTGTTGTCGTTGTACTTGGGTCATGCACTACATCCGGAGTTGCTGCAGGAGTGGCGGGCGGAGTTGCTGCAGGAGTGACAGGTGGAGTTATCTCGGAGTCAGTCACTTCATCCGGATCAGTTGTGGATGCACCATCTTTCATAGATGTCCCGGACGCGTCCGGCGCTGTCGGGCTTCCCGCGGGCGGAGTGGCCGGCGGCGGAGTCGGCGCAGGCGGAGTTGGCGGCGGCGGAGTCGGATTTTTATCGGTTTTGGTTTCTTCCTTATCCGCGGATTCTTCCGAAGCTCCTCCGGCAGATGATTCATCCTCCGGGCTTTCTTCTGCCCGCAGGGGTACCGGTACATGCACGGTAGTGTCATCCGCGGATGTTCCGGCGGACGGAATCAGGGTCTCCCCATCCGCAGACGCCGTTCCGGTTTCTGCCTGAGGAGCATTTCCTCCTGCCCCGGGTCCCTTCTTACCACGGAAAAGGTTTAAAAAGCTCTGAATAAACCCCGGTGTCCGCTGTATCGTACCATCAGGGACAGACCGGCTGACAGTGCCGGAAGCGACGCTCCGCTGTATGGTGTGGACGAGCTCATGCGTCCCTGCCGGCGGCAAAAATCCGCCCCCGGCGCTGTCCGCGGTACCGCTCACCCGGACGCTCTGCGGACCGTTTTGGGATCTTACCGAAGAATCAGCGGGATCGGGAGCGCTGTCCATCTGTCTTTGGACTGAATTCGGCAGACCATAGTGAGCTCCCGCCGCCATAGGGCCGGGGTTCCTGGGATCCAGCATCTCCCGCATCACGCTGTTCGGGGTCCCGGGCGGAGGCAGCGGCATGCCCTGCATCAGACTGTTCGGCAAACCGAAAGAAGCCGTTTCGCGGCTTAATTCCTCCTCCGGTCCGGTTTTTTCAGCCGGTCCTTTGGCTTGTGTTTGTTTATCATTCTGATATGCCATAATCCCCGCCCCGTGTCCGGGATGCATCCTGACAAAAAGGATGTTTGTATCGAAACGATCTTACCGATCGGTTCCGCTGTGAGAACCGGCCGGATCAATAGCAGTAAACTGTGAACATAATATGATTATACCGCAGGTCCGAAAACACCCGCGTAAGCATATCAGATTTGTCAGGGAATAATATCAGAGGACGTTCCCGGTCCGGTCATTTCAGATCCCGGCTGAAATAGCGCCCCAGCGCCTCATCGCAGATCCGCAAAATATCGGACTTCTCCGCCTCCGTCAGCTTCGTCGGAGACCGGAACGCCAAAAGCATCTACGCGAAACGTCCCGCTGCCACTTTGACAATAGCAGCGGCGACGGCTTCCGCATCGGAGATTTCGTTGTAACGCCCGAAGGAAATGCGGATCGTGCCTCGGGCATGGGTCGAATCCAGTCCGATTGCCTGCAGCACATGAGAGATTTGCGTTTCTTTGCTGTCACAGGCAGCTCCGGTGGCTACGCAGATCCCCATCAAGTCCAGACGATGCAGCAGGGCTTCGCCTTCCAATCCCGGGAAGGACAGGCTCAGCAATCCCGGCAGATGATGTTCCGGCGATCCATTGCGGATGAAATCGACACCAGCGGATTTCAGCTTCGCGGTCAGGAGCTGTTCCATCGCAGCCAGTTTTTCGGAGGTTTCCTTCATCAGGTCTGTATTTTTTTTCAAAGCCGCTGCCATCCCGACGATACCGGCGACGTTTTCCGTTCCCGCGCGCCGGCCGCTTTCCTGAGCACCGCCGTCATTGTGCGGATAAATATCGATCCCTTTCCGGATATACAAGAACCCAACGCCTTTCGGTCCGTTGAATTTATGCGCCGATGCGGAAAGCATATCCACACCGAGCTCATGGACATTGATCGGAACATGCCCGACAGCCTGCACAGCGTCGGTATGGAACAGCACGCCGTGATCATGAGCGGTTTTGCATAATTCGGCAATTGGCTGAATGCTTCCGATTTCATTATTGGCATACATCACGGAAATGAGGCGTGTTGGACGGGTGAGATGTTTTTCCAGATTTTCTGCCGTCACAATTCCATCCGGATCAGGCCGCACAAAAACGACAGGGTATCCCATCCGACTGATCGCGGCGCATGAATTCAAAACGGCGTGATGCTCAAAAGCGGAAACAATGGCCGCCTTTTTCTCCGGATCCATTAAAGCTGAGCCTTTGACCGCCCAGTTGTCACTCTCGGTCCCGCCGGAAGTGAAGAAGATTTCATCCGGATCAGCCCCGATGCATTGGGCAACGGTTTCCCGTGCCTGACGCAGCGCTTTCTTCGGTGCACGGGCAAAGGAATAAGGCTGCGAAGGATTCCCGTAAGAATCCAACAGGAAGGGCTTCATCGCCTCAAAAGCGTCATCATCCAGCCGCGTCGTCGCGGCGTTATCAGCGTAGATCATGCTTATTCGTCCGCGGGTTCTTCTGAAATATTTATATCTTCTTCAAGATCAGTTTCTGCAGGATAAAACATGGAATCTAACTCACTGTCGTTCACAATACTATCAACTATCGCATCTTCTTCGACGCTGGATACATGATCCGGATTGGAAAGCATAGTGTCCTTTAGAACAGTTTTAAGACGGTTGCAACATGGTTTGAATGTTGCAAAGGTAATTCCACCACCTATTACTCCTCCAACAACAGGGATTGCTTTTTTGAAGAATCCTGCAAAGATTTCCTTGGTCATCTTGACGCCAAACCACTTGGCGACACTTTTTACAAATGGGTAGAAGGCTCCTTTTGTTAGAGCTCTTCTAAGTAATTGTTTCTCAACACCGGTTGCCAAAGCTTTTGCCATACCTTGTATAGCTTTATTTGCTCCGGCAGCGCCATACATAACTCCAAGACAAAGTGTCAGTGTATTGATCGTTTCTGTGTCCAGATTAAGATCATTTTCATAAGAATCAATTTCCGGAAAACCATAAAGATACATCAATTTTTGAGCAGCACGAAGTGTGTAGCCGTAATATTGAGCAATATCTGCCGGTATGGTGGCTGCCATAGCTACACCTCCAGGCATTCCAAGTGCGGCAGAAATACCAGAAACGCAGTTCCGCTCAAAATTGATTACTTCATCAGCAATTTTGTCAATTTCTTCGCGTGAAATACCGGCTTTTGCCGGGGTTTCCGCAATCGCAATATTTATGACTTCCTGTGGATGGTTTTTGAAAAGCTCTTTTTGCAAAAATTGTGCGCGATTGACATGAATCCCCGGAACCTTTAGACTCATAATTATGATATCGACAACATCGACTTGACCATCACCATTTTGATCAATCTGTTGAATCACAGTTTCTTTTGATTTTTGGTATGTTTCCTGAGCAGAACCAGCCACTTTTTTCCCAACCAGCGCTGCTTCGCTGCCCGCTTTGACAATGGCTCCTCTTGTTTTTTTTGCAGCATCTAAAATGGAATCACCGGTGATTCCGGCATTTGCAGCAGCTTTCTTAGTTTTATCGATAGCACTCTTGGCAGATGAAGCAAAAGCTTTTGCCTTACTAAAGGGATTTTCTCTTTTTTTGTTTTCTTCCATTTCAAAACTCCCAAGTTTTTTCAGATGATACAAGCTGACTATTTGAACAATATACAGCCTTCTTCTTTGAATTCCTCAATCTTTATTTCAAGGTCATCGACTTCGCAGCATAGTGTATCTGCTAAACAATCAATACACTGAAATTCTGTTGCATTCATATCAAGAAGTTTTTTATGAAGAGCAATCCAATCTTTTTTCAAATCTTTACCGCATATAACACATTTATTTTTGGACTTCACGATATTGCTCCTTGATTGTAATATCCGGGATAGTCATTCCTCTAAACTCACCCGGATCCATAATCCCAAGTTGAGTTTTTATTATACGGCGCATTTCTTTAGCCGGTTCCAGGCAATATGTCTCAAATAGATTTATGTTCACTTTACTGACATCTGTTGCATCGGGGAATAATAGTTTCAAATATGCGGTACATATTCTCTTGATTGCCTCTGTATCTCTTGTCGCAGAATTCTTGGGCAATTGCAGTAATTGATCTACCACAGCCCGATAAACAATTTCTCCACGAAGCATATGAACAATCTCTCCAAAATATTCTGTGTTCAGTGCCCACCCATTAGCTTTCAAACTTTCTTTCATTTTGGGAATATCCCATCCTTTTATGAAACCATGAAAACGATCGAGCAAAGCAGACTCATGGAAAATCTCTGGTAAATCCATAAACATATCCTGCGATACATCCATCAAATCAGAATCAATATTTCCCAGAAGTATCAGACCTGCATCACCAACGCCGCGGTAATCTCCGACTCGATATTCACCGCTTTCAAGATAACCCTTTAATGCTCCTTGCATTTCCATTGCGTCAGTAAATTTGATGCTTTGGATTTCGTCAAATGCAACATAATCATATCTGGAAACCAAACCTTGTGTTCTTTTGCTGATATCAAAAAACATTTTGGCTCTTGAAATACTTCCTCCACTGACCAACCAGCCATATTTGCTGATTTGAGCATAGACATATGATTTTCCTGTTTCCTTAGGTGCAAGTTCAATAATGTTAACTCGTTTTTCAACAAATGGAAGCAAACGACTCAACATTGTCATTTTCTGTTTGGTACTGACATATCCAGATGGATTATAGTCAATAGCACTCAATAAAACATTGATCCATTCATCAATAGAAAAATATTTTCTGGCACTGATGTAATAATCCAGGTCGATTGTATAAGGGCAGAAAGGAGAGAAATCTGTCAATTTGAAAATGTAATCTTTTCCGTTGTCATCAAGTTCACAATTGACTTCAACAATACCCCATACTTCTGTTGGAGAAAGCAAATAATCTTTATTGGCTTCTATCACATCCCAATCGACAATTGCCTCCCCCTTTTTTTTGGGTACTTCGAAATCCGGTAATGAAAACAATGCTCTTCTTGTTTTCATATCAAAATCGATTTTTATTTTTGCCAGAAAACGGGCAGACTCATTGTGCCTGAGAAGATCAAACAGATATTCATTCCATTGTTCTTTATTAGGAATGACTCTTTTGACGTATTCGGAAACCTGCTGTTTATCAATCTGACCTTTTTCATCTGAAAAGCGCATGACAAGCCAGTCACGCATAAACGCAGGCAGGCTTAGCGCAGAAAAGAATTTGGAGTTGGCTGAAGATTTATAAACAAGCATGTCAGCATAATACTTTTTCAGCTTCGTTTCATAAGCCTGTTCATTCTGATTCATCCCAAGAGTAGTATATTCATACTTTTCCATTTGCCATTCTCCTTAGATATCAAATTTTTTGTTTCCTTTGAGACCTTGAATAATATTTATTGTAAACTGTCCAAGAATTACACTATCAATTACCTGAGCAGAAATCGTTTCATTTTTTCCATCAACAGAATATTCAAAAGAATATTCATTGTCTTTTACTGTACACAGAATCTTTTTACCTTTTATTTGGACAAAGGTTTTTGGACGTATCTTTCCACTCATTTTGAAACGAACCTTTATCAATCCGGTACCGATTTCCGGTCTGATTTCTTTGGTAAGCAGTTCGATTGTGACTTCTTCCAATTTACCTGTTCCTTTTGTCTTCTCAATAACAGCAACGGGAACAAGCCATTCTTCCAAAGACGCACCGCCATGAATTTCGTCTATAGGAGCCCCAGACTGAAGAAAACGTGTGTAATCAGCAAAAATTATTTTGCCATCATATATAATTGCTGTCTCATATTCTGGTGAATCGTATTTCTGATCACAGAAACGCCCATATTTATAAATAGCTGTATCCTTTGGCTTTTCCAACACCTTATCAAATTCTGTATTCCTGATACGAACTGCCAATCGGCTTGTTCCATGGTCTGATGCAATAATAATTTTCGAAACATATCCATTCAATGCACTCAAGGCTCTGTCTTTAACTTTCTTCAGGATTTCCAATTCCTTGACAATATTTTCCGGATAGGTGCAATTGGCATGTTTATGCTCATCCAGTTCCCTCATTGGTGGTTCAATGACATGCCTGCCATTCATGAAATCTTTGTTTATTTCTGTGATAGATGGGAGATTACAATAACCTGCTTTGACAGAAAAACTGTATTTTTCAGAATCGATATTTGAGAATATGTAAGCAAGGTAATCCACATACTCAATACCCATACCATCAACAAACAGAATTAAACTGTGATCATCATACATTTCTGTCACAAGCTGATTTCTTGGCGAAAGCAGAAAAACACCCTCGCCCTTATTTTCAGCAAGAGTACGAACCGTTTCAACAAACTCTTTTGTTATACTGTTTGTAGCCTTTAGCCATTTATATTCTTCAAAATAATCGAAATAGTTTTGATTCAAGTTCGCACTATTGACAGAAACATCATTATGGAGGTAATAAGCAAGCTCCGGATAGACAGCCTTAAGTACAGCAATATATTCTCCTCTTTTCTCATACGGAATGACCTTGATGAAATCAAAAACTTTTTTCCGTTCAATATCTGTCAGATTGGTCAGGCAGGAAATTGCCCTGACTGGCGCAATGGATTCCAGTATTCTCCAAAATGATTCTGTTGGTGTTAGATGCATATTCATCAATGCAGTCTTCCGTTCTTTATACTTTTGGAGGTATTCGTTTGTGCCTACATATTTTATTATGCCGGTATATATTTCCGTGATAAAACTTTCAACTGATTCACTGGATGCTGCGCATTCATACAGATACTCATTTCTATTACGTGTCTTTGTCCACAGCCAGAGAACCCATTTTTTTAATGGAGTCAGAATACTCCAGGATTCAAAAAGTTCTAGCGAATATCGGCTTGTCGTAAGACAAAGACTGCATGCCTCATCAAATTCACCTGTCTCGGAAGCCTTTTCAGCAAGGAAATACCAACAGTCGTCTTCACCCATACTTTCCTGCAAAACCGCAGGAAAATCCTGGATCTGGTCCTTGCAAAGATCAAATGATGTGACAATCACTTTTACATTATCAAAGAAATGATTCCGTTCAAAGTGGATCGCATTCTGTGTGTGAAGCACAAGAGGCTTATCAGGATTTTGCTCCCAGTACTGCAGATAACGTTTAAAACCGATGATTTCATTGCCGTTCACATGTACATTCAAACTGTTCTGAATGATGGTAAGCTGATAATCCTGCTCCTCTCCTGTCTGCAAATAAAGAAAGCTGTTCTTTTTGCGCGGATCTGTATTTGGAATGTTTTGCAGGACACTGCTGATTCTGTACATTGGAAAGTAAATATGGATCCTGTGTGAATCGTTGTTCTGAAATTCCATAGACAGAAATCTTGATATGACTGACGCCGCAATTTCTGGATTTACGCGCAGATATTCAGATAATGGAAATACGCACAGTGTTTTGTCTGTTTTTTTAATTGTGGAATTAAGTTGTTTCAGATTCGGCGTAGTATCATCGGTCTCGCAAAAATCAGAAAGCAGAAGGCTCTTATCACTCAACGTTATGAGATACTTTTTAACTTCTATCCACATTTGCAGTGAATCCACATTAATGAAACGAATTGGATTCAGATCTGCACGTTCATTATCTTCTTTTAGAAATTTTTTCAGCTGTTCAATAGTCTTGAATATCATGCGCTGTCTCCTGTCAGCTTCTCAAAATTCTGATTCCAAATAATGGATCCTTCTCTATCATTTCTATCAGTAAAGACTGCGCTTCTTCGGCCTTCATCCTGCTGATTTTCTTCTTAACATCAGCGCAATATTTTAAATCATAACGATCCCTAGCAAATTTTATGATTACTTGTTTACATCGCTCCTTTTGTGCGTACCAATCATATATATTTTTTCCAGCAACGGCACGTATCTTGTCTCGCAAATCATCCGCAGAATCAATTACATATGCATAATCTCCACAGAAAACATCTATGAAAATCTTTTCACAGGCTTTTATATCGTTCAATATTGCAAGCTTCCCGCTCTCGATGAAGGCTATTGCATCATCAATACTCTGTTCATTTGGCAAAATGGAAGTCCCATTCAACGCATCAAAATATCTTTGTGCCTGGATGCTATCATTAGTAAACAAACAAAGGATCGGAATACCATTTTCATTTGACCAAGTATATGGGTTTTTCGAATTTGCAATTTTCTCCCATGCTTCACGCATTTTGCGTGTTTTCTTATTCTTTCGATACTTTTCAAGTTCACGTGACATGAGGATAAGAAACTCATCCGGTGTTTTAAACAGTGTTCCGGAATCTGTGGTTTTAAATAGATATTCCATCTCCTCATCCTGAATAGCACCTGTATAAGCTTGCCGCAGTGCAGCAGAGAAAATTTCATATTGACCATTAAAGAAAGTCAAGAAATCATCTGCCATGTTTGCAATCAGGGATGAAGCTCCTGCCTTGTCATTCAGACTATTGTTCCTTACAATCTCCAACAACAGAGACAAAATTTTCTGCAATTCCGGCTTCTGTTCTAGAATCCATCTATATGGTATTCTAATGCTGTTCAGTTTTTCATTTAGAGCTTTTCTTGCTTCTTCAAACGTGCTCTGCTTGGTAGAAAGCAATCGGTTAATATCATAAATAAGCTTTAAATCTGTATAAAGATTATCTATCTGATGATTTGTATCGCCGAGCTGCCATAAATAAGAGGAATCAGAAGAAAGCTTTTTATTCAGCATTTCAAGGTATTCTTTTGGCTCAATTCGCAAATTACTTGCGATTTGTGTTAATTCCGGCTTGTATTGAGCAATATAGTATTCCATGCCTGTCCGCATATTTTCAATCGTAAGACATTCTGCAAAAGCCCCGTCAATTCCTCTGTATTGCTGATATAACGCATAAATGTCCTTGACAACATTTACCCTTTCTCTGCCGATTTTGGATTCGGGCTTTACGAACTCGCACAGAAAATCAGCAAGTTGTATCATCGGTTCTCTGAATTCGTGGTCATATAATTCTTCTTCAATATAGCTCTTGATTGACCAGAGTGGATAATTATTATTAGTCAGATAGATATTGATATTTTTTGCAATATCATCAACAGACAGTCTTTTATCTTTGGCAATTTTAAAAATCTCACCTGTGATTTGGCAGAATGCTGCCTGCTCTGGTGTTTGCTTCACAATAAACTGGCCATACGCTTTGGGCAGTCCTTTTATTACGCCGTAAATCAGTTCACTCAAATCGGTATAATTTAGGCTGACTGTATTATTATTGATATCACGTTTATAATATGTGCTGTCAGCATATTCCTGAAGCAAAAAACCCATGAGAAATACAGATCCGGTATTTGGCATCAAACCGAAAGGCTCTTTCTGCAATACTTTCCATACATCAATAATACTGAAAGCACTGGTATCAGAAAAAGCTTTGTCTATAACAGCATTAATGGCAATTTTCATTTGTGAGATAACACAGTTGGGCTTATTCTCATAATATTTAGGATCGTTCCATGTTCCTTCCTGTTCAAGTCGGCTTGATATGTTGCGCAGATATGAATAGTTCGAGGTAACCTCAATTTTTCCCATAGCCATTTGAGCAACAGCTTCTTTGAATCCCGATTCTGCAAATAGTTTATCATTCTGGTTAATCGCTTCAAGACCGTACTTAAACAAACCTGCATTGATTTCTTTAAATTCCTTTCTGAGGTTAGAACCTCCAGTCCGCTGTGTCATTTTATCTTCTGCTGTATAGATTGCCAAAGATGTTGTAGTCAGTTTACGAAGCCATTCATTTAAAATATCCGCAGAGTTTTTCTTGGCAAGATCAAGCTGCGGGCCTTGATTGGGTAAATTTGTAAAATACTTTTCTTTCGCCTTTGAAGATATGAATTTTTCGAACAGCACATCGGTGAACGGTGAAGCAGAAAAATCAACAATGACACATTTTTTCCCTGTCAACGAATAAATCGTTCTGACAGTATCTGTGACCTTTTGCTGCTGTGCTTCATTCTGTGCATAGAGATAGAATACAGGAATATGGTTGGGAGACAGGTCAGCCTTTTTTACTTCGTCTCGTGCATTAGCTGGAGAAACTGGGTAAATTTTCATTCGATACTTTAGAAAATCGACAGGCAAAAATTGTTCCGTAACCTTATATGCTCCTTCACCGATCAATCTCTCAAAAGTTATTGTTTTCTTTGTGTCGGCTAAACATTGCTTCATGCGTTCTTCGTCTATCACAGCTGAATTCATGACAAACAAGGTTTCTTTATTGGCTTCTATCTTTCCCAGAATGCCTTTACTATCGAGATAATTCAGCGCTTCTTCCACTTTTGATTCGATCGGCGTTCCGGTAAAACAAGCTTTAATATTAACCAACGTAGGACGCATAAGAGAAGTGGCACCGCTGCGGCTCTCAGCGCTATTTTTCGCCTGAAGTGAAGCCAAAAGCAGAGTCACCTTAAGTACTTTGCGCTGATTGTCATTTTGACACATACTGGCAAAGTTATTGTAATGGCTGATTGCATTAATGAAAGTACTGTCGAGATCAACATTGTTTGTGGTGAAAAAATAATCCCACAGATAATCAGCTGTCAGGTAATTCCACGTACCGTATTCATAAGAATTTTCCTCAATAAACTTTTTAAAATTCGAGGGCTCTTCGCGCGATACGTTCTCACTCAGAAACTTAAATATTGTTCTTTCATTGCTGCTGATATCTTTGGCAATGATCCTGAGCAGATACGCAGCATAGGGATGTAATGGCAGAAGCTTACGGAAATCTTCATCCATAATAGATATATCCTTATCGCGAATTACTCTTACAGCTCCTTTGCTCACTCCATCCCATAGTTCCGGTAATATTTTTTTATCCCATTCATCTGCCAGGTCAGGATTGTGATTCAATGCATATCCCAGTAATGTAAAAGCAGTCCGTTCTTCCAGTCCGATTTGGCTCATTTTGAAACGCGCTTCCAAAACTTTTTGCGCATCAGGGTCTCTGATTAACTGCGTCATACTTGAATGTGTGATCAGGAAGAAATAGAAACTGATTCTAGAATCCGCCATGGCTATTTCCTGAAGTCCAGAAATATTATTCTGATTATTCTTGAAATATTCTGTAAATTCATCCCAGATGAAAACAATTGCATAAAGATGATTTCCTTTTCGCACATCTTCTAGCCAATTGACCATTTCATCAGGCGACATAGACCAGTTATAGCCCTCAGCATCAGCAATATCGATGATGATATCCAACAGATCCAGCTTATCATCCAGATCCAATTCTTCAAGATCTCGAACTACACTCTGAGCAGAGGCATATTCAGTGAATTTCGCCCGGTATTTCTGAAATGCACCGGCAAAATTGAAAGCAGAATTGGGATCCTTCAAAATGGTCAGCACCTTGTCTAGCATGCTTATATTTCCAGTATAATGGAGTCCTACAGCATGCAAACTGTCCTTAACAGATTCCACAATGGCACTAAACAGTTTATTTTGAGAATTCAGTCCGGCAGATGCACTGCGCTGGACAACAAGGATCGGACCCTTTGCACGGATTCCTTTTACACGCATAAGCAGATCCGTCATATTATTTTTTACAAAGTATGGCTCGATGTTAGCGAGATCATCCTCAAAAATATGTTTGATAACAAAGGATGCATATGTTTTCCCAGTACCATAAGCACCACTCATCCACAGGGAATGATCCTTTGACTCGCTGCTTTTTTCCAGTGTTTCCACTATTTGTTTCAGAATCTTCTTAAAGCTTTCATGCGGAAAAAATGACTGCCATTTATCAGGATACGTTCTGTCACTGTTTTTGCTGAAAACAGGGATGAAGTTTGGGTCAACTTTAATGTAATCACTATACAGCCTGCTCATGTTTTTCTCCCTTAGATCAACTCTAGAACATCAATTGCTTTCAAGCCCCTTTTACCGGCAGGTAAATCGATATTTTCCATTATGCCTTTATTAAAATCAACCTGAATATAGTCTCCATAGTTGTTGGCAAGTCCCTGTAAAATCGGTTTTAATATATCAACTTCAACGCCAAAAATCAGGCACGGGCTCATAGCTTCCCGTTCTTCACTGTCATCCAACAAATCACTAAGCGTAAAACTATACAGACCTCCCATATGTTCTGCAAAAAGATATAGTGTGTAGAGAATGACAATTGGATTTGGTTCGAACCAAGTACCTTTTGTAAGACTAACTACAGTTTTTCCTTTCAATTCGAGTTCACCTTGTCCCAATCCCCAAGGTTTTCCAATAGGAGATTCTTTGAGTGTATTGTACAATGATGATAGAGCATTTTTTCTTGTTCTCTCTTTTAAATCATCTCCCAGCATGATAAGAAGATTGTCCGGTGAATAAATAGTATCCCTTTGAACATTCTTAACATACCATGTAATGATTGGTGAGTTATATGACATATTGGCATAAAAATATCCCCATAATATAAGATTATCAGAACCTAGCTTAATGAATTTGTTGATATAAGAAACTGGATTATTATTTATATCAATCAAGCCTATTTCCTTACCCCATTTTTCAAAGGCAGTAAACATATCTTTTCCAAGATTATCATTAGTCCAGAAATTTTCTATGTCATCAAAATAAATCTCAATCCAATCTTGTCGAATACCGAACGTACGATAACGATCAATATTTTTTATATCCATATTATTATCACCCTTTCGTAGCAATGATCTGGCTACAATACATCCCTTTTGTTTATCAAGACATTTTTCGCAGTGTTTGCATCCATCAATAACAATATCTTTGTGTGTTATTGTTAATGCGCCATTTGGACATTCGACCATGCACTCTTGACAATTAATACAGTAAGCTCCTTTATAAAGAGCATTTCTAAATAAGTACATAAACCTGATCGATGATTTACTCTTTACCAATGGAAAATATGAAATTGTTGTTGAGTGTTCAGTTTCTTCTACATCAAATGCCAGTGATATGTCACCATGCTGTATTGTGAAATGGTTATCATAAGACTCGACCAAATTGCCTAATGCTTTCATCCATGTTTTCCATGGATAATTAGGATTTCTAATGATTATTTTTTCTTTATCTTTTGTTGTTATTATTGAGATTTTATCTTCTCCAATTGACAATATTTTTCCTCCGGCTCTCTTTTTCCAGCCTCCATCCATCATGTAATTATTCCATTCTTCCTCTGTCTCGAACTTTTTATCTATACTTTCCTTAATAATATCAATATACGGTTGAATTTCTAGTCCATAGCTATATCTTTGAATACAATCTGTCCAACTAGAAGACATAGGACAAAGCATGCAACCAACTCGGCTTAACCCTTTTCGATATGCTGGATTCATGGGTAATTTATTTTTAAAAATATATAAGAAAAGTTCACTTGTCGACCATTCCAATATAGGGTTACAATTTATTTGTACAGCATGTTTGTTTCCATCAGATATTACGTTGTAATTAGAACGAGCCTCGCTTTCTTCTTTCCTGACACCTAAAAAGGCAAGAACTTTAAAATGTTTAATATCATTTATTGTACATTTTTTCCTATATGAGAGTATCTCTTTGATTTTCAATATCGAAGGAGCAGACTTATGAACACTACAGCACCACCTTATTGTTCTTGCAGGTGGTCCGATTTTTTTCCACGATTCTGTTGAATGGAAATCTGTCTTAGCAATATTCCATTCTAAATCACTCCATCTCTGACGTGCGATATCAACAGTTTTATACGTATCGCTTAATTCCATTGTCGTATCACTAAATATTACTCCAAATTTGTCATGAGGAAGTGCACGCTGAACCAAATCAAGCATTGCTATTGAGTCTTTCCCACCACTAAATGCAGCATAACAATAATCTATTGAATTACGGAACTGATTAAAAATATCATATATCTGTTTTAAGGTTGTTTGTACAAGCCCTTCCATCAAATTATCGTTGCGTGCAATCATTAAGCGAATGTCAACTGGCTCAACAGAGATATTTTCAACTACATTTTTTAATTCTGGATCTTTGTATAAACCTCCACCACTGGCTTCAAATACAAATTCTCCTCTATAATAATACCTTCGAGATTCTGCCCACATCAGAGGTAGTTCTGTATCTGGAATGTTCCAGTTGTAATTAGAATCCAATCGTAGATACCGCAACTCTTCTGTATAAACAGGACGTAACTCTTTTGTTACGCCTGTAATTTTTGTAGGCAAGAGAACATACCCACCCGTTTCTTTATCCCATCTATAGTTGTACATTTGTGTCACCCTTTAATCACTTTATACAGATTCTTTGAATCAAAGAATCTCGGTTCAGAGTGTGCCAATTTATGGCATGTCGGGCATATAAGTATCAATTCAGAAGGCGAAGGATTCAAACTCAAATTATTCTCTTCCAAAGGAAGATCAATATGTATTTCAATCAAAAATTTGTTATATGCCCCATATAAGTCAGCTAATTCAACACCACATAATCGACATTTTGTTCTGTGTTGTAAAATTGCTTCGTGCAAAGTTTTTTTTATAATTTGATTATTTTTTTCAAGAAAAACATGATACGACGGTATCATTGAGCCCATAATACTTTCTGAAAAAATATCTACAATTGGAAAATTGAGTTTCGACAATTCTTTTATTGTTTTCACATAATTATGTAACAATTCGCGACTATTTTTATAATACTCAAGTACGGATTTTTCTTTTTCTGTTATATGAACAAACTTGTAGTTTTTCTTCATTTCATGATAAATGATATTATTCATGAGCATATCCATTCCGTTGTATGACCGAAAAGATTCATACTCACGAAATTCTGGAAAAAATGGAAGTGCTTTCATAGCTTTGCTCAACTCTTCTTCTATTTTTCTACGTTCAATACGTGTCTTTCCCTGAATCTCATGATATGCATCAACCAAGAGAAGTACTTCGTCCATTGTCAGTGAAGGCATATGTCTTTTCGTAGTCATTTCTCAACCTCTCGCTTCATTAATCTGCCATCGTCACTATGATAATAATACTGATCATTTTCAAGGAAGAAAGGAAGTTTCTTATCAATCAAGCCTTTCTCAATTAACCAGTCACGCATATCAGATTTGCTGGTAAATGACCCTTTGTGGAATTCCTCATCAACCAGGTTCAAAAGAAACGATTGGAAATCACAATGTTCATATTTTTTACTGACATAGACAACCAGAGATCTATTTGAACGAGTGTGTGAATATGGTATATAATCGAGAATATCACCATTTATAACAATACTTTCTAACAGATAGGTAGTCCAGGGTACATTGATGGATGGATACCAGATGAAGTCTGATATTTTGCTTGATGGCAGATATCCATTTGCTTCTATTGCATCATGCAGGATATTTAGTGCATCCTCTTCCACATCATCATCAATACCTGCATATTCACGTTTCATCAGCAGATTTTCATCTGCACGAAGATATACAGGAGAAACAAGCTCCAGCAACATAGGAAGAGAAATAATTTTTATCCCGCGATCATCCAGCAAATCAGTCAGTTCATCGATATCAATCTCATCGTATTGTTCCAAAATACTTAGGATTACTCCACGATTGGATAGTTCTGCATCATCATTATTAGCAATATAAGGCTTATTAAACATGAATTCATGTCTGAACATATAGGTCAGTATGGAAAAAAGCAGTCCGCGAGTATAAATCTCATTTCGATCCATAAATTCATGAAATTGAATCGAACAATCATCAAAAACTTTACGAATATTCACGGGATATTCACGAGTTACATCCGTTAAATATGATTTTAGTAATACATAGTCATTTTCCTGAATATGAAACTGTGAAGCATGAATGAAATTTCCCCCTTCAATATTATATACATTAGGTAAGCGAGCAACAGTCTGCGCAAGGACTGGTTCACTCAAAGCAGGAAATTCAGCAAAGATTTCTGACTTATGAACAATTCCACGTTCGCGTATAAATGCATCCAATTCGTCTGTTGTTGAAATGCTTGAATCCTTGGTGATATAGTTCCGGAAAAAATAATATGGGCAAGGTGTATTTTTGGTATTGGCTTTCATTTTCATTACACCTTGTAAAAAATAGTGGTTAGTAATCTGAGTTTCTGTAAGTCGATCTTTAAAAACCTCAAACAATTCATTAAAAAAAATTGCATTCTTTGGGCTATTTTCAATATATTTATCCACATCATCAAGAAAACTCAGGTCAACAGTAACTGCTGAAGGATGAATATACTTACCCCTGTCACAAAGGACACCAACCTGACTGACTTTAACATCCAAAGCATGCGGAGTTATATGACTTCTTTCTTCACCAAACACTTCACAAATGCTATTCAGGAAACGTCTTGTGTCTGTTTCATCACTTATCTTAAAACCATTCGGAAACCTATTTTTTAGAATCCAATCGCAAATGAAAACCACTGTAGGACGGTGCTCACTGTAAAAGGTTCCATATTGTTCGTAGCGTCTCTTGATTTCAAGACGAAGCATTTCTTCTGAAATTCCTTTTTCCTTAACAGCATGTAACACAACCGCTTCAAGTTCATCCTGTAAAATAAATTCAGGTAGCGATTGGATTATTTTTTCTGCGTTTTCTAAATCCGCATTATTAAATATAATGGCGTGGTATTTTTTGGAATAGCAATATTCATTGCAATTAAATTTTTTATATTCAATACATTCCCAAAGAAGATCCAATAGTTTTTCATCATAGATATATAATCTCATCTTATCTTTTGTAATTATTAAATCCCCATCAAGTAATGCATGTATAAACATGATAATATCTTTATCAAAATTTTTTAGGCTTGAAGAAAATTTATTTATTGTATCATTTTCTATTTGCCTTACACGTTCTCTCGTTATATTCATCAGATTGCCGACTTCAGTTAATGTATTTCCAGCTTGTCTTAATTGAATTACATCAATGAAGCGTTCTTTTGTTATTGCTAATTCATAAGCATAAGCAATTTCATATGAAAATCCACTACAAATGCATTCAAAAAATAGTTTCAGACTTTTAAGAAATTCTTTATCATACTGATGCTCATTGAAATAATAATTATTGATTATTTTCATCATATCCGAAAAACGATCTTCATGAGAAAAAAATGTTTCAATTCTCATCACGCCCTTTTTGTGTATTGCTCGAGCAAAAGGCAATATATGAAGATCTTTTGAGATATTATTGTCAATCAGTTTTCTGAGATATGTATTAATTTGATCAAGTTGTAAACAATACTCCATATACGGAGTCAGTGAATCACATAATTCATGAGCTTTATCAGGTTTTTCTAATGCTAAGAGATATAAATCTTTTCCAAGAATATTGTAGCTTTCTTCTAATTTATGAACATCATCCAATTCAGCAACACTCAGGTCCGATATTTCATAATTTAAACCTAACGGTATGGATTTGCATATGGAAAAAACCTTGTGCGATACGAAAGTTACAACGGGTTTTACCAGCGAGTGGTTTTGTACCGTACCTTCTGGGATATTTTGAGAAAAGTCTTTACATTTTTTCACGATTTCAGACAGAGTTGTTTTGCCAATATGTTTAAAATCACTAATAGTTTTTAGGCTTTTACATAAAAGTGCATCACACATTTGACAACCACTTCGAAAAAGACAATTTCTAACTTTTACTGAAAAGCCGATAATATCAATGTCAGTTTCTCGGAAATAAGGGAACCGTGGAATGTTGAATAAGTCATAGAGAGGAATGTACCAATCAACATTCTGAAATTCTTCTCTTTTTTCTAATGACTCTTTTTCTGAAGTTAATCTCCTCTTCGATTTGGAGTCTGACGTGGGATATGACTCCATATTAGCATTTTCTTGATTTTGTGTATGTAAGGTATTTCCAGATTCTTTTGTTAGCAGTCCATCTTCCTGCTGTTCACCATCAGCCTGAATCAATTCTGGAATTTCATTGCTTTGTTCTTCTTCATTTATACTATTTTCATTAGTTGCGTCGCTGACTTCGTTACTATCTAATTCAAAATTATCAAGAATATTTCGTATTTCAGAAATATATTCTCGTGTTTTTCCCAACCGGTTTCTGAATGCAATGAAATCAGATTTGATAAGTTCTGAAATATATTGTTTATCAATTGATACGCAAAAATCTATAAAATCATTATATCTCTCGTCAAGAGCATCCCTTATTTTTGCGTTTCTTTCCATAACTCCAACCTTGAGCCAGAAATATCAGATCCATCAGACCTATTATGAAATTATACTCCATAGACGTCTGATAATGGTTTTATATTTTCATTCCTTTTTATCAGCAAATACGCATACGGTCAGGCGGGAGAGGCGCCGGATTTATGCCTTTCATCCGCCTAAGGGGATTGTATCAGAAAGTTTTATTCGGGCGGGGTAATAAAACGGACCGGATCGGGGCTCGGCGGCAGTCAAGACGAATGTCACCCCGATTCTGTTACAAACATTTGTCTCCGGCGCAAGGGGCGAAGCACAACGTGGTCAGAAGCATGATGCAGCACGGCCTGCACAGCAGAACCGCGCTGTTGTGTGGCACCGGCCGTTTGCTGCCCATCATCTTATCCGACGGGGAGGCTATTTGGTTTACCCACAATGGTGCACGGGAGTGCGGTTCTCTCGAGCCGGCGCAGCGGCAGCGGGAGAGCCGACCACGCCGTGATTCG
Organism: uncultured Chloroflexota bacterium; assembly: GCA_902786265.1. Lineage (GTDB taxonomy): Bacteria > Chloroflexota > Anaerolineae > Anaerolineales > Anaerolineaceae > Flexilinea. The sequence continues at coordinate 14,409 of CADACE010000014.1, read as the reverse complement.
TTTATTAAGGGGACAGTTCCCTTCGGCGCAAGCGCCTCAGGTGAACCGTCCCCGCTTACAGACAGGCGCCCATTCTGAGATTGGGTGCGGTACACAGGCACCTGATACCGGCCTGCACCGTAAGGAACAGTCTGCGCCTGTTGATTCGGTGCAGGAGCTTCGCCTGCTTCTCCGCGGGACACATTGTATCAGGTGCCGATGTACCTTTTTCCCCCTTTTACGCCTGAACGCAGGGAGCACAGCAGAACTGCACCGTTGTGCGGCTGTTCATCACCGTATCTGCCAGGGAATCTGTTTGGCTTACCCTCAGGGGACCGGATCCCCGTCCACAAGCGGCGGCGCCGGTGGGCAAAGCTCCGGTTCCAAAGCAGCGGCGCCGGTGAGATCATTTCTCCCGGACACGCTGACGCGCGCCGGAGAGAAACGATCCCGCGGCACCTTCGGGGGAAACGATCCCGCGGCACCTTTGTTCTATTTCGCTACCACATTTTTTACGTTTTGTCAACCGACAACATTGCCGGTTTTCTTTTTTGAAATAGCAGGGTAAACTCAAGAAAAATAAGAAATAAGAGATAAGAGATAAGAAATTTGAAGCAGGATTAAAGTGAAAGTTGAAAGGTGTAATTAAGGTGAAAAGTGAAAGGTGAAAGGTGAAAATGTTGGTGGCCGGTTGTCGGTGATTTGTGGATCGTGATCGGAATAAAAATGCGGCGAAGCCGCTTTCCGATTTTCCCTATACCCTATCCCCTAAACCCTATACCCTACAACACTATAGCCTATTTCCTATTTCCTATTCACTGCAAGAAAGGAGCTGACATGAGCGGGAATGATTTGAAAAATATCAACGGCGACCGGATCCGGGTTTGTACACCGGAAGACGGCGTGCCCGCGCATGTCACCCTATTCGGGACGTACCGCGACAACCTGAAAGACGCGCGGGAGGTTTACCTCAAAGACAAAGAGCGCTTTTTCCAAACCTCCCTGGCAGACCGAAAGATCGCAGAATGCAGCAAAGACTGGGCGGAATCCGCAAAGGTATTGTTCCGCTGCGCCATCGGTTTGTTCCGCACGCACGATGCGACCGATGAGGACCGTCAGGAATCCCTGCAGATCATGGACATGGTCACCAAAGACAGCGACCTGCGTAAGAAAAACATGAAGATCCACTGTGACCTGATCCTCAAAAAAGAGCCGGAGAACGAAACGATCCGGAAAGAGATGCGGAAGATCATGCTGAACTGCATCAATGACGTTCAGGTCTGCACCAATTCCCAGTCGCTTTATATCCGCTATTACGAGAGCGGGAAGACGTTTGACTCCCCGGGCAATCAGGATGAAATTGAAGCCGCGAGGGAAGCAGAAAAAATGCGGAAGGCGCTCCCGGAAGGGTGTACCTATCGCCCGTCCTATTTGTATCCGCCCAAACCCATACCGCCGGGAGAACGGGTCCCGGACTGGCCGGAGCCGATCAACCGGGTGATGGATATGCCGGTTGAGGAGAAGGTCTATGATACGGAGGTCGGAGAGTTCGTGGTACCGCAAGGGTATGTCTCGGAAGACGGACTGATCGATGACAAATCGGTGATCTGGCATCCGGAAAGACGGGAAGTGGACATGGGATTCGTCGGCGGCGAACGGGTGACCTGGAAATACGTGAAACACGAGAACCCGCGGGACGTCTGGATACCGGGAAGCTGGGAAGCGGAATACCAGATCCGGCTGTATCAGCAGAACATGGCGGATATGGAGCCGGGAGTGTTCCGGCACCGGACCGGGGATGAGGATGAGATCCCGTACTATAACAGAATACCTGAGCGGAAAAATCAATAAATCAAGACAAAACAGCCGGGATCCGGAGGATTTCGGCTGCCTGTTGTTAACGGGGTCAGGGATGGTTCGGGGACAGTTATCATCGCCGCTGCATCTGATGGGGACGGTTTCGCGCCAGCGGGAGCTGCGCCCCCAATCAAACGAAATACAAATGAAAGCGAGAACCCTGTCCCGATCGGGGCTTCATCCAAACAGTGCCCGGACTGTCCGGATACATATCAATTACGGGGACAGTTCCCTCCTTCGTCGGAAACCGTCCCCGTTTACGGACAAGCGCTCATCCTGAGATTGGGTGCGGTACACAGGCACCTGATACCGGCCTGCACCGTAAGGAACAGGCTGCGCCTATTGATTCAGTGCAGGAGCTTCGCCTGCTCCGCTGCGGGACACATTGTATCAGGTGCCGATGTACCTTTTTCCCGGTTTTACGCCGTGCTTCGTTAAATTAAGGGGACAGTTCCGCTGACGCGAAACCGTCCCCATCGTCGGTTACATTACATATTCGATGTCGGTGACATCGGTCAGAAGGGTCTCGGGGATGTAATTGCCTTCGACCGGCGTCCCGTTGACCTTCAGGGAAGCGCAGCCGCTCTCCCTGCCGTCCGGGTTGCTGACGCGGATGTTCAGCTGCTTCCCGCGGAAGACCTTTTGGATCTCCAGCTGATCCCAGGACGAAGGGATGGACGGAGCCAGCCGGATCCCGTGCAGATCCGGGCGCAGACCGAGGATCCCCTCCACGGTGCCCACCATCATGGTGGAAGCCGTGCCCGTCAGCCAGTGGACATGCGAGCGTCCGAAGTTCGGGCTGGCAGGACCTTCCGTAAACTGGCCGTAGCAATACGGCTCGATGCAGCGGCGCTCCGCCCTGTCATTCTGGGCAGCCGGGGAGTTCTCAATATAATATTCAAACGCCCGGTTCCCGTGACCCAGCAGCGCCTCCGCCAGGACCAGCCATCCCTGCGACTGGGAGAAGATCCCCGCGTTCTCCTTGACGCCCTGGTTGTAGATCACCATCAAAGCCCCGGCGAACGAATGCTCATGATACGGCGGATCCATCAGCACCGCCCCGTAAGCGGAATTCAGGCGCTCATGCACCAGTTCCATGGACGTCCCCGCCTGATCCTCATCCGCCAGGCCGCTGATCACCGCCCAGCTCTGCGGATTGAGCCACAGGTTCGCCTCCGGGTCCGAGCGTTCCCCGATCGTTTCTCCGTCCTCGGTGAAACCGCGGATAAAGCGGTCCTCATTCCAGCACAGCCGGTTGATCCGCTCCTTCATCGCGGCAGCCTCCGACCGCAGCCATGCCTGATAATCCCCGTCGCCCTTCTCTTCGGCGAATTTGAGCATGATGCGCAGCGCATAGTAAAACTGGAACGCGACGAAGGACGATTCCCCGTCGGCGCCCAGACGCAGGCAGTCATTCCAGTCCGCGTAAAGACCCGCCGGCATCCCGTGCGGACCCATATGGTCCTCGGAGAACGCGATCGCCCGTTTGAGGTGTTCATACACCGTCCCCTCGTCCCGGTCCGCGAAGGGGATCACCTCATCCAGGAAGGCGGAATTCCCCGTCTCGGAGATATATTTGTAAACCGTCGGGAACAGCCACAGCGCGTCATCCGCCCGGTACGCCGGATGCCCCGTTTCCTTCACATAGGAAGCATCCTCCGGCGTATCCTCATGGCCCGCGTTGTGGGTAAACTTCACCAGCGGGAGTCCGCCGCCGTGATGGACCTGCGCGGAAAGCATAAAGCGGATCTTTTCCGCAGCCATCTCCGGCGCCAGATGGATGATGCCCTGGATATCCTGGACCGTGTCGCGGTAGCCGTAACCGTTGCGCAGTCCGCAGTAGGTGAAGGAAGCCGCCCGGGACCAGATGAAGGTCATGTAACAGTTGTAGGCGTTCCAGGTGTTGATCATCGTGTCGAATTCCGGGACCGGCGTATGGACACGCAGCCCGCGGAAGCGGTCCTGCCACAAAGCCTGCAGCTGAGCGATCTCCGCCTCGGACTTCTCCGCGGGGTCCGCGTACTCCGCGAGGAGTGCCTTCTGTTCCGCGGGATCCTTTTCGCCCAGCAGGAAGGCGAAGGTCTTCGACTCGCCCGGAGCCAGCCTGATCTCCGTTGACAGCGCCCCGCAGCTCGTGCCGCAGTAATTCAGGGCATTGCCCAGGTCGCCCCGCGTCACACCGATCGGGTCCGCATAGGTCCGGCAGCTGCCCAGGAATACCGCCTTGTCGCCACAGTACGAGGAGACCGGGGACGCCGTCAGCGCCAGGAAGCGCTCCATGACAGTCTTGTCATCCGCCTTCTCGTCCCGCTGCACTCCGTCGAGATTCCCGTGGATCTGCTGGCGGAGGATGCCCTCCTCATAGATCGTGCGGGTGATGAAGCAGGAATACTGCAGGTTCACCTGGTCCTGCTCATAATTGCTGTGGCTGGTGAACTCCGCGTATCCCGTCACCGTCAGGCTCCGGTCCACGCTGCCGGTGTTGGTCACGGTCACGGCCCACACCTCGTATTCCTTATCCGCGGGCACGTAGTAGCTCACCCGGCTGCGGATGCCGCTGTAGTCCGCCGCAATACGGGTATACCCCATGCCGTGGCGGATCTCAGGCTTATAGACGTCCAGCGGTTTCCCGACCGGCTGCCAGGACGCGGACCAGCAGTCGCCCGATTCGTTATCCCGCAGGTAGACGTAACGCCCCGGCTGGTCAAACTGGTTGAACACATAGCGGAGGATGCGTCCGTTCGCCCCGGACTTTCGGAAGCTGTACCCGCCCGCGTTGGCGGAAATGAGCGCGCCGTACTCCGGTGAGCCCAGGTAGTTCGCCCAGGGCATCGGCGTGTCAGGGCGCGTGATCACGTATTCATGATTCTTGTCGTCAAAATATCCGTATTGCATGTTACCTTCCTCCCGTGCCGGCTCTGCGGCGCTCCCGCGGTATTTCTCCGGGACGCGTCAGGTCCGGCCTTCGGAATAAAAACGATTCTATCCCCGGCTGATGCCAGAGAAGAGATCTCACTGCTCAGAGGCCCGGCCTTTCGTACAGGATCCGGGCGGCATTGTCAGGCAGAAGCCATTCATACCCCCATTCCGGGTCGCGCTCCACAGAGAGGTGATCCCCCTGCTGCTTCAGCAGGACGCAGCCATCGTACGGCATCGTCCCGCCGGACGGGGAACTCGTGATATAGCAGAGCCTGAGGGCGCCCTCCGCCGCGTCCGCGGCCGCGCAGCCGCCCTTCAAGAGGAGCGGAGGGATCCCGGTGTCCTTGTCGCGGAGCATCATGATGGTTCCGTCCAGGTCCATCGTGAACTGCATGAAGGTCGTTTCGCCGTCCGTCTGCCATTCCGCTTTCCAGGTTCCCGCCATTTCTTCGGGGATGTCGGTGCATCCTTCGCCACCACACATGTTCTTTGCCATATCCGGCCCGTAGGTAAAGATCGACGGTGCCGTATCGCTGCGCCTCATCGGTGTGTCCGTCTTCGAGACCAGGGCGTCTCCGCCGCCGAAATAATCGCTGAGCATGATGCCGCCCGAAATGAGCGCGATGCGCTGGAAGGTCTTCTCCGGCCAGTAATTCCCGGCCAGCGCCATGTTCGAAAACAAGCGGATATACAGGTCGTATGAAATCGGGGTATGGCTGTACGGGCAGCTCTCATTTTCCGGAGGACAGAGGGGTAGGATCTCCGCGGCGTAGTAGGAATACAGGGACGTGCCGTTCATGTAGCGCGCCACGGAAGCAAACAGCCGGCCGAAAGCCGGGATCAGATCCAGGACGATCAGGTCATCCGATTCGGTGGTGACATAGCGTCCGGCAACATTCTCCGTGAACAGGGAGAACGCATCCGCCGGCTCTTCCGCGGAAACGGGTGCCGCGATCCCGATGGCCAATAAGATACACAATACCAAAGCATAAATCCTTTTCACAGTGACTCCCGCCTTTCTGTTCTTTCCATGTGCTGCTGTATTGCATGAAATTATACCACCCGGCCGCACCGGTACGCACTGTTTCTTCAGGCTGTCTTATCGATCCGGGCCCTCGTATATGAAAGGATCATGTCACCCTGAGAAATCAGACCGGTTCCGGATTAACAAAAGTCTAATTTTCTTCTAATAATTTCCTTAACCTGCCTGTGTATAATCAATAAAAACGGAGGTATTGATTCCTGCCGTATTCCCGGATCACTGAGAATGGAGGACGATATGGGAAGAAACAGAACAGCTCTTGCAATCATTGCTCTTGTCTGCGGCATGTATGTCATCAGCCCCGATGCTTTACCTTTTGCCATAGATGATATCATTATGGGCCTGATCGGAGCGGCAAACGTTTTGAAAATGCTCAAAGGCTCAGGCGACACGATTGAATTACCTGCGAAAGCCTCGGATCCGCTGGAATGATCCGCTGATGGCTCACGGATCACGGAACATTTGAAGGAAACGGGCGGTTTTCGATCAGGATCATGGGGTAAATAATAAACGCTATGTTAGTGAAACGAATTTTTAACGTCTGGAAAAACTATATCACCAGCCAGTTTCTGGTCACGATGTTTGTTTTTCTGATGAACTGGATCGCAGGCGGACTGACCGGCCTGCATTTTGCTTTTCTGAACGCACTGGCCGCCGGAGTCTGTGAAGTGGTCCCGAGCTTTGGCTCATTTATCTCCTGGGGTATCACCGCGCTGCTGGCATTGATCTTTGGCTCGTCCAATCTGAATATCGCCAACTGGCAGTACGCCCTGATCATCGTCGGCTGCAGCATTCTGATCCAGTGCCTGGAAGAATGTCTTGTCAGTCCGCTCATCCTCGGAAAAAAGCTGGATCTGCATCCGCTGCTCGTCACTTTCGGGATGCTTTTGTTTTCCGCTCTCTTCGGTTTCTGGGGGATGATCCTCGCCGTCCCCGTCATGGCATCCCTCAAAGAAGTGAAGCTCTATTCCACGGAAATTATACGAAGACCCGGTAAACAGCGATATGCCCTACCGGCAAAAGACAAACTGCAGTACGTTCTTCCGGCAAAGGATATGCTGCAATAGAGATCCTCTCTGCAAAGCAGGTCATCCCGGTTTTCTCCGGTCTCTGCCTTTTCCCGGCACCCGATCAATTCTGAGATTCCGCGAAAATCAGGTTACAATAACTGTATATTTTCGATCAGGCAGGTACATGCAGGGCCCATGCAGAGCAGAAAGGGAACTCACAAGATGGAAAAGAGAGGATGTTATGCTGAAAGCTATCCGATCGATGCCGGCGCTGTGGTACAGCTCATCACCGGCATAAAAGAGCAGTCTCCCGCGTTCCTGATCGAATTCAGCACAAGGGAGGAAATTGACAGCGAAAAGCTCCGGGAAGCAGTAAATCAGGCGCTGAATATTTTCCGTCCATTTCGGGTGTATCTGGGACTTGACGATAAGAGCGGGAAACCGGTCTGGCGGTTCAATCCCTGCGAAGCTGACGTCTGCCCTTACGACGGTCTGCCGCATGCCTACGGCAATGAAAGCAGCGGATATCTGTTCCGCGTATATTACACGGAAAACAGGATCCTGCTTTCCATGTGCCATATCCTGACAGATTTTTTCGGAGCCAATGAGTTTTTCAAATGCATTCTCTGCTTCTATTTTGACGCCGCGCACAGCGATCCGGCGCAGATCAGGAAACTCCTTGCCGTGGATCCGGATGATCCGCGGGATCCCTACACCCTGTACGGGAGTTACGCTTCCCCCGGGTTCAGCATGGGGAAAAAATGGCAGAACGAGCTGGAAATACCGAACCACATGCTGTACAGAAGAGGCGAGTCCATCAAAGTTCATGAGCTGGTCTTTTCGATTTCCGACTTTTTGAAAATTTCAAACCGGGCAGGATCATCCGTCTTCCCTCTCATGACATTGCTGATGGGCAAGGCTGTGGCTAAAACCTATGGAGGGGAAGACAAACTGCTTACAGGCGCGGGCTCCTTTAATTGCCGGAGCATGTTCAATTCACGGACACCGAAGTGCTTTTCCCAGACCTTCCCGACCGTTTTGCATCCCCGGGAACGTCATATGAGTCTGAACACGCAGCTGACAGTCCAGCGCGCACGTATGGATATTGAACTGGAGAAAGGGACTATCGCCAGGTCCATCGCTGTCCGGAAGGAACAGACGGACCGGATGCTGGAAAATGCCCGGCAGTATATCTGGAATCAAGAAAGCCGGGATGCAGAAAGACGTATATCCGCCCGCAAATCGACTTATTTCCTTTCCTATCTGGGCCATTTTGAAATTGAACCCGCAATCGACAAATATATAGAAAACGTTGATGTGGTATCCACTGTTACGAGAGTTCCCATCGCAGCAGGAGCCTGCGAGTGGAAAGGTCTGCTTCACATCAGGGTCCAGGAGGCAGGCTGTGAAACCAGTATCGCTCCGGCAATTCTGGAGATTGCTGAATCGATCGGCATCACCGGAAGAATGCTGCCTCCGTTTATGAAACAATTCGATTCCTTCCCGCTGGAGGAGTTATATCATGGTTAAGCTCGGTGTTTTTGACCTGGACGGGACTCTTTTGACTTCTGAAGATAAGCTTCCGGATACATTTTATCAGGATGTAGAATTGCTTCACAGCCGCAATGTCAGCGTCGCGATCGCCAGCGCCAGACCCGCGCAGTTTCTGTTTGATATGTTTGACCGTGATGTGGACCTGCTGATGAGCGGGGAAGACGGGAACATCTTTTTCCGCGGGAAACAACTGCTGCACGCGCGGTATCTTTCTTCCGAACTGATCGCCCGGGTGTACGCGATCACTGCGGAACGTGATGACACCGCCGTACTCTGCAGCGGGCTGAACGATATATATGTTTCTGCTGAGCATTACCGCCGCTTTGTCGAATGGGGAAAGGGCCGGTTTATGCCGGAAGCACCGAAGGACCTGACCGCGAACGCAGAAATCTGTAAGATCCATGTGCTTTGCAGGGACGGTGTTGAAGCGGCAAAGCACATGATTTCAACCGTTTTCGCGGAATTACGCGGCAGCTGTGATATGACCGAATCAGGCTACGGATGGATCGGGATCACCGAAAAGGATTCCAATAAAGCCGCCGCGGTCCGGTTCTTTCAGAAATACCTGAAGATCGGCAATGATGAAACTACCGTTTTTGGCGACAGCTCGAACGATATTCCCATGTTTGAACTGACAGAACACTCCTATGCGATGAAAAATGCGCCCGCGGATATCCGGCAGAAAGCAAGGCACGTCACAGAAGAGGATAACGACCATAACGGAGCCATGAAAGCGCTGCTCAGGCTGACTTCATCAAACACCGCCTGATTACTGAAAACGCCTGCGCGGCGCAAGAAAATACTTATTCGGGGATTGTAAAAAAGGATTTACTTTGTTTTTTTATCGATTATAATTTTACGGTTAAAGGAATCCGGAATTCCTCTGACAGTCGGAAGACTGACCTGCGGGGAATAATCTCGGCGAAACGCAGCAGCCTCTTCCCGCAGTCCTGATAAGCCTGTTTATTAGTATGCAAAACAATGTACGGAAATAATAAGCAAAAACAAAACGAGCATCCGGCCGGACAAAACGCCCCGGAAGGAAATCTGCAGGAACCACAGCAGCCGCAGCTCCAGCCCGCGGGGAATGAGAGCGCGAATGCGAATTTCTATACGCAGATGCTCAGACAGGCAAACGAGGATACAGGCAACGATTTTCTCGCCGGGCTCATTGAAGAAGGCCTGGACCTGGCCGATGACGGCGGGAATAATAAAGAGAATCCGGACAAAGACGGCGATAAACCTAAAGATGTCAAAGACGCTCCCAAAGAGAACGTCAATAATATCATCAACAATATCATAAAGGTTGACAACAGCGGGATTGGAGAAGAAAAGCCGAACCTGAGCGGAAATCTCTCCGAAGATGTCAAAAACATTCCCGAAAATAACATAAATAATAAGATCGCCCCAAAAGATAAAGAAGAGAAAAAAGATCCTGGAAAGGAGCTAAAGGCTTCCGAGGCTGCGAAAGAACCAGCCAAAGTCCTGCAGAAAGCCGTTGAGGATATCTTCCCGGACCAGATGGCGGAAATCGAGGATTTTTATAAAGATCCGGAACCTGATCAGCAGGAAGATGACTATGATGATCCGCTCAACACCTCCATGATCGTACACAGGCCGAAGACAAGAAATCTCAAAAAGAAGAAAAAAGACCTGAAAAAAGCCGCCGCTCCGATGGAGCGGATCAAAGGACTGAACGTTGCCGTACAGAAGCTCCCGGCAAGGCAGAAAACAGGCTGGTGGAGCCGCGTTCTGACCGGGACTGCCTGGTATGCCGGAAAGACCATCGGGAAAGCCATCAACTGGCTGGCCAATCTGTTCATTCTGCCCTGGTTCAGCAGTAAAAAAAAGAAGCGTGCCTTCAGTAAATCCACGGAAAACCCTCTGCTCACGCAGGAAAAAAAGACCCATGATGTGATCCCGGGCTGGGGTGAGGAACGATACCAGAAAGAGCCCGGCCGGGAGGATAATATTATTGCCGATTTCCGCCGGGTGCCGACGGTCTGGTCATTTCTGACAGCAGGAAAAGCAGCAGATGAAAACGGCAAGCCCCTGCCGCCGAAAATTTCGGTGAATGTCAACCAGCCGGAAGCGGGCAAAGACAAAGATATATCGATGAGCGGCTCCGGTCATACCGGTATCGGTATCGAATACAGCCGCTACAGCCGCGTCTCCAACCGTTATGAACGCTATGGCCTCAAATACGGTTTTGGCATCGCAGACGAGACTGCATCCGCGGGCATCCTCAATGCAACAAAAGGGGCCAAAACCTTTGGACAATTATGGGATGAAAAAAATCGGGAATTTGATGTTACCAGAACCTTTCCTGCCACATCAAAACAGGTCAACGACATTCTGAAGGCTTCCGAGACATGGGCTGACGGCGGCTATAACCTTTTGACGAGGAACTGCACCACCTTTGTGAAGCACCTGGTCAGAGATGTCGCCCATCTGCCTGTGGGAGATCAGATCTTCCAGACAAAAGTCCCTGACCTCAACTCAGCTGCCAATTTTCTGGGATTCGCCGGCGTGGCATCCGAAACCAACGCGAAGCTTGGCATGGAATCATCCTTTGCAAAACTGGCCGGGCAGGACGATTTAAGTTATGCGGGGCTGGGAAATAAGCGCGCAACCAAAGAGGATTATAAAATTTTTAAAGAATCCATGGATCCCGATGCCAGCTGGGATAATGAGGTAGATCTTCCCAACGGTGCCGCGGAAAATATGCGCCGTATGGAAGGGCCCGATTCCGGGATCCTTTCCTCCAGCGGCTATACCTCAGAGAAGCTGAAAGATCCGCAGGATAAAAGTAAACTGAACAGATCCTTCTACAATTACAGACTTGCGATCCTGGAGGAGAAAAGGAAGGTCAAAACAGCGATCCTGAGATTGGCGGGAAAGAATAATGAGGAGGAGCTTCTTGCCGTGCCGGGAATACCGGGGGAAATGGTCCAAATCATTGCGGATCTTGATTTTATCCAAACGCCGCTGGAAGATCTGATTTCGGCAGGGGTCGAAAAATCGGAAGACATAGAAAATCCTGTGCTGAACGTGAATTATTTTATCGATCCGAAGGATCTGAGGAAAAGCCGGGCTGCCCTTGAGGAATATGTCGCTCAGGTGAATAAGCTCCTTTTCACATATTTTAAAAACGACAAACGGCTGCATGGTCCGTTCATGAAACTGCTCTCTGTCATGCAGCAGGCCATGGATTACATCGATTTGGTTTACGGCGGCTCAAAACTGGGAGAAGGAAACCGCGGAGAGCTGGGAGATATCCGTTCCGAGATGGATAAAAGAACAATTGCGGATATACGTGTGCAGCCGCCCGAAGGCGGTCCCAGGAAGAGCGAGAACCTCTTTATAACACCTTCGCATTATGAATCATATATCCAGATCTATAAAACCCCTGAAGCTGCAATGGAGAATTACCACAGGTATACGAAGCTGGCGGAAAAACGGAACCGGACAAAGGCGGAACAAAAAGAATATGAAAAAAGGAAGCGTATTGATGACCTTGCCGGTGATTTTGATAAGTCGCATCGGTATATGCTTGAAAAGAATTCATATTCCCAGCAGGATGCGGATTATGCCTTCTCGCTCGCAAAAAAGCAGCAGAATGCCGATGTCCATGGAAATATCAACATTCATTTAGCGGGTGAGATCTACCAGGCCCTGATCTTTGAAAAGATCTTCGGCGGCATAAAGCAGCGGTTTAAAAATCACATCACCTCAGTTGCAGACGCTAAGGACCGGGATGTTGTCCGGAATTGGCTGGACAATGATCTTCATGAATGCATCTCCAGAAAAAAAGAGGATATGAAAACCGTCATCCGGGCAATAAAGCGGTCGGAAGAGGATGCAGATGAAGCAATTGTACTCTCTAAACTGTCCACTGTGGTATCAAATCGCTGGCTGGAGACTGTTTTTTCCAATAACAAAAATAACGACTTCAAAATTGATAAGGCCAAAAACAACATCTCGATTGGATGGCGTACACTTGTGGGCGATAAAACATCAAAGACCGGAGCTATTCTTGACAACCTGATCCAGGAAGTCATGCAGGAAGACAATTTGATCCCTGCATGAAGCCGTGAATGGAAACAAAAACCTTTTTTACTTTTCTGCCTTCCGAAGCTTGCGGAACGGAGAAGACCGGGAACAGAGAAACAATGAAAATCGAAGCGATCACCAAAGAAAACCTGCCGCGCTGCCGGGAACTCATTCTGCCTTATATCTATGAAGAGCTGGAAAATTATGAGGGCGACCCGGCTGCCGAATATATCTGTCTGCAATACAACGAAACCGGCGAGAACGGGACTGCTGCGCCGGTTTCCGCGCTGATCATGCTGATGGAACCGGAAGGCGAGCTCGCGATCCTCAGCGTCTACACCCTCCCGGAATACCGCCGGCAGGGATATGCCTCCGAACTGCTGGCCAAAGCGGTATTTGTAGCCCGGAAGCTTTTTCAGTTTGACGAGGGGGCGAATGAGGAATTCATCGACCTGAAAGCGGTCTACCGCCTTACAGATGAATACCGGACGGCATTCGAGGCCTTCCTGAAGATCAACGGATTCACGGATTTTTATCTGATTGATGAAGAAGATGCCCCGCAGGTCTGGGCTGCCGTCGCGGAGCTCCGTTTCTACAAGACACAGCTCCCGGGAAACAATTCCTGATTTTTCCAAAAATTTTTTACGTTATTTATTTTTTTATACCTCTCCAAATTCTTCTCTGAGCTTTTTGATCATTATATCCAGAGGCGCTTCAGCGCCTGTCCAGAGCGTGAAGTTCCTGGCTCCCTGGCACGCGAGCATTCCCAGACCATTGACAGTCTGAGCGCCGCGGCGGGAAGCCTCCTGCAAAAACAGGGTATCCGACGGATTAAACACAACGTCACTGACGGTCATATTCGGTGTGATGGTTTCATAGCGGATATCCGGCTTGTTTGCCCTGTCATTACCGAGGCCGATGCATGTCGCGTTGATCAGAATATCGGTACCATCAGGGATCTCCAGGCCCGGTGTCCACGCAAGTGAACCGGCCTCTGCATTCGTCTTTGCAAGGATCAGGTCAGCGAGTTCGCGTGCTTTTGACACAGTACGATTGACCACGGTTATTTTCGCGGCACCTGCCAAAGCGCATTCGACAGCGATGGCACGCGCGGCACCGCCTGCACCGAGAATCATGATATTTTTTCCTTCCGGATGGCTCCCGTAACGCAGAAGCGCTTCGACAAACCCCTTGCCATCCGTGTTTTCGCCAAATAAGGATCCGTCCTCCCGGACAACAACGGCATTCACCGCTCCGATGATCGATGCAGCCTCTGACAGTTCATCCAGATATGGGATCACAGCGATCTTATGAGGCATCGTCAGGTTGACACCTTTCATGTGGAGTGCCCGGATCGCTTTCATCGCGTCAGGAAATCCTTCCGGTGTTACCTTCATCGTTATATAGCGGTAATTCAGCCCCATAGCTTCATACGCGGCTTCTTCCATTACACCGGTCGGATTCCCCTCAACAGGATCTCCGAACACACCGGTGAGCTCTGCCCTGTAATTTTTTTCCATAACAAACCGATCCTTTCTAAATCTGAAAAATGTTTACCTGTATATGCAGCGTATCGCAGAGTTCAGCATTATCATCTGCCCCGGCGAATGTCATTGTCTGCGTCATCAGAAGCTCAGGTTTTCTGACTTTGTTTCTTTCAGCCACGATCCGATGAAGCCTTCCTTCACGTCTGATGCAGACACCTTTAACAAGACTGTCCCGTCCGTTTCATCAGGAACTCTGCGATGGGTCAGGATGTGAAAAGAGTCCATCTTTCCATATTTTCTGTAAAATATTGTCCTTTTGCAGGATTCCCCCGCTGGGAATCGCTTTTCAGCTGTGTCGTGGAAATGCTGAAATATATCCATAATCAGGTGTTTGTTCTAATTTCTTACCACCCAAGTTTGCCACTTAGATAAATAAAATAGTAACCAAAAAGTCATGAAAATACGAGGAAAACCTCGCATTTTTTTACACTTTATGATATAATTATTT
>CADACE010000013.1 GCA_902786265.1 uncultured Chloroflexota bacterium | reverse complement strand
CTGGGTCGCCATGCAGCGGTTGAGGAAATTCATGCGGGCCTGTTTTTCAATCATCAGCCCGGCCAGATATTCGGTCTGTTCCGGATATTTGTCCGCTACCGCGTAATAATACTGGCTGCAGTCCTGTTCACGGATATTGGCGTCCTTGCAGATCCTGTCCAGGATCTCACGCCCTTCCATGCGCTTATCTGCAGTAGCATCCGGCATGTGGAAGATCACGGAAACACGCGCGACCAGCACCTTTGCGGTCATTTCCACAGCTTCGGCCGCTTTCATGATGAGCCGTTTGTTGGGATCCGCCGCGCGGAAAGCCCTGCAGGCCGCCTCATAGTCCGCCAGCGCGTCCTTCAGCCTTTCGTCATAGGAGTCGAAATCGGTAATGTGTTCCAAACCATAGATATCCGGCTCGAAAATCTCTTCGGTCTTTTCGATCTCTTCGATGGCTTTTTTCAGTTCGTCGTTCATCACCAATCTCCCTTCTTTTCGTAGTGGATAGGATATAGGAAATAGGGGATAGTGTGAAGTGTGAAGAGTTCAGAGTGAAGTTAAACCCATATGTATCATGAATTTGAAGTGTATCCTAATCTGCTTCAAATTTCTTATTTCTTATATCTTATTTCTTATTTTTCTTGAGTGTACACCCTGAATTAAAAAAAGAAAACCGGCAATGTTGTCCGTTGACAAATCGCAAAAAATGTGGTAGCGATATAGAACAAGGACAGGGACGGTTCCCCTCGTCATTCGCCTCAGGCGTCCCAATTTATCATACAAAAAATAACATACATCAAAAGAGCATGACAAATGTCACGAGAGTTTATTGCATGTCATATAAATGTCCGAAAATTGTCACGGATATTCTTATCTGAGCCGAAACAACTTTATAATCTATACTAATCTTTTTTTGTTGGAGTATTAACAGCAATGACAGAAAATATCGTAAACCCTAATGAACAGGGTGTAAACCTTGACGCCGATAACAACATGGCGTCTCTTCTTGAATCAGAAGGCGTCAATATCGACTTCCCCCGCCAGGGCGAAATCCGTCAAGGCATTATCGCCAGCATCACCCCGGGCCAGATCCTCGTGAGTGTTGGTACCAAGTCTGAAGGCATCATCACCGGTAAAGAATATGAAGCTATTCCGGAAGATGAGCTGAAGAGCCTGGAAGTTGGTAAGGAAATTTCCGTTTTCATCGTCAACCCTGAAGATAACAACGGTAATCTGGTTCTCTCCTACACGGCTGCCCGTGAAGAAGAAAACTGGAAGCACGCTGAAGAACTGATGGCGAACAAAACGGCTTTTGAAAGCAAGGTAGTGGCATACAACAAGGGCGGTTTGATCGTTTCTCTTGATGGTCTGCGCGGTTTTGTTCCCGCTTCCCAGATCAGCATGTCTCGCAAAGCCAGCATGACCGGCGACACCCCGGAACAGCGCTATGGCAAGCAGGTCGGTTCCCCGATCACCTGCTGCGTTATGGAAGTGGACCGCGAACGCCGTCGTCTGATCTTCTCCGAACGCGCCGCCAGCAATGAAACCCGTGAAACCGTCAAAGAACGCATCATTGAAAACCTGCAGGAAGGCGAGATCCGCAAGGGCCGCGTTACTTCCCTGGCCGATTTCGGTGCATTCGTCAACATCAACGGCGCGGACGGTCTTGTCCACCTTTCCGAAGTTTCCTGGGATCACATCAAGAACCCGGCTGAAGTTCTGAAAGTCGGCGACGAAGTTAAGGTCAAAGTCATTTCCGTCGATAAAGACAAGAAACGCATCGGCCTCTCCATCCGCCAGACCCAGGAAGATCCGTGGAGCGATCGCATCGCGAAATATCACATCGGCGACCTGCTCAACGCTGAAATCACCCGCCTGACCAAGTTCGGTGCCTTCGCAAAATTGGAAGAGGATCTGGAAGGTTTGATCCACATTTCCGAAATCAGCGAAAAACGCATCGAACATGCCAAGGAAGTCCTCAAAGAAGGCGACAAGGTCACCGTCCGTGTGATCAAGATCGACCCCGAAGCTCACCGCATCGGCCTGTCCATCCGCCGTGTTGATTCCATGGCCTACGCTGACCAGGACTGGAAAGCTCTTCTGGGCGAAGAATAATTTCATATTATCAAACGTATTGAAAAGCTGCTCTGTATTGGGCAGCTTTTTTCCGTGTAACAAAGTGGAACGTTTATGGATTACCGAACTTATTTGAAAAAAACACCGGATGCAAACGGATATTACGGACCCTACGGCGGAAGTTTTATTCCCAATGAACTGATCCCGGGCTTTCAGGAAATCGCCGACGCCTATCAGTCTATTGCCCACTCCGCGCAGTTCATTTCGGAGCTGCGCCGGATCCGCAAAGAATACCAGGGCCGTCCCACACCGGTTTATCACTGCGAACGTCTGTCACGCAAGCTCGGACTGGCGCAGATCTACCTCAAACGGGAAGACCTGAACTTCACCGGCGCCCATAAGCTCAACCATTGTATGGGCGAGGGACTGCTGGCAAAGTACATGGGAAAGAAAAAGCTCATCGCGGAAACCGGTGCCGGACAGCATGGCGTGGCACTGGCTACCGCCGCGGCTTATTTCGGCCTGGAATGCGAGATCCACATGGGCGAGACCGATATCGCCAAACAGGCTCCGAACGTCGCCCGCATGAAGATCCTCGGCGCGAAGATCGTCTGCGTTACCCACGGACGGAAGGCCTTGAAGGAAGCCGTGGATTCCGCCTTTGAATCCTACCTCAAGAGCTACAAGGATTCCATTTACTGCATCGGTTCCGCGCTGGGGCCGCATCCCTTCCCGCTGATGGTCCGTGATTTCCAGATGGTCATCGGGGAAGAAGCCCGCTCCCAGTTTCTGGAAATGACCGGGAACCTGCCGGACCACGTGGTCGCGGCAGTCGGCGGCGGCAGCAACTCCATCGGCATGTTCATCCCCTTCATTGATGACCCGGTAGAAATTCACGGGGTCGAACCGCTGGGACGGGGTTCCGCTGATGGCGACCATGCCGCTTCCATGAAATACGGCAAAGAAGGAATCCTGCACGGGTTCAAGAGCATCCTGCTCCAGGATGAAAACGGCGATCCGCTGCCGGTTTACTCCGTAGCCAGCGGTCTGGATTACCCCTCCGTGGGTCCCGAACATGCTTACCTCCGCAGTCTCGGCCGTGTCACGTACGACTGCATCACCGATGACGAAGCGATCGACGCTTTCTATAAACTGTCCCGCTACGAGGGCATTATCCCGGCGCTCGAAAGTTCTCACGCGGTAGCCTATGCCATGAAGCTGGCAAAAGAGATCCATACCGGGTCCATCCTGGTCAACCTCTCCGGCCGCGGTGATAAAGACGTGGACTATGTCATCGAACATTACGGATACGGAGAAGATCACCTGTTTGAGTGATCATTCACAGGGTACACTGCGTACAACGGCGCCGCGATTGGTTTTGCGGCGCCGTCTTTTTATGCCAAATGAATGGCCCCGGGATCATATAAGGTCATAATTCGATCGAATGATCCCCTTCCTTACCGGAAATCGAAAAGAAAATGACAAGGGAAATGATCGTTGATACGATCAGGACCGTTGATAAGGCCGCGGCCGTGCCATAGTTTCCGCGCACAACTTCCGTATAAATCGCGACGGACATCGTCCGGGTCTTCCCGGAGTATAAAATGACCGAAGAAGAAAGTTCATTGATGACCGTTATCCAGCTGAGGATCGCTCCGGACATGACACCGGGCAGCATCATGATGAGCGTGATGCGGAAAAAGGTCCTCATGGGCCTGCAGCCGAGACTGATGGAAGCCTCTTCGAGATTCGGATCGATCTGGTAAAGGATCGCGGAACTGGACCGAAGGGTATACGGAAGGCGTCTGATCACCAGAGAAATAATAATAATGAATGCCGTACCGCTCAGGATCACAGGTTTTTTATTGAAGGAAAGCAGCAGCGTTATCCCAAGGACCGATCCGGGAATGATGTATGGCATCATGGTAATTGTGTCGATGATCCCGGTCAGGACATTTCTCCGCCTGACGGAAATATAAGCAATAAGCACGCCCAGCACCAGGATCAGAAGAATCGCCGCGGCTCCATACAAATATGTGTTTCTGATCGCGGTCCCCAGTGTCGAGAAGATCTTTCTGTAGCTGACCAGAGAATACCCCGGCAGAAAAATCGAACCGTTCGTATTCAGAAATGACGTGTAAATAACGGTCAGCTGCGGGATAATTGAAAGCAGCACCACCAGGTAGATGAAACCGTGTACCAGCAGGGATCGTATGCCGTGCAGCTCGCCTTTTTGGATCGGTCTCAGCGAACTCATGGTGTAGGATTTGCGGTTGATGTAGGATTTCTGCAGGGTGAACATAACAGCGGTAATGAAAATCATGATATCAGCCATAGCCGCCGCAAAATGCGCTTCACCGCCCATCTCACTCACAAACTCGGAATAAACCAGGACCGGCATGGTCACGAATCCCTCACCGATCAGCTGCGGCGTCCCAAAATCAGCCAGCGAATTCATGAAAACCATCAGGGCTCCGGCAAATATGGAAGGCGTGATCAGGGGAAGCACGATCCCAAACAGCTTCCGGGGACCGTGACAGCCAAGACTTTCCGCGGCTTCTTCCAGCGAAACGTCAAACTTTTTCAAAGCCCCCGAGACATACATATATATGAAAGGATATAATTTGAGGGTAAAAACCAGCAGGATCCCGCCAAATCCGTAAATCGAAGGGGTGTTTATGCCGATATGCTCAGACATAAACCTTGTGACGACCCCGTTCCTGCCCAGCAGAAGGATCCAGGAATAAGCCCCGATAAACGCCGGAGACATCATGGAGATGATAATAACGATTTCCAGAAACCTTCTGCCCTTTATCTGATATTTACTCATAAAATAAGCGATGGGAACCCCGACCAGAATGGCAAGGATCGTGACGGAAAAGGTTACCTTGAAACTGTTGATCAGCGCACGGTAGTAATACCGTTTGTTGAAAAACTTTTGGTAATGCTTCAGCGTCCACTCACCTGTGGCAGGATCCTGAAATCCCTTGATGAGCATGGAAAACATGGGATAGACAAGAAAGAAAATAAACAGGATCAGGATGATAACGGTGATAAGTTTCCAGATATCCGGGCGAAAACCTTTCATTTTCTCACCTCACCAACGCGTAATTTGTCATTTGATCTGAAGAGAAAATGTTGATTTTTGCCGTATTGGGCTTGAAAAATACCTGATCCCCAATGTCAAGAAGATGATCTGCATGTCCCAGATCCTGAGAAAATTCACACGGAGGCATATCAGGGACGGATATCTCCCCGGGGAAGGCAATTTCATACATGACGTATTTCCCCAGGAATGTTCTCGTCTTAACAACAGCCGGGATGCCGTCTCCGCTGCTGATGGAAAGTTCTTCCGGCCGTATGGCAGCGATCACACGGTTTTCATTCTGCGGAATTCTGATTCCCGGGACCCGGATCCGAAATCCGCTGCCGAATTTCAGCTCATCTTCGCCTGCACGCTGCGCGTAAAGAAGGTTTGAGCGCCCGATGAAAGTGGAAACAAACACGTTGGAAGGCCTTGTATAAATCTCTATCGGTGTCCCGACCTGCTGGATCGTGCCCGAACGCATCACCGCGATCCGGTCCGATATCGCCAGGGCCTCTTCCTGATCATGGGTCACATAGACCGTTGTTATCCCGATGTTTTGCTGAATGCTGCGGATGGCGCCGCGCATTTCGATCCGAAGCTTTGCGTCAAGGTTGGAAAGCGGTTCGTCCATCAGCAGGACCTGAGGTTTGATCACAATCGCACGGGCAAGGGCTACCCGCTGCTGCTGCCCGCCGGAAAGCTTTTCCGGCATTTTGTCCGCGTATTCCTCAATTTTGACAACAGACAGAATTTCATCGACCCGTTTTTTGATTTCATTTTGAGAAAGATGTCTGAGCGCTAAGCCGTATTCAATATTTTTACGGACTGTCAGGTGCGGAAAAATAGCGTAGTTTTGGAAAACCATGCCGATATCTCTCGCATAGGCAGGAATGTTATTTATCGATTTGCCGTCAAAACAGATCTCGCCGCCTTCAATACTGGTAAATCCGGCTATCATCCGGAGAAAAGTGGTTTTACAGCAGCCGGAGGGGCCGAGCAGCGTAAATAATTCTCCGTTTTTGATCTCGACAGAAAGATCCGGGATCACTGTGGTCTTGTCAAATTTTTTTACAATATGCCGGGCCTGTATTGAAACACTCATACCTGTTCTCCTGGGACAGCGCGGTTTCCCATCTTATGACGAAAAACCGCGCTGTTAATGATTCGTTTTATTGCATATCGATATAAATATCGGTAAAGCGCTCCATCCATTCAGCTTTATGAGCCGAAGCTTCTTCTTCCGGAGCGTCAAGAATATTCAAAGAACCCGCTGCAGGCAGTGTGCTGCTTGCCGGTACATCCGACCGAACAGAACGGCAGTTGAGGTCATTATTCATCATGACCTGTGTATCATAGGATGTGCAGTAATCCAGGAAAAGTTTGGCGTTATCCAGATTTTTGGCGCCTTTTATGATGTATACACCGTCACCGCGGAAGATGATCCCTTCTTTCATATAGACGATAGAGACATCCGCACCGGAGGATACCTGATTGGCAGCGCTGCCTTCAGAGGTCAGGCCGACCGTATACTCACCATCCACAACGCCTTTATAAACGGCTGAGGATCCGCCGAGGAGTTTTCCGTCCAGCTGTTCACAGAATTTTTCCACATAATCCCAGCCCTGCTCCGGATCACCTTTGCCCATGGCGTAAAGCATATTGACGACATGTTCCCATGCTGAAGAAGCTTTATTCGGATCTGCCATGGCGATCTTGCCTTTCAGCTCGGGTTTCAGCAGGTCTTCATATCCCGTGATCTCAATGTCTCCGATCAGTTTATTGTTTACGATCAAAACACTGCCGATCACATCAAAACGGGTAAGCGGGCCTTCCGTATTCTTCATATTATCCAGGGCAAATTCTTCGTTTGCGGTGGTGTAATCTTCAAACAGGTTCATGGAATTGGTCACATTGCTGATGGTACCGCTCATCATCACATCACCGAGCGGATTTTCCGCTTCCGCTGCGATTCTGGTCAGCAATTCTCCGCCGGAGGCCACAACTGTTTCGACCTTGATCCCGGTCTGTTCCGTAAATCCCGCGATAATTGTGTCGGCAACTGTCAGCGGCATGGAAGTGTACACGATCAGTGAATCACTTTGCGCACATGCTGCATTGAAGACAACACACATCAGCATAAATGCTAAAAATAACGACAATTTTTTCATAATAATTCCTCTTTCGATTTTTTGGGGTCTTTCCCCATTGTAAGATCCTGACATAAATAATGTCAGAATTTCTTTGCTACGATATTGCGTCCTTCATGGATTTTACGTATGCACCGACATATTCCGGTGCTTCTTTGCCGTATTTTCCGATGAGTTTGATGATTGCGGAGCCAACGATAGCACCATCCGATATAGACGCCATTTTTTGTGCCTGCTCCGGCGTGGAAATACCGAAACCGATCGCGCATGGAATATCCGTATTTTCCCTTACGGCTTTTATGATCGCGCTCAGATCCGTTTTTATTTCACTTCTGGTCCCGGTCACGCCAAGGCTGGAAACAATATAAAGAAACCCTTCCGCTTCTTTGGCGATCATCGCGATCCGTTTGTCGGAAGTCGGGGCGATCATGGAAATCAAGTCCACATCATATTGATGGCAAAAAGGCAGAAATTCATCTTTTTCCTCAAAAGGAATATCCGGAAGGATCAATCCGTCGATGCCGATACGGCTGCACGTGGAGATGAACTTTTCAGCGCCATAGGAAAAAACGACATTAGCGTATGTCATAAAAACCATGGGAGTTTTGATTTCTTTCCGCAGGTTCCGGACAAAATCAAATATCTGATCCGTGGTGATGCCGCCCTGCAGAGCCTGGAGATTGGCATTCTGGATCACCGGACCCTCCGCCGTGGGATCGGAAAACGGAATTCCGAGCTCTATCAGATCCGCACCGTTTTGGACTGCCGCGCGGACGACTTCAGCTGTAGTCTCCAGATCCGGATAACCGCAGGTAACAAAAGGAATAAAAGCCTTACCGTTTTCAAATGCTTTCGCGATATTACTCATGAATGTCCTCCCCTCTGTAACGGGCAATTGCGGCACAGTCCTTATCGCCTCTTCCGGAAATTGTGACCACAAGGATCTGGTCCCTGTCCATCTCCGGGGCAATTTTCATGGTATGGGCAACAGCATGAGCGGATTCTATAGCAGGAATGATTCCCTCAGTCCGGGCAAGATATTCAAATGCACAAACCGCTTCTTCATCAGTGACCGGAACATATTCCGCGCGTCCCGTATCGTGAAGGTAGGCATGCTCAGGTCCGATCCCCGGATAATCCAGCCCCGCCGAAATCGAATAAACCGGCGCGATCTGTCCGTATTCATTCTGGCAGAAATAAGATTTCATTCCGTGGAAAATCCCCGGTTTCCCGACAGCGATGGTGGCGGCTGTTTCATAAGTATCAATTCCTCTGCCGGCCGCCTCACAGCCGATCAGGCGAACTTCCCTGTCTTCGATGAAATGATAAAAACTGCCGATCGCATTGGATCCGCCGCCGACACAGGCGATAACCGCGTTCGGAAGCTTTCCTTCCTTTTCCATGATCTGGCTTTTGATCTCTTTCGATATAACGGATTGAAAGTCCCGGACAATAGTCGGGAAGGGATGCGGTCCCATCACGGACCCAAGACAATAATGCGTATCGCTGATGCGGGATGTCCATTCCCTCATTGCTTCGGATACCGCGTCCTTCAGCGTAGCTGTGCCTGTTTTTACGGGAACGACCTGCGCACCTAACAGATGCATGCGATAGACATTCAATGCCTGCCGTTTCGTGTCTTCCTCTCCCATAAACACGACACATTCCATATCCATCAACGCGGCAGCTGTTGCAGTAGCAACCCCATGCTGGCCTGCACCGGTTTCCGCGATCAGACGGGTTTTCCCCATCTTTTTCGCCAGCAGAGCCTGACCGAGAACATTATTGATCTTATGTGCTCCGGTGTGATTCAGGTCTTCCCGCTTCAGATAAATCTTTGCACCGCCTAAATCTTTCGTCATCTTTTCGGCATAGTACAGCCGGGACGGCCGGCCGGCATATTCATTAAAGAGTTCACTGAGCTCCCGGTTGAATTCGGGATCATCTTTGAAGAATTTGTAAGCTTCTTCCAGTTCGATCACCGCATTCATCAATGTTTCCGGGATATATTGTCCCCCGTGATTTCCAAATCTTCCTTTACTCATAAACCATTCTCTTTCCGAACAGCGCTGCTGTTTTGTAATACTCCCGCGGATTTAATAAAAAAGCCCCTGACAGAATAATCTCCGTCAAGGGCGAATTCTTATAACCCGCGGTGCCACCTTGATTCACGGTCCATACCGTGCGCTTAGCAGGATACCATCATATCCCCGACAGGTAACGTCTGTCTTCAACGTCGCAGAATACTCGGCGAAGAGACTCCGCCTTTGACTGCGCCCTCAGCGGTCCATTTAACAAATTGTTTCTCACCTGATTTCCAGCATCACAGGCTCTCTGTTGAGGCATAATTGTCTTTACTTCCGCATCAGCGGTTTCTGTAATTGAAATGTTTCAACAGTATATCACTCTAAAGTGATGCCGTCAATAAAATTGTGACACTTGTGAAAATCCTAAAGACAGGCCTAAAAAAAGGAGCCGTATATGTCACACAAAATAAATATGATTTGTGAATATTGTAAAGTCAGTCTAACGAAAATTTCACAAAACCGCTTATAATTGGTACATATTGCGGATTACGCGAATCGTATCAACCAATTAGTGAGGAAGCAATGAAAAAACCTCTTGTTTTTGTCGTAATGGACGGTGTCGGTTTTGGGAAAGACCCTGAAGGCGATGCCGTAAAACAGGCGAATACCCCGACTCTGGACTGGCTGCTGGCCAATTGCCCGAACACCCAGATCAAAGCTCACGGTACCGCGGTCGGTCTGCCGAGCGATGCCGATATGGGCAACAGTGAGGTCGGTCACAATGCCCTTGGCTGCGGACAGATCTATTCCCAGGGCGCCAAGCTGGTCAATGACAGCATCGAAAGCGGTTCCATGTTCACTTCCGGGACCTGGAAGGAAATGGCCGCTAACTGCGTGGAACACAAATCCGCCATGCACTTCATCGGTCTGCTTTCCGACGGTAATGTTCATTCCAACATCAGCCATCTGAAGGCTATGATCGCACAGGCGAAAAAAGAAGGCGTGAGCAAAGTCCGTGTTCATATTCTCCTCGACGGCCGTGACGTCCCCGCCACCTCCGCCCTGCAGTATGTGGATGAACTGGAAGACTTCCTTGCCGAACAGCGCGATGCAGCTTTTGACTGCAGGATCGCTTCCGGCGGCGGCCGTATGGTCATCACCATGGACCGCTACCAAGCCAACTGGAACATGGTCAAAGAAGGCTGGGAAACCCACGTGCACGGTGTCGGACGCCAGTTTGCTTCTGCCAAAGAAGCTATTGAAACCTACCGCAAGGAATTCGAAGTCATTGACCAGGACCTGCCGGCCTTTGTTATCGCTGAAAACGGGCAGCCGGTCGGCACCATCGAAGACAACGACTCCGTGATTTTCTACAATTTCCGCGGTGACCGCGCCATTGAGATCAGCATGGCATTTGAATATGACGACTTCGATCATTTTGACCGCGGCCGCCGTCCGAATGTCCTTTACGCCGGTATGCTGCAGTATGACGGCGACCTGAAGCTGCCGAAGAAATTCCTGGTCGCTCCTCCGGACATCAAGAACACCCTGTCCCAGCTCCTTGTGGAACATGGCATCAAACAATACGCTGTCTCCGAAACACAGAAATACGGCCACGTGACCTACTTCTGGAACGGGAACAAATCCGGCAAGACCAGCGAAGAACTCGAAGTCTTCTGCGAAATTCCTTCCGATGTCGTGCCCTTTGAACAGCGCCCGTGGATGAAATCCGCGGAAGTCACCGATAAGGTACTGGAAGCTATTGAATCCGGCGAATACGGTTTTATCCGCTGCAACTATCCGAATGGCGATATGGTCGGTCACACCGGCAGTCTGGTTGCCACCCGCATCGGTGTGGAATCCGTCGATCTCGGACTGGCCCGCATCATCAAAGCGATGGAACATAATGACTTCACTCTCATCGTCACCGCAGACCATGGGAACGCTGATGACATGATCGAACGCAACAAAAAGACCGGTGCCGTTTCCCCGAAGACTTCCCATTCCCTGAATCCGGTTCCTTTCATCATCTATGATAAGGACACCCGTTATGAGATCAAGGATGGTCACTTCGGTCTGGCCAACTGCGCCGCGACCGTCGCAAAGATCCTGGGCATCGAACCTCCTTCCATGTGGGAAGAAGCAATGATCTGAAAATCAACAAAATATTCATCACTGAAAAGCACGGCAATTTTTGCCGTGTTTTTTATACTTTTGTTTACGTAAATATATTTTGTATACAGTATATTCAAAATCTTTTTGAAAAATGACTTTCAGAATAACAAAAATACATGAAAGATATTTATTTGCACAAACATTTGTTGTAAAATTGGAAAATATAATATTAAAGACAGGAGGTAGTTTGCAGTTCTATGATCAAACCAATTTCAAAGAAAAAGTATTATGAAACAATTTCTGAACAAATCGAGCAGGCGATCCTGAGTGAAGAATGGGCTGAGGGAAGCCGTGTCCCGACCGAAGATGAACTTGCGTCAATCTTTCAGGTAGGCCGCGGATCAATTCGGGAAGCAATCACCAATCTGCAGATGTCCGGAGTGCTGTTTTCCAGTCCGGGAATCGGCACCTATGTCGCAGATAACGCCATTGCATGTATCAATAACAATCATTTAGCGGATCTTCTCAATGATCCCGAAAACCTGAATGATATTGTTCAGGCCCGGATGATACTGGAACCGAGGCTGGCGGCCTACGCGGCAGAAAACGCGTCACTGGTAGATATCGCAAAAATGCAGGAAGCTATTGATAAAGCAAAATCCGCATCGGGACAGGAGGAATGGGCTTCAACCGGACATCTTTTCCACACCGCACTCGCAGAATCCTGTGGGAATAAGATCCTCATCAGCCTGTTTAAGTCACTTGAAGAAACATCCCGGAAAGGAAAAGCTTCAAACGAAACTGAAACGGATACCGCAAAGTACATCGAATCATATGAATCGATCCTGAACGCGATTAAGGAAAAGAACGCGGTTCTGGCATCACAACGCATGACTGACCTTTTGAAATAAACCGATTATATGCGGGGCAGGGGAAGTATAATAGTATAAATAAATTTATTTTATGAAGGTGTCGTTATGATCGTTACTACTCTCGGAACCAACGGCTGGTTTGATACTGAGAACGGACAGACAATGTGTACTTTGATCCGCGCCAGAGATTTTTCGATTATTCTGGACGCGGGTTACGGCATCCGCAAAGTCAAACCGCTGATCGATTTTTCCAAACCGTCGTTCCTGCTGCTTTCGCATTTGCATTTAGATCATACAATCGGATTGCATACGCTGGATTACATCCAATTTCAGCTGCCATTGAAGATCGTTGTCCCGGCCGGTCAAAAACAAGCCTTTACAGAACTTGTAAGGCCGCCCTACACTAACCTGTGGACAAAGATGGTTCCGGAAGGAAGTGAATTGCTGGATACGGATGAGCTGGCGAACGCTGATTTCCCCTTTGAAATCACCACGCTGCCAATTCAGCATCCGGTTCCGACTCATGGGTACAGGCTCGGAATTGAAGGAAGGACCATCACCTATCTGAGCGATACCGGGTACTGTGAAAATGCCGTAACGCTTGCGGGCGGTGCCGACCTTGTAATTGCCGAGTGCGGTGCGCTGCCGGGAACAGTAAAGGGAAAAACAGCTCCTCACATGGAGCCGGAAATCTGTGCTCAGCTGGCGTTGGAAGCCGGCGCTAAACAAATGGTTCTGACCCATTTCGGCGCAGGTGCATATACCACAATGGAAGCCCGGAAAAATGCCGTCGCTCCGGCCAGGTCAATTTTCCCGAACCTGATCACCGGCGTAGACAATCTGGAAATTGTTTTATAAGGCTTACCAAAATGGGGCTCCTTGACGGAGCCCCATTTTTTGTTACACATTGGTCATCATTCAGTGATCAATACTATCCGAACTGTACCGTATCAGAGTCCCGTCCTTTTCAACAAGCATTTCCTCCACGATAGCAGCCGCCCCATTCTCACACCCGCTGAGCCATACCTCCGAACCATCCGGAAGATAATCAGGCGCTTCATCCAACCGCATTTCCATCGTACCGAAATTTCCGGGAGCCAGTGTCAGGAAAACCAGACGGCCATAATCAACAGCACCATACCCCTGTTTCGCGCTTTCCGGCTCCCCTTCACCCGCGGCATAATACCGGGGATAAACGGCCACTGCGTGCAGATACAGCTCGTTTTCAGCGGAACACTGCATTGTCATCGTACCGACTTTTTCTTTGACAAGCTCCGGAGGATCCTGCGTAAACCGCTGCGGGATCAACCGGTCGGCAAAGGGAATCGCTGCCGCAATCAGCAGAACACAAAGAGCTGTAATGACATACGACGGGGCGATCTTACACTGTTCTTTATTGGGATCATCTTTTCCGCCGCAAAAACGGAAGAGAATACACAGTATATCCGCCAGACCAACCGCAAAATACAGCATCATGATCCAATCTGTCGGGATCAGATAACGACCCGCTGAATAACGCCCCATTGCGGTACTGAAATTAAATATCGTAAGAGCTGCCAAAGGGATCAATCCGGCTGCAGAGCTGCGCTGATATGCGGCTCCCGCTCCCAAAGCCCATACCAGAAAACCGAAACCAAAGAAAACCAGGTTATAAACCGTCATTTCATTGTTGTCCAAAAGTTCCCAGTAGGCCTCTTTGCTTTTCACCAGCTCAGTCAAATCATTCAAATGATCCCGCAAAGGGAATAAGCGGAAATTGCTGATCTCACTGTTCAGAAAATGGCTCACTACAAATCCGGCAACCGTGGAAAAGTGTTTTTTCATCGAACTCGCGATAAAAGCTGTCATGCGCTGCGTATATGCGCCGTCATTTTCTTCCGGAAGCTGAGATAAGTCCTCCCCGTCAAAGTTATAACTTCGTGCCATTTCCGCGGTTTGGGTCATCGGATGATCAAAGACAAACTGACCGGTGATGCGGTGGTTACGGATCAGCCATGGTCCGATGCAAACGATCAGCGCCGCCGCAAAAAAGAATGTCTGCTTCGATCCTTTTTTCGGAGAGACGCGGAAAGCGGGTATCAATGGGAAAAGCAGCAGCAGAACCAGGAAGAAGCTTTGTGTACGGATCAAAACCATTGCGCCAAGCGCACATCCCGAAGCAAACGCCCATTGTAGCGCCTTTGAATCAGCAGATTGCCGCCACCGGATCAATGTCCAAATATATGCCGCACATACCAGTGCCGTCGGCAAATCAGCGAAGAAATATTTGGTTGTCGAAATATTATGTCCAAAGGGTGCTGCAAGGATCGCGTGAGTTTCACGCAGGATCACCAACAGAGCTGCAGCGATCCCTGCTTCCTCCGAATGAAGATCCCGTCCGCACAAATATACAAAAACCGGCAGCAATCCCAGCACCAGCGTCTGAAAGAAAATGATCCTGTCATATTGATTATCCGAAATCAGGTGCAGTCCGGTCAGAAAAGCAATATAAAGCGGACGCGGAGGAATATCATCCCCCTTAAAACCCATCCCCGCTGCGGCAGCCCTCGCGTAATGGCCATAAAAAGACCCGTCTGAAAACGGATAAGTCTCATAATTAGGGGCTCTCCCTGCAGGGGAGAAAAACCCGTTTTGGTTGGGAATGGAAGTCCAAATTATAACCGCGCACAGCCAAATCACAACCGGCATCCACCGCCTGATTTTTGACGTAATTCCATTCGCTGAAAAACGTCCGGCGCAAAACCAGACAAAGCATACAAAAAACGCCAACAGAATATGCCATTCCAGGAAGGCCACGGTCGGCTTTCCCCAAAAAGCGTTTTCCTTTACCAACCCCATTCCGGTTTTCGATACAAAGATCCCCGCAGCAATGCCGATAATCAGCAGCAAGCCGGTAATCTTCCACTTTTTATGGTCCCTCTGCAGGGTTTGGTGAACCGTTTTACGAAAACGATAAAGAAGAAAGCCGCACCCGGTGAAACATACGGCCAAACCGCCGATGACCAGAGGCAGCCCGCGCTGGTAAAAGACTTTCCAATAAAATATCCCGGTAGTATGGAACAGCAGATAAGCTGTACGCAAAGTCATGACTGCTGTCAGCATAGCTGTCAGAAGTATGACCAGCAGTACAAAACAAAACCTTGATGAATGAAGCTGTTCCGAAAGCTTTTTTTTCATATACGATTATGAAAACAGTTAAACCAATAATAACGGGGACAGAGAGCTGAAATCATAACTGTCCCCATTATCTGTAAAATAATTTGATAAAGACATCCTTCCGGTGTCAATATCCGCAAACACCGTCATCAGCCGGGTTTATAACCGCCCTCTGTCAGGCATTAAGTGCCTTGATAATTTCAGGCAGCTGCTGATCTACGGTATCGTTATCCAGCTGGCAGGTACCAGCATTGCGATGGCCGCCGCCGCCATATTGCAGGCAAAGCGCACCGATATCGACCTGAGAAGCTTTGTTGACGATCGATTTCCCGATCATCACCGCGGTATTCTGCTTTTTGAAGCCCCATGCGACATGTACGGAAATCTGCGTTTCGGGGAACAATGCATAGATCATAAATCGATTTCCCGCATGGATCACTTCCTCATTGCGCAGGTCAAGAACAACGACCTTGTCATATACTTTAGCGATGCGCAGCAGCTGTGCTTTGAACAACTCTGCCTGTTCAAAATAAAGATCTACCCGTTCCTTCACATCCGGCAGTTCAAGAATCTCATCAATGTCGTGTTCAAGGCAATAATCGATCAGCTGCATCATCAGGGCATAGTTTGAGATCCGGAAATCATGGAAACGGCCAAGACCCGTGCGTGCATCCATCAAATAATGCAGCAGCACCCATCCGCTCGGGTTCAGGATCTCATCGATCGTGAAATCGGCACTGTCGCCTTTGTCTACCGCCGCCATCAGATCATCCGAGATGCGGGGGAATGCCTTTTTTCCGCCATAATAATCATAAACCACCCGGGCCGCGCTTTTGGCTTTCGGGTCAATGATCAATTTACCGCCGGTTTCGATCGCTTTGAGACGTTCCTCTTCAGATTCATGATGATCAAACGCGATAGATACCCGCGGATCATACGGCAGATTCGTTGTGATGTCATTTTTACTCAGCTCAACTTTGCCGTCCTGTACATCCTTCGGATGGACAAATTTAATCTCATCAATAAGATTTAATTCTTTCAGCATCATGGCACAAGCCAGACCATCAAAATCACTTCTTGTAACAAGTCTTCTTGTTTGCTGTTCCATAAGAAATTCTCCCTTCTGAAAAATTACATATTCAGTATAACACAATTACAAAATCAACCCCATCTATTCAGCGTACAGGTTTTCCGCTTTGCAAACGAACTTCTGAGAATGATCTTTGTATACTCTTTTTCTTAAACAGAAATACGGAGTTCAATAAATTCAGCGTGAAGAAACTCCGCTTATTTCTATTATTAAAAGAGGGCAGCTGACAAGGCCGCCCAATTCAAATTCAGCTTTAAACTGATCGACTACAGCCGTTTTGACAGCGTATCCGGATTGACTGCATAGGCAACAGCAATATCCTTTGTTATCCGGCCTGCGCGGAACAGACGCTGCAATTCACCATCCATGGAAATCATGTCCTTGCTCGTCCCGCCGTAAATGGCATTATCGATCTGATGTGTACGTCCATCACGGATCAGATTTTGGATGGCGTTATTGACCGTCATCAGCTCAAAAACCGCTTCCCGCTTTCCGTCAACAGTCGGTACAAGACGCTGAGAAACGACCGCTTTCAGAACCATGGAAAGCTGTACCCTCACCTGGGTCTGCTGCTCAGCCGGAAATGTATCGATAATACGGTCAATGGTCTTCGCAGCGCCAATCGTATGCAGTGAAGAAAGAAGCAAATGTCCGGTTTCAGCAGCCGTGATAGCCGTATGGATCGTTTCCAGGTCACGCATTTCCCCGAGCATGATCACATCAGGTGCCTGACGAAGGGAAGCACGAAGCGCACGGTAAAATGTAGAGGCATCCTGCGGAATTTCACGCTGGCTCACCAGACTCTTTTTGTGTCGATGCAGGTATTCAATAGGATCTTCGATCGTCACGATATGCGCACTGCGGGTCGAATTGATACGATCTACAATGCAAGCCAAAGTTGTACTTTTACCGGAACCGGCAGGCCCTGTGACCAGCACCATGCCATTCCGAAGCTTCGCAAGCTCCATCACCTGCGGCGGAATATGGCGTTCGTTCGGATCCGGCATTTCGAAATTAATAATACGGCAGATAGCCGCAACAGTACCTCTCTGCCGGTATGCGTTGCAGCGAAAACGGCTGACGTTTACGATCGCGAATGAAAAGTCATCATCGCCGGATTCAAACAACAAATTATAATCCCGCCGGGCCAGGTTATACATTTCCTGAATTAGCTCTTTGGAACTGTCAGGCATCAGACGGTCTTCTGTCAACGGGTACATATCGTTATTCACCTTGACCTCGACCGGAGCGCCGGGGACAAAGAAAATATCCGAACCGCCCATTTTGACGGCTTTTTCAAGCATATCTACCAATCCCATTCATCCCCCGTTTCAGCCATCAGGTCATGGCGAACCCATTCTGTTCTTTCACTATCAGTCAGAGGCAGGACACGCAAGGCAAGGTCCAGCATACGCGCGCCATCCGATTCAGACCAGCTGATTTCATCCTCTAAAAGTTCCATATCTTCCGGTAAAGCTTCCGCGACCGCGGCCAGATATTCTTCCTGTGATCCGGCGTCTTTTGCGCATTCGTAAAGCAGACGGTCGACTTCCGCATGCCGTTCTTCAGCTGCTTCATTCAGCTCATAAGCCGAAACGATCACATTGGAGGAACGTTCGGAAAATTTCAGATCATTCCGTGCTGCCATCAGGGAAAGCATACTCAAAACCGCCATAGCCAGTACGACAAAAATCAAAATCAGGGACGACGCCCCCGGTCCTAAAGAGATCGTACTTTTCCGATTCATGGTTTCACCTCCCAACGGGAACACGGCAGCGCATAAAGCTCTTCACCATTCGAGGTCACACGAATGATCTGACGGCGGAATACACCGGCATCCTCAGTTTCAGCCGTGACAACGGCTTCCATTTGATAGCTGTCTTTTTCAAGGATCCATTTTCCATCCTGAGCTTCAAAACCGAGAGAATCCAACAGTTCTTCAGGGTCATCGGAAGCATAAAGACGGTCTGCAACATTTTGTGCCTCGACCATGGAAACCGTCAGCAATTCAGATTTCGTACTGAAATTGTCTGCTTTTGTGAAGACCTCCAGCAATACGGTTGTCGTCAGCATGAAAAACATGACCACGATCAGCAGTTCAACCAACAATGCATTTCCTGATCTCATTCTTCACCTCTCGGAGCAGCTGAACGCGGTGCAAAATAGACTTCCATTTCCTCACCGTTCTCTTCAAGCTTCACTTTCAATAACCCGTCAGATATTTCCGCATCCATAGAATCCAGGTCGCAGACAGTTTCTCCGTTTCCGGGAAGGAACGGGATTTCTTTCATTGCGAACCATTCACGCAGTTTTCCGTCATAAACGTAAATTCGGGTAACGTAAATATCCCCGTAATCATTTTCCATCGTAATGGTCTGCACACCCTCAGCATCTTCGATTCTCAAGACACCGGACTCATCATCAGAACGGAGCATGGTGCGGATATATGAGGAAGCAACTCTCATAGAATTATGCATCGCCGCCTTGTCAACCACACCGCGATAGGCCTTTGCGCTCAACAACACCATAATTGTTGAAAATATCGCAAAAATACCAAGGAGCATAAACACGAATACACCAGAAATGGCATGTGAAGATTTACCCATGCTTAATGTGCTCCTCTCTCGGTTACATAGATATCCGGAATGTGGTTTGATGAGAAAGACTCATACGTTACAAAATAGCGGTCTTCATTATAAGCAAGCATATAATTTTCCCGCAGGTACTCCAGGTCATCCGGATACGCGCCTTCCACTGCATAACAGTTGATAGCAGCATCCTTGATCGATTGGCGGACGATTTCACTTTCCGCTGCTTGATGAGAATTGGAAATACGCCCGACCAGCATCACAGCAAGCACCAGAACAAGAGCAATTACCGCAATTTTGAAATAATCCCTTCGGGTCATAGAAGACCTCTTTTACAAACTTGAAAGAATCCCGGCCATCGGCAGGATCACCGCAAGAAGTACTGCACCGATCACGACAGAAAGAAGCGCAACCAAAGTCGGTTCGATGATAGAGATCAGCCGTGTGATATCCTCTTCAACTTCCCCTTCATACAAATTGGAAAGCTTACCGAGAACCTGATCCTCACGACCGGTTGCCGATCCCATCTTGATCATACGGACATGAAGTTCATTAAAGATATCCGCGTCCTCAATAGCATCCGCAAAAGATTTTCCTTCTTCCAGGCCTGTACGGATACTCTTTACCTTTTCAGCAGCAGACGGATCGGAAATCACTCTTTCCGTCATTTCAAGAGCCTCATCCGTCGGGAAACCGGAAGAAAGCATCATGGATAACACACCGCTGACACGGGAAGCAGTAAGCTTTTGATTCAGTCTCACGATAGGCGGGAATATACGCTGCAGAAAACCCATCACCTTGTCACGATATTTCGTCTTCATCAGAATAACTATTGCCAATGCAGCAATTACAAGCAGAACGACCAAAACCATCACGACCCACCCGATAACTTCACCAAGGTGGATCAGGGTGCTGCCTGATTCGTTCAAACCGACGCCCATACCTTCCAGAACCCTGCGGAACACAGGAAGCACACGCCACAACAGGATCAGCACGATTACAACCAGCAAAACCGCCAGAAGAATCGGATAAGTCACCGCACTGACAACGGATGAACGAATGCGATCTTCCCGCGCATAGTAAGTTTCCAGACCGCGCATGATAGTTTCCAGATGGCCGGACCGCTCACCGATGCCAACCATTTCTACCATATACTCAGGCCAGCGGTCATCATCTTTCAATGCATCGTAAAGAGAACCTGTAGCGGTTACGCCTTCACTGGCCTTACGGAACATTTCCGCATTTTCACTGTTTGTATCAGCGCCGGCAAGCGTTTCCATTCCGTCATACAGAGGAAGACCGGCTTCAAGAATCAATGCGACTTGTCCGCAAAAAATGCTCAGCTCTGCTGCTGATATCTTCTGATTTTGTTTCTCGCTCATTATCACAGATACCTTTTCCCTTCCTAAATTTCAAACTGACATATCTGTCAATAATACCGTTCTACAGAATAATCCTTAACTGAGGCAATTGCATTTAAAGCCGCCGTAGGATCGAAGAAATATTCTTTACCATTGATTTCCGTTGTTGTCCATGCATGGTACTGCTTATCCGCATATCCGATGATAAGCCTTGCCGGCAGACCCTGCGTCCTCAGCATGCAGCAGAGTATCGCAGAAAGATCCTGGCAAACTCCCATTTTCTTTTCAAAGCTGCCGTCTATATCCGGCAAAACTCCTGCCTGAACTGTGACCGCTTTTATGTAATCATAGACAAACGAATTTTTCATAAAATCACATAAAGTCTGGTAGATATCCAGCATATCGGTTTTACCGGCACAAAGCTCATCAGCTTTCGCAACAGCCGCGGATAACATGTCATAGTCGACATATTGATTTGGGTAATAAAAGGCAATGTCTTCACGATCCAGCTGCACATCCAGACCTAAATAGCCTGCCTGAGAATACTTCTTTCCGGATACATTCTCATACAGCAAAATGTCATAATGACCGCTCCCCAGCTGCAGCGGAAAAACTTCAAACTGCGCTTTGGTATTCAGATCATAGGTCAATGTAACATCGTCTTTTTGGACACGCATTTTCATTTTATGGTTCGTCGGGCTTGTAATTGACGCAAGGAAATACCCTTCTCTCGCATTACTCAGATCCGCCCGCAATTTTCCGCTGGTCTGCAGCTGACTCCCCGGCTCCTCAGGCCATTTTGCCGCATCTGATGCTTCAACAAGGTTTTCATTACCGACAGCAGGGATCAACAGAAACGAAAAAACGAACAGCATCATAAAAATAACAGTCAACAGGATGCTGTTTTTGCTCTTATTGAAAGTCTGCATGATTCCTTCTTTCACGTTTGCTAATCCATTCAGTATCATTATAGCATTATTTCTCCAAATTCAAAACAAAAAGCACCCGAAAATGGAAACTTTTTCGGCATTATATAAAAAAAGCATCCGTCGCTGCCGATGGATGCTTTTTTTTATAATTCAGGGACGATATTACCAGGTCTGTACGTACGGAGCGGAAGATTCAATTGTCGCCCGTATCAGCTGACGGCGTTCATATTCATCTGTAACCAGGTTGTAATTTTCACAGGTTACAAGAGTCAGTGACCGTTCGCCGATCTGTTGGAACATTTCATAGACATCTTCCGGCTGTGTCAGGAACTTCTGAACGACCCTGTAGGTGTACTTGATGCCATCATTTCCAAAGATGATAATTTCATCTCCATTGTTCAGGTTCCCCAGATTCTTGAAAACGCCCTGGGAATAATAGTGACCGGTCAGTGCTGAATTACCGGCATACGGCAGGTAAGAACCGCCTTCCAGTTCACCCACATAATTACCCAGTGTAGACAGATCCCACTGCAGGTTCTCTGCACCTTCCTCATAATAAACATGGACGATCGGGATCGGAACTTCCATACCCAGTCCGATAGCCGGGATCTGCAGAGAATTGCCGGTGAACACAAAGCTGGTAGCTTCATCAACCGAAGTGTTGACTTTTTCGTTCACTTTCAAAGGACTGCGCAGAGAAATACCTGTATCCGGGATCTTACGGACATTTTCACAGGCTTTTACCGGAACTGAAAAGAACAGATGCGAAATGTTCATCGTCGACGTACGGGCATAAGCCACGCGATATTCATCTACCGAAGGCCGTGCCTCAAGATAGAATGAACCGCCGTTGATTTCAACCAGGGTATAAGGAGGAACATAAATTTCATCCGGATGGCAGTATCCTTTTGCCGGCTCCCCTCCGGGTGCAAGCGCAGTGAAGGTACAGTTCAAACTTGCTACCTGCAGCTTCTGCGGCAGATAAGACAATTCCGGCACATAGGGGAAAGTAATTCCATGGCTGGAAGTATTCCGGATCCAACCGATTTCCTTATCCTTAATATGCTCAAAAGTCATCAGCTGTGTTTCGGCATGAGAAAGGCAGTCATTCCAGTAAGCACGATAATAACCGTTATTCGCCAGCGTGTAACAGTTTGTCAATTCTTCAGACTTATTCACTTTCAAATAAAACTTCACGGCATAGTGGTTGAAATTCGCGATTTTGACTTTCTCAGGATCTACAAATCCCAATACAACATATGTTCCGGGTTCATCAACTATCAAATTTGCACCGGTGATCGCAAAAGGACGCCCCAGTCCAGTATCTTCATAAAGGCGCATAGGGATCACGGATGAACTGGTGCTGCGATAAGTTGTATTTAAGCTCACAGCATCAGAAACTGTTAAGGAATGTAAATATGCATTTGTAACAGTATGGCTGGCACAGGAAGAATCCAGACATTTTCTCACCACAAAATAGTAATTTGACCCTGTCGGTGTTACATGATCAAGAGCATAATCATGGATCGGGGGATTCAGCCCGTAGACATCTGTACAGTATGCGGTGAAAGCAGCACTATCGCACTCTGTCTGATTATGCGGAACAAGAACGCCGGTCCCGGAACCATCTGGATCTTTCAGGCTGATTCTGAATGACTGCCGTGATGACCCGCAGGGATCATAAAGAGCAGTCGCGACACCGGTTTTTACATCACCTGCCGAACTTACATCACAGTATGGCCCAAACAGTACGCTCATATTTCTTTCAAAATGAAAGATCGAGTTTTCGTAGCCAAGGGTACCGGCTGTGTTTTCATACCAGAACTTTATGTTATAGTCAACCTGCGTCGGGTAAGAAGGATTACCCCAAAGATCATATTCTTCAGGGTTGATATCATACACCGCACCTCTGAGCAGCGTCAGCGGAAGATCAGTATTGTCCAAGCCATTAAGATCTGTCGCATCTATGGCAATAGTTTCCTTCGGATAACCCGTTGGATTATAGTCATATGTATAATAAACAAAATGCGTAGCAATCGGAGCCGGATCATTGAGATCCACAGTGGCATCCGCAAATTCAAACCTTATCTTATAATCAAAATGAACTTTCGGCGTAACTTCAATATTGACACGATCACCTACAAGCGCATCTGACGGAATTATGTTGACCATTGCGAATCTCTGCTGCTTTTCCTCAAAAGGTACAGTTTTATGTAATGTCATGCAGCTTGTAGTCGTAGTAGTATTATAAGCCAGGATATCCCCTGCCGGTGCCACAAAATCTTTTACCGCAAAATTCCGGCTGCAGGGATAAGGCGGATATTTAACAACATCAGGTGCAGTCAGCAGTACTTTTCCGTTGGTCACCTGTCTGATATCAAACACGATCTGTGTGTCTTC
The DNA here is from genome assembly GCA_902786265.1 of uncultured Chloroflexota bacterium. GTDB lineage: Bacteria > Chloroflexota > Anaerolineae > Anaerolineales > Anaerolineaceae > Flexilinea. The sequence continues at coordinate 140,147 of CADACE010000013.1, read as the reverse complement.
AGTAACCGCGGTATCAGGGATAAAACGAATATATACGCCGGAAATCATTGAATTACTCGGAAGAGAATTACAAGAATAAATCGCAGGCGTCCCGGGTGCAATTTCCGTACACTGATAACGTGTTGTGAGATTTACAACCTCAAGTTCAACTGCATCGATGTAACCGGCCGGACCGCCTCCGGCAAATGTAGCTAACGCCTCAAGATCGGTACGCCATTCATTAGCATCAGCTGCATACGCTGTAAAAGGAATGAAATACTCAATACCCTCATTGATAATATTGGTACATTTTCCTGTCGGTGCAGCAGCAGCTGACTGAACAAGCACGCCCATAGTCATTAGAACACAGAGCAAAAGCACCAGCCATTGTTTGTATTTGCATTCAGATTTCATAGATTGATCTCCTTTATGAAGTTTTCAGCCGATTTCCGGACCGGCCCCGACATTTAAAACATTTCTGACAGTTCCTTAAGACAAAATTCGCCGCCATTTTCTTTAATCATACTACAATACTACCATAATTTTTCCTGTATGGAAAACAAGTCCGTATTTTTTCTTAAAAAAGGTTAAAATGTTTTTTCCACTTCATTCAATAAAACGATTCTGCTGCCAAAAAAGTTCCCTCATCCATCAGAACCGGTAATAAAATACCGATGCATTAATAATTCAGAAAGAAGCAGGTGAAAGAAACAGCGACTCAAACCGGATCCGTTCCGTTTCCGGAAGCTGATACAGGATCCCCAGATCGTTCTGACGGACACGAAGCTGCTCATTCACAGGAATCTGTAAAAACGCTCCGTCAGCCTTTGTATACTGAACCGCAGCCTGTTCCGGATAAATGCCGCTGATGAAATAAATCATATGGTCTGTTTCTGTATTCCGGACAGAATAATCATTGATATTCAATTCAGCACGGCAAAGCTTTCCGAGACGCGTAAAACCGCGATCCGTTCCACCGGAATAATCGATGAGCCATATATTTTCCGGTTCAACGGATACATACCCGTCCGCATCAGGAACACTCCCGGAGGAAAGAGCGTCTGCGGCAGCATCCTGAAGCAGGCTGTTATCTCCCACAATTGAAGGTTTATGACGCGACCAGTTGCCATAAAACTCTTCATACAAGCCGACATTATCCCAATTTGCTTCCCACAAATAGCGGCGGTCATTCAGGGAAACAAGAACAGCATCCTCCGGCAGAAAATCCAGAATTCCGCCTTTCAAAGAAGCTTCCCCGGCGTTCCGCGGGTCATAAAAGCTTCGGTTCATAATTTCCGTAACCGCGCGGTTATTCTGCAGGTTTAAAAGCCAGACAATTATAAAAGCACTCAGGTACAAAGCTTTTACGCTGCCTGTGATCCTGATTTTCAGGATGACCCAAAGGAGCAGCACGGCAACACCGTAATACTGCATATAAACCGGCAGATATCCGAGTCCCGGAATAAGCTGTCCCTGATACCGTTCGCTCATAGCAACCGTGATGATCGGGAGGACGGCAAAAGAGAACCCCAGAACCAAAAGCTCCGCGGAGCTGAAACCGCTTTTCTGTACCTTTTCAGCAAAGGATCGTTTTGCAATGAGACAGGCAAGCAATGCACCGGCAGATACGACCAGTACGTCCGATAACTGAACAGACTTCAAAAACGAGAAGAAATCATAATTCATAAAAGACCCGGCCGGATAAACATTTCCCAACACCGCGCCCTGATTCGCCGCGGAATAAAAACTCAGCGGCAGTCCGGCAGTAAACTGGTTCAAAGCCGTTCCGAGGATTTTCCCCGGATCCAGACTGAAGGCTACACCGGCATACGTTGAATAGGTAACAAATTTTGCACGTACCAGAAAGATCCCTGCCAAAAGCAGGATCGTCATACCGACAAACGGCAGACTGTCACGAACAGCCCGGATAAAATTTCCCCGGCGCACCCAAATCAGCAGGCAAATCATCAAAAGGAAAGGAAAGCAGACTTCATAGGTCATAAGTCCCGCTGTATAAACGAGAAGACAAAGTGCCAGATCCCGCTTTCTTCCTGTCCGCAGCCAGCGGGAAAGAAACAAAGCACACAACAGCATTTCCGCGGTCAAAACCTGCATCAGGCTGTAAAAGCCGCTGACGGGATCCTGATACAAACGGGTCTGAAGCAGCAGCGGGATCAGCAGCATGCCCATTCTCGCGTAAGGCAGGGAAACTTTATACTCGATCAGCGTATTTCTGAAGATGAGCTGGTTGACCAGGATCGAAAAAATGATCAGTGCTTTATAGACCGAAACATTTTCAATGTAGAAAAAGAAATAATAATAAAATGAGAGCACATTGATGCGCCCGAGCGCCAGGTATTTGCGCATAAACTCCAGCACATGGCGTCCAAGGGAAACCGTATCCTTCTTTTCCGCAAGGTATACGGTTGAATTTACGGCATCATCCCAAAAATAACCGGACCGTATGAGCATCGAAAGCGAAACAGCGGTCAGAAGAAGAATAGCAGTCTCAATGCCGTAATTCAACAAAAACTTTTGAAAACCTTTATTATCCTGCCTGTTTTCTCCCTGCGGGACAGCAGTTTCCTGCGGAGCCGTCCGAATCAGCAGCATGAGAATTCCGGCGAAGCCCAACAGCCAAAAAATCCACCCTGCATGCTCAATACCGGGAAAATTCAGGAAAGAAAGCCTGCCGGGAAACCTTTCGGCAAGCAGACGAATCCCTCCGATCAGGATCAAAAGAAACGGCAGAAATTTTTTAATGGTTGTTTTCATTCTTATAATCCAAATCAGGACTCACCAATGAGTCATGAAAATCAGAATCTCTGACACCTGATACCTGAATCCTGAATCCTTTTTAAACTTATTACCCATCAAAATATCATTTTGTAATGATCTGAATCGTATCAAAGAAAACCGAATTTTTTTCTTCAAGTTTATATAATGTCCCTTTTTCGGTTTTATTGAGCACCCAGCCGTAATTATCGACATCAAGAAATTTCCATTCGCCATCCTTTGTTTTATAAAACAGAGTAGTTCCTTTCGGCGTATCACCGCTGATAAAATAGGAAACATCCGTGACCATCGTATTGGCCAGTTCATTACTGTCAAAGTTAAATCCCGTTCCGCGAAGTCTTCCGCTCCGTGCGAAACCGAAATCAGGTTTCCCTTCATAAGACATCAGTTCAACACCCGGGGGCATGACCCAGGCATCGTTTGTTTCCCGATATCCGTCTATAAAATCCACCACACCCACGGCACTCACCGGTTTCCGCACATTCAGTGAGTAAAACTTTGACTGATAAGGTTCTCTGTCCCAGCCATGCTCCCAGAGAGAAAACGGGACCGCGCTGACAATCGTCTTTTCATCCGTATTTCCGAGGATGCCCGCCTGCAGTGCAGCTTCACCGGTTTTCCTGGGATAATAGAAGATATCATTCAGCATGTCCGTTACTCTGCGGTTATCCTGCAGCTCCATCAGCAGTAAAGCACAGGCAATGCCGCAGAAAAACACACCCAAAGTATGCGCATCAAAACGCTTTCCCACCAGCACAATTATTTCATAAAGGGTCATGCCCATCCCAAAATACGAAAAATAAATCGGAATATAAGGCAGACCGGGACGAAGGACCGTCTGGTATTTCTCACTGAGCGAAATCACCAGGCCGGGCAGTAACCAGAGCAGCAGGCCAAAAGACAATCGCCAAAATGAAAATTCTTTTTTCTCTTTCGGGGTCTTCCAAAAAATCACGGCAACGATCAAACAGGCCGGCAAATCTTCCCATCGGATCGATCTGATAAAAACCGGCAGAGACGTGTTGAAAATTTCATTCCAAAGGATCGTCTGTCCGAAAATACCCGCGTCATATCCCGCGGTTCGGTATCGAAGCGGGAAAGCCGCGCCGGACTGGTATGCGAAAGTCCTGAGAATGACAGGAAGGTTCAAACCAAACGTAGTCCCGTTATAGGCTGTTTCCTCCGTGATATTCGTCCTGAGCAAAATAGAAAGGCTGAAAATCAGTGCCGCAAAAAACACATACGGTATTGCTTTCCGGACAGCCGCTGAAAGCTTCTTTTCGCAGGAAAGAGCCGTAATGAAGAAAAATATCGTAAAGGGGAAAAACATCTCATAAGACATGAGACCCATCAGGAAAAACAGCAGGCTCGGGAACAGACTGCGCTTTTTTCCCGTTTTCAGCCATTTCAGGTTGAAGATCAGCGCTCCCATCAGTTCACAGAACATGACCTGCATCAGTCCGTAATAACTGTTCAAAGGGTCATGATACATGCGGAGCTGGAAACATAACGGAACGATCATCAGGCTCAGCAGCGCTGTCCTGCCGCTTCCGCTCCAGAGCTTCAGAAACCGATAAAACAGACCCGCGTTCAGCAGGGTCAAGACGAATAATAAAAGCCTGTAAGCCCGGGGACCCGGAATGAAATAAAAAACGAGAAAATGGAAGGTCGCAAAAGGATTGATCCTCCCGATACGCGCGTAGTCAACAATTTCCTTCCAGACTCTTTTGAAAATTGACTCACCGGAAACACGCATCGCCTGCGCTTCAACGGAGAAAAAGGCATCATCCCAATTAAAGCCGCCTTCCAGAACAGGAAGCAAAACAATTACCATAAGCAGCAAGGCGAAAACCATTTGCCACTTTTCGCTCAGCCGCAATGCATTTTCCCGGACAGGCAGAAAGCAATCTGCCCATAACGCCGCGCCCGCTCCAAAAGCAGCTAAAGGAACCGGCATCCATTGATCCATTACCGGCAGCAAAGCATTTTCCGGAAATCTGACGGTCAGCAGCATTTTCCCCGTGAACCAAAAAACAGAAAACCCGATCAGCAGAGTTCCGGATACAGATTTTGAATCAACCGGATGAAAGGCAAAACCCAGCGCGGCTGCCAGAAGAAAAATCAACAGGATAAAAAAGGCTTTTCTGTATGGTCCGACGATGATCGGAACCGTATGTGTATATCCCCGCAAAGTCAGCCCCGCCAGGATCAGACCCATGCAGAAAAACACCGCCGCAATACACAGGAAAACCTTTTTACGGTTCAGCGAACGCAAAATTCCTCCCCGGAAAACAGCAGTTTTTCAAGATCAGACACTTCTTTCAGAACAAAATCAGCGTTCATTGACATATATTCATGGATCGGCTGAATATCATAACCCCAGCCGCAGGCGGCAAACTTCACGCCGCAGGAACGAGCCATTTCCAGCCCCGGCATCAAATCATCGACCATCAGGATCTCTTCCGGTTTACAGCCGGTGATGCGCATTATTTCCTGAAGCGGCCAGGGACTCGGTTTGCACTTTGACCGGTCGCTGTCCCAGCCATAGATCAGGTCCGGCAGGGGAACATTCGCGCTCTCATAATCCCGGCGGATATATTCCGGAAAGGAATGTGAAACCACACAGACAAACCCTCCGGCTTCCTTCTGCCTTTTGATAAGTTCTCCTATTCCGGGAAAAAAAGGAGGGATAATATCAGCAACAAAGGAGCGCCATATCATGGATTCCTGCTCCAATTCTTCTTTCGTAAAACCAAGTTCATTTACATAGAAAGACAAAAAACCCGGAGAAAAATTTTTCAGAAGAAATTCTTCCATTGTGTAACTTTTTTCGGGGCGCAGAATTTCCAATATTTTCAGGAATGCCGGATAATGAATATAGGGAGTACTGTTGACGGTCGTGTCATCATGATCCAAAACCAGGCATTTATAATTCATTTTGCTCATTTTCTCTCTATATCTTCTGCCAAAAAAGCAAATTATTTTTCATAAACGCCAAAAACGATACGCTTCGGATCGATAATCATCCGGGTCCAGGATCGATTTGATATCGATAATGACCTTCTGTTCCCCCGGAACCGTATGGAAGATCAATTCAAGCTGATCACGGCTGATGGTTTTGAAACTGTTATGCGCAACAGCGAAAACCACGCAATCCACATCACGCACATTTTCCCAATCCACCAGGTCAACGCCATATTCCCGTTTGGCATCTGCCGGGTCCGCGTATGGATCGGAAACCAGCGGCTGAATTCCGAATTCATTCAGGCGCTGAATGATGTCATTCACCTTGGAATTGCGGGTATCCGGACAATTTTCCTTGAAGGTAATGCCGAGGATCAGCACTTTGGATTGCTTCACCTTCTTATTCGCGAGTACAAGCTGTTTGATGATCACATCCGCCACATAACCCGCCATATCATCATTGATCTTTCGTCCGGCAAGGATGATCTGACTGTGATAGCCCAGTTTTTCCGCTTCATAGACAAAATAATAGGGATCGACCCCGATGCAATGGCCGCCGACCAGTCCGGGATAAAAACCGAGCGCGTTCCACTTGGTGTTCATCGCTTCAATGACCTCATGCGTGTCGATATCCATGCGGTCAAATACCATCGCAAGCTCATTCATAAAAGCGATGTTGATATCCCGCTGGCTGTTTTCGACCACTTTGGCTGCTTCCGCTACTTTAATGGAAGATGCCCGATGCACACCGGCTTTGATGACCAGTTCATAGACCTTCGCGATCTCTTCCATTGTTTCTGTATTCATACCGGAAACGATTTTTTTGATATTTTCCAGGCGGTGAGCTTTATCGCCCGGGTTGATCCTTTCCGGAGAATAACCGACGTAAAAATCGGACCCGCATTTCAATCCGGATTCTTTTTCCAGTATCGGGACACAGATATCTTCCGTAACGCCCGGATAAACCGTGGATTCATAGACAACGATCGCCCCTTTTGTCAGGTTACGACCGACCGTAACACTGGCACCTTCCACAGGCGCGAGATCCGGCGTTTTATCAGAATTAATGGGAGTCGGAACAGCGACAATAATAAATGCAGCTTCCTTTAACCGTGTCTCATCGGATGTAAAATCAACGGAGGTCTCCCGAATCGCGGCATCACCTACTTCACCGGTGGGATCATGTCCTTCCCTGTATTTTTCAATTTTTTCCTGATTCAGGTCAAACCCGATCACCGGTACTTTTTTCGCAAAAGCCACTGCGATCGGCATTCCGACATATCCGAGGCCTACCAGAGCCAGTTTGCTTTTTCCATTAAGAAGATCCTGATACACATTCATTGTCATTACCCCTTCTTCTCCATTATTTTAGTATAAAAGAAGTTTCGATTTTTGACGAGGTCTGAATCGATACATGATGATTTTATTGGTAAAATAAAGGAAAACCGAACAGGCAGGCAGCAGATGAAAAAAATCTTTAGAACATTTACCGATCCGACATATGAAAAAGACCAAAAGGGATTTTACATCCTGTTTCTCATTCTGCTGCTGGTGATGATCCTTGCCGGCTGGGGATTTTTTCTGAACTGGGGAAATATTCCCTTTGATTTTCATGACTGGGCTGAAGTGAACGCACCCCGGCTCGCCTTTCTCAAGGATGCCATTACCAAAGGGAAGCTGCCTCTTCACATGCCGGACTCCTCCGCGTTGCGCGGCGTCACAGACCGTTACATGGCTTTGCCTGATCTGGTTCTGAGCCCGCAGGTGCTCCTGCTCCGCTGGCTTCCGGTGGGAACTTTTATTCTCATCAACACCTGGTTCCAGATCGGCCTGGGCTATTGGGGGCTGCTGAAACTGAAAAAGCGCTTTTCTCTTTCCCTTCTGTCATTTACCTGGATCAGTCTCTTGTTTTTCCTGAACGGACATATGCTGTCCCATTACGCCGTAGGACATGTGACCTGGGGCGGAACTTTTCTGCTGACCTGCTTTGCGGAACTGGTTTTTGCGCTTATTGACGGTGAACGGGGCCCTGTCTGGGAAACAAAAATGGCTTTTCTGCTGTTCTTCATTTTTTTGCAGGGATCATTTCACCAGTTCGTCTGGTGTGTGATTTTTCTGGGATTTCTGGCTGTCTCCAACCTGAAGATGCTGCTTACGATTCTTCGGTCCGGAATTTATGCCGGCCTGCTTTCCGCCGTACGCGTCATCCCTCCGGCACTGCAGATGGGCGCTTTCGATGATGATTTTCTGGGAGGCTACCGCAGCCCGATGCAGATCGTCAGAGCCTTCGTGAAAGTGATCCCGCCGGCAGATTCGTTGAATCAGGCGAAAACCGGAGCCGTGCTCGGCTGGTGGGAATTTGATATCTATACCGGAATCGCAGGACTCCTGATCGTGATCCTGGCTTTTCTCGCCTGGCTGGTGCTGCGGAATTATATACTCGGGTTCCCTTCGCTGATCTGCCCGGTCGCGGTACTGAGCCTCTTCTCCGTCCGCAATGCCTACATGATCCTGAGAATTTTCCGCATCCCGCTATTTTCCGGAGAACGGGTGAGTTCACGCTTCCTGTTCCTGCCCTTTTTCTTCATTCTTACAGCCGGGACTGCCGCATTGCAGCAATGGCTGAAGGACAGACAATTCAGAAACAAGGGAAATATCGTACTGACTGCCGCGCTGATACCGGCGGCTGTTGAACTCGGCCTGCACATGAACACATGGAAAGTCACCGAAACGGTAAAGGGCTTCCCTTATACATACACAGACCTCTCCATCAAGGTAGTGGCAAACCATCCGGACCGACCCTATACGACTGGGCTGCTAATCGGTATCGTCATCAGTGTCGTCAGTGCCGTGCTGCTGCTTTTCCGCGCATATAAGGCATCGGAAATTCAGGAATAAATATCAGATCCCCCATTTCATGAAGACCGGCCGCTTTACGCATAATACCTGTTCGGATGAAAGCCCTCTCCGAGGACTTCATTTGCCTGACCGACGATCATGAAAGCATCCGGATCCGCCTCGGCGACCAGTTTTTTCAGAGAGTTGACCTCTCCGCGATAGATCACACAATACAGAATTTCCTTTTCCTTACCGGAATATCCGCCGGCACCGTGCAAAATTGTCACGCCATGGTCCAGCTGATGCATGATCTTATTCGCGATTTCCGCGTGAGCGTCACTGATAATATATGCCTGGCGGAAGGAACTGTTCCCTTCCGAGATCACTTCCGCGGCTTTCCCGTTGATATAAACCGCGATCAAAGCATAAAGCGCCAGCTCCCAGCCGAAAAATATTGCCCCAAGGATGATGGGAAGGGAATCACAAATCAGGTAAGAAACGGAAATAGACAGCCCCATCCGCTGGTTCAGGATCCGCCCGATGATGTCCGAACCGCCGCTGGTTCCGCTTCCCCGATAAACCAGACCAAACCCCACCCCCATGATCACAGCTCCGAAAATCGTGTTGAGGAACAGGTCGCCGGTCAGGGTCGGATCCGGGAATAAATAATAAATGACGTCGGTAAACACTGAAAACAAAAAAACGGCCGTCAGCGTGCGTACGGCAAAATGCAGCCTTCCCAGATACCGCCAGCCGATGAGAAGGACCGGGATGTTTCCCAGCAGAGTCATCACACCGATCGGCCAGCCTGTGAGGTGATTGATGACCTGAGCCAGACCGGATATGCCGCCGCTGACCAGTTTTGCGGGCACCATAAACACGGACATTCCTACCGCCTGGACAATACAGCCCAGAATGATATAGAGGAAATCCGTAAGGTTTTCTTTTCGGAAGATCTCCCGTAAAATTTTGTCTGCCATTCCATCCCCTTTTGTCATGACCTGACAGAAACGAAAAATAATGAGGCTTATCAGACCGGCTTTCACGACCGCATTGAACCTGAAAACGAGTTTAACCGTCTTTAATATCGATTATAATGGAAAAATTCGATATTGCTCTGACCGCTTGTCCATTGAAAACCGAATCAGACAGGAAGCTGACCGCTGCACACGTAAAATGAAATATGTGATACACTCATAGATTATGGAAGAACGAAATACCCATTCCAACACCTTCGCACGGGTGATCTTCATCGTCTTTGGCGGGCTGATCACCGGAATTCTGCTGTTTGCGGGAGCTGTTATCGCTTACCAAAACAGCTTTCGGGATAAGATCTACCGCGGGGTTTCCGTTGACAATGTGATCGTCGGCGGATTGACCCGCAGCGAAGCCGCCGAAAAACTCGAACGGGAACTCCGGTACCCCATCGAATCCTCGTTCAATTTCACCTGGCAGGATAAAAGCTGGCAGGCAAATGCGCGTGAACTGGGCTTCCATCCGCAGACAGAACAGATGACGGAAGCCGCTTACACTATCGGCAGGACCGGCGGCCTGCTGGACCAGATTTCCACACAGATCGCCACCATGCTGCATGGCGTGACCATCCAGCCGGTATTCCTTTTCGACGAAAGAGTCGCTTTCAACAAAATCACAAAGATCGCGGAGGAAATTGACACGCCGATGGATGATCCCTCCATCGTTCTGCAGGGATCGGATGTCGTGATCGTCCCCGGGAAAAGCGGAATGATGCTCGACAGGCAGATGACCATGTCCATGCTGCAGATCTACGCGCAAAATCTTCAGTCCGCGGAAATCGAACTTCCCGTTGTCGTTCTGGAACCGACAGAAGCCAATCTCGGCGAACAAAAGCAGGTACTGGACAACCTGCTTCACCGCGACTTTGTCCTGTATACCAATGATGAGCGTGGGACCCTGAATGCAGGATCGATCCCGGCCGAAATATTAGCCGGAATGATCGATTTTGAGCCGGTCATGACCGACGGAAACCTTGCCATTGAAATGAACCCGAAAGTCGAGCCGTTTTACACCCGGCTCCTCGAAATCGGCAGCAATGTCTACAAAAAGGCACAGGATGCGAAATTCATCTTTGACAATTCCACCCGCTCCCTCCGCCTGATCCAACAGGCGGAAACCGGGAAAGAGCTCAACATTGATAAATCCCTGGAAAACATCGCGGAAGCGATCCGAGCCGGACGGAATGAAGCGGAAGTCGCGCTGGACATCATCCAGCCAAAAGTCACCGACAATGTAAACGCTGAAGAACTCGGTATCCGGGAACTGGTCCACACGGAAAACACCTACTTCTTCTACTCCGATGACGCCCGCATCCAGAACATTCAGGTGGGCGCTGCCAAATTGAACGGGGTTCTTATTGCTCCGGGAGAAACCTTCTCCATGGCTGATGCCGTCGGTGAAGTCTCTAAAGAGACCGGCTACGCGGAATCCTCTGTCATTTTCGGCGACCAGACCGTTCAGGATGTCGGCGGCGGACTCTGCCAGGTTTCCACCACACTTTTCCGGGCTGCTTTCAATTACGGGCTGGAGATCAACGAACGCCATGCGCACGGCTACCGGGTCTATTACTATGAACGACTTGGCAACCGCCAGCTGGATCCGGGACTTGCCGGGTTGGACGCTTCCGTTTACCTGCCCGTCCTGGACCTGAAGTTCACCAATGACACGCCCTACTGGATCCTGATGGAAGCCCAGCCGGACACCAACCTTTTCCAGCTGCAGTGGCGTTTTTACAGTACCGACGTGAACCGCTATGTGGAATATACCAGCACCGGGCTGACCAATATTGTGCCGGAAGGCGAACCGGTCTATAATGAAAACCCGAACTTTCCGTCCGGATATGTGGAACAGGTCGACTGGGGAATTGACGGAGCGGACGTGACCATTTACCGCACGGTTTATGAAAACGGATTGATCCACATTCAGGACCGCTTTGACACCCATTACGAAGCCTGGTCCGACATCTGGGAATACGGTCCGGGAACTCCGGGCATGCCGCCTAACGGGACCGGCAGCGGCAATGAGTAACGGGGTACCCTATGGCATTGGTTGAAATTGCACCTGAGATGTTAATCGATGACCGGCTGCTGAGCTTTTCCATGGTACAATCCGGCGGTCCCGGCGGACAAAACGTGAACAAAGTAGCGACAGCTGTCCTGCTGCGCTTCCGGTTTTCCGAATGTGAAATTCTGCAGGAAGCAGCCATCGAACGGCTGCGGCAGAAGTATGGCAGCCGCATCAACAGCAATGACGAGTTGATGATCGTTTCCCGGGAATTCCGCACGCAGGATCAAAACCGCGCCGCGGTGTTGAAGCGTCTCGGTGAAATTCTTCAGGACGTTCTCACGGAACCTACGGTCCGCATCCCGACAAAAGCACCGAAAACACCGAAAGGCGGAGGAGGTCCCTCCACCCGCCGCGATGAGCCGAAACGAATACGTTATTATGATCCCGATGAGTGGGAATAATACGGTTTTGAATTATGAAGATAAAAAGCATACTCGCAATGATTTTTACGGCAGCCATTCTCTGTGGCTGCGGCACAATTTCCTCAGGAAAGATCGTAAAGCCCTCCGCGGTACCGGAAAAACGGATAACGAAAACCGCCGTTCCGCCGGCCGCGACGGATAAAACAGCCGTTCTTCCGTCTTTATCCTCAGACCCGTGGCTGGATTGTGAATCCGTTATTGTCTCCGGCGTTTCTCCCGTAAAAGTCGCGGATATCGAAAACGAAGACTTCCGCAGACGGATCCAGATCACCTTTACCATCCAAAATACCGAAACAGGGAAATCTTACATTGCCCGGCGCTGCATGAACGGGAAAGTTTATGCCTGCCGCATTGACGGGACACAAAACTGTGCCGAAAAACTCGATTTCACCACAGAACCCAATGATGCCATGAAACGGTTCTGCGCCAATACGGAAATGGAAGGCAGCATCCTGAGTCCCGTCATCACCGGGATCAACAGTGCGTTCGAATGGCGCTGCCATGACGGACAGGCTCTCATCACCTCGCAGATCGCCAAGCCCGACACCGACGGATACGACCAATCGATCTGGTTTGAGATCCCCAAGCCGTAAACTTGTCATAAGATCGCAAATCGCCGGAAACAGGAACGGAAAAAATCCGAAACACACCGTTTTCGGCTCACTTTTTTGCTGTTTTCGATTGTATCCATTCAGAATGAAGCACATGAGGTCAGCTCTGATGCTGCCGCTCTGCCGGCACAGCAGAACTGCACTCGTGATGCGCCGACGGGTTTCAGCAGTTACCTGCATACTGATACGACCTTCCAGTTACGGCGGGTCAGTCATAAACTGAGGGAAAGGCCAGGGGATCGACTCCCGGGCATGGATCAGTTCGCTCATCCGCCGGACCAGTTCTTCAGAGACATAAGGAAGATCTTCCGCTTCATCATCGTATGGTTCATCGGAATTTTCATTCCCGCACTCATTATTTTCGCGTAATTCCTCAGGTAAATCTACATGCTCCATATCCGCCAATGAGTCATGAGCATCAGAATCCCTGATTCCTGAATCCTGAATCCTGACCCCTTTTTCAAACTTATGATCCGAATCAGGATCCATCGATGCGTCCCGGAAATCAGAATCTCTGATCCCTGAATCCTGACCCCTGAAACCTTCATCGTCATTTCCCACCTGCCGAACCATGCCTTTGTCAATGGGCAATGCGCGTCCGTTGCCGCTCAATGCCGCGGCAGGCTTGTTCTCCGTCTGTTCAGACGCTTCCGAAGAAGCCTGCTCCGTCTGGGGTTCCTGTTCCTGTGTTTTCGGTTTCAGGTCGATTTTGATCTTTCCCGCTTTGATCTGTTCGATCTTTTCAGCGGTCGCGATCAGACGCTTGTCCAGCGCCGCCCAGCGGATGGAAAGATTCATCGCCGTTTTGTTATAGTGTATATTCGCGGCAGATTCCATAAAAGAGGCATAGCACTTGCGTAAATTGAATGCTGCCCATCCGCGCAGTTCATCGATCGTCAGAGATCCCAGCAGCTGGTCCATAGCGTTGGAGCTTTCTCCCTGCATTTGAATTACAACCTTTGTGATGCAGGCACTGCCAAGCTGGCTCACGATTTTCTCCAGATCCGATGACATTTGGTAGAACAGCGGGGAATGCCGGTTGAACTCGCGCAGCATGGCGAAAGTCTGCGACGCTTCGGTTTCCAGACGCATCGCGGTTTCAAAAAAGCTGAGCGGCTCCGTACTGAACTCTTCACAGGGCTCGAAAGGAAAACCGTACAGATCCGTTTCCGGCATGTCTTTCACTTTATTTTTCTGGCTGGCCTTGACCCATTGCAGGTTGGTGATCAGATTTATGATTTCCATGTTTTATGATTTCCATGTTCATGCTTTCCATGCTGTACGATCCTCCTTTCTGTTCTAAAGTTTCTAAGATTGTAGTACTGTTCTGTAATTATGTCAAGTATTATTTATAAATTTTCTATATTAAATGTGACAAATATCATTGCTTTGATTATTGCTGCGATTTTGATCATATTGTTTTCAGGTGAATGGGTTTCAGGGCTTCAGGCACCATATTTTCTCTTGATTTCAGTCCTCTCTTCGCTGACAGCACTTTTTCAAGGGAGATTTTCCTGTTTTACCGCACTTTTTCAAGGTTTTCTTTCAAAATCCGGCATTTTTCCTTTCGCGCTGCAGCACCCTGACTGTTGCAAAATAAAACACAGTATCAATGAAGACATCCCACTAATACTGTGTTTTTATTTTATATACCGAAGCAGGATTCACCGGTGAGCCGGGAAATCAGTTTCACTGAATCCTGACACCTGGACCCTTTTACACTTCATTACACACTCATGGAGCGTTTCCCGGTGAGCTTGAAGAAGAGCAGCATGGAAATGACGCTCGTCACTGTCAGCACCGTCGAATAAGCCGCCGCGTTGCCAAAGCAGTCGCGGATGACTTCCGTATAGACGGAAACCGTCAGCGTCTGGGTACTGGCCCGGTAGAGCATGATCGAAGAAGACAGCTCACTGATGACCGTGACCCAGCTCATAATGGCACCGGAGATCACGCCCGGCATCATCATCGGCAGCGTCACATCCCAGAAGGCCTTGACTTCACCGGAACCCAGTGAGATCGCGGCTTCCTCAATAGAAGGGCTGATCTGGCTGATAATCGCCGTACTGGAACGGATGGTATAAGGCATCCTGCGGACGGTCAGCGCGATGATGATAATGGCTGCCGTCCCGGTCAATGCCAGCGGCGCTTTGGCGAAAGCATAGAGGAAACAAATACCAAGCACCGAACCCGGGATAATGTAAGGCAGCATCGTCAGCGTATCGACCGTCTCCGTGACCACGGATTTGCGCCGCACCGCGAGATACGCGATCAGCACACCGAAGGTGATCACCAGAATGATCGCCGCCAGGCCGAAGAGATAGGTGTTCGGGATCACCAGCGGATTCTTCGAGAAGATCGTCTTGTAATTCACCAGCGAAAGCTCATTGGTAAAGATACCCGGTGTGGATTCCTTGAGGAAGGAAGTCACGATAACCGTCAGCTGCGGCAGCATGGCCAGCAGAACGACCAGATAAACGAACAGATGGCAGAGGATGTTCGGCAGTGTGCGGAGGGTCCTCGGCTGCATCGGTTTGAGCGCGGACATGGAGTAGGAATGCCGTGCCGCGATCCAGCGCTGCAGGAAGAAGAAGACCAGCGTGATGAGCATGATGATCACGCACAGCGCCGCCGCGAAGTTCGAGTCATTCGTCACCTCGCCCATAAACTGGTTATACAGCACCACCGGATAGGTCCGGTAGCCTTCGCCGATGAGCATCGGGGTACCGAAATCCGAAAAGACCCGCATGAACACCAGCAGGGAGGAAGCCAATACCGTCGGCAGCACCAGCGGCAGGATGATGCCGGTCACACGCTGGAAGTTGTTGGCGCCGAGAGACTCCGCGGCTTCATTCAGTGAGTTGTCCAGGTTTTCCAGCGCACCGGAGACATACATATAAACCAGCGGGAAGGACTGGAGCGAAAAGACCAGCACAATGCCCCAGAATCCATAGATCCCCTCAAACTGTGTATGGAAGACACTGTTGATGGCTTTGGTGAACAGACCTTTGCGGCCCAGCAGCTGGATCCAGGAATAGGCACCGATGAACGGGGGTGAAAGGTAGCTCAGCACGATCGCGATGTTCAGGGCACTGCTGCCTCTGATGTTGTACTGCTTGATGATATATGCCATCACCAGTCCGAGAAAGGCACAGATCAGCGTCACGACAGTCGTAACCTTGAAAGAGTTCAGCAGCGTATTGGTGTAATACTTCCGCGAAAAGAAGCGGGTGAAATTTTCAAAGGTGATCGAACCGGAGCCCGGATCGACAACGCTTTTATAAAGGACCAGCGCCAGCGGATAGACAACGAAGATCAGGAACAGTGCCAGGATCACCAGCGCCAGAAACATCCAGATCGGAGATTGCTTTTTATCCTGCATAATTACGCTCCTTCCGGGATCAGCGTTTTCTTTGTCTCCCTGTCAAATACATTGATCTTTTCCGGTACAACGTTCAGCGAAACCTTCTGCCCGTCCGGGAGAATGTCGCTGAGATCGCTGGGCACCACGATTTCCACTTCCTGTCCGTTATTCAGCGTCGCGAAATAATGCAGCGTCATACCGAGGAACACGGAAGAGTTGATTGTCGCCGGAATGCCGGTCTCATCGCTCTTTTTGATTATGAATTCTTCAGGACGGATCGCCGCACGGACCTCAGACCCGGCACCATCACTGAGTTTCAGCGGGACGCGGTAGAAATTGCCGAAATCAATAACACCGTCTTTATAGGAAGCATCGATAAAATTGGACAGCCCGATGAAACCGGAAACAAATTCATTCGCCGGCCGCTGATAGATAAATTTCGGAGTGCCGATCTGCTGGATCACACCGCCGTTCATGACGGCAATGCGGTCGGAGATCGCCAGCGCTTCTTCCTGGTCGTGGGTCACATAGACCGTGGTGATGCCGACTTCATGCTGGATGCGCTTGATGACGTTGCGCATTTCCACACGCAGCTTGGCATCCAGGTTGGAAAGCGGTTCGTCCATCAGCAGGACATCCGGTTGGATGACAATTGCACGGGCCAGTGCCACACGCTGCTGCTGACCTCCGGAAAGCTGGGCGGGCATACGGTTGGCATATTGATCGATCTTGACCAGACGCAGGATCTCATCCACCTTCTCATACCGTTCATTTTTACCGACGCCCCGGTTTTTCAACCCGTACGCCACATTGTCACGGACGTTCATATGCGGGAAGACCGCGTAATTCTGGAACACCATGCCCATGTTCCGTTTATTGGTCGGGATGTCATTGATGCGTTTTCCGTCAACACGGATCTCACCGGCTTCAATGGAGTTGAACCCGATGATCATGCGCAGCAGAGTCGTTTTCCCGCAGCCGGACGGGCCCAGCAGCGTGAAGAACTCTCCCGGCTTGATCGTCGCGGAAAGTCCCTCAATAACTACCGTATTCTGGTATGCCTTTGTTACATTATCGATTTCAATAGAAACACCCATTTAACCGCCTTTCTTTCTATTCAGGTGCCGGGTATCTGTTCTCAGGTGCCGGACAGAAACAGTCTGCCCCTGCGTGATAGTTTTTCATATGATACTTTTTATGACAGCATATGAACAGAAAATACAATTCTTTCAAAAAGACGGGAAGTCCGAGGCTTCCCGTCTGTCATTTATCCTTTAGTTTCCGGAGGCGTCATAACTCCCGCTTTTGAATCATCATTCTGAGGGGAGGGGAATATCTGATCCCTGACACCTGAAACCAAATCCCTCAAAATTACTCAAGCGTCATTTCCACGTGATCGAGGTAGGTCGCAACGATGGTCGGCTTGTTTTCAGCGATATATTTCGCGGAATAGGTGTCGAACAGTTTGAGATCTTCGGTCGGGATCATCTTCGCGTTGGTCGGGACACCCATGCGCAGCGGGCGCAGGTTCAGTTCCGCGGCAACAGCGTTCTGGGATTCTTCGGAAAGGACGAAGTCAACGAACTTCTTAGCGGCTTCCATGTGCGGGGCGCCCTTGATGATCTGGACGGATTCACCCGGGAAGATAACGCCTTCGGAAGCGTAAACGACCTTGACCGGATGTTCACCGGTGGCTTCCAGTTCGACGCAGGGGTCTTCATAGCTCAGGCCGACCGCATATTCACCGTTGGCAACGCCGTTGTAAACCTGTGAGGAGGAAGAGGCAATCTTGCCGTCCAGGTTGACAAGGAATTCATCGATGAAATCCCAGGCCTTGTCGCTCATCGGGTCGCCGTCACCCATGCCGTAAAGCATGCCGATCAGGCACTGGAAAGCGGAAGAGGAGTTCGCCGGATCGGCGGAGATGATCTTGCCCTTGAGTTCCGGCTGGGTGAGGTCAGCATAGCTGTTGACTTCAACGCCCAGTTCCTTGAGCATATCGGTGTTGACGATCATGACATTCGGTTCGGCATAGGCGCTGTTGAAGCAGTTGGTGCCGTCATTCTGGAAAGCGGGCATCAGCTTGTCATTTTCGGTCGGGACATAAACCTCAAAGAGAGCACGGTTGGCAGCCAGCATGGTTTCATCGGCAGCCCAGTGGATGTCGACGGTCACATTGCCGGATTCGACTTCAGCCTTTACGCGCTGCAGAACTTCACCGGAGGAACCGGTGATCATTTCAACCTTGATGCCGGTGGCTGCTTCAAAAGCAGGAATAACGATGTTATTCAGACGTTCATTGCGGGCGGAATAGATAACCAGGGTATCCTGAGCCATGGCCATACCGCATACGGAAAGCAGCATCACAAGCGCTGCAAGACAAACCAATAATTTTTTCATATTTCCTCCATATAATTTCCCAATTGTCTAACAATGAGACTTCTCACAAATATATCACGAAGTTTATTTCTTACTCAAGTGTAAAAACACAAAAAAATCCGTGATATTAATCCCGATTTGTCATACCCCGCAAAAATTGAAGGTAAAGGAAAGGTCCTTTCCTGCCGGCAGCAGGTATTCCGGATGCGTTTTGGCACCCCAGCTGTCATCACCCCCGACACCCATCTGCTGCAGAGCGACCCGGACCACGCTGTAATGCACGGGCGGCAGTTCATACGCGTGAGCGGCGTTCTCAATTTCATGCGGCGTCCAGGGAAGGACGTTAATGGAAAGATCTTCCCCGGAGAATTTGATCCCGCGGCCTTTGCGGTCGGTCAGCTTCAGCCAGCGGACCCCGCAATGGTTGCCGCATTCCTGCGGGACCGGATAGCGGGCGAAATTATCCATCACCTCATTCCGGTACAGCCCGAGCTTCGCCCCCGTCATGCGGTCCGCATAAGTCTCATCCGGACCGAGCCCGTACCAACAGACATGATCATAGTCGGCATCGAACCTGAAGATCATACCGAATTCCGGCATATCCCGCAGACCCTCAACAGCTTTATAGGAAAGTGTTGTCCGGACGGTTCCGTCGCCAAACACCTCATACGCGACATTGCAGCTGCTCGCCGGCGTTGTCGGCATAAAATAGCGGTAGGTGATGATGACTCTATGCGGCTTTTCTTCCACAGCCGGGTACAGGTCCGATCCCTGATCATTTTTCGGAGTGACATAAAGGCTGGCGATCTTCCACTGGGCATAGCGCTGGGGCATATTATTCCCCATATCGTTATCGACAGGCGCGCGCCAGAAGTTCGGCATCGGGACCTTTTCGATCATTTCCTTTCCGGCATAGACATAGGAGGTAAGGCCCGGCTGGATGGCGGAGAACTGAGCGGAGAAATGCTTCCCCCGCACCCCGACTACAGATTTTCCGCGGATGACCGTCAGCGCTTCCTCATGATCCGGGCTTTGCTTTGCTATCGGGAAAACCTTTTGCCCGAAAGCGATCTCATGTCCGGCTATTGCCCACGGGCAGTCTTCCTTCAGCCGGAAGGAAACGGTCACCGCGAATTCAGGCTCTGCTTTCCCGAGACTGCGGGCAGCGGCTTTCTGCGTCTCCATTTCCCGCAGCACCCATTCCGGCCAGAGAAATTCCGTTTCCGCGAGAGGTTCGACCGAAACCGCGGTCTCCTCTTCCCGGATCTGCTCACCATTCATCTGCAGAATGATCAATGCCCGGTAAACATCGGTATTCGTGAACAAAAAGCGGTTCTTCACAAGGAATCCGCCCTCGATGAACTCCACCCGGATATTCCGGTAATTAAAACGGATCTCCTGCATCTTCGGCGAAGGAGCCCGGTCACCGCCATACACGATGCCATTCCCGCTGAAATTGTAATCCGTCGGGCGTTCTCCGAAATCTCCGCCGTACGCCTGGAACCACTGACCGTAGCGGTCCTTTTTATAAATTGTCTGGTCCACATAATCCCAGATAAACCCGCCCTGGAAATGCGGTTCGCGTTCCGCAAGGTCGGTATATTTATGCATGGCACCGCAGGAATTGCCCATCGCGTGCGTGTATTCACACATGATCAGCGGTTTTTCCGGATGTTCTTTCAAAAATGCTTCCACCTCCGGGACCGGAGTATACATGCGGCTTTCGATGTCGGTGGTATCGTTATAGCTTCTGTCCCAGGTGATGCCCTCATAATGGACCGGACGATACGGGTCAAGCTGACGGAACAGCTCGCTCATCTCATAGATCACGTGTCCGCCAAACGCCTCATTGCCGCAGGACCAGATGATGACGCTCGGATGGTTCTTGTCCCGTTCATAAGCTGAACGTACCCGGTCCAGCAGGAGCGGCGCGAATTCCTCATGATCCTTCGGGACCACATAATCCAGGTCAGCCTTTTTCCGCATGTACGCGTCCCAGCTGCCATGGGTCTCCATGTTATTTTCGGCAATCAAATAAAGCCCGTAACGGTCGCAGAGCGCGTAAAGCTCCGACTGATTCGGATAATGGCTGGTGCGGATCGCGTTGATGTTGTTCCGCTTCATGGTCAGGATATCCTGCAGCAGTTCGTCATGGTTCGGCACCCGTCCGGATATCGAACTGAAATCATGCCGGTTGACGCCTTTGAATACCAGGCGTTTCCCGTTCAAGAGGAGTATCCCTTCCCTGATTTCAACACGGCGGAACCCGAATTCCTGAGGGATGATTTCCGTGCAGTTTCCCTCATCATCCAACACCTCAATCAGCAGGGTATAAAGCTCCGGATGTTCCGCGCTCCATAGCCGCGGGGCATCCACATGGAACTCGGTCGCGCTTTCCTGTGTCAGCGGAACGGTTTGCTCCTCGATACAGCTTTCACCGTCTGACAATGATAGGCGCAGCGTACCGGTTCCGCGTCCTTTTGCTGAAATCAGGAGCGTTCCGCGGCTGAGTTCCTTATTCAGCAGCGGCCGGACAGCGAGATCCAGCACGGCGCTTTTCGGCAGTACGTACAGAAAGACGTCACGGAAGATCCCGGAGAAACGGTAAAAATCCTGGTCTTCAAACCAGCTGCCGGGCGTCCATTTCCAGACCCGCAGGGCAAGGCGGTTCACACCGTCCCGCAGCACATCCGTCAGGCGGAAATCCGAGGGGGTAAAGCTGTCTTCGCTGTAACCGATATACCGGCCGTTAAGCCAGAGCGCAAAACCGCTTTCCACACCCTGGAAGGAAACGCAGACATCTTCATTTTCAAAGGACGCCGGTAAAACAAAATCACAGACATAGTCTGCCACCGGGTTGAAAAGCTCCGGCATCTCACCGGGCTTCAGCTCTGCCTGGCAATCCCACGGATACTGGGTGTTCACATAAGCCGGTTTATCGTAGCCTTCCATCTGGATATGGGCCGGGACCCGGATCTCGTCCCATCCGGAAAGATCCTTCTCCGGAGACTGGAATCCGTCATCCGGAGCGGAAGCGGGGTTGGCTGAATAGCGGAAACGCCAGATCCCGTTCAGGGATTCCCGCAGGCTTGTTTCTCCGGTATGCATTTCCGCCGCGTTCCGGTAAGCAGTAAAATCCGCATGCGCGGGGAGTCTTCCTTCTGCAAAGACTGCCGGATTTTTGACAACAGCTTCAAAATTGAAATCTTCCATAAATACGTCCCATTTACTAATCGATATATTATTTCAAACAATAAAAAATCAGAACCGGATCCGGAAGATGCGGGCACTGCAAAGCTCCGGCAGCCTGACCGTCAGAGAGGAAGTACCCGGATTCCAGGAGTATTCACAGGGCGCGTTTGCCGGATAAAGCAGCTCCGCAGAAGCTTTTCTTCTGTTCAGAAACTCGATCGGCAGGACGACCGTGTCATCAGAGCTGTTCCGGCGCCAGACTGCCACATAGGCAGTCCTTTCTGTCCGCAAGCCGAGACTCACCCAGGGGTCGTCATAATCCGACATCCCGAGCGGCCAGAAGGCAAAGGATTTGCGGATGTCGTTCCGCATGCGTTTGTAGGTCCGGATGCCTTCCTTCACCAGCTTCTTCCCGGACGGGTTGATCTGAGCCAGATGACCGGACTGATGGATGCGCAGCATCATGGCGTTGACCATGTTGAAAGCAGTCTGCTCATCATCGCCATCCGAAAGCGGATAACTCCAGACAGCCGCCTGTTCCGGCGTCAGCACAGAAGGCGCATTGGCAGCGATCGTCGCGTAATAGCGGTAGTCTTCCACATCGGAAGTGGACTGGATCGAATACCGGGAGAGCATCGCGTAGTCCATCCGCAGACCGCCGCTGGAGCAGTTTTCGATGATCAGATCCGGATAGCGGGCAAAGACTGCGTCCAGCCAGGCGAGATACGCCCGTTCGTGCTCCAGCAGCCCGTCCCCATAACTGTCCGCGTTGATTTCGGTACCGATGCCCGGTTCGATGTTGTAGTCCATCTTGATATAACCCACATGGTACTCATTCACAAAGCGGTCGATGATCTCATCGGCAAAAGCCCGCACCTCCGGATTTCGGAAATCCAGCTGGTAACGGCTGCGGTCATAGACCCGTTTGCCGTGACGGCAGAAGAACCAGTCATCCGGCAGCTTCTTTGCCAGTTCGCAGTTGATGCCCATGACTTCGATCTCCAGCCAGACGCCGGGGATCATGCCTTTGGAGCGGACATGGTCCATCAGCCACTTCAGCCCTTCCGGGAAGCGGCCCGGCGCGGGTTTCCATTCCCCGACGCTGTCCCACCAGAACCCATCGGAATACCAGCCGGCATCGATGACAAAGTAATCACAGCCCGCTTTTGCCGCGGCATCGATGAGCGGCAGCTCTTTTGCGGTGGTCGGATCTGCCCAAAGGCAGTTCATATAATCATTGAAGATCACCGCCAACTTTTCATTATCGGCATTGGGACGGCGGATGCGGCGGCGGTATTTGGTCATTTCCTCGTTGGCTTTCTCAAACCCGCCGCAAACAGGACTGACCGCAGCCGGGACGGTAACAAAGCGGTCCCCGGGTTTCAGATCTTTGGACCAGTGCGCCCAGGTCTCACTCGGACCGCTGAGCTGCAGATAAAGAAAGCCGGTCTGGTCACTGATCTCCCAGTGCCAGGAGCCGTTCTGTTCGATCTGCCACAACAGGCTTTCCCCGGTTTCGGTATCCTCCAGAAATCCCGCGGGAATGTATTCCTTCGCGGACCAGTTGCCGATATTCGTGATGCTGATGGTCTTGGAAGACCGGCTTGCATATTCCGGCTGGTTCATGCAGATCCCCAGCTCCGGCAGGGTAAAGGTTTTCCACTGGATCTCCCGCTGCCAGGAATTATGAGGGATGGAAAGCAGCAGTTTGTCGTCCCGTTTCTGTAGCCCGCCTTTCCCGAGACCGGTAAGGGCAAAAGAGGAGACATATTCCAGCGTCTGCGTTTCGGATCCGTGATTTTCGACTTCCGTCCAGCTGCGGACGACAGAAATGCCGTCATAAAACTGGAAACAGCTGTGAACAACAAGCCCGGTTTCTTCATCGGAAGTGATAAAAGTCAGCTTCCGTCCGAATTCATTACGCTCATCCTCATAACGGCCAAACTGCAGCCGGTATCCCGGAGCCGTGGCAACAAATTTCGTACCATGCCGCTCCTCAGGACGGTCCAAACCGGGAACCTGTACTTCCACAAGGCGGAACCCGCGTTTACATTTTTCCGGGATCTGTTCCGGATCAAAAGGCAGGGCGGAAAAATGCAGCAGTTTCAGCGTCCCGTCCTCCGCCTGTTCCAGGTCCATATAAATACCGTTTTCATGGAATTCCATCATTTTATTCACAGCCACATTCTTTTGAGTAAGCATTCTGCCGCACCTTTCCTTTCTATACCTCTATACCATAAACTGCGGGATAAAACCATCCCGATTTATCGCTTGATCGCATAAACCTGACAGTTTTTTCGACGAATAAGCCGAAAGAATAAGGGATCCGGGCCAACAGGAAAAATGTCCTCCGGCGCGCAGGGCATTGCTGATTGCGCATCCATGCGAAGTTTGATATCCGGCCGGCCATTTTTTGAATTGTCAAGGTTCCTTCTTTCAAGGCATAGTTGCCGCGGTTTTCCCTGTCAGGTACAGATTAATTATAAAACAGGAGAGATATAAAATGGGAAAGAAAACCGAAATGGAATCCATACAAAAAAAAGGAACCGGCTCCCTCAGCACAGGAGCCGGTTCTTTCTTTCATTTTTTGCAGATGTTCAAATCTTTACCGGATCTCTTTGCCGACAATGATGCGGCGGCTTGCGTACCCGCCACTCAGAAGTTCATCTTCACATGTCAGCAATATTACCACAGAATCATAACCGGAAGCGGCCTGATACAATGCCGCGATGTCATTTCCACCGATTTTTTCACTCGCACAAACTTCAAATATATTCAAAACGCCGTTATTACCTCGAATATAAAACCGTTCTCCAATTTCCATAGATGCCAGCGCTGCAAAAGGACCGTATTCTTCCGCATTTAATGTGTTATGACCCGCAATTACCGATATACCCGTTCCCGGGAATTGCGTACCCTGCAGCAAGCCTACATTCTCACCCAGCCATTCCACGGGCCACCCATTATCGATCATATCTAAGGAAACAATATCACTCAAAACATTCAGAGAAGGAATCAACAGCTCGATGTCCAGAGGGCGATAGCTGACTGATGCGGGTTTTTCAGAAATTTTCCCGGATAAACCGGTCTTCGGCCATTCTGTTATACTCGGTGTAATATACGGAGTCACCCAGACTGTCGACGTTGGTGTAGGAGTAACAGTAGGCGTATTTGTTTCTGTTGGTGTAGGAGTAACAGTAGGCGTATTTGTTTCTGTCGGAGTAAACGTCATCGTCGGGGTAGGAGTCTGTGTCGGGGTATCGGTTGGCGTCGGTGTGAATGTCAATGTGGGTGTATACGTTGATGTCGGAGTAAACGTCGATGTGGGGGTAAATGTCATTGTCGGCGTAAAGGTCATCGTCGGAGTAGGTGTAAATATACGATTTACGATCGTATACTCTGATAAATATTCCGGAACAAGATCCTCGCTAATCGAATATGAGTACTCATCTTTTGTTTCCTCATCATATTTCGGTACTTCTCTGAAACAATCACTCCATTCATTTGCCTCAGTTAAGTAGGTGTATCTGTAAAGAATTCCGTCCCTCAAAAGAAGGATCTTGACACTGTCAGGCCGCTTTCCTGCCACGTCGTCATCATCATCCCAGATCTTTCTGCAGCAGACATCAATCGTTTCATCCATAATGTCTTTCTTTAGATACCCATCCGTTTCCATGATATAGTAAACAAGTTGATTGATACCGGTCACACGTTCCTCATCGTAACCTGACAACGGCATTTTGAATGTGACCGGATCTGAGGTTGTCTGGGATGAAACGGGGACCGGAAACAGCAGCAGAGCAGCCAACAGAAAAAATACAAACCTGTAATGCGATATAATGCAAAAATCACGAGAATTGGACATATACTCTCTCCTCCTGTGGGGTTCTCCTTTTTCCCACTTTTTTTCCAATTAATCCGATATCGGAATGGCCAGCCGGCAGATATACTTTTCCGGCTTGTTTTGTATCCCGCCATAGGGAGCAACGATTTCCACAACACGTACTTTATCATCCGCAGCTTTATATCCGCGCTGTTCAAATTCATTCCAAAGAATGTCCAGGGCATCGTTTTGCTCCCCGATATGTTCATAATGCCCATAGGAAAGGATAGAAAGTGACCTGCAGCCGGGTATGATTTCTATACAGTCATCCGTTACTCCGGTCAGATCATTCAAATCCAAAGGAATACACATTTTTATCGTATAAGGTTCACCAATACGAAGTTTCCCGGACCTGCATCTGATCAAAAACAGTTTTTCGAGAAAATTTATCGGATATCCCATCGAAAAAACCCTGTTATACATCTCAAAAGCCAGCCTGCTCGTTTCAGCTGGAGAAGCAACGGTTTTTTCTTCGCAGCAGCAAACGAGATCCGGAAACTCAATTTCAGATATCTCATGGTTCTTTTCCGAAGAAAGCCTCAGCGAAATTTCTTCCGCGCCACGCTGAAGAATGGCTATCCGGGTTTTTATTTCATCGAATATTTGCTGAAGATTTTTCTCGTCAGCATTGAAAATTGCCAGAATATTTTTTTGTGTCAGGCCGATATTCCTCAGCAAACGGTACTGGATCAGGTCCATGATATTATACAAATCATAATAACGGTATCCGGATCCGGTATTTATTTTTTTCGGCGTAATCATGTCCATGGATTCCAGTTTAATGAGCATGGTACGGGATAGTCCGGTTACATCACAAACCTGCTTTATGGTGTAAAAACTATCAGCCACTGCAGCATCCTCTCTTAAACCCTCGACGGCATTATCCCGATTTCGCATTTTCCCTTGCCATATAAAAAAAAATCCCGATTATTAAATATTTTATGTTTACACCATGGTGTCAAGTCAAGTGTTTTTCAGATTTTCAGAAATAATCTTTATAAGCTTAGGCAATAATGCACTGCACTGATTATTTTCTTATCAGGGATCAAATCAGGAAATCGAGGATCAGGTACGCGGCAAGGATGACCAGCATTACGGAATTCAGGATCACAGCCCTGTCCAGGCACAGAAAATTCCCGCCGGAGGTGTCCGTCTCCGGATCACGGACAGCTTTCGCGTAAAGAGAGGCAACTCTGACAGCAAAATACAGGCAGGGCAGGAAAACAACAGCCGTCGCGATCAGGAAAATGATCCCCGGGACTCCGCTGAAAAGCAGAGCGGGACGGAACACGATGAAATAAATCAGAAGCGCCGCGTAGATCAGACAAAAAGCGATGGTCGACACGGCTTTTTTCAGCGCGTTCCGCAGCAGAGCTGTCTGCCCGTCCGGATCCGACAGGGGTATCTCCGGACGCGGCTGATCCTCCCGCGGCACTTCGACAAGAAAAGCATGGCGGGTCTTATCGGTAAGATTTTCCGGCATTCCCATTGCCAGCAGCTGCCATCCGCTTTTCCGCAGCTCATCCTGCTGCTCGTAAAATTCATCTTCCGCCGAAACACCCAGAACGTCAGATCTGACCGTATAGGAACACAACCGTTTCCCGGGATACGGCCTTTTGACAAACACAAAGGTGTTGCCCTTGTTTTCTTTCAGCCACCAGCCCTCTTCGGCATGGCGGTTGAGCCAGGATGTAAATTCCTTATCCGTATGGACGGCAAGAAGCATGAAATCGTTTTTGGTTTCCGGCATAGGATTCTTTCAGGAGCCAGGGACCGGGTTTCAGGGGCCGGGAGCAGGATGTTAAGATGTCCGGTGCCGCATTTTCTGGCACCCGGCACCTGGTTCCTGGCACTCGGCCCCGGTTCCCGGTACCTAACAATCGTATATATGGCAGGCGACAAAATGCTTCGGCTCGACCTCGATAAGCTCCGGGGTCTTTGCATTCGGACAATTCTCAAGGCATTCGCTGCAGCGGGGCAGGAAGCGGCAGCGGTCCGGCAGGTTGACCGGCGACGTCACTTCACCCCGGATCAGCTGGCGCACAGGTTTTTCTTTCCCGACGATCGGGAGCGGGATCGCGGAAAGCAGCGCCCGGGTATACGGATGCATCGGTTTTTCAAACAGCTTGTCCGAAGGGCTTTTTTCGACCATCTGCCCAAGATACATCACAGCGATATCGTCGGAGAAATATCGGACGACGCTGAGGTCATGCGTAATGAAAATGTAGGTCAGTCCGATGTCACGCTGCAGCTGCTTGAGCAGGTTGAGGATCTGGGCCTGAATGGAAACATCCAGCGCGGAGACCGGTTCATCGCAGACGATCAGCTTCGGGTTGACCGAAAGCGCGCGGGCGATACCGATACGCTGGCGGCGTCCGCCATCCAGTTCATGCGGATAAGAGTTGACAAAACGGCGGGCAAGCCCGACGATATCCATCAGTTCCAGCGTCCGCTTTTGAACTTCTTCCTTCGATTTGCAGATGTGGTGCTCCCGGATCGGCTCACTGATGAGCTGCATGATATTCTGCCGGGGATCCAGAGAAGAGAAAGGATCCTGGAAGATGATCTGCATATCCGTGCGTAATTTACGCATCTGACGTTCACTGTATTTAGTGATATCCGTCCCATTGAAGATGATCTGCCCGCTGGTCGGTTCGATGAGCTTGAGGATCGTCCTGCCGGTTGTGGATTTCCCGCAGCCGGATTCGCCCACGATCCCCAGGGTTTCCCCGCGATTAATGCTGAAACTCACGTCATCTACAGCGTGGAGTTTCCCTTTGGGTGTATCAAAATATTTGGTAAGGTGTTTCACCTCAAGGATCACATTATTTTCCATCTGGGTTCCTCCTGATGCGGAATGACGGGTCCGCATATCGGCCGCAGGCGACATAGTGCGTTCCGTTCACAAGCTTCAGCTCCGGCAGGGCACGATGACATTCTTCCGTAGCGTAGGGGCATCTGGGACTGAAACTGCAGCCTTCCGGCAGGTGCATCGGGTCCGGCATGAGCCCTTTGATCGGGATCAGCTCTTCTCCGCGCTGCCGCAGGTTCGGCAGGGAGTCAAACAGCCCTTCCGTATACGGGTGCAAAGTGTGATTGAACACCTCATCCGCGGTTCCGATCTCAACGATCCTGCCGGCATACATCACAGCGACGTCATCGCATACTTCAGCCACAACGCCCAGATCATGGGTGATCATCAGCATCGACATGTGGTTGTTGTCGATCAGTTCTTTGATGAGCGCCAGCACCTGCGCCTGGATCGTGACGTCCAGCGCGGTCGTCGGTTCATCAGCGATCAGCAGGGACGGATGGCATGCCAGGGCAATAGCGATCACAACACGCTGTTTCATCCCGCCGGAAAGCTGGTGCGGATAATCGTAAGCGCGGGAACCGGAAATGCCGACCAGTTCCAGCATCTCTTTCGCGCGTTCCATAGCTTTTTCTTTGGTAAGCTTTTCATGCAGCATCACGGATTCGGCGATCTGTTCACCGACTGTGATCACCGGATTCAGCGCTGTCATGGGATCCTGGAAGATCATGGCGACATCATTGCCGCGCATGTGCTCCAGTTCCTTTTCACCCATTTCCAGAATTTCTTTACCGTCCAGGATGATCGAACCGGAAGAAATCACTCCCGGCGGATCCGGGACCAGGTTCAGGATGCTCAGCGCGGTCGTTGTCTTCCCCGCGCCGGTTTCACCCACCAGGCCAAGCGTCCGCTCCCGTCCGATGCTGAAGGAGATGCCGTTAATGGCACGTACGATGCCGTCATCCGTATCATAACGGACGACCAGATCTTTTACCTCTAATACATTTTCCATGAGCAATCCCCCTTAGCGCTTCAGTTTCGGGTCCATGGCATCACGCAGGCCGTCGCCCAGAAGGTTCAGGGCAAGAACGGTGAACATGATCGCGAGACCCGGGAAAAGACACATCCAGCCGGAACTGCGGATGTAGGAACGGCCGTCGGAAAGCATAGCGCCCCATTCCGGCGTCGGCGGAGTGATCCCGACTCCCAGGAAAGAGAGTGAGGACGCGGAAATAATGTTGGAACCGACCTTCAAAGTGGTCTGGACGATGATCGCGGAAAGGCAGTTCGGCAGGATGTGCTTCAGGATGATCTTCCAGGTCGGCAGACCGATCGCGCGGCCGGCTTCCACAAATTCCATATCACGAACAGTCATGACCGATGCCCTGCCGATACGCGCAAAGTTGCAGAAGGTCCCTAATGCCATGGCGAAAAGCAGGCTCGACATGCTGGTACCGAGGATCGAAACGACCACCACGGCAATCATGATATAGGGAATGGAATAGAAGATATCCGTCAGCCGCATGATGATGTTGTCGACAAGGCCGCCGTAATAACCGGCCACCGCGCCGAGAGCCAGCCCTACGATGAGCCCCAGTAACGTGGAACCGAAACTGATAAAGAGGGAATACTTCGCTCCGTAAATCACACGGGCAAAGATATCACGCCCCATATTATCTGTCCCGAAAGGATGCTGCCAGTTCGGAGCCATAAAGCGGTCCCGCGTCATACCGATGATGTCTTTGTCATAATCATAGAAGATGCTGGCAAGCGCCGTCCCGATCAGAAGAAGGATAATGAAAGCGATGCCCATCATGGCACCTTTATTTTTCTTGAGCCGCCGCCAGGTTTCCTGACCCAGGGACCGCCCGATCATTTCAGTGCCGTCTGTCTTTTTCTTGTTGAACAGTTTCATATCTTTATCCCTTTCCGGAGTACTGCGCTTTGATCCTCGGATCGCAGAACGCGTAGATGATATCTACAGCCAGGTTGATCACGGCCATCAGCACACAGCAGAGGATGATGGAACCGGTAACCATCGGCGTATCGCGCTTGTTGATGGAATCGACAACCAAACGGCCGATACCGGGCCAGCCAAATACGGTTTCGGCCAGCGCGGAACCCGTCATAACATAGCTGAACTGCATACCGATAGCGGTGATGATCGGGATGATGGCATTGCGCAGCCCGTGATTATAGATGACCCGGTTGCGGGATGCACCTTTGGCTTTCGCCGTGGTCATATAATCCTGACGCAGGACGTCCAGCATGGCGCTGCGGGTCGTGCGTGTCAGCAAAGCCGCCAGACCAAGGCCGACCGTGACAGACGGCAGGATCAGGTACTGAAATCCGCCGGTGCCGCCTGAAGGAAGCCATCCCAGTTTGAGGGAAAAGAGCAGGATGAGCATCAGGCCCAGCCAGAAGTTCGGCATGGACACACCAAACAGCGCGACGATCATCGCGGCTGTATCCTTCCAGGTGTTCTGGTGCAGCGCTGTATAGATGCCGAGCGGAATGGAGATGATACAGGCAAAGATCAGCGCGCTGCCTCCCAGCAAAAGCGTCATATTCAGGCGGCCCATAAAGGTTTGAAACACATCACGATGCGTGATGTAGGATTCTCCCATGTCGCCTTTCAGGATACCTCCGATATAACGGAAGTATCGGATAAAGAAGGGATCATTCAATCCCATTTCCTCCCTCAGCGCGTCCTTCTGCTCATAGGTGGCGTTTTCCGGAAGGATCTGATCTACAGGATCACCCCCCGCGAGGTCCATCGCCCAGAAGATGAGCAGGGACGTTGCCAGAAGGGTCGGGATCAGGATGATTATCCGTTTGAGAATGTATCGGAACATATCGGATTGTGCTCCTTATAAAACCAAAGGTTTGACCGAATAATGTAAAAATTAACGACCGGCGGGTCATGAAGACCCGCCGGATATATCAAAGATTCAGAATTTATAAATTATTGTTCAACATAGGCGCGGGCCCAGAAGTGGTTGCCGCCGCCGGCGAACAGGACGCCCGGCTGATCATATGCATCGGAAACAACGAGGCCCTTGTTGTAGGCAATCACAAGATCCGGAACATAAAGCGGGACCTGATAGACCTTTTCAGCCATGTAGTTCTGATAGTCATAGCTGTACTGCAGGCGCTTGTCCTGATCCATTTCGGTGAGGACCTTATCGGCCAGGTCATCGACGACCGGATCGCTCAGCTGAGCATAGTTGGTCGGGAAACCGGTGTAGAACAGTTCACGATAGGTTTCATCCACGCGGGCACCGATATTCCAGCGCCACAGGAACATCTGCTGGTGTCCCGCAGCACATTCGGACTTCAGGGTTGCCTGGTCCATGGACTTGATGTCAACATTGATGCCGATTTCCTTCAGGTTCGCCTGGATGATCGGGGCGATGGTCTTGTACGGATCATCGGTCGGGGTGAAGAGCTCAACAGTCAGTTCGCCCGGCTTGTAACCGGCTTCTTCGAAGAGGGCTTTCGCGCGGTCCACGTCATAGGTGTAGCCTTCGATCTGATCATTATCGAGGAAGGACCAGGCACCGCGGTTCAGGACAGAGGTCTGCCACTTGCCGAGATCATCGAGGACGATCGCGATGACGGTTTCCTTGTCGACTGCGCAGGAAACAGCCTGGCGGAGCTTCTCATTAGTGAACGGATCTTTCGCAACGTTCATACCGAGGTAGAACAGTCTGGTGCCGGCCTGGGTGTGAACGGTCACGTTCTCATCGTCTTCCAGGAAGCGGAGATCGGTCACAGGGGGATCAACACAGACGTCGATCTCACCGTTCTGCAAGGCAATAGCGCGCTGGGAAGCCTCAAGCAGGAACTTGAAGGTGATCTCATTTGCATAGCTGGGGCGGTTTTCCTTGTTCCAGTAATCTTCATTCTTGGTGTAGGTCACATACTGACCTTCTTTCCATTCCTTGAAGGTATACGGGCCGGTACCGATCAGCCACGGTTCAGCGTTATTCGCATCTTCATAAGCAGCCTTGGACTGGATAACAAGCGGATAGGAACCGAAGTTGTAGATCAGTTCATTGCTGTATGCAGAGGTCGTGACCTGGACGGTATAGTCATCGATCTTGCTGACATCCGTTACCAGACCCAGCTGACCGGAGACCTTGGAAAGGGTCGGATCATCGCTGCGGGCGCGGTTGAGTGTGAAGACCACATCATCGGCGGTCAGCGGAGTGCCGTTGCTGAATTTCACATTCGGGTTCAGGTGGAAAACCAGATGGGTTTCGTCTGTCCATTCCCAGCTTTCGGCAATTTCAGGATAAATCTCATAACCATGAGCATTATCCAGGAAAACAAGTCGTTCGTGCGTCAGCGCGAAACAGTTGTTGTTGATCTGGTCATTCTGCATCATAGGATTCAATTCATTGATTTCCTGTGCGACACCGATAACAAGATCATTCTTGATCGTTCCTTCAGCAAGCACGCCGGAGAAACCAAAGACTGTCATCATAATGACAGCAAGTACCGCTAATAAGACTTTCTTCATGTATCTGCCTCCATTAAATATTTTTTGAGACACATCCCGACAAAAGATGCATCATCCTGAGTTATTGTATTTTAATGCCAAACAATTCATTTGTAAAGAGAGTTCGGTCCCCTTTTTCCGTGAGATAACAGCCGGCAGCGGATCACAATTTCAAACGCCTTTCAGGGTTGTCATTCGGTCAGAAATCAGGTTGATAACGGCAGATTTCAGATTTGCAGGCAGTATGGATGCTTCTGCCAGGGAGAGAAACAGTTTTTCCTGACTGATACATTGTTCAACCAAAGCAGCTGCAACCTTCTCCATTATTCCTATACTTACTGCAAACCTGACAAAATCATTCTTTCGGATACTGCGGTTCTTCCCGCACATTGTCAACGCAAAGTCATCTTCATCTTCCGGCAGTACCGCATTGACCGGCAGAAAATCATAAACGGGGGATAAAATATATTTCTGACTTCCGGGATTTGTTTCGATCAGCGAAAGATTCTTCAGATGCAAGTCTGAATTGCCAATTACGAAAGAGATCAAAAGCCGGTAATAAAAATCGGTCAGATCTATACCGGGACGATCGGAATAACGCTGTATGATTTTAGCACAGCGTTCATAGGAGCCGCGGTATTTATCCTGAGCAAGGCGGCCATCCAACTGGCAAAAATCCTCCATTGCAAGCATTTCCGGTGTATTATTCCCAACCCGATCGATTCTCCGGGTAATATATGCGAGATTGTTTTCCTCTCCATGGAGCCGAATCAAAGCAAACGGCACTGTTTTGATGCCTGCAGCCGCTGCCATCCGCATCGCCAGATATTCACATTCCGGGAGATTTTCATATTCAGCAGTCTGTGGTTTCAGGATAAACCCGGTCGGATAATTTACCAAAGTCAAACGCGGATTTATGCCGGTGGTTAAGTGCAGAGAGATTTTCTTCTGAACTCCAGGAACCGTAAGTCCCTGATTGACACTTTCCCGAGCCAGTTCAAGCAGTTTTTCTTCCGTGATATCGATTTCCGGCAGCTTACGGGTCCCGAAGAAACGCCGGACACAGGATCGGTGCCAACCAGTAATCCGTTCTTCTTCAGATGCGGATGCAGTGATCGGTTTGGAGCAGCACAGGCAATTCATTGGACATCTCCCCGAATACTGACATTGCCGATGCAGTCCCGGCATGCCGCAAGCAACAAACCGAAGCGATCATTCTGATCGATTTTCCAATTGTGCGAAACAATATCCAACAGCCAGCCTTCCGGGATCAGTCCATCAAAAAAAGCAAACAGTGTCTGTGACACATACGGATCCTTCCGCAGCGGAAGTGTGAGGCTGACAGGAAGAGGATTTTCCAATGTCAGATATTCTTGATCATAAGCAAACGAATACCCCGCGTCAGTCTCCTCAAGCAGCCCGGCATATCGATTACACACACAGACAAAGGCTTTTCTATAAGCCATTCTCTTCACTCTTTATCTTTCCGGGAACCGCAATCATCCCGAACATTGCCAAAGCCTGGTTGACTTTATCCATCCGGACGGTTTCTTTCCCCTGCTCCAGGTCCCGAACAAAGCGCAGACCGAGCCCGGAACGCAAGGCAAATTCTTTCTGCGTCAGCCCGGCTGCCTTTCGATTGATTTTTATAAATTTGGCTATTTCATTCATACAACGTACCTATTCAGAACCTGCGCGGAGACGGTTCACCCGAGGCGCCAGCCGGGGCGAACTGTTTTCCCGCTTGCGCAGGAATGGTGCTGTTCATTATCAGGTTCTGAACAATTACCATACAACAATAATATACCCGTACGGGTTCTTTGTCAATATTGTTTAACAGGATTATACCATAAAGGATATAAATATTGTCACATTACAGTAAATCATCCCGAAAGGGTATAATTTTCATACTGAATAATCATACCCGGGTACTTTTTTATCTGCTTTTCATGACCAGTACAACATGATGCTGCAATATGTCCGAATATATGCAATTTTGTTGATTATCATGTCCCAAAATATGCATTTTTATGAAATACAATTGTCCAAAAATATGCATTTATTCGTAAAAAATTGTTTGAATAACGCAAATATCACAGATAGTAAAAGACGATTTCTCACGTCATAATGGCTTTATGTGAGAAATCGTCTTTTTATCCGCAATTAAACGATTCAAAGAGTTATGCGGGTTTCGGTTTGACCGATCGGGAAAGATTTGATATCAGCCCCGCCGTGGACCACCAGCTTCAGCCCCGGGACAGGGCGGCTGAGGGTCAGGGTGATTTCTCCGTTTTCACAGCGGAAGGAAGCCCCCAGGACCGGATTCCCTTTGGTATCGGGGATCATCACCCGGTCGGAACCGCCGTCTTTCGGTTCAAAAAGATGCAGCTCCAGCCCCTCACAGTAATCATAATCCGGCCGGTCTTTGCGCGCTCCCAGTGGCATCAGGCTGTTCTCCCTCACATACAGAGGCAGGGAGAAATAGTCGTAATCGTCCGCATACCAGCGGCCGCCCTGCCGTTTTTCTTCAGAGATCAGGTGCGTCCAGGTGCCTTCCGGCAGATAATAATCCGCGTGTCCTTCTTCATTGAAGACCGGAGCCACAAGCAGCTTCCCGCCCAGCATATACTGCATATCCAGATAACTCACGGCAGGGTCATGCGGGAATTCCAGCACCATCGGCCGCATTTCCGGGATGCCGGTTTGGTGGGATCTCACCGCCTCTCCGTAGAGATAAGGCATCAGGCAGCACTTCCATTCCGTGAAGAAACGCAGCACATCGCAGGCTTCCTCATCAAACAGCCAGGGGACCCGGTAGCTCTTGGAACCATGCAGGCGGCTGTGCGTGGAAAGCAGGCCGAAAGCGCACCAGCGTTTATAGACATCCGGTGTCGCGGTCTCCTCAAAGCCGGAAATATCGTGGCTCCAGAAGGAAAAACCGGATAGCATCAGGGAAAGACCGCCGCGCAGGGTCTCCGCCATGGAAGCGTAGCTGGCAGAGCAGTCTCCGCCCCAGTGGACCGGGAATTTCTGGCTCCCCGCGGATGCGGAGCGGGCAAAGAGCATTGCCTCGCCAATACCGCGTTTTTCTTCCAGCACCTCAAAGCAGGCCTGATTATAGAGATAGGTATAGCGGTTATGCATGAAGAGCGGATCAGAACCGTCATAATACTTCACATCGATCGGGATCCGTTCGGCGAAATCGGTCTTGAAGCTATCGATGCCGGTATCCACCAGTTTGCGCAGTTTGTCCTGATACCATTTCTTCGCCGCCGGATTGGTGAAGTCGACAATGGCCAGTCCTGCCTGCCAGATATCCACCTGTTTGATGCCTCTGCCGTCTGCCCGCTGCAGGAAGTAACCGTTTTTGAGCCCTTCCTCAAAGAATTCGGAGCTCTGCCCGACATAGGGGTTGAACCAGGCACAGGTATGCAGCCCGCGGGCATGGCATTCCGCGATGAGCTTTTCCGGATCGGAAATTACAGCCCGATCCCATTCAAAATCGGTGAGGTGGAATTCCCTCATCCAGAAGCAGTCAAAGTGGAACACATGCAGAGGGATGTTGCGCTCCGCCATGCCGTTGATGAAGGACATGATGGTGTTTTCGTCGTAGCTGGTGGTGAAGGAAGTCGTAAGCCACAGCCCGAAGGACCAGGCAGGCGGTAATGCCGGTTTGCCGGTGAGGCCGGTATAGCGCCGCAGGACGTCCTTCGGTTCGGGTCCGTAGATAAAAAAATAGCGCAGCTCCTCACCGGGGACAGAGAATCCGACATATTCTACTTTCTCGCTGGCAGTCTCGAATTCGACGGGACCGCTGTGGTCGACAAAGACACCATAGCCGCGGTTGGTCATGTAGAAGGGGATACACTTGTACGCCACCTGGGATGCTGTCCCGCCGTCTTCATTCCAGGTCTGGACCACCTGCCCGTTTTTCACGAAAGAGGTGAAGCGTTCACCGAAGCCGTAGACACATTCCCCCGGTTTGAGCGACAGCTCGCTGAGCATATAGGGCTTGTAGTTACCGGAAAGATAATTCTCATCGCAGAACATGGTGGAAGGCTGCCTGTCCCAGCGCATATAGCCAAGATTGCGGAACCCGCAGGAGGTGATCACTTTGCCGTCCGACTCGAAGGTCATCAGCCAGTCGTCGTGCATCTTCACCCGCAGCGTCACATCACCGGTCTTCAGCACAGCCTCTTTATCGTCAATGCTTACGGTATAAGGCACAGCTGTTTCCGTTACATCGAAGCGCGGTTCGTGGGCATCGTAACCATGGAAATGGCGGATCCGCACCTTGATCACGTTCTCAGCCGCTGCCGTAAATTCCACAGTGATCGCGGGCTGGTCAATAGTGGCCGCCCGGCCGGTGATCTTGTTGGCGGGAGCCAGTACCCGCATCCCGCCCGGGATTTCTTCGGCGGTATAAGCCTGCGCCGCGTAAAGCGGGTTGGACCGCTCACTGCGGAGCCAGTAACCTTCTGTAAATTTCATCTTTTTCTCCTTTGTGGTAAGTTGGCAGTTATTAGTTGGTAGTTGAAAAAGGTTCGCGCTTTGTTTTATTTATATATGACATATTTTTTACTGATAACTGTATCTCAACTATCTGCTATTAACAACTAACTCAATAAAAAGGGTGCCATTTGGCACCCTTTTATTGATTAAATCATAGAGATTAGTTTTCGAGTTTGACCCAGGTCTCTTCGATCTGTTTGCAGGCGGTATCCTTGTCGATGGTGCCGGCGATGTAAGACTGCATGATCTCACCGAAAGCCTGATGGGAGGCGTCGGTGAAGTAGGTGATGGACAGGGCGGCAACGCCGTCGGATTCAGCCAGGGCGTCACCCTGCTTGATCACTTCCATATCCGGAGATACAGCACCCTTGACCGGAGGGATCACACCGGCTACATTGTTGAACCAGTCTTTGCCATAATCGCTGGTATACCACCAGTTGACGAAGTCCAGAACATCCTGCAGGACCGCGGAATCTTTGTTGATGCGCAGTGCCTGATCGGAACCGCCGATAACGCGGGCATGATCCGGGTCATCATCAACAGGATAGCCGACGAAACCCAGGTGCAGGTCAGGATTGATGGCGAGCATGTCAGCTTCGACCCAGGCACCCTGACCGACAACGATGGCAGATTTTCCGACAGCAAAATCAGCGACTTCATTCGCGAGGAAGGATTCCAGCGGTTTGGCATCGCCGTATTTTACGACGAGATCAACAAAATCGAACCAGTTATTATAGAGGACCGGATAGTCAGCCCAGTGAGCTTCACCTTTAATGAAAGCATCAGCCAGGGCAGCCGGATCATCGGAAGCAGCATCAAAGAAGGTCTGCCAGGCATGCTTGAAGACCCACCATTCACCGAAACCGTCGGAGAACACCTGGTAACCGGCTGCGCTGATCTTTTCAGCAGCTTCCTTCAGGCCTTCCAGGGTCTTCGGGAATTCGGTAATGCCGACTTCTTCAAAGATGTCTTTGTTGTAGAGCATGCCGAAGTAGTTGCCCTTGATAGCGAAACCGTGAACTTCATCGCCGCTCATCATCACGCCCTTGACCGCGTCGGTCATGGCTTCGGCAGCCGGCTGATCCGCGAAGTTGTAGGAGTAATCGAGGTAAACAGCGATTTCCTTACCGGAGGTGGAGCCGAAAATGTCGGGGGTGGAACCGGCATTGATCTTCGCCTTCAGCAGGGTCGGATAGTCGCTCTGGGTGGTCTCGTAGTTGATGTTGACATCGGGAGCGACGGTCTTATATTCTTCGATCAGGGCGTTGATCGCATCGGCGTATTCCGGGCTGGGGATGAACATATAGATATCCGCAGCGGAAACGGCACTGACAAGCATCGCTGCAAAAATGCAGACCAGCAGTAAAACATTGATTTTCTTCATTTTTTTCTCCTTATTTTTTAGTGAATAGGGGATAGGATACAGGAGACAGGGAATAGTGATGCAGCCTGCAAAAATCTAAAACCCGAAACCTGATATCTTACACCTAAAACCTTACAGCTGAAACCTGATCATCCTTTCACCGCTCCCGCGACGACACCTTCGATGATGTATTTCTGCAGCAGCACGAAAACGATGATGGACGGCACAATAGCCAGCACCATGGAAGCCATGGCGTACTGCCACTGGGTGTTGAACTGCCCGACGAAGGTATAAGCGGAAAGCACCAGTGTCTTGGTCTTGGCGCTGGAGTTTACCATCAGCAGCGGCAGCAGGAAGTCATTCCAGATCCACATCACATCCAGCACAATGACAGTGATGGTGACATTCTTCAGCAGCGGGAAAATCACACTGAAGAAAGTCCTGAGCGTGGAAGCCCCATCGATCTTGGCGCTTTCGTCAAGCTCCTTCGGGATGGTGTGCAGAAAGTTGCAGTAAATAAAAGTTGCCATCGGTATCCCGAAGCCCCAATACTGAATACCAAGCCCCCAGATGGAACCCGAAAGGTGCAGCACGTTCATGACCTTCAGCAAAGTGATCATGATCGTCTGAAAAGGAATCAGCATCGGCGTAATGATGAGCGTGTGGATGAAGTTTGTGTATTTGTTGGGTCTTCTTTCGATGATATAAGCAGATAAGGATGAAAACAGAACGATGCCCGCAATTCCGATGACGGTGATGATCACGTTGTTCAGAAACAGGCTCCAGTAGTTCATCTTATCCATCACATAGGAATAGTTTTTCCATTCAATTTTTGAAGGCAGGGCAATCACATCCATCACAACTTCGCGGAAGGGCTTGACGGAATTCATGAACATCAGAAAGACCGGGTAAATATAGACCAGTCCGACGATCACGATCACAATTTCCAGGATCACCAGGTATAAACGTTTTTTACTTGCTCTTGTCATAATCCCACATCCCTCTTGTTGAATGCTTTCAAAACGACCTGTGTCAGAACCAGTACAAACACAAAATAGACGATCGATTCAGCCGAGCCCAGACCGTAATTATTATTCTGGAAAGCTTCCCGGTAAATTTCCAGCGTGACGGAAGCGGTGGCCTTTCCCGGCCCGCCCTGAGTCAGCGCCAGAATGATGTCGAAGACCTTCAGTGAATTGGTCAGGGACATGAATACGCAGGTAGTGATCGACGGCCAGAGAAGCGGGAAGGTAACAGAGAAAAAGCGCCGGAACCCGGACGCGCCGTCAACAGTCGCGGCTTCCAGAATATCTTTCGGGATCGCCTGAAGTCCCGCAATATACAGCACGATGTAAAACCCTACGGACTGCCAGATTCCGACAAAAGCCACCGAATAAAAAGCCTGTTTTGGGTCCCCGAGCCAGCTCAGGTTCAGCCACTGCCATCCGGTCATTTCAAAGAGTTTCGCGAAGCCCTGGGAGAAAATGAACTTCCAGATGAAGCCTACGATCGTCATGGACATGATGTACGGGACAAAGAAGACCCCGCGCATCAGGTTTGCGAGTTTGAATTTCTGTGTCAGTGCCACCGCAAGGGCAAGCGCAAAGATGTTCGCGAAAATGATGAAAACCACCGTATATCTGGTTGTAAAGAGGATAGAATTGAGAAAATTGCTTGAAGTATCCGTGAAGATCGTTTTGAAGTTCTGAAACCCGATAAACTCTGGATCCCTGGAAATACCATTCCACTTCGTCAGCGAATAGTAACCGCTGAGGATGAAGGGGATGTAGATGGTTGCGGAGACAAGAATTACTGCAGGCAGTGTAAACAATACATTTTCGATTTGCTCTTTTCGTTTCGCACCCATATTGACGCTGCATTTCCTTTCTGTAAAAGATTAGCTGTTTAATTCTACATTAGAATGGTCAAACAAACATCATGAAATCTAAATGATGAATATTATTTATTGCATAAACATAACAGTTTTTTCGGCAAATAAGCCGAAAGTATACGAGATCCGGACCAGACAGAAAATGCCAGCCGGCGTTTATGTCTGAATTTTCGTTCATAAATACACCTCTGGTTTTGAAATTTAAACCTTTTCTCTTTATCGCACGAATTATATGGTCAACTCTGATACTGTCGCGCAGTTGACACAGCGAAATTGCAATCCATGCTGCTTTACTGTGTTTTGAACTGATAACTGCTTTTGCTGCATTTTATCTGCTGCAATACAAAGACGGTTTAGAGTCTGATCTCGAATCGTCTTTTTTTGAAATAATACGAATATCATATATAAAACAGCAAAAAAACTTATGTACTCTTGACAAGTTGGTATTTTGTGTAAAATTGACTCATAAAGAAATTTTTGAACCGTGAAACGAATCAGGAGTAATTAACATGTTTCATACGATCATCATCGTCGGTAACGTAGGCCGCGATCCGGAAATGCGTTATACACCAGCGGGACAGGCTGTAACATCATTCAGTGTTGCAACAAGCCGAACCTACAAATCACAGGGACAGCCCGTGAAAGAAACGATCTGGTTCCGCGTTACCTGTTGGGGTAGAATGGCAGAAACTGCCAACAATTATGTCAAAAAGGGAGAGAAAGTGCTGATCGAAGGCCGTCTGGTAGCAGACCAATCCGGAAATCCGAGGACATACACACGTAATGACGGTACAACGGGTACTTCCTTTGAGATCAATGCAACAAATCTAAGATTGTTAACCAACAATTCAAAAGCGGATGAACCTATAGATGACAATATAAACGATATCGATATTCCTTTCTAAAGATATATAAAAGGACCTGACTTCTTGACACGTCAGAATTTCGTGTAAAATTAATTCATAAAAAATTTTTTGAACCGTGAAACGAATTAGGAGTAATTAACATGTTTCATACTATCATCATCGTCGGTAACGTTGGACGTGATCCTGAAATGCGCTATACACCATCAGGACAGGCAGTAACATCCTTCAGTGTTGCGACAAGCCGAAACTACAAATCACAGGGACAGACCATAAAAGAAACGATCTGGTTCCGCATCACCTGCTGGGGCCGCCTTGCTGAATTTGCAAGTAATTACGTACGAAAAGGTCACAAAATTCTTGCGGAAGGCCGTCTGGTAGCAGATCCGTCCGGCAACCCGCGCACTTACACCCGCAGCGACGGAACGATCGGAACATCTTTTGAAGTTACCGCATCAAACCTGCAGCTGCTGAGCAGCCGTGCAGAAGGCGAAGGCGGATATAACAATAATACCGGTTACGGTCAATCCAACGGTTCCATGGGCACCCGCTATTCAGACGGTTCCGATATGGGCATGGGTCCCGGCGGGATGTATGACCCGGAACAGGGAATTGACGACGAAAACATCCCGTTCTAAGTCAGACCATGTCACGAATTAACGAAATTGCTGAAGCAGCCCATCGGGATTTTGAAGCGCGTACCCTGGCACGTGACGCGGCGC
Organism: uncultured Chloroflexota bacterium; assembly: GCA_902786265.1. Classification (GTDB taxonomy): domain Bacteria; phylum Chloroflexota; class Anaerolineae; order Anaerolineales; family Anaerolineaceae; genus Flexilinea. Next base: position 97,950 of record CADACE010000013.1, on the reverse strand, counting down.
TTACCCGTTCGCGGGCACTCATCCGCCATTCTGCCAACGCCATCCGCGCTATCCACCGCAGTGAATCCGAACTTGCCCATGAGCATCTGACCGAAGGACGGAAAATTGTGGACGCCCTCAAGGCGGATCTGGCCATTTATCCGGATCTGTATTATGCGGGATACACACAGGACGCCATCAAAGAATTCTGCGAAGCGACCCTGACCACGGCCTATATCGAAAACCGCGAGATCCCGACCCCGGAAGAAATGGGTGTGGTAACCTCCACATACCTCCGCGGGTTGGCAGAAACTCCGGGTGAACTGCGCAGACGCTGCATGGATATCCTGCGGATGGGTTATTCCGATGAAGCCGAACGGCTTCTCGCCCAGATGGATGAGATCTACTCCATCCTGGTGACCATGGACTACCCGGACGCTGTCACCAACGGCCTGCGCCGGCAGACAGATCTGCTGCGCGGAATCGTGGAGCGGACCAGAGCCGACCTCACACTGAGCCTGCGGGAAGATAAACTCAAAGAATTGCTCGCAAAAGCAATCGAGGTTTATTCTGAAACTGAAAAATAGGATCATCAATAACATCCTGAAAAAATGCCCTCTTCACCGGGGGCATTTTCGATTTCAAAAACATTATGGAAGATAAAAAGTGGATCAGCGCATCAGAGATCAGATTATACACATTCTGCCCGCGCGCCTGGGCACTGGAGCAGCTGGAATACGAATCTGACAACCAATGGGAAATGGAAGAAGGGACTAAGTATCATGAAGAGGCCGGTCGGCAGACGATCGCGGCGTACGAGCAGGCAAAGCCCCTGCAGACAAAGCTCAGACATCAAACACAGATCCTGACCACTCTGATCATCCTGGTACTGCTATGCATCATGGCAGTCCTGGTACGGCTGATAGTGAAATGACTGAAACGAGACTTTTTTATCTCCTCGCCGGCTTACTGGTTCTGGAACTGATCCTGGGTCTTATTCTGCGCTTTCTTGTGAAACCCCGTCAGAATGAGCTGCTGAACCAGGACCTGGTTTCCGATCCCAAAATAAAACCCGTCACGCTTTACGGTCAAAAATACGGCATCGTGGGGAAGCCGGATGAAATCAGGAACATCCATGGGGAAATCATTCCCGCAGAGTATAAGAGTACCGTCTGGAGTGGCCGCGTTTACCCCTCCCATATTATGCAGCTTGCCGCTTACTGCCTGCTGATCGAAGAGAACACCGGCAGACGCCCGCCCTACGGGATCATTCACTATAAAAATCACGAGGAACAAGTCCCGTATACAAAGGAGCTCCGCAGCAGTCTGCTGACTCAGATAAAAAGGATCCGGAATGAATCTCCGGAAGAAAAAGATCTGCCCCCGGTTTGTGAAAACACCCGACGATGCGCACACTGCGGATATGCGTGGTACTGCCATACCGGACAGAAAAAACTGTTCTGAGAAAAACAGCTCTTCATACCCTTTTTTCTCTTCCTTTTACTTCCCAAATAAAAAATGATTTTAAGACCTTTGCTTGTCTTTCCTATATGATAAATCTCATTACTTCTTTCGCATTTTTTCTTACTTATATCCAAATATAGTAAAATCTAAGGTGCAATGAAGAACAAGTTATTACTGGAGGAAAAATGACAGTCAGTGCTATTGTTGGTGTCAACTGGGGCGATGAAGGCAAAGGCCGAATGGTCGACCTGATCGCAGAAGATTACGATGTTGTTATCCGCTATCAGGGCGGGAACAATGCGGGGCATACGGTTGTAAATGAATACGGAAAATTCGCTCTGCACCTGCTTCCTTCCGGCATATTCCGCCCGAATGTCGTGAATGTGCTGGGGAACGGCACAGTCATTGATCCGCAGGCGCTGTGCGGTGAAATTAAAAATGTAACCGACAAAGGTCCCAAGATCGGCCCGGAAAACCTGAAGATCAGCGACCGCGCCATCATCGTTTTCCCCTATCACCGCGACCTGGATGAACTGGAAGAAGCCCGCCTGAAGGATGCCAAATTCGGCTCCACCAAACGCGGCATTGCTCCGGTTTACAGTGATAAATATCAGAAGAAAGCCATCCAGATGGGCGAACTCCGCGACATGGCGAAGCTGCGCAAACGTCTGGAAGGGATCGTCGAATGGAAGAACCTGACGCTCAAAAACATCTATAACGCGAAGACTTATACCGTTGATGAACTGATGGACTGGCTGGAAGAATACGGCGCACCGCTCCTGCCGCACATCTGCGATACCGGCATCCTGCTGCGCGAAGCGGAAAAGGCAGGGAAGAGCATCCTCTTCGAAGCCCAGCTTGGCGCCCTGCGTGATATCGATTTCGGTATCTATCCTTTCACATCCTCTTCCTCCCCGATCGCCGCTTATGCCCCGATCGGTTCCGGCGCTCCCTGGCTCAAGATCGATTCCGTGATCGGTGTGGTCAAAGCCTACTCCACCTGCGTGGGTGAAGGCCCCTTCACCGCTGAATGGTTCGGTGAAGACGCGGAAAAACTGCGTGAAGCAGGCGCTGAATACGGTGCCGCGACCGGCCGTCCGCGCCGCGTGGGTCCGGTGGATATCGTCGCCACCCGCTATGGTGCCCGTATGCAGGCCGCTACCTGCATCGCGCTGACCAAGCTCGATATCCTTTCCTACATGGACGAGATCCCGGTCTGCACACAATATGAACTCAACGGCGAACTCACCGACGAATTCCCGTTCCCTGCCGAACTCGCGGAAGCCAAACCGGTCATCAAGACCGTCCCGGGCTGGAAAACCGACATCAGCGGCGTGCGCAAATATGAAGACCTGCCGAAGGAATGCCGTGATTACATCGAATATCTTGAGAAAGAAATCGGCTGCCCGATCACCTATGTTTCCGTCGGAGCGGAACGCGATTCCATTATTGTGAGAGCCTGATGCACGACAGCTACGAAAGTCCCTTCTGCACGCGTTACGCGGGCAAACAGATGCAGCAGCTCTTTTCCGCGGATACCCGCTATCAAACCTGGCGCAGGCTCTGGGTAGAGCTTGCGCGGGCTCAGCATGAACTGGGCCTGCCCATCACAGCGGAACAGGTCGCGGAACTGGAAGCGCATATCACCGATATCGATTATGAAGCTGAACGGGAGAAGGAAAAAGAGATCCGCCACGATGTTATGGCGCACATTTACGCCTACGGGCTGGTCTGTCCCAACGCGAAAGGCATCATCCACCTCGGAGCCACCAGCTGCTACGTAACGGACAACGCGGATCTGATCATCTACCGGGATGCGCTGCTTTCCATACGCAGCTCCATCCTGACCGTCATTGCCAATCTGGCCGCCTTCGCGGATAAATACAAAGCACTCCCGACTCTTGGCTACACGCATTTACAGCCGGCGCAGCTGGTCACGGTCGGAAAACGTGCCTGCCTCTGGATCCAGGACCTGATGATGGACCTTGCGGAGATCGATGACACCATCCGCGCCATCCGTTTCCTGGGCTGCCGCGGCACGACCGGCACCGAAGCCAGCTTTTTGAGCCTTTTCAACGGAGACAGTACCAAAATTGATGAGATGAACCGCAGGATCGCCTCCGCCTTCGGCTTTACCGAACTGTTTGACGTCTGCGGACAGACCTACCCGCGCAAACTGGACAGCCGCATTCTGAACGCGCTGAGTTCCGTCGCCCAGAGTGCCTACCGCTTTGCCAATGATATCCGCCTGCTGCAGCACATGCGCCAGGTAGAGGAACCTTTTGAGAAAGAGCAGGTCGGCTCTTCCGCCATGGCCTACAAACGCAATCCCATGCGCTCTGAACGGATCTGTTCCCTTGCCCGCTATGTGATGGCCGACGCGCTGAACGCCCCGATGACCGCATCCGTCCAATGGTTTGAACGTACCCTTGATGACTCCGCCAACCGCCGAATCTCCCTGCCGGAAGGTTTTCTGGCTGTGGACGGCATTCTGCGCCTTATGGCGAATGTCTCCGACGGGCTGCATGTCAACGAGAAGATCATCGAACGCGATGTCCGCGAATATCTGCCCTTCATCGCGACTGAAAACCTGCTCATGAGCGCGGTAAAAGCCGGCGGAGACCGTCAGCAGATGCATGAGATCATCCGCCGCCATTCCATGGATGCCACCGCCCGCATGAAAGAAGGCCTTCCCGCCCATCTGCTGGAAGAATTGGGCAATGACCCCGAATTTGTCCTTAACCATGAGGAAATCGCCCAGGCCCTGAACCCCGCCGACTACATCGGACGCTGTCCGGAGCAGGTAGATATTTTCCTGGCAAAATTGCCCCGGACGCAAGAAATAAATAACACAGAAGAAATTACTTTATAAGGAGTAGGAAATCAGGATACAGGGTGACCCGTAATACTGGTCCCTGACCCCTGAATCCTGACCCCTAAAATTTTATGAAAATCACAAACGAACAAAACGATATTGAACGTGTCCTGTACACGGAAAAGGCCATCGCGGCTCGTGTGGAAGCGCTGGGCGCTGAGATCACCGAAGAATACAAAGGGAAGACGCCCATCGTCGTCTGCATCCTCAAAGGCGCCAGCTTCTTCTATACCGACCTGTGCCGGTCGATCAAGACTGACATCTATATGGACTTCATCTCCGTCTCCAGCTACGGCTCAGACTCCAAGAGCTCCGGTGTCGTCCGCCTCATAAAGGATATCAACACCAACATCACCGGCCGTGATGTGATCCTGGTCGAGGACATCATCGACTCCGGTCTGACGCTGAACTACCTGAAGGATTTCTTCGGTGCCCGCCGTCCGTCTTCCTTCAAGACTGTATGTCTGCTGGAAAAAGAAGGCCGACAGACCAACGCTTTCCGGGCGGATTACCTCGGCTTCCGCATTCCCAATGAGTTCGTCGTCGGCTACGGCCTCGACTATGCCGACCACTACCGCAATCTGCCCTATATCGGCGTGCTCAAGAAAGAGTGCTACGAGAACTAAGAGGAAAGGCCGGATGATTTTATTTATCAATGCCTGTGTTCGTGAAGGTTCACGCACAAAACGTCTGGCGGATCACGTTCTTGCGGGTATGGAAGACAAAGATATCCGGGAAGTCCGCGTTTGGGAACTTGACCTCCCGAAAGTGGATGAAGCTTTCATCAACAAGCGGAATGAATGCAGCCAAAAAGCCGACTTTTCCGACCCGGTTTTCGATTTGGGAAAAGATTTCGCCGCGGCAGACACCATCGTGATCGCGGCGCCTTATTACGATCTTTCCTTCCCCTCCATGCTGAAGCAGTATCTGGAACAGATCTGCGTGGTCGGGCTCACCTTTTTCTACAATGAGCAGGACCAGCCGGAAACACTCTGCCGGGCGAAAAAGCTTTATTACGTCACCACAGCCGGCGGACCGATCATCAGTGATTCCTATGGCTACGGTTATGTGCGGGAACTGGTGCAAACCTTCTTCGGAATCCCGGAAACCACACAGGTGAAAGCCGAAATGCTTGACATCATCGGTTATGACGCGGAAGCAATTCTGGCGGAAACCATCAAAGCTTACGACGAAGGCTGAACAAAGTGAAGCACACGAGGTCAGCTCTGATGCTGCCGCGCAGCCGGCAAAACAGAACTGACCTCGTATGCGCTGTCGGATATTGTTTATCAGTCTTTTTTTTACCTGCTATACATTTTTATTGTGAAATGAAATTCACAGAAATACAATTCACAAAAACATGTAGTCAGGACCATTTACCATTGTATTAGCCGGATTTCTTCGGATCCGAACCTAATTAAATCCCTGTACCCGAAGCCAGGAGACGCAGTCAGCGAACCAGCCGCTGATGATCTTATCGTCTTTCGCGAGTCCCAGACCATGAGCACCGCCTTTATAGAGCGTCAGTTTATGGGAAACGCCCGCCCGATCCAGCGCATCCCGCAGCATCAGGCTGTTCCGGACAGGGACGGATGCATCCCCTTCACAATGCCAGCAGAACACCGGCGGAAACCCGGGTCTTATATGCTTTTCCGCCGAGTACTTTTCAATCAGCCCGGCGTCTTCAGCGTTTTCCGTACCGAGAAAATTTTCCCTGCTTCCGCTATGCGCATAAGGCTCGGAAAAGGTCACGACCGGATAACACAAGATCAGAGCATCCGGCGCTGATGTTTCACGGGAAACATTATCTGACCCTGTTTCGGTCTCCTGCCAATGCTGTGCTTCCATCAGGGCAAGGTGCCCTCCCGCGGAAAATCCCATCACGGCAAGCTTTGAACCGATACTCCACAGGTCCCGGCTGTGATAACGAACAAACCGTACAGCCCGCACCGCGTCGCAGAGAAATTCTTTTCCCCGGCATGGTTCCACCCGGTAATCAAGATAAAAAGCGTTCAAACCTTCCCCATTCAAGGCCTCCGCGACCGCCTTTCCTTCTTTCAGGACAGAGACATGGTTATAACCGCCGCCGGGAAAAATAAGAACACTGTCATGAACCTGACCTTCATTCAGCAGGAAAGGTACCAGAACAGCTTCCTTCCCCTCATCCGGACCGGATTTCTCATGGATCTTTAACGGTATATCCGATACTGCTTTTTCTTCTTCCATCATCCCTATCCCCTTATAAACGCTGTCTTTTATTTTACACAACAAAAACAGGCTATTCCTTCCACAGCGGAAACTTCAGCGCTGCCGTACATTCCGGATAACCGCTTCCTCAGGCTTTCTTCAGACTCATAGGGCGGCGTAAAATATCCCTTCGGCTGGTATAAATTCCTGATAAACCAGTCAGTCCTGCCGCAGCTTCCCTGAACATAAAAACAACCGCAGAAGGTACCGCCTGGCTTGAGCACCCGATAAGTCTCACGGTAGGCAGCTTCCTTATCCGGAAACGCGTGAAACCCGTTGAGCGACAAGACAATATCAAAGGTATTATCCGCAAAGGTCAGGGCACCCACATCTCCCTGCTGAAAATGGATATTCCCGATCCCCATTTTCTCAGCCCTGCGCTGCGCCGCACCCATCATATCAGGGGAATAATCCAGGCAGGTGATATCCGCTTTGGGGAGTGACTGATAGACCGGCATCGTCAGCACACCGGTCCCCACCGGTACTTCCAGCAGTTTCCCGCTGAAATCATCCGGTATACCGGACAAAGCCTTTTCCAGATAGCGGTGATTTTTTTCCTCATCCATGTTCCAGACGACCCGGCAGATAAGCTTTCCCAAAAAGGTCGAGTACGTCATCATCCCGTCATAAAATCCCGATTCCGATCCGGTGACTTTATAAGCGTTTTTGATTTGTTCATGCCGCGATATTTTCATCTTACCATCACTCCTTCTTCACCGCTGAATTTTTTTCTCATTCAATGATGTTTAAAATAATTAGCTATATTTAACTTTCCGGATTAAGTATAGTACTGATTCCGATCAAAATCCAAAATATAAGGTATCTCTTGTGAAATTTCTTTATGCTTCTTACACCCTTTCCCGGATCAGTAAGCAGGAAATCGGCACAGGCAGGCTTCTGCTGAACAGATACAAAGAAACATATTATAATTAGGGAACAGGAGACAAAAAATGGAATTTATACAAAGCAAATGGAATTTAGACGATTTATATCCGGAAGACAATGGCTCAGCCTTACAGGCCGATGTCGAACTGCTGAAACAAAAAGCAAATGAATTCGAATCGTATCGTCCGGAACTAAAACCGGAACTGAGCCGGGAACGTTTTCTGGAAATACTCAGCGATTACAAAACGATCAACGAACTGGCTCATAAACTCAGCGGTTACACCCAGCTGCAGGTCTCGGCGGACACACAGGATTCCGCGCTTCTGAGCCGGATGGTACACATCCGCTCCATCATTACGGATGTGTTCAACAAGACCATGTTTTTCACCCTCTGGTTCCGTGAGCTTTCCGATGAAGAAGCAGCCCCTTATATCGCTTCGGCGGAAGGCTGCCGCTATTATCTCAGCACCGTGCGTCTCAGCAAACCGCACACACTCACGGAAGAGGAAGAGAAGATCATCAACATCAAAGACATGACCGGATCCTCCGCGATGTACAATGTTTACAACGCCATCACCAATCGCTATGTATTTCATGTGGCTGTAGACGGAGAAGAGAAAAAACTGACACGCGGAGAATTGATGACCTATGCTCACAGTGCCAAACGTGAAGAACGGAAAGCTGCTTATGAAGAGCTCTACAGGGTTTACGGCAATGACGGGAACATTCTCGGGCAGATCTACCAGAATATCGCGCGTGACTGGGACCGGGAAAATATGGACTTCCGCAGCTACACCACACCGATTTCCGTCCGCAATCTCCGCAATGACATTCCCGACGAAGTTGTTGAGCTTCTGCTTTCCACCTGTCAGAAAAACAAGGGTGTCTTTGCTGACTATTTCAGGCTCAAGCAAAAACTGATCGGTGTTGACGAACTGCACCGCTATGACCTATACGCGCCGCTTTCCGATGACGAAAGAAAAGTCAGCTTTGACCAGGCATACAATACGGTCATCAAGTCCTATAACGAATTTGACCCCGAATTTGCCGAAATGGCCGAACGGGTCTACCGTCATCATCATATTGACAGCGAAGTCCGCCACGGCAAACGCAGCGGAGCATTCTGTCAAACAGTCCTTCCGCAGCTTACACCCTGGGTACTTGTCAATTTCCAGGGAAAGACCGGTGATACCTCGACGCTTGCCCATGAACTGGGTCACGGGATCCATTCCATGATGGCAGCGGATAAAAATATCTTTGAACAGCATTCCTGCCTGCCGCTTGCGGAAACCGCCTCAACTTTCGGTGAGATGCTGCTTTCCGATTACCTGGAACAGCGGGTGGATGACAAAAAGGTACTCTGCAATATGCTCGTCAAGCAGATGGATGATAATTACGCCACCATTCAGCGTCAGTCTTACTTTGCCCTTTTCGAAAAACAGGCCCATGGCATGATTGCGGATGGCGCCGACGTCAACGCGTTATCGGAAGCCTATCTGGATAATCTGCGGGATCAGTTTGATGGTTCGATGATCGTGGATGATTATTTCCGCTGGGAATGGATCTCGATCCCGCATATCTATCACACACCGTTTTACGTGTATGCATATTCTTTTGGACAGCTTTTGGTACTTGCGTTGTATAATACTTATAAATCTGAAGGGAAGAGCTTTATCCCGCGCTATAAAGAAATGCTGCACAAGGGAGGCTCTCAGCGTCCTGCGGACCTGCTGATGGACGCCGGTTTCGATTTTACACAGGAATCCTTCTGGCAGGGAGGCTTTGATATTCTGAAAGGAAAAGTCGAACGGCTCAGGACTCTTACGAATTGATCTGAAATAAGGATGCAGGGTCCGGGATCCGGGATAAAGGAAAGCCGTTTGCCCGGCACAAAGTTGGATCCGGATCCGTATTATAAGTATGAGAATAACGAAAGAAAAGCTTCTGAGATTGAGCGACAGTTACATTCAGCAGCGGTCACGAAAAGACCGTTCCATTGTCTGCGCCTATCTGACCGGATCGCTGCTGCGGGATTACCCTTTTATCAATGGGACGACAGATGTGGATATCATCATGATCCATTCCGACCTGCAGCAGCCTTACCGGGAGATCACCGGAATCTCAGAAGAAGCGACTTTCGACATCTACCACTATCCCCGCAGTTATTTCGCAAACCCGAGAAATCTGCGCACAGATCCCTGGATCGGGTCATCATTATGTTTTGACCCGATCGTCCTTTTCGGGAAGGGGCACTGGTACGAATTTGTGCTCTCTTCCGTAGAGGCATCCTTTTTCCTTCCCGAAAACTGTATGCAGCGTGCTCTGGTTTTCAATCAGGAAGCACATAAGTATTATTCCAAACTGCAGAAACTGGTAAATACACAATATGAAGTGACCTATGTTTTCAATTACATTCTCTGTATTGAAAACGCGGTCAACTCCATCGCCTGCCTGAGCAGCAGACCGCTGACAATGCGCCATTTTCTGCAGGATTTTATTGACTGCTGTAATGAAGTAAATAACGACAGCCTGGTTTCGGAGACCATCGGTCTGATCACGGAAAATCCGAGCCTTGACCAGTATTACCAGTATTACACCCAGTATTGGAATTATTATTTCGATTACTTCTCAAATTATGTCCGCGCTGATTTCTTCCCGGAATACGGGAAATTCCGGCTGCCGTATTACCAGAAAGCTGTTGAGGCTTATTGGGAAGCGCATCTGCCATCCGCGGTTTGGATCATGCTCAATACATGGACGCACATATTCAGTGCCATGAACATGGAGCAGAATGAAGGTTATCATTCTTTTCTGGGGATGAACGGCCTGACGCCGCAGCAGGGCATGAAACGTCTCGAAGATATTGACCATTACCTTGAACAGGTAGATGACACCATCGATAACTGGACAAAATCCCACGGCATCGAAGGCGGTACTTCGATTTACATAGAGTAAACCTGCATGCCTGAATTCAAATAAAAGTACCGGTAAAATCGGCACTTTTTCATTTATAATATCAGCTCACAATTGTTTTCAACACGAAAAAAAATATCCACAATAAATGTGGATAATAAATTTAATAAACCCTGTTGATAACATTGTGGATATTTTTTATCCACCGAAATTATAAACAAACGGGTAATATAAAAAAACAGAAACGTGGATAAAAATTCTTTAAGATTACGAGAAAAACCTAATCTTTTTGATTTTTATCCACATTATCAACACTCTAATTAAGATAATTATATATATAGATAATTATTGAAAAGAAGAAAACCTTACTCGACAATGATCTCCACCGAATTGAGTTTTCCTGCAGGAGAACCGGAGAAACGCGGGTCACGTTCAGGGATCGCAAGAACAACATCCATACCTTCAATGACTTCACCAAAAACTGTATGATGATAGTCAAGCCAGGGAGTCGGAACATGGGTAATGAAAAACTGGGAACCGTTTGTATTTGGGCCGGCATTTGCCATGGAAAGAATACCCGGCTTATTATGTTTTAATTCGGGAACAAATTCATCCTTGAACTGATATCCCGGACCGCCCATACCGGTACCAGTCGGATCACCGCCCTGTGCCATGAAGTCCTTAATAACACGATGGAAAATCGTATTGTTATAAAAGCCTTCATTTGCAAGAAAAACAAAATTATTTACTGTGTTCGGAACTTTATCAGCGAAAAGCTTTACTTTGATATCGCCTTTGTCAGTATGAAACACAGCGGTATACTTTTTCTTAAGGTCAAGAGTAAATTCAGGTTTTTTGTCATATTGTTTAGCCATAATATATCTCCTTGATATTTATTATACATGGAATTGATAAGAATAAAGTAAGAAAGCTCAAAATGTTTCACGTGAAACATAAAATTATTCGACACTGAAAAAAAATAACACCGATATTTTTTGAATCTTATTTAAAATTCCCTCATCAATAAACAGGTGAATACATTTAAAAAAATTGTTTCACGTGAAACAATTAATATAAACATAAACCTTCATGGCATTTTTTATTTCTTCCTTCTTATTTCTTAAATCAAAGCCTATCCTGTGTTATACTATTGTTCGGGTAAATTATGTCACTTTTAACGGCTAATAGCATTTCAAAATCTTTTGGAGATCTGGATGTTTTTTCAGATCTTTCTTTGTCGATCCCTGCAAAAGCTAGGATTGGATTTGTCGGTGAAAACGGATCGGGTAAATCTACTTTACTGAAGATCCTCGTTGGTCTTGATGATCCGGACACCGGCGTTATTTCCAGAGCCAGGGACCTTTCTATCGGTTACCTTCCGCAGCAGATCGAAATTGCTTCCGATAAAACGCCATATGAAAGCTGTCTGGAATCTTTTTCCGATCTTCTCGCTGTACAGAATCAACTGTATAAAATGGAAGAGGATCTGAAGAACAGTCCTGATGATCTGGAGCTGATCGAAAACTATGGAAAACTCCAGGAAAAATTTGAAAATAACGGCGGTTACATCTATCGTTCAAAAATCAACCAGATTTTACAGGGGCTTGGTTTGACGAACGGAGAAGAAAACCGTCCCTGGTATCAGCTCTCCGGCGGTCAAAAGATCCGTGCTTATCTTGCTAAAATTCTGGTATCCGATCCGGACCTGCTGATCCTGGATGAACCGACGAACCACCTTGATATCAATTCGATCGAATGGCTGGAAAGTTATATCAAAGATTTTCCCGGCGCTGTTCTGATGGTTTCCCATGACCGCTATTTTCTCGACCAGTGTGTCAATACGATATGGGAATTGTCTTTCTCCTTTGAGACATATCGCGGAAATTATTCTGCTTATCTTTTACAGCGTGAGGAACGCTATCAGCGACAATTGGCTGAGTATGAAAAGCAGCAGGAGTTTATTGCAAAGGAAGAAGAATATATCCGCAGAAATATTGCCGGGCAAAACACCCGTCAGGCGCAGGGACGCAGGAAAAGACTGGAAACCCTGCTTTCTGAGGCAAAAGTCGTTAAACCGACTGAATCAAGATCCATGCACCTGAAACTGACAACGGATCTGCGTTCCGGTGATATTGTTCTCCGCACAAAAGATCTTTCAATCGGTTATCAGGATGATAAAAAGGTTTTGTTTCAGGTTCCGGACCTTACACTGCTGCGCGGAGAATGCGCTTCGATCATCGGTCCGAACGGAACGGGTAAATCGACATTTCTGAAGACGATCCTTGAAAAAATGCCGCCGCTTTCCGGAGAAACAAAGCTTGGGGCGAATTTGAAAATCGGTTATTTCGCACAGGCTCATGAAGATCTCGATCCCGAAGCTGATTTGATGGATGAGATATATAAAGCAGCGCCCAATCTGCTGCCGGCACAGATCCGTGATTATCTCGCACGTTATCTGTTTTCCGGTGATGATGTCTTCAAAAAAGTAAAAGTGCTTTCCGGAGGAGAAAAAGGTCGTCTGGCTCTGGCAATTTTATCCCTTCAGGGTGCAAATCTTTTGCTTTTGGATGAGCCGATGAACCACCTGGATATCGATGCTCAGGAGCTGCTGCAGTCTGTACTCAAAAGTTTTGAAGGGACGATTATCCTGGTTTCTCATGACCGCTATCTTATCGATGCTGTCGGCACGCAGATTTGGGAGGTTATGCCTGAAATAAACACACTGAACGTATATGTGGGAACCTACAGCCAGTATAAGGAATACAAAAAACAGTCAGCTCTGACAGAGGTAAAAAAGCAGGAAAAACCTAAGACCGTTACACAGGCTGCCGAGACGGAAAAGAAAAAGCTTTCCAATGGGATGATCTGGAAATTGAATAAACAACGGGAAGAGTTGGAGGCAAAAATCTCCGCCCTGGAATCGGAAATCTCCGATCTCTCCGATAAAATGAATTCCGCAAGCCTCACATATGAGGCTATGAATGAAAGCGGTTTGCTGTATAATAAAAAGCAGCAGGAGCTGGATGAATTGTTTGAACAATGGTCAGAAATAGAAACCAAACTAAATGAAGGTTCTTAGTTTTATTTATAAATATACAAAGTAATGTTTGTCGAAAGGTTGGAAATAGAATATGTATCTCTCAGTAGTGGTTCCGGTTTATAACGAATACGAAAACATTCCTTTATTATGTAAAGCTGTCAGTGAAGCATTGTCCGATCTTGACAAAGACTGGGAATTGATTTTGGTCAATGACGGCTCGAAAGATAACAGTATGGAAGCACTGAGAGAGGCTGCCGCGAAAGATCCCGAACATGTAAGAGTCATCGGTCTGCGCAGAAATTTCGGACAAACAGCTGCTATCGCGGCAGGAGTTGACCACACCACCGGTGAGATCATTGTTTTGATGGACGCGGATCTGCAAAATGATCCTTCCGATATTCCTGCCATGTTGGCAAAACTGGATGAAGGTTATGATCTTGTGAGCGGTTGGCGGAAAGACCGGCAGGATCCCTTTTTGCGGTCGTTTATCTCCCGCATCGCGAATCGTATAATCTGCAAAGTGACCGGGGTGAACCTGCATGATTACGGCTGTACCTTGAAGGCATACCGGCGCGAAGTTATTACAGGATTCCGCCTGTATGGGGAAATGCACCGCTTTATTCCCGCATTCGCCAACACTTTCGGCGCCCGCATTGTGGAAATGCCGGTAAAACATCATCCACGGGTTCTCGGAAAATCCAAATATGGGTTTGAGCGTATTCTCAAAGTCATTCTTGACCTGATCACCGTAAAGTTTTTATCCAGTTACGCGGATAAACCAATCTATCTGTTTGGCGGTGCCGGTCTGGGTCTTTCCGGTATTTCCTTTCTTGTTTTATTGTTCCTCGGCATCCGCCGCATCTTCTGGGGTGTTTCTGTGATGGCATCTCCTCTCTTTATGCTCGCGATCATGGTATTTATCATGGGTTTCCTTTCCATCCTGATGGGCTTAATTGCGGAACTCCTGGTTCGTACCTATCACGAATCACAGGGGAAGACAGTCTATCACATCCGGGAAATGATCAATTTTAAATAGGATATGGGGGATAGGATTCAGGATTCAGGAGTTAGGAAATAGTATATAAATATAAAAATTTTTGATGTGATACTTCGGAAAGTATCTTATCATAGGTTTACTCACTATACCCAAATCCCTGAATCCTGAATCCTATCCCCTAAAATGTTATGAAAATTCTCGTTTTGATCCATGAATTTCCTCCGATTGGCGGGGGCGGCGGGCCGATTGCCCGTGATCTTTCCCTTCAATGGGTGAAGGCCGGACATCAGGTCCGTGTCGTGACCGCGCGTTTTGGTGACCTTCCCGCAAGAGAAAATATCGATGGGTTGGATGTGATACGGCTGGACTGCCACCGGACGGAATCCTTCCGCGCAAAAATGAAAGCCATGATCGGTTATGTCACCGCGGCTTCAAAATACTGCTGTTTTGACTGCAAAGATTTTCAACCGGATCTGATCCATGTTCATTTTGCCGTCCCGAACGGACCGGCCGCCATGCTTGCGTCCCGGAAGATGAAGGTCCCCTATGTCATCACCGCGCATTTGGGGGATATTCCAGGTGCTTCTCCGGAAAAGACGAAGACCTGGTTTAAATATATTCAGCCGTTTACTCCGCCGATTTGGAAAAACGCGGCGAAAGTGGTCGCTGTCAGCCAATATTCCCGGCGGATGGCTCTGAATTCCTATAACGTTCCGATCGATGTGATCCCGAACGGGATTGATTATGGAAAAATCAAAAACACAGATATTCAACTCCATGAAACACCGGAAATTGTATTTGCCGGAAGATTCGTCCCTCAGAAAAATTTACTTCAGATCGTGAAAACCTTATCAGAAATACGCGATCTGAACTGGCACGCGACACTGATCGGGGATGGACAGGAGAAGGAAGCTGTTGTGAATGAAGTGAATGCGGCCGGGTTAAGCGGACGATTTACTTTTCCCGGATGGAAAACACCGGAAGAAGTGATCGAAATCTTTCACAGGAGCGACATCCTCTTTATGCCGTCACTGACCGAAGGTCTGCCGGTGACCGGTATTCAGGGAATGGCATCCGGTTTAGCGCTGGTATTAAGCAATGCCGGCGGAAACCCGGAGATCGTTACCGAAGGCGAAAACGGTTTTGTCCATGAGCCGAATGATACCGAAGGGTACGATGCAGATATCAGGAAACTGCTGACCGATCCGGAGCTGCTGCTGAAGATCCGTGAAAAAAGCGCGGCCTCCGCGGCTGCTTTTGATATCCGTCAAACAGCGGAAGCCTATTTGGATCTTTTCAAAGAAGTCTGTAAAAACTAAGCAGACTGCAGAAATTCACTAATAGCAATTCTCAATGGAATAACATACCGGTTCCGGAACGGGACATGAGAATTCCGGCAAAGGATCTCTCATGTAGGTATAAACTTCTCCCTGCGGTGTTTCGATCGTTACCGCCAGTACATCTTCATACCCGAATTCAGACCGGCAGGAAACAGCCCGGAATATCGAATCCCGGGGAAACGCGCCAATGGTATCTTTATGAGGCATCAGATATTCCTGATACAGTATATCGTCTTCATCGCCTTTATTAATGCCCATAAACGTCAGCCTTGAAAAATCTTTAACCATCGCGGAACCGTAAGAGGCATGCTCCCCTTTGAGAAAATAATAAAAGCGCGGATAAGTGACGACTCCGTGTGTAATATGAAGAAGTCCCTCTTCCTCTTGTTTTTCTGCCAGTGACCAGTCGATCTCTTCATGATCCGACAATCTTTCTTTGATTATGGTTAAATCACTTTCCTGAGCAGCTGTGTTTCGGGCCGGCATGAAGTTCTCAAACAGCAGCATGGCTGTGAAAAAAAGCGTAAAAGCTGCAAGTGCCAGGGTAATTTTTCTGCCGGAAATGACAGATGAAGAAACTTCCGGCAAAACCGGCTGCAGTCCTTTTGAACAGATGATCACGATAAGGTAAGCCAGCATCATCATCGGGATCCAGTTCATCGGAACGATATAACGGCCGCCGGAAGAACGGCTGAAACCGATGGAAAAAGCATATACGAACCAGAAATAAGGGACGGAGAATCCGGCTAACCCGAAATTTTTGATCAACAACCCGAACGTTATGGAACCTGTGATGACCCATAATCCGATCATCATCCATTGAACGAAGCTGAACCCGCCCTGCCAGTTGTCCCGCCACAGACCATCACCTTCCTGTGTGTAAAGATGCGGCAGGTCCTGAAATGTGATTTCCAAAGGTAATGTTAAAAACGATGCCGTAAAATTGTGCAGGCTGTGATTGATAATGCTTGGAAACAAAGGCAGGTTTTTTATAGAATTATTATTCGAAAATTCTTGCGTGATTTGGCCTGTGTTAAATTCATCATTTTGATTTTCGGGAAAATCAGAAGCATTTTGAGAATTCAGAGCGTTTGGAGTTTTTTCTCCGGAATCAGCTTCATTTGCGTCGGAAAAAGGCGATTTTTCCTGATAACGCTGCCGGATAAGGACGTTTTGGATCGTGTATGTCAGTTCTGAGATCATACCTGATGAAGTGACCGCGTCCCTGATGAGCATAGGGGCTGCTGTCAAAAACATGGACAGGAAAAAGAACAACAGCGGTTTTAATAAATTGCGTATATGTTTTCTGTAAGCAATAATTACCAGCAGCAATGCCGCCGGTACAAAACCCATAAAGTTATAGCGCGTGAAAATACCGAGCATAACCGTTCCGCCGGCGATCACTGCGTAAAAGTTTTCTTTACCGTCTTTTCTGAGCCAGCGGAAAACAGCGTAACAGAAGGACGCAAAAATGATCTGCATCAGAAATTCGCTCATGATGAGACGTGAATGGATGGTCAGGACGGTGTGGGTGTTCAATGCGTTCCATTCTTTGAAGACGGAAAAAACGGCCGCAAGATACCCGCAGCCGATCCCGCCGATGGCTTCGCCGAAAAGGAAGATGATCGCCGGCAGGATCGCAAACAATCCGGATTGAATATACATGCTCAGGTTATAGTTGTTGCCGGAGATCAGATGGGTAAGGAAATCGATAAAAACGAGAGCCGGTTTCAGTACGGTCCGCTTGAGGTTGAAACCCCAGCCGTTGACAGCTGTCTGTGCGGCAATGTCATAGGTGACCGCGTCGGAATACGGATAATATTGCAGATCCGGTTCATAAGGACCCGGTGAAAAAAAATGGGGACTTTTCGGTGCGAGACTCCAGATAAGCGCGGCAGCCGCCCAGATGAGAAGAAAATGAAAAAGACGGTGGTTTTTAGCTATACGCATAAATAATCCGCACTTCCAAAGGACAGCAAATATCACGATCGTGGAAAAGAGCTGTACGCTCTGCAGCGGGATCCCGTTTTTGTTCCAGAGAGATGCCTCAACAGTCTTCCCGAGGCCGCTGATTTCAATGAAAGCAATTCCGGCGAGGATAATCAGGAAAACGGGAATGATATATTTACGCTGTTTGAGAAGATTTCTCAGAAATTCATGAAAACGGGAAAACCGGTCTTTTGTGTACCGGAAAAAGACCGTGAAGAGCGTTGATGTGAGGAAAAGCCACAGAATGTAGGGTTTCAGCCGGTTGTAATAAGCGGAGGCCTTGTGAAACCGGTAATCCGGCATCAGGAACAAAAAGAGGGAAAGAACCGAGAGCACAAGGAAGATCTTTTCAAAATGGCTGTTGTTCAGGATAAGCGGATATGTTTTTCTGCGGCATATCAGCGCAAGAATATCCGCAAACAGGAGCACCGCAAAACCGCTGAGCATCAGGAGGCGTTCTTTGCTGAGCCCGAAAAGGAAAGCATTTTTTTGATCCGCGGGGATCCGCAGCAGTTCAAAAGAGCAGAATAAAGTTACCGGAATGATTGCTGACAGCGTCAGGATAAATGCTCGTTGGTTTGAATGATCTTCTTGACGGGTTCCCATAAATTTTCCTTCTCAAAGAAAACAATTGCGGCGATTCCGCAGACAAATACAAACGCAAAAATCAGGTTTGCTTCTATGACACTCTGGGAAATGGCGAAAAACGCAAGACTCTGCAGTGCGAAAGAGACAAGATGCAGGAATGAGGAGGCCTGATGGGTGGAAAGACCGATGCTGATAAGCCGGTGATAGGTATGATCCGTACCGCTGTGATAGAAATGTTCCCCTTTGCGCCAGCGGGATATAGTGACCAGCGTTGTATCGAAAATCGGTACGCCCAGCAGCAGGATCGGCAGGAACCAGGTGTTTTTTTGAAGCAGCTCCGGCGGGGTATAAATAATAGCGATGGCGCTTAGCAGGAAACCGATCACCTGTGCTCCGGAGTCTCCCATGAAGAGAAAGGCGGGATGGGAATTGAAGAAACTTAATGACAAAGAAGAACCGAGCAAAATGCTGCAGTAAAGAGCCAGACTGTGCTGACCCGCATCCATGGCCGCTATGATCAAAAATCCTTCCGACCACGCGGAAAGGCCGATCATCACGCCGTCAGCGCTGTCGACCAGGTTGAACGCGTTTGTCAGGAATAAGATCCAGAACATCGTCAGCATCATATCGCAGATATGGCAGAGAGTTTCCGGCATCCATGAGGAAAACAATTGTGAATCGAAAAGATGCGTCCTGGTACCGGTCATGATCAGTACCAGGGTTCCGGCGATCTGTCCGGCAAGCTTGAATTTCCAGTTCAGGTGTTTCCAATCGTCGTAAAGCGCTGCAAGGTAAATAATGAATGCCGAGGCAGTAAGGCGCCAGAGTTCGGAATCGATATGTTTGTGAAAAATGATCAGGACAATGATGAGTGTCAGGAAAAAAGCGGTTCCGCCGCTTATCGGAACGGGACGTTTGTGAACTTTATGCGGTTCGGCATTCGGTTTGTCAATTAAATTAATGCGTATAGCTAATCGAGTCGCAAGCAGTGCTGTCAGAATGCTGATTACAAAACTGATAAAAAGCGATTCAAAAACGAGGCCTGTGTTTAGTGCGGAAAGATTCATCTGAGAGATATAGCTTTTTGATATACTGAGTAAATCCCGTCATTAACGATATGCTGGGAAAATTTTTGCTCGGCAATCGCGCGGGATGCTTTTCCCATTTCGATTCGTTTTTCCTGATCATTGATCAGCTTCAGCAGGGCATCTTTCAGTGCCGAGGCGTTTTTCGCGGGTACCAGGCAGCCGTTCAGGCCATCGGTTACTACCTCTCGACACCCGGGAACATCCGTCGTGACGATTGGACGACCGCTTGAAGCTGCTTCGATCAGAATTTTCGGCAGCCCTTCCCGGTATGACGGCAGGCAGACGATATGGCTCATGGATATGACGGTCGGAATATCATCCTGCCAGCCCCACCATTCCACATTGCCTTCTTTCTGCCATTGGGAGAGCTGGTCGAAGGAAATACTGGTCGGGTTTCCCGGGTCGTTATTTCCTACCAGCGCAAAACGGGCTTCCACACCGCTTTCTTTGATCATGCAGGCCGCGTCAACAAATTCGCGGACACCTTTGTCCCAGATCATGCGGGCGGGCAGTATCGTTAGCGGTACGGAGTTTGGCGGATCGATCGGAACAAAACGATCTGTATCGATCCCTGTGCCCAGGACAATATTGCTGTTGTTTTCCTCAACAAGCCCCATCTCAATGAATAAGGCCCGGTCGTCGGGGTTTTCAAAAATGACTTCTGTCCCGCTCAGAGCCCTTTTGTAAAGCTTCTTCACAACTTCCCGGATTAAAAGTACATGCGGTTTATTGGAAAGAAACATATATCCGAGCCCGGTAATGGAGTTTACGATGGATTTACATTCAAGTTCTTTGGCCGCCAGTGACCCGTAGATAACGCATTTGATGGTGAAATGATGAACGAGGTCAGGCTGCTCTTCGGCGTAAACTTCTTTTATGCGGCGGATGGTTTCGGTTTCCTGCAGCGGGTTGATCCCTTTTCGTGAAAATTCAAAGGGAATGTGACGGTATCCTGCTTCCTTCAGCTTTTCTGCGTGTTCACCATCCGGTGACATAAATACAACTTCCCATCCCTGTTCCCGCAGAAAATCCGCGTAGGCCAGACGGAAATTGTATAGATACCAGTCAGTGTTTGCAAATAAAACTGCTTTCAAAGCTTCACTCCTCTTTTATTCAGGTCTGTTACTATTTTAACGCATTATTTCAAAACGGAGAATTAAATTGAAAACAAAGCAGGTTTAATCTAATAATTCCGGTTTCAGGTTTCAACGAAAAAAATACCGCCGAATTTCTCAGCGGTATTTCTGGAGATGAGATATGAAGAGTTCTATTGTCTGATTATTCTGCCTGGTCCGTGTTGTCTTCCGATTTTACTTCGTCGTTCCCGGCTTTGACTTCCGCATTATCGTTTTCGATTTTGATTTCCGGCTGGCTTTCAACAGGTTCCACATTGTCCGGCGCCACGGTGTTTTTTACTTTTTCAACAAATTCTTCCGTCATCGATTCGACGTGGTTCATGGTGTTCTTTACACCCTTTTTACCAAGCTGCGGTCCGCTGAAGCTGAAGCGGTAGCCCATGATGAAAACGATCACCATGATTATCGCGACCGGCCAGAAGAAGGCGCATACCAAAAGGGTCATCAGCCAGATCGGGATGTCAAGAAAGACTTCACCGTTGCCCTTCTTCACAACAAAGGAATTCTTTGAGAGAAAATCCCAGATGGTGTTGAAGAATTTGCTGCTTTCCCGTTTCCAGTCGTCAACCGGAATATTGTAGGTGTAGGACCCCTTTGTTCCGGTGTTGACATTGGGCTGCGGTTCTTCAGCTGCAGCGTTGTCCGTGGTTTGAGATTCGGCATTTTCCTGCGGAGCGGCATTCGCTGCCTGCTGCGGTTCGCCGGCCTTTTCTCTTTCCAGATAAATCGCCGCGTCAATTGCGTCCCAATTGCTGGCTTCCAGTGCCTCTTTGGCCTTTTCATAACTTACACCGAAGGTGTTAACAAGCTTTTCAACGAGTTCGAAATGTTCCATGATTGCTTCTCCTTATTCCCGGGGATGTTTCCCCGTTTGATGTTTATATAATACATCATCAAGATAAAAGGAACCTGAATGAAAGATTAGAATTTGATTAGGGAAAGGAAAATAAAAAATAAGAAACGGAGATCAGGGATCAGTCAGGTTTGAATAAAAAACCCGTCATTTTCAAATGACGGGTTCATGGCACCTCCAATGGAATTCGAATCCATGTTGTAGCCTTGAGAGGGCTATGTCCTGGGCCGCTAGACGATGGAGGCTCATATTTTTTATTATTCTACCATGCTTTTTTTTCAAAAATCGCAAAAACCAGGAAAAAGATGATGATCAGCTTTCCGATTCCCGTTCAAAAATCTTTTTTCTCACGATTTTTGACATGTTAATAAATTCGAGCGTATCACGGAGTTCCGGTTTCCGCGGACGGGGGAAAGGCACCTTCATCTCATCGATAATGCGCGCGGGGCGTCCGCTGTAGATCAGGATGCGGTCAGAAAGCAGCAGCGCTTCGGAGATGGAATGTGTCACCATCAGGACCGTGGCATCGATCCGTTCCCGGAAAGCCATCAATTCGAGAGAAATCTGTTCCCGTGTCATGGCATCCAGTGCTCCCAGCGGCTCATCCATCAGCAGCAGCTGGGGCTTTTGGATGAGCGCGCGGGCGATCGCGACACGCTGGGCCATCCCACCGGAAAGGTTATTCGGCCATTCGCCGGCAAATCCGCCAAGTCCGAAAAGGTCCAGCCATTTTTCAGCTTCCGCCAGCGCTTGATTTTTCGGAACACCGTGGACCAGCAGCGGCAGCGCCACATTGTCCACAGTATGCAGCCAGGGGAGCAGGTTGGAATTCTGGAAGACGACCGCCCGCGGCTCCGGTTCTTTCCCGTCCGGATAGACCAGCTTCCCGCCGGTCGGTTCCAGCAGCCCGCCCAGAATGCGGACGAGCGTGCTTTTCCCTGAACCGGAGGGCCCGATGACGCAGACAAATTCCTTTTTCCGGAGAGTCAGGCTGATGTCATCAAGCACATGCAGCTCTCCTCCCTTTTGCGGAAAGGTCATTTGGATGTGGTCGGCTTCCAGAAGAATATCGTTTTCCATCAAGTCCTATTCTTTCGGGATAAATTCATTGGTATAAGCGGCTGAGGGATCGGCATCGGAGTACATTCCCATGGTGCTCATGACAGCTGCCATGTTCTCCCAGGCTTCGGGATCGGAGAAACCATAACCCAGCGGACCCGCATCAAAATAATCAGCGGTCGCCAGCATGACCTTCTTCTGAAGGTCCGGGTTTTCCGCGTCAGCCAGGCCGTCAACGTATATTTTGCAGATTTCAAAGGCCTCATCCGGATTTTCTTTGGTCCAGCGGATCGATTTGACAAACGCGCTCACCATGCGTCCGACAAGGTCCGGGTTTTCCGCGATCGTCTTTTCGTTGGTGATCATTCCGTTGCCGACCATCTTCGTCATGTCAGCTGCGGAAAACAGGACCGTATCGTAGCCCAGTTCCCGGAGCTGGACCGGTTCATTGATGGTATAGACCACAGCCGCGTCGATTTTGCCTGTGACCAGCAGCTCAGCCTGGGCGTATCCGACAGATTCAAGCGAGAAATCGCTGTCTTTCATGCCGGCAAGCCCCAGCATGGCTTCCAGCCCGATATAGGATGCGCCGCTCAGCATCGGGATGCCGACCTTTTTGCCTTTCAGGTCCTGCATCGCGGCGATCCCGCTGTCTTTGAGCGCGAGGATACCGACGGGATAATTCTGGTACCAGTTGGTGATGTAAACCAGCGGAAGACCCTGTTCACGGCCGAGCAGCACCTGTTCACCGGAACAGATCCCGAAGGGAAGACGGCCCGCGCCGACCAGCGCCACAACATCCGTTTCCATGCTGTGATCCAGGGTAAGGTCGATGTTCTCTTCCGCGAAAAAGCCCTTTTCCAACCCGACATAGAGCGGGGCAAACTGCACATTCGGAACATATCCGCAGGGCAGTGTGATCTGATCCGCTTCCGCTGAACAAAGGGAACAGCTGATCAGAATCAGAATAAAAATAACTGCGACACAAAACTTTTTCATAATAACCTCTTTTCATTTATGGAAAGGATACAGGAAACAGAAGTGATGGGTGAAAAAATGAAATAACTAACCACTATCTATCCAATATATCCTATTCTCTATTCCCTATTCCCTATAACCTAATCCTTAGTCTCTCTCTTCCGTCCAAACGATCATCTTCTTTTCCAGGAAAATGACCGATCCGTACATTGCCAGGGCGATGATCATGAGCATGATGAGGGCGACGAAAACGAGCGCGGTATCATATTGACCGCGGGCAATATTGATCAGATACCCCAATCCCGCGTCAGCTCCGGAAAGCTCCCCGACGACCGCACCGATGACGGAGAGCGTGGCGCTTATGCGCAGGCCGCCAAGCAGTACCGGCAGGATACCCGGAAATTCCAAATATTTCAGCCGTGCCCAGCGCCCGGCTTTCATGGATGTAAACAGGTCGCTGAGGTTGTTTTCCAGCTCCCGGTAGCCCACGAGAATATTGATAAGCAGCGGGAAGAAAACGGTCAGCGCGCAGATCACGATTTTCGGACGGATCCCGGAGCCGAACCAGATAATGAGCAGCGGGGCGATTGCTGCCAGCGGCACAGCCTGGCTGACAACGACATACGGGAAGACGATTTTTTCCGCGACCGGGGAGTGCGCGAGGATATAACCGATCACCAGCGCGGCCGCGCAGCCGATCAAAAGGCCCAGCAGCACTTCATAGAAGGTCACCCAGACGTTCGGCCATAAGATCCCGGCTTTGGATGCCGAGACAAAACGCTGTGCGATGCGTGAAGGTGCCGGCAGGATGAAGGCGGGATATTTGCTGAATTTGACGAACAGTTCCCAAACGCAAAGACCCGCGAATATTGACAGCGGGGGGATCCATTTTGCTTTGCTGAGTTTGTTTTCCGATCGTTTCATCCTTTTACCTGCCAAACCCTATACTCTATTCCCTGATAATAAAAACCCCGATGAAAACTCATCGGGGCTCATTTTCAACAGAATTACACTTCTTTCATCCGGACTGTACCGTCGGTTCCGGAATTCCACCGGATCAGCTTTTGCTCGCGGACTTTACCGCCGATCGGGAATTGGCTCGCGCCTCACCCTGCCCCGAAGTATTTTACTGTTTTCATTCTAATCTTTTGGTTCGTTTCTGTCAATAAAGAAGCGGATATGTGTGAGTGTTACTGACGGCGGATGATGAAATTATCAAACGCGTAGGTGGCATATTTTCCGCCCGGCTTCAGGCCGACACCATACACATGATAAAAATTACCTGAAAATTCGTCTTCAAACCCGACAATGAAATGGCCGTCGATAAAAGCGCTGGTATATCCATCCAGGCGGATCATTTCAAGTTTATGCGGTTCGTAATCATTTTCATAATCCGTCAGGTCATAATAAGTGGTGTACACACGACCCTCAGCTGTGGTGATATATTTATCGATTTTATTAGGATAAAGAATTTCCCCGGAAGAACGATTATTCTCTCCGACGATCACCCCATTAGAGTATTGGAAAAAGATCCATCCGTTGTTGCTTTCATCCTGATCGATCAGCTGAATATCGACATGAAAGTAAAAATTCTTGTATGAGCCGGTTGTATTGAAGAGCTGCCAGCCTCTGCTGTAGTCTTCGGTTTCACTCACTTCGTCAGCGGTGATAGTAATTTCGTTTCTGCCATCTTTTTTAACAGATTTGAAGGTGAAACCCTCGAATTGTTCTACGTCATCCGAAATCGCGGTACCCTCTTCATAGGTATATTTCAGCAGCGTTCTCGGGAAAAGGGAATCCAGGTTGTTGAGCATACTCTCCTGTTGTTCGACAAACTCTTGCGTGTAAGTCGGATTTTCAAAAGTCTGCTCTTCCTGGGCAGAGGCGCCGATAACGATAAAGATCAGTAAAAACAAACTGATAAGAATGACGGATTTTTTCATTTTATCTCCTTTCATGTATCGGGTAAACAGATCGTATTCACAGAAGATAATCTTCTTATTCTGTAATTATACGATAATTCAGAAAATATAATAATTCAGAAATAATTAAAATTTCAGACATAGCTGTCAGTTATGAAATAAATTGTTCTCATTCGGATACTTTACGGCAGCAGCGGGTGGAATTCTGGGATGCTCCTCTCAGATTTATAATTTTGCCGAAAAGTTCCCTTTATTCATCATATATCCCGGCAGGGGAATCTCTGGCATAATCTTTGCAAAATATATATTAAATTCTGTGGAAATCGCTTACTTATGAAGTCTATGCGCATGATAAAATCAACTCGCACGACGCGGTTTCCTTTCAGCAGAATGCCGTTATCCGGAAAAATATGCTGACGCTCCTGTCCTGCGAGGACGAACGTCCGGAAGGCGGTTAAGTTTCCGGGCGCATTATCTCCGCAAGACCGGTTGAATAAAATAACAATCCTTTCATCATTTTGTGAGGAAAGGCGAAATCAGCATTAGAATAATATTAATGGGAAATTTGAATTTCCCTCATTAATAAACCGACAGACACGGTAATTTGCATCTTTGCCGGGTCTGAAGATTGAGATGCAGTATTTATATGGGCTGACCTTTGGTCAGACAGAAAGGATTGGGAATGGTCCATTATTTATTTCAAGCCGCTCTTGAAGAGACTGCGGAAGCTGCCGAACAGGTCGTAGAAACCGTTGCCGCGGCTCCCAATAACAGCGGTCTGATCGGACAGGCACTGGAGATCACCCTTATCGGGATGGTCATCCTGTTCGTATCTCTGTTGATCCTCTGGGGCGTAATGGAGCTTTTGGTTCGTCTGGTCAAGGACGGCCCGAAAGAAGAAGCTGAAGAAGCTGAAGCTATTGAAACCGTGGAAGCTGACGACGATGAGAAACTCAAAGCCGCCGCTGCTGCCGCCGCTTATGTCATCGCGAAAAAGTAGATCCGCCGTGACGCTGAACAGTTCAGCAGTCAGTTGTCAGCAGCCGGCAGTCAGTCAATAAAAGAATGATTGAGGTTCGCTGATTACCGCTTACTGAATCGTGACAAAAGAAATAAGGAGATAAAATGAATCTTTCAGTAACAGTTGACGGAAAAACTTTTTCCGTAGAAATCGCAAATCCCAAAGCTGATCCGATGATCGTCACCGTGGACGGAACACAGTTCACCGTCACCGCTGATGCATCCGGAGCTGTATCCGCAGCACCTGCCCAGTCCTTTGTTGAAGGCAGTGAAACCGTGACCGCCCCGATCCCGGGTGTTATCCAGGAAGTCAATGTTAAACCCGGCCAGACCGTCAAGAAGGGTGATGTCCTCTTCGTTCTTGAAGCCATGAAGATGAAGAACAACATTACCGCACTGCATGACGGCAAAGTCCAGACAGTCAATGTCGGTAAGGGCGATTCTGTCTCTCACGGTGATGTTCTGATGTCCTATTCCGTGAAACAGGCTGCCCCGGCTGCCGCTCCTGCCGCTGCCCCGAAAGCTTCCGCCCCCGCGGCTGCTGCCGGCGGTGAAACCGTTACCGCCCCGATCCCGGGTGTTATCCAGGAAGTAAAAGTCCAGGCCGGCCAGACAGTCAAGAAGGGCGATGTCCTATTCGTGCTGGAAGCTATGAAAATGAAGAACAACATCACTGCCATGCATGACGGCAAAGTTGGTTCCGTCAGCGTCAGCAAGGGTGACAGCGTGACCCACGGACAGGCTCTGATGACCTACGCCGGCTGAGAGGAGACATTATGAATCTCAGCGGTATTTTTGAATCCTTTTACCATATCAGCTGGCAGAATTGTGTCATGCTCCTGATTGGTTTTGTGCTGATCGCGCTGGCCATCATCAAGGAGTATGAACCGACCCTGCTGCTGCCGATCGGCTTCGGCTGTGTTCTGGCAAACCTGGGTATGGATTCCGGTGTCGGCTTCATGAAAGTCATCTATGACGCCGGTATTTCCACCGAACTTTTCCCGCTCCTCATCTTCATCGGTGTGGGTGCGATGATCGACTTCCGTCCGCTGCTGGCCATGCCGAAGATGGTCATCCTCGGTGCTGCCGGCCAGTTCGGTATTTACGGCACCCTGATTCTTGCTTGTATTCTTGCGAAACTCTTCCCTCAAATGGGCTGGGGTCTTCCTGAAGCCGCCTCCATCGGAACTATCGGTGCTATTGACGGCCCGACCGCCATTTATGTTGCTTCCCAGATCGCGCCGCACATGCTCGGCCCGATCGCAGTCGCTGCTTATTCCTACATGTCCCTGATCCCGATCATTCAGCCTCCGGTCATGAAGGCCCTGACTTCCAAGAAAGATCGCCAGATCCACATGGAATACGCTCCGCGTGAAGTTTCCAACCGCGCAGTCATCGTTTTCCCGATGCTTGTCACCATCGCCATCTCCATCATTTCTCCGGATGCCGCTCCGCTGATCGCCGCGCTGATGCTGGGGAACCTGATGAAGGAATCCGGTGTTGTCGATCGTCTGGATAAGGCTGCCCAGAATGAAATCATCAACGTTTCCACCCTGTTCCTGGGTCTGGCCGTTGGCGGTACCATGACCGGCGAAAGCTTCCTGAAGTGGAGCGTCCTGTTCATCATGGCTCTCGGTCTGCTGGCCTTCATCCTCGATACCGTTGCCGGTGTCCTGTTCGGTCAGCTGATGAAGATCATCACCGGCGGCAAGATCAACCCGCTCATCGGTGCCTGCGGTATCTCCGCCTTCCCGATGGCCGGCCGTATTGCTGCCCAGATCGCTCTGGAAGATGATCCGGATAACTTCATCCTGATGCACGCCATGGGTGCCAACACCTCCGGTCAGCTGGGTTCCGTCGTAGCCGGCGGTGTCCTGCTCGCCCTTGTGAAGGCATTTATCTAAAGCGATAATTAGTAAATAAATCAGAAAAGGCGCTGTTACGGCGCCTTTTCTCTTTAAAACAGGTAATTCATTGCACCGGGCATTGAGTAACACGAATACAGCTGTGCTATTGTTCTGCTGCCATTCTGTAATAAGTGTTGTCCGGAAAATAACAAGCGATTCAATATACGCATCAAATGCAGGCAGATTTTGGCACCTTCTGGAGCGTCATTGCGCAAACAGCGTTAAAATATATGAAATCCTTCGGCGGCAGGAATGGGTAAAAGTTCTCCTGACGCCGTTTGATGCCGCGGAAAAGACTGGTTTGAGTCAGAATTTTTGAAAATCTGTTATTCAGTATTTCCTTTGATAGTTTGAAAGAAGGCGAAGAGAGGTCTGATGCTGTTTTATATTGATCCGGGTACAGGAAGCATGCTGTTCACGATACTGATTGGTGTATTAGGAGCGGCAGTTTATGCGCTGCGGGAAGTTTTTATGAAATTGCGTTTCCGTCTGAATGGCGGTAAAACAGAGGCTTTGTCCGGCAGTGAAACACCGGTCGTCATCTTTACAGACAGCAAACGATATTGGAATGTTTTTGAGCCGATCTGCAGCGAATTTGAACGGCGTAAGGAAAAACTGGAATATCTGACCTCTTCTCCGGATGATCCTGCTCTTGACCAAAAATATGAATATGTGCATTGTCAGTTTATCGGTGAGGGCAACAAAGCTTTTGCACGGCTGAATACGCTGCGTGCCGATATCGTCCTTTCCTCTACACCCAGCCTGGATGTTTTATACTGGAAGCGCTCCCGTGATGTGAAATGGTATGTCCATATTCCTCACGCAGCCAGTGATATCACGATTTACCGGATGTTTGGGATCGACTACTATGACACGATCCTGATTTCCGGAGATTACCAGGAAAATCAGATCCGGAAGCTGGAGCAGTTGAGGAACCTTCCGCCAAAAGAAATTGTAAAAGTCGGCATTACGTATATGGATGAAATGAAAAAAAGATTGGACGCGGCAGATCCGCTGCCGGAGCATCCACGGACTGTTTTACTGGCTCCTTCCTGGGGACCGAGCGCGATTTTATCCGTTTACGGCAGTTCCGTTATCAAAGCACTGCTTGAGACCGGATATCATGTGATCGTCCGTCCGCATCCGCAGTCATATACCGCCGAAAAGGAACTGCTTGAAAAAATCATGTCCGAGTACCCGGCGAGTGAACAGCTGGAATGGAACCGTGATAATGACAATTTTGACGTACTGCGGCGGGCGGATGTGATGATTTCGGATTTTTCCGGAGTGATTTTTGATTTCACGCTGGTTTTTGATAAACCGGTCATCTATGCCGATACATCCTTCAACAAAGATCCCTATGACGCGGCCTGGCTTGATGAAGAACTATGGACCTTTTCCGTGCTGCCGAAAATCGGTCGCCAGCTTACCCGCGATGATTTGACTGACATGAAGGATCTCATCGATTCATGCCTCAGCGATGAATCGTTCAAACAGGGCAGAGATGAGGCACGAAAAGAAACCTGGGCATATATCGGCGAAAGTACCTCCCGTGTGGTTGATTATTTGCTGCAGAAACGTATGGATTTGATACAGGACAAATCAAAAGCTCGGGACGAGCGAAATAAGGAGAGTTGATGACATTCCTGAACATCTTATATACCCTTTCGATCAGGCCGCTGGAGCTGCTTTTTGATGTGATTTTCGCGATCGTTAATCGTTCTGTAAAAGATCCCGGTATAACGATCCTTGTTCTGAGCATTGTCGTAAATCTTCTTGTGCTGCCGTTGTACCGCCGGGCAGATGCCATGCAGGCGGATTCCCATGAGCAGGAAAAGAAATTAAAGCATTGGGTAGATCATATCAAAAAGACGTTTACCGGTGATGAACGCTTTATGATGACGCAGACCTATTACCGTCAGAACAATTATAAACCGCTATACGCATTAAAAGGGTCGCTGTCTCTTCTTCTTGAAATACCCTTTTTCATCGCTGCTTACCGTTTTTTGTCGGGATTGATGCTGTTGAATGGTGTTTCCTTCGGACCGATAAAAGATCTCTCCGCACCGGATGCGATGCTGAGAGTTTTCGGATTAACGATCAATGTCCTGCCGGTATTGATGACTCTGATCAATATCATATCCGCTGCGATATACATGAAGGGCTTTCCGCTGAAAAGCAAAATTCAAATGTACGGGATGGCGTTGGTTTTCCTGATTTTATTGTATGGTTCGCCTTCCGGTCTTGTGCTTTACTGGACAATGAACAATGTCTTTTCCCTCGTAAAAAATATCTTTTACAAACTGAAGGATCCGGGAAAAGTAATCAGGATCTGCCTTTTCCTGGTCGGAGTCGCTGTGCAGGAATATGTCCTGATCATGCACCCGTTTGAGTCTCAGCGGAAAACGATATTTGCGGCAGCTGTCTGCCTGCTGCTGCAGATGCCGCTCGTTTTGAGCAATTTTCATCTTTCCGGGCGCCGTTTTTCGATTTCCGCTGCGTCGAAGGATGATGACGCGGTATTTTTGCTCGGATGTATATTTATGTCTTTGCTGACAGGGACTTTGATCTCTTCATCCGTGATAAAGGCATCTCCGGCGGACTTTATAAATTTGCAAATCTATTATTCTCCGCTGTGGTTTGTATTGTGCTCCTTTTTACTGGCTGCCGGTACTTTTTTACTATGGTTTGGTATTTTTTATAAAATTGCCACGCCGGCAGTGAAAAAGACCATGAGTCTGGCCATGTGGGTGCTGTCATTTTGTTCCGCGGTCAACTATATGTTTTTCGGTACCGAACGGGGAGATATCTCTTCCCAGCTGGTATATGATATCAGCCCCGCAGATTCCGGGCGGGATTATCTGATCAATCTTGCTGTTCTGCTGGGAATAACGCTTCTGCTTGTTTTTATCTGGAAGAAAAGAATAAAAATCGTTCAGGCTGCGGCGCTTGCGTTATGTTTAACCGCGGCTGTGATGTCATTCATGAATGTCATGGATATCAGCAGGAGCCTTTCCGGAATCAAAAAAACAGTCGCTGAAGCCCGGGCTGAGATCCCCGTGATCCCTTTGAGCAAAAACGGAAAAAATGTCGTTATTCTTATGATGGACCGTTCTATCGGATATTATATTCCTTTCATCATGGCAGAAAATCCGGAGTTGATGCGCCAGTTCGACGGATTTACATTTTATCCCAATACCTTATCACATGGGGCAAGTACGAACCTGGCTATCCCGTCACTGTATGGCGGTTATGAATATCTGCCCGAAAAAATCAACGAACGTGCGGATGAATCCCTGATCCAAAAGCATAACGAAGCCCTGCGCATGATGCCGGTTCTTTTTGATGATGCCGGGTATGACGTTACGATTTTCAGTCCTTCCTATGCGAATTATAAAGAACCCTCTGACCTGCATATTTATGATGATCATCCGGATATCAAAGCCTATAACGTTATCGGGATGTTTACATCTTCCGATATACAGAAAGCGGAGACAGAAACACTGAACCGTAATTTTTTCTGCTTCAGTATCTATAAAACAGCTCCGCTTGTTTTGCAGCCGACACTATATTCCTATGGCCTGTATAACGAATCAGACGCAATTGCCGGGAAGAAGGGATCGACGCAGACCTCCTACGGGATCCTTTCCGCAAGCGGTCTGGAACGGAAATTTATTGATAATTACAATGTTCTGGTCAACCTTCCGGAGATGACAAAGATCGTGGATACTGACAATAACACCTACTTTTCAATGGATAATGGTGCGACCCATGAACCTGTTCTGCTGCAAATGCCGGATTATACGGTGGAATTCCTTGTGGATAATCATGAATTTGATACCGACCCGGCTGTCCGCACTTCTTTGGACGGAAGGCAGATCAATATTCAATATGATTTACAGATGGAACATTACCATACCAATATGGCTTCATATAAGATGCTTGGCAGGTGGCTGGACTGGCTGCGGGAGAATGGCGTTTATGATAATACAAGGATCATCATTGCGGCAGACCATGGTATTTATCAGGTATATCGGGAGCACATGTTCGGGAAGAATTATATCGAAGATGTCCTTCTTTATAACCCTGTCCTGATGGTGAAAGATTTTAATACCCATGAATTTAAAACAGATGACAGTTTTATGACGAACGCGGATGTTCCGACGCTTGCCGTGGATGGTTTGTTTGAGGATCCGGTAAATCCCTTTACCGGGAACCCGATCACAAATGATGCGAAAAATGACCCTGTGCATTACATCATCAGGACGGATGTATGGGATATCAACGCGAATAACGGGAACACTTTTCTGTCCGCGAACTGGTACGCGCTTCACGGGGATAACGTTTTTGATGTGGAAAAATGGGAAAAACTGGAAAGTAAATAAAACGGCGCTTCAAAGGGAATTGAGGTTAAAACGGACAGATTAGTCAGGGAGAGATTCTATGCAGGCAATAATATTAGCGGCCGGGATGGGAAAACGGCTCAAAGAACTGACAAAAAACAATACAAAATGCATGGTGAAGGTTAACAATGTTACATTGATTGACAGGATGCTGCACCAGATTGAAAGAAAAAACGTCTCCCGGATCATCATCGTCATCGGATATGAGGGTGAGAAGCTGGTTGAACATGTCAATTCGCTTGGGATCCGGACTCCGATCGTTTTTATCAATAACCCGATATATGAAAAAACAAATAATATCTATTCGCTGGCTTTGGCAGGAGATTGGCTTTGTAAAGAAGATACACTGCTGTTTGAGTCGGATATTATCTTTGAGGATTCCGTTCTCGATAAATTAATAGAAGATCCCCGTGATACACTGGCCCTGGTTGACAAATATGAATCCTGGATGGACGGGACCTGTCTGAAGTTATCTGATGATGACACGATCAAAGAATTTATAACAAAGAAAAATTTTGACTTTACGGAAACGGACCAGTATTATAAAACGGTGAACATTTATAAATTCAGCAGACAGTTTTCCGAGAATTATTATGTCCCGTTTCTGGAAGCCTATCAGGCTGCTCTCGGTGAAAATGAGTATTATGAACAGGTCCTGCGTGTGATTACTATGCTGGATGACCCCGTCATAAAAGGCAAACGCCTATCCGGGGAGCGCTGGTATGAAATCGATGACGCGCATGACCTTGATATTGCTGAATCATTATTTACCGAAGATGATGAGGAAAGGCTCAGCCGGATACAGAAACGATATGGGGGCTATTGGCGGTATCCCAAATTGCTGGATTTTTGCTATATTGTGAACCCTTATTTCCCTCCGGAGCGGATGATCGAGGAGATGAAAGCCAACTTTGGGCGGCTGTTGACCGCGTATCCCAGCGGTATGGCAGGGAACTGTCTGCTGGCCGCGAAAATTTTCAGTGTCCGTCCGGAAAATGTTGTGGTCGGAAACGGAGCGGCAGAGCTGATAAAATCCCTTATGAATACACTCAGCGGTGTTACCGGGTTTATCCGGCCGACGTTTGAGGAATATCCGAACCGTTACTCCGAAGCAGATTCTGTTGTTTATGTTCCCGACAACCCTGATTATTCCTACACGCATAAAGATGTCATTCGTTATTTTGGAGAGCACCCTGTCAAAAATCTTGTGCTGATCAATCCTGATAACCCAAGCGGAAATTATCTCCCGAAAAAAGATATGTCGGAAATCATCTCATGGGCCGGGAAGAAAAATATAAACCTGATCGTGGATGAATCCTTTGTTGATTTT
Organism: uncultured Chloroflexota bacterium; assembly: GCA_902786265.1. Lineage (GTDB taxonomy): Bacteria > Chloroflexota > Anaerolineae > Anaerolineales > Anaerolineaceae > Flexilinea. The sequence continues at coordinate 63,937 of CADACE010000013.1, read as the reverse complement.
TCAGATGAACAGGACGGGTCCCTTCTTGACCAGGACTTTATTACAGCGAATCCTCACCTGTATGTGATGAGAAGCATATCAAAGACCTATGGCATTCCGGGTCTTCGCTTAGGTGTACTGGTATCAGGTAATACTGCGCGTGTCTCTGATATGAAAAAGGATGTCGCGATTTGGAATATCAATTCATTCGCGGAGTTTTTCATGCAGATCGAAGAAAAATACCAAAAAGACTACGCGAAAGGATTAGACAAGCTGCGCATTGAACGCAGAAGGTTCCAAAAAGCTCTTGCCGCGATACCGGGACTTCGTATCATTCCCTCTCAGGCGAATTATGTCATGGTGGAACTGGATCGGTCTATCCCCGCAAAGACCCTGACGAAGACTCTGCTTGTTTCGCATAATATATTTATTAAAGACCTTACAGCCAAGGTGGATGGAAAGAATTACATCCGTCTGGCTGTAAGATCATCAGAGGAGAATGATGCGCTTATCCATGCTTTGCGGCAGGAGTCAGCAAAAATGATCAATAAACGACCGTGATCGTGACATCCATGGAGCAGAATAACGGCCTTTTAATCATTATTTTGAGTCCGGGTATGAACCTGCTTTTTTTAGAACTTTGGAATTGTTAATCAATATGATTATCTTGATCAGAACCACGGAAAGATATCAATGTTTCTGTGATTTTCCAATAACCATAACGTTTTCCGCCAACTCGAATTATCTTTCCTCTTTGCTGGAGTTCATCCATTTTTCTCTGAATTGTTCTCCTTGGAATTTCCAACTTTTCTACCAAACTATTCTGGCTGATATGAGGGTTATTTAATATCTCTGCTATGATTCTAAGTTCCAAAGCGCCATTTTCATTGGCGCTTTGGCGCTTTGGGGCTTTAGAATAATCTGTATCATTTTTTATTTTAAAATAATCGGGTTGGATCGGAATAGTTACGCAGACAGCACGTCTGTCTTCATCAGTTTCAAAAATTGCCCTTGGGGATCCGTTCTTTTCCAATCCTTCCTGAATCGTGGGAATTCCGGTACATCTGCCTTCCGTCAGGTCCAGTTCTTTCAGAAATTCGCCAAGACGCCGGTTCCGATAAATTCTGGTTTTGAAACGTTCACCTTTTTCGATTACGCTTATCGGAATAGATCTGTCTATTCCCGGATAACTTATGATGCGGATACAGTCCGGTTCAATTTCGATATGAACCGGTTCGTAGCACATGTAATCACGATGATAAAAGGCGTTTACGACAGCCTCTTCTAAAGCCTCATACGGATAACTGACAAAACGATTTGCTTCCATCTGATTTGGCACTTTCTGCACATATTCCGATATGGCAATATCCTGCAGTTTTTCCATCGTACGGCGAATGATTTGCGGAACGGTGCCTTTAATTGGCGGGATTTCGATAAAATTTTTCGGATCTTTGATGCTGCCATTTGGAAAACGAACGATTTCGACCTGCATGTATGGAAAAAACTTATCCGGATGGTCACAGAACATCATCAGAGCTGCGTTCTTTACCCGCTGCCGCTCCGGTGGACCTTCAAGAAGATCCATCTGTTCAAGTATTTCACGTACGCCAAGCTTTGCCACTTGCCTGGCCAGTTTGCTGCCGGTTTGTTTCAGATGATCTTCCAGAAGGAGCGGAGATATATCGTCTATGGAAGCTTTTGCATTACCTTGTACATCAAACGGTTCATGTGCACACATAGTCAGCAATTCCCGTTCCTGCTCCGGAGTGGCAGCAACAGAACTGGTGCCATATCTGATGATATATTTGTAGTTGCTGTCATTTTTTGAAGAAATATGCTCTGTTGTCTTATAAGGTCTCTGTGCTCCTGTCGGAACCCAAATCACCAAAATATTCTGGCCGTCAACCTTTTCGGTAATGAGCTTTGGAAAATACGCCGGTATGATTTTTCGATTGTAACCAACCATTTCTTTCTGTATCTTGTCTAACATATTCAGCGGAATTCCGCAGACCGGACGTACAGCAACACCGTCTTTTTCTTCAACACCAACAAAAATATAACCGCCGCCAAGGTTGTCAAAATCATTGGCGTAGGCACAAATGCTTCTGTATATGTCGTCAGGATTCCATCCCTTTTTGAATTCGATCCTGTCGGATTCAATATTGTTTTTATTCAGCAAATCCAGGATGTCAAATTCCAGATCCATAATCTTTATATAATCCCTGACACCTTATACGTTTCTTTATCCCTTAAACCAAAGATAAATCGAATTCCCTAATAAACGACTGTGATCGTGACATCCATGGAACAGAGTACCTCATATCCGCGGACGACACCCATGGTCATGGTATAGGTACCCGGAGTGTTCGGAACAATGGCGTCAAGTCCGTATTCCAGGGTCCCGCCGGGGGCGACATCGTACGCCAGGTCTTTGCGGACCTGATCTTTGCGTTTCAGCATGTTTTCCCCGCCGATATATGCGATATCCAGGTCACTTGCGGACCATAACGTATATGTATCGTTCCTGACACGGAAATAAAAATCGGTTTCATCTCCCGGATGGAAGGCCGCGCGGTGCGGTGGAGTTACGGAAAGCAGCGTACAGCCTGTATTGACCGGTGTAATGCCGGGAGCTATTGTCGCTATGTTGGCATTGTTCCCTACGATGATTTTTGCCCATATGGAATCATCCTGAGAATTAGCCGTTCCGAATAAATTGCCGGAAGGACTGCGCAGTTTCCATTTGCTTTGATAGGTTCCAAACGTCATCGGTGCGACGAGATCTATGCTTACGTCAATCGTGGCTCCCGGAACAACCGTACCGGGCAGGTTCACCGCGTAATTTGTGCCCATGGCATCACCGCCGGAAAAAACCAGCTGGTATCCGGAATTCCAGGCACAGCTGCCGGCATTCTGGATCCTCCAGGTTTTCCGGAAGGTTTGACCCGGAGCCATGACGGTATTGTCCGGAATCGTTACATCGTCAACAAAGCGAACGCGCTCGCAGACAGTTGTGACAGGCTGCGCATAGATCGTTGAACTGGTAGGCTGTGTATAAATCGGATACATCGGTGAATTTGTCGCGGTCGGGATCGCTGTGGGTACGTTGTAAATCGGACGGTTGATTATTCTTGTATCATCCGGTGTTGCAAGTATGATTACGCCCGAACCGCCGGACGGTGTGGCTGTAGGCTGCTGCAGGACGGGACGAATCAGCATTTGTCCGCTGTCCTGGGATCCGCCTGCCTGGGCGGTCATGGTCTGCTGTGCGTATTGCTGGACCTGTTCGATGGTCAGTTCTTTGCTGCCGTTAGTAAGTGTACCGGAACAGCCGGCAATGAAAACCAAAATCAAGAGAATAAGAAATTTTTTCATAGAAGCCTCCGGTTTAGCGATTTGGTTTCTTTTACGGTTTTTCAGTTTTCAGAATTTTTGCGGCATTTTCGCTGACTGCGGATTTCCGCCATCTGAATTCTGACACCTTATTTACGAGATCAGAATAAAGAAAGTTGCGCGGCTTCACCGGTATCCGGTTCCGCAGGCGCGGAGTTATCCGGTTTGGGTGCTTCAGCCGGTTTTTCTTCGATAACAGGTTTCGGGTCAAAACGTTCTTTTGCCTGCTCCAGATATCCCGGGATCAGGGAAAAATCGTGCTCAATAGCGGCACGCAGGCTGGGCTGATGCAGCGCGGCCGCCGGATGGAACATCGGGATGATCAGGCGGTCGTTTACCCAAAGTCCCTGGCCGTGGATGGAGCTGATGCGCTGTAAGGGAAAATAACGTGCCATGGAAAAACGGCCGAGCGTCACGATGATCAGCGGGTTGATGAGCTCGATCTGGCGGTTCAGAAATTTGGAACAGGCGGAAAGCTCTTCCGGCAAAGGATCGCGGTTTGAGGGCGGACGGCATTTCACCACGTTGGTGATAAAAACCTCCTGGCGTTTTACCTGCGCGATCGCCAGCAGCTGGTTGAGGAAATTTCCTGCCTGACCGACGAAAGGCCGTCCCGTGGCGTTTTCATTGGCGCCGGGACCTTCTCCGATGAAAAGGATCTTTGTCCTGACATTACCCTCACCGGGAACGGATTTGTCTCTTGTCAGGTGAAGCATACAATCTCTGCAAACAGAAATCTCTGCAGCCAAAGCGTTCATGTCATCCAAAAGTTTGCTCATATCGTTTCCTCTTTCATCAGTTTTTCATAATCTTCCGGATCCAGGTTCATCAGCAGCGCGTCCTCGTGATTATCCTGATAATACTGTTTCCTGATACTTTCCGTATGATAGCCGCAGCTTTCGTACAGGTGAAGTGCCGGTGCGTTTCCCGCCCGGACTTCCAGGAAAGAGATACGTGCTCCGCCGCTGTAACAGGTCTTCAGCCCCTGCATCAAAAGGGCTCTGCCGATTCCCCTGCACCGGGCAGGTTCACTGACGGCGAAATTGGCCAGGTGGGCTTCGTCAATGATCAGCCAGAAGACGATAAATCCAAGGATTTCTCCGTCGCTCCCCACGGCGACGAACGGGCGGGAAGCATCATTTTTTTCGACTTCAAAGTGATAGGAACGTTCCGGCCAGTACAGCGTGGCCGATGCCTTGTCGATCGCGAATACATCCGGAATATCCGAAGTCTTCATTGGTCTGACGGTAAAGTCCATTTGATTTCTCCCCTGTTCCGCTGCCCCTGAAGAATCAATTCAAAATCGGATCGTGCGTATGCAGGTAGATCGGCGAAAGGGAGGAAACCTGTGGGTAATCACCTTTTTCGTAAATCTTCCAGGCTGTTTCCGCAAGATATCCCGCGCGGCGCAGGCTGGCAGCCGGACCGGACATTCGGATGTTTTTGTTTTTCCGGAGAGCCGCGCGTACATCGGCGTCAAACTCACCGGTTACGATCGTCGGTTCTGTGATGGCATCGCTGAGGGTTTCCGCGGTATAGATTTCGATACCTTCCCGGCTGACCCATCGGTTCCGTTTCACATCATAAAACGAAGCCGCCAGCTTTCCCCGTCCTGCCTGCAAAAACGCGCAGAGCGGTATGCTGTCCAAAGGCTGCTGGTTGGCTGTGATATCCAGCGTGGGGACGCCGATAACAGGGATCCCAAGCCCCAGGGAGATACCTTTTGCGAAGGAAAGCCCCACACGCAGACTGGTGAAGGACCCGGGGCCGAGGGCAACGCCAACAGCTTTCAATTTCTTTTTTTCAATTTCGAGGTTCTCAAGCATTTCATCTACTGCCGGTGCCAGAGAGACGGTGTGACGGTTGGGGCTGGTCCAGGCGCTTTCTGCCAGGACTTCCGTACCGTTATAGACTGCAATGCCCAGACGGGCGGTTGAAGTATCAATTGCGAGGATCATATTCTCTGTATTCAGACTCCGAAACTGTTGCGGCGGAATTCTGCGGCTAAAGCGGTGTAGCGCTTTCCTGTTGGTTTCAGGGTGAAGCTGCGGATGCCGTCGGAAATATATTTCATTTGGATCCAAAGGCGTTCCTTCGGGAGGACTGCTTCGATCAATTCTGCCCATTCGATGAGCAGCGGACCTTTTTGCAGCATCCGTTCAAAATCAAGCTCTTCGGCTTCCCAGATGCTGCCGATGCGATAGGCATCCATGTGAAACAGGATGCTGCTGTCGCTGCGGTAATATTCATTTACCAGCACAAAGGTAGGGCTTGTTACAGGATCGGGAGATCCCCATCCCTTCGCAACGCCGCTGATGAGTGTGGTTTTACCGGCTCCCAGGTCTCCGCTCAGTCCTACCAGATCACCGGGTTTAAGCAGACTTCCCAGCCGCATTCCAAACCGGCGGGTCTGGTCCGCACTGCGGCTGAAGCATTCAACTGTGTTTGGGTCCAAGATTGGCATAACGATTGCACCTTATCTTTTAGTTAAGATGAAGCTTCTTGAGGAAGTGTCCGTATGGGTTTCCCCTTAATTCTGCGGGCTAGATCCCGGCGGGATAAAAATATTTTGTGTCCGCATGTCAGACAAACGAGTCCGATGTCCGCACCAACGCGGACAACCTGCCATTCCGATCCCCCGCAGGGATGAGCTTTACGCATGATCACCCGGTCATTTACCTCAATGTTCTCCATCTGTATTATTATAAAGCAAATTATGAATGCGTCAGTGGTATTTTGTAAAACAAAAATCGGGAAAACCTGAAGCTAATGAATTTCTAAGGTTATTCTAAGGTTCATGCGTTAAAAAGTATAATTGAGAGAGAGATTTCTTTCTGCTGTCCGAGTGTGTTTTCCCCTGAGTTTTCCCCCAACATCGGGCAGTATGAACAGTAAGTCTCTCTTTCATGTTTTTAAAAATTCCGGCGTATGTCCGGCGGTATACTTATAAAAATCGGAGATAGAATGCGGGTGTTCAATAAAATGGCGATCCTTTTTCTGCTGCTGACAGCTGTTCTCGGCAGCTGTAACCGGCATTCAGCTGACGTAGAAAAAGAGATCCTGACTGTTCCTGCCGTCAGAAAGGATATTGAAAAGACCGTTATATTCATCGGAAATGTAACCGGCGGACAGACCGCTTCACTGACCTGGGGAACAAAAGGGGTAATCGGGGAAGTAAATGTCAAGCTCGGTGATCCTGTCGCGGAAGGGCAGGTCCTGGCATCCCTGGCAGGTGATTCCCTGTCCGTCGATGTGATCAACGCGGAGATCCCGCTGATTTCTGCACTGGATGAATTGGAAGAAGTCCTTTATTCGGAAACACCCAAAGCACAGGCATACAAAGACCTGAAAGATAAAGAAAGCGACCTGATAGATTCGGAAAAGGCACAGGAAAGGCTGAAATATCCGCGCGCGATCACGAATGATATCAAATACTGGTCCGAGCAGACCGCGATTTACAGGGAATATTATGAAGAAGCATTGAGCAGCTTCAACGATGCAGCCGGCGCAGGCTGGCGCAGCAGTCCGGAAAAGGGCGAACGGAATGAGTATGAGGCGCGGCGGAAAAACATGCTTTCAGCTTTGAACAAATATGCCGAAGTCTATAACAATTATCTGTACTACAGCGGCAAAGCAACGGCTAATGATTTTGCCCAGGCGGATGCCGATATTGATGTCGCCCAGGCAGCTTATGACAGCGCGCTGCGGGTTTTTCGGACCTACAACGAATATCCGAGAGAAAAAGATATCACAGCTGCGCAGATAAAAGTGGATAACGCGCAGGACACTTATAACCGCCGGAACATCGTTGCATCGATCAACGGTGTTGTTACCCAGATTTCCGCGCGCGAAGGGGATTATGTAACACAAAATACGGCTGCTTTCCGTTTGGACAGCATGGACCATCTGTATATTCCCCTCGATGTTTCCGAAATCGATATTTTGGGTGTTCAGGACGGCATGAAAGCCAGGATCATACTTGACGCGGATACATCCACTTCATATGAAGGAATTGTCAAAACGGTTTCTTCCGCAGGAGAGGAATCCGGAAACCGGGTGACATTTCAGACCATGGTTGAAATACTGGAACCTGATGAAAATGTGAAAATCGGCATGACAGCGGAAGTCCATCTGATTTTGGCTGAAGCGGAAGACGCACTGATCGTTCCCGCAAACGCTGTTTTTTCCGAAGGCGGTTCCTGGTATATCGGGATTTCCAACGGAACAGTATGCAATGACACGCCGGTGAAGATAGGGCTGACCACAGATTCGCTTGTTCAGATCAGCAGCGGATTTTTGAATGAAGGTGATCCGGTTTGTGTTCCTTCTGTTGATAACAGCGTTTTGCGGGATATGGGTCTGGAAAACATTGAAAAGCCTGACCTGCAGCTATCCGGCGGCAGTGATCTGCCCACCGAACCTGTCGATGAGCGAAATGAGGATTGAGTATGGATCAGAAAATAAATAAACCGCGGGCAAAAATCAGCAAAAAAGCTTTGACAACCATCATCATCCTGTTAGTGATTTTGGTGGGTATCTGCGGGTATGGTTATTATGATTACCAGCGGACAACAGCTCTGATAAAAGAGAAACAAAAAGAGGCGGCTGAACTGGAACCCGATACGGAAAAGGTGCAGCGGGGGGAGCTGACGAACACACTGGATGATATTTCCGGTATTGTGCGGTCCAATCAATCCGTATATCTCTACTGGCAGACTTCCGGTACGGTCGCATCGGTCAATGTGGAAGTCGGCGATGAGGTTAAGAAAGGGGATGTACTGGCGGAACTGGACCGCAGCACCATCGATTCGTCAATCATTGACGCTGAAGTAACGAAGGAAAAGGCGGAAGAAGGCCTGGAACGTCTGTTTACCTCTACGCTGGAACTGGAACAGGCCCGGACGAAGATGGTCCAGGCAAAAAAGTCCGTGGAGGACGCGCAGAAGGCTCTGGATTCGCTTGGCGTCATTCGGACAGATCTGATGGAACTCGGCGTGAAATATGACGATTATATGCGCGCGATCGCGAATTATGAGTCGGCAAAAGAGTATTTCGATTCTGTCAGCATGCTGGACCTGGACAATGTTATCCGCATCAGGGCTCTTTCCGCAATGGAAAGCGCGAAGGTACAAATGGATTCCGCGAAGGCACAGTACAACTGGTTTAATGGGGAAACAGAGGAAATCGATGTTCAAAAGGCGGATGCGGCATTAAAACTTGCGCAGGCACAGCTGAATGACGCGGAACGCGCCTATAACCGCATCAAAGACGGTCCTACAAACAACCAGGTCCGGTCCCTGCAGGCGCAGGTCGATGCCGCGGCAGCTACGGTAAACACAGCCAAAATCATTTCTCCGATCAACGGAACGGTAGCACAGGTGGAGGCAAAACCCTTCGATGTGATAACTTATGAAAAAACCTCGGCAGCAAGAGATATCCTTGCGGTTCGTATAGATGATTTAAGCTCACATTATATAGATATCAGCGTGACTGAGCTTGAAATCAATAACATCCATCTCGGTCAGGAAGTCAGCATCACTTTTGACGCGATACCGCTGCGGAAATATACCGGTACCATCGTGAATATTTCAAATGCGGGTACAGTCAATAACCTTTCGGTCAATTTTGCTCTGACAGTCAAAATGGATGAAGCGGACAATTCGATCAAATCAGGGATGATGGCGGATGTCGCGATCGTAACGGAAGAGGCGGATGACGCGCTTTATGTTTCGCAGAAGGCGGTTTCTGTGGCTGATGACGGCGTGACCCGCATTGTCCGAAAGCTGATGCCGGACGGGACCTTTGTTGATGTGCCTGTGAAGACCGGCATGCAGTCCGGTTCCAATATCGAAATCATCAGCGACCAATTGCAGGAAGGCGATGAAGTCGCTGTCAACAAGGTCACTTCCCAATTCAATGCCAGCAATCTTAATTTCGGGAATATGATAAATATTAATACCGGACCGGCAGGCGGCGGCAGACCGGGCGGCGGTGGACCCGGCGGCAGTGGACGTCCCCCCGGTGGCGGCGGAAGATCCCGCTAAGCGCTTTTATCCTGGATGAGGAATTGAGGAATTATGAGTGAAATCGGTGTAATCCATACGGAACATATAAAAAAATATTACATCATGGGCGATGTGGAAGTCCGTGCCCTGAATGATATCACCCTTGATATTTACAAAGGGGAACTTGCCGCAATCATGGGACCTTCCGGTTCCGGTAAATCCACACTGATGAACATTCTCGGCTGCCTTGACCGTCCGACGGATGGGATCTATAAACTGGGAGGGGAACTGGTATCAAATATGAATGATTCCCAGCTGGCGGATGTGCGGAACCGGAAAATCGGTTTCGTATTTCAGAGTTTCAATCTCCTTCCCCGGTCAACTGCTTTGGAAAATGTCCTGCTGCCGACGCTGTATTCCAAAAACAAAGCCAATGCGAAACAGCGCGCGATCGACGCGCTGGAGCTGGTCGGCCTTGGTTCCCGTCTGAACCATAAGCCGAAAGAAATGTCAGGCGGGCAGCAGCAGCGGGTGGCAATCGCCCGGGCTTTGATCAATGATCCGGAAATCATCATGGCGGATGAACCTACCGGGAACCTTGACAGCAAATCCGGGAAGGAAATCATGGAGTTGCTGATCCGTCTCAACAAGGAACAGGGGAAAACCATCATCCTTGTCACACATGACCCGAAAATCGGCAGGCAGGTGCCGCGGGTGATCTCTGTTTTTGACGGTATGCTTGGTTCTGAAGAAGAACAGGCGGAGCTGAAGCGCTGGACGGATGTGAATTATTCCAAACTGGATGGACTCGCGAACGATAAAGCCGCTCTTGGTGATGATTCTTCAAAGGATACTCGTTCAGAGAACAGGCAATCAACAGAAAGCAATCCGGCAGATTCACATACAACAAAAAAACAATCAAAAGAGGATCAACCGGCAGAGAGCAAGCCAACGGACAGTCAATCAAGCGGCAATCAGAAGACAGCCAGTGAGTCATCAGGCTATCATTCCACACGCAAACGTTCATCAAAAAGTCAGCCGGTGGAAAGTCAGCCAACAGACAGTCAATCAAGCGAAAGTCAGAAGACAGTCAGTGAGTTGTCAGGCTATCATTCCACACGCAGACGTTCATCAAAAAGTCAGTCAACAGACAGTCAATTATCGGAAAATAAATCGTCAGTAAGTGAATCATTGGAGAATAATAATTCATCAGGTTATAAAGCACCAAAGCGTTCCCTGCCGGCTCAATATGACACAAATGACAATGAGAAAAATGGTGATGCGTATAAAAATGACGAAAATCATGAAGATGAAAAAGGAGAAACGGAAGAATGAACATAACGACGCTCATCAAAGAGGCGATGAGATCCATCACATCCAACAAAATCCGTTCCTTTTTAACGATGCTGGGCATTTTTATCGGTGTCGGCGCTGTGATTGCCATGATGTCGATTGGGGAAGGGGCACAGAATACGATCACGAATTCCCTGAGCTCTCTCGGTACGCAAACGCTTTACCTGAGCCCCGGAAATTTTACTGAAAATGTCCGCAATGCCCGGGACCTGACCAATGATGATATTAACGCGATCGCGAAACTGGACTGTGTCGAGATCATTGCGCCTGTTGTCTCCCAGTCTTATACGATCTCGCAGAGTAACGGAAAAACAGTTAATGCGACGGTTACCGGTGTGGTCCCGGGATATCTGAAGGTTAATAATGATGACATGATGCTCGGCAGTTATATCACGCAGGATAATATCGATAACAAGGAAATGGTAGCTGTCATCGGTACGGAAATCAACAAATCCCTGTTCGGTGCGGCAAATTCAAATTCGATCGGGGAAACGATCCGGATCATGGGGCAGCCTTACCGGGTGACCGGTGTGCTCGCTGAAAAAGGCAGCTCGACACTTGGCATTTCCAGAGACAGAAATGTCTATATTCCTCTTTCAACCGCGCAGTCCCGGCTGATGACCCGCCAGAAGAACAGTGTTTCTCAGGCGGCAATACTGGTGAAAACGTCTTATGCGCTGGAAGACGCACAGAAGCAGATCGAAAGCCTGATGCAGGACCGGCATGGGATCTTTGAAGGCAACCCGAACGATTTCCAAATCATGAATGTTCAGGAAATTCTGGATGCCGTTGGCGATATTATGGGGACGTTTACATTATTCCTTGGCGGTGTGGCAGCTATTTCCCTGCTGGTCGGCGGGATCGGCATCATGAACATCATGCTGGTCACGGTCAGTGAGCGTACCCGTGAGATCGGTTTGCGGAAAGCGCTTGGCGCAAAGAAGGGTGATATTCTCGCGCAGTTTCTGGTGGAATCATCCGTGCTTTCACTGGTCGGCGGTGTATTGGGGATCGGTTTCGGGCTGCTGCTTGCGTTCGGTATTGCCCGGATCGCGGCAATGACGGGTACTGAATTATCGATTTCCATCAATCCGCTCATCATAATCGGCGCAACGTTGTTTTCGATTGCGGTCGGGCTGTTTTTCGGTGTTTATCCGGCAAACAAAGCCTCCAACCTGGAACCTGTTATCGCGCTGCGGTCTGAATAAAGACTTTCGCGCAGGAGACGGCTGGCAAATGGAAAAATTCTACAGGAAAGAAAAAGGGCAGAACAAAATGAGAGCGGCTTTTGGTTTTATGCTGTTGATATTTGTGCTGCTGATTGCTTCCTGTTCCGTTTCACCGCAGTCCCTGACCTCTCAGCCGGACGTCCGTACACAGGAGGAGACTCTCATCCCGGTCGTACGGGGTCCTGTCTCTGATTCGCTGAGTTTTGTCGGAAATCTGCGTTATAAACAGTCTTCTGAGCTTGCGTGGAAAACGAACGGGGTGATCGAGAAAGTCTATGTAAAAGTCGGCGACCGGGTGAAAAAAGATGACATATTGGCGGAGCTTGACCCTGATTTCCTTTCTTCCACGGTTCTGATCGCTGAAAAGAACATGATCGAAGGCCAGGAAAATCTGGATGATGTATTAGGCTCAGAATCGCCCCGTATGCAGGCTTATGTTGATTTGAATGTGAAGGAATCTGCCCTGATCAAGGCAAAGCTGGAGCAGGAAGCACTCTATTATCCGCGGGCAACGCGTTATGAAATGGAGCGGGCCTGGGATGCTTTTGCGCTTGCGAACCTGAATTTCAATTATGCCAAACAGGATTATGATTTTCTGGTTTCAACCGGGGAAGGCTGGGAAGGATTTGAGGAAGGCCGCGAAGTGAGAACGTTTGGCGGAAAAAAGGTGATCATCGGGGCTGATTCCCGCAGTGCAAGGGAACGGAAATTTGAGGATTATGTTTCCACATACAATGCTCTGGTCAGCGCTTATGAAAAGTACGTATGGGTTTCCGGCAAGCCCTCTGCCACAGATTACGCGGTCGCGGAAGGCAATGTCCAGGTTGCCCAGAAGGAATATGAAAAGGCATTGGAAACATACCGTTCTTATGATACGCTTCCCCGTGATAAGGATGTCCAGGCAGCTGAGATCAGTTTGAATAACGCGGAAACCATTTATAAACAACGCTATATTTACGCGCCGTTTGACGGTGTTGTTACGGCTGTTGACGCGGTGGAATCCTATTACATTACGAGAGGCACGAAGGCTGTCAGGATCGATGATATGAGCGATATCTATATTCCGCTCAGCATTTCCGAGCTGGATCTGAACCTTGTTTCTGTCGGAACTCCGGTGAAAATCACGGTGGATGCATTTGAAGGGAAAACTTACAGCGGTCATATTGTTGATATATCGGAAGCCAGTTCCGCATCCGGTAACACCACAGCATTCAATGCGCAGGTCGTTTTTGACAGTCCGGAAAGCGGATTGCTGGCAGGGATGACAGCGGAAGTTTCCGTTGTGGCCAAGGAAAAAAGCAATGCACTGTTGATTCCGTCTGAAGCGATCACGTTTACAGAGGGAAAACCGACCGTTACTGTCGTGAATGGTACGGAGCGTCAAACGATTGAAATTACAACGGGAATCATAACCGGAAACATTATTGAGGTTGTTTCGAATAACCTGCATGAGGGAGATCAGCTCAGCGTAACCGGCATATCAGCTGATTCATTGCGGAAACTCGGCCTGAACCCTGCTGATTATATAACCGAAAGACCGCAGGGCCCCGGTGGAGACCGCGGCAGAAACAACCCCGGGGGTTCTTCTGATGCAGCTCCTTACGGAAAACCCGGTCAAACAGCTGTACCGGCACGAACCTCAGCCCCGGAGACAGAAAATACGGCAGTACCCGGAGCGGTTAATGAAACTGATGACAATTCAGCGGAGGAAACGATTTCGGACGGACAATATCCCGGACGACCGGGTAATAATTCCGTAAAAGGACCTCGTCCGGAAGGTACTGAAAACGGAACCGGAGAAGGCCGTCCGGACGGTCAGCCGCGTCCTGAAGGCGGCAGAGACGGTCAATTTCAAAGAAATAAAACTCCGCAGCCGGCGATGACAGCTGAAAGCAGTGGGAAAGGGTAACATATATGGATCATAAAATCGTAGTTCAAAAGAAAAGTGCCTGGGGTCCGATCCTTATCATACTGTTGATCATACTGATCATCGCTGCGGCCGGTGTGTTTCTGGTGGTGCGTTTGCAGCTGACACAGAACCTGATGCGTGTCGAGGCAGTTGCATCCTCGCTTGCGGTGACGACCACCCGCGTAAAAGAGGGCGTTTACGAATTAAAGCTCGACAATATAACAGGAACGGTCCGTTCAGCCCAGTCTGTTGATTTGAACTGGCAGACAAGCGGAACTGTTTCCCATATTCTTGTCAGTGTCGGCGATAAAGTCGAAAAAGATCAGGTTCTGGCATATCTGGATGAATCTACACTGGACCTGGATGTGATCGGTGCCAACCTTGATATTCTGGATGCGCAGGAAGATTATGACAAACTGGTCAACAATTCCGATAAAATCGCTTCCACTTTATCCACGATGGTGAAGGCACAGCAGACACTGGAAGACGCGCAAAAGAAACTTGACAGTATGGATATGTCCCGGGTGACGGATGTAAACCTGGTTATTGCGCGGGATACGGCTGCCCTTGCCCAGGTGAAATACGAAGCGGCGCTTCAGAAATTTGAGGATGTCCGCGACGCGCCTCTGGATTCGGAAGGCAGGAAAAAGGCCCTTGGCGATGTCGGCGGATATCGTTCGGTCCGTGATAACGCGCTGGCTCATTACAACTGGTATCTCGGTGAGATCGACCAGCTCGAACTGCAGACCCGTGAGGCGGCTGTTGAACTGGCCAAAGCGCAGCTCGATGAGGCACAGTATCAGTATAAAAAAGCATTAAATGGCCCGACAGAAGCGGAAAAGATGCAGGCACAATCAAAAATTGATGCTTATCAGAAGAAAATCGATTCATCAAAAATCATCGCGCCGTTCAGCGGCACTGTCACGCAGATCGACGCACGGGTTGGAGATGTGATCACCTATGATTCGGCTTCGGCCGCAAGGAATATTTTTGCTGTCCGTCTGGATGATGTTTCCGCGTTTTACATGGATTTCACGGTCTCGGAATTGTATATCAACAGCATCCGGGAAGGTCTGCCGGTAAAAATTTCCTTTGCCGCCATCCCGAATAAAGTTTATAACGGTGTCGTATATAACGTTTCCGATGTCGGTACGCAGTCCGGCTGGAATATCAGCTTCAAGGTTACGGTCATCCTCACGGACGCGGATGAAAACGTCAAATCCGGGATGACTGCCGACCTGACACTGGAAATTGAACGGATCGAAGACGCGAAATATGTTCCCCAGACGTCGATCCTTGTGAAAGATGATCAGTATTTCGTGAATAAGAAAAAAGCGAACGGGGAAATGGAAGAGGTTCCGGTGGAAATCGGGCTCATTTCCGGGAAGAATGTACAGATCATCAGTGATATGGTTTCCGGAGGCGATGAAATCGAGCTTGATGTCAACAAGAAGAACACAGAAAATGCTTTTAATCCTTTCGCCATGTTCGGGGCCATGATGGGCGGCAGCCGCAGATGACTCCCGGGAAAAGCAGGCCCGGTTCGTATAAAAAACATACATTATAATAAAAGATATTGTGGTTGTTCATGATAGGAAAGTTTGCGTGAAACGGAACCGTTCCTTTGATGAGATAAAAATGATCTGGACAGAGTAACTGTAATCATACGGAATTTTTTATGGATCAAGGGGAAGATACAGAGCTGAATTACTGTTACAACTGCATGCGGCGTTTGGAAAAAGGGCAGACAGTCTGTCCTGACTGCGGTCATGACAGCAGTTTCATCCAAAACCCGGAAAATGCGCTGCCGGAAGGGACGATCCTTTCCGGAAAGTATCTGGTTGGCAGAAAACTCGGACAGGGCGGCTTCGGTATCACCTACCTTGGTTTTGACCTGCCTCTGCAGGTACGGGTTGCGATCAAGGAATATTACCCCGTCGGTGTCGGAATGCGGATTCCGAAGACCTTACAGGTAACAGCATCGGATGCGGATGGATTCCGCAAAGGCTGTGATGAATTTCAGGCGGAAGCACAAACGCTTGCCCGCTTTAACAGCCCGAATATTGTCCATGTCCGGGATTATTTCCATGAAAACGGAACAGCCTATATCGTCATGGACTACGTAGAAGGCAACAGCCTGACGCAGGAAGTGGCGGAAAGCGGCGGAAGGATCTCCTGGGAGCGGGTGCTTTCCCTGTTCAAACCGCTGATCCTGGAAATGGACAAGCTGCACAAAAAGCACCTGATCCATCGGGATATTAAACCGGATAATCTCAAAATCACCACAGATGAATATGGAGAGGAACACCTGGTGCTGCTGGATTTCGGAGCGGCTCGCAGTTTTGTTTCCTCACAGGTGACGAAGACCTATACCGCGATGGTCACGCCGGGCTACGCTCCGCTGGAACAATACAGCCCGAAAAGCCGGCAGGGACCTTATACGGATGTTTATGCCCTCTGTGCCACAATGTATGCCGCGATCATGGGAGAAACTCCTGCAATTGCCACAGATCGTGTGATTGGGGAAGGGGAGCTGGTTTCATTTCAGCAGAAGGGCCTTCCGGTTCCGGAAACGGTGGAAAAAGCGATTTTTCATGGTATGGAGGTGCTGGGTTCCGACCGTCCGCAGAGCATGAAGGAACTCTATGATGAGTTGACCGGTGTATCTCCCGCGCCGGAGCGGCATGCAGAAGAGAAAAGCAAGCCGCAGCAGCCGGTCGGTAATGATGAGGAAGTTTCCGTTTCTTCGGAGAAAGAATCGGAACCGGCGGCGGAAAAAAATAAAGCGGACAAGCCGAAAGGATCAGTCTCTTCGGAGAATAAGAAAAAAATATGGATCATACCGCTGCTGCTGATTACGCTGCTTGCAGCCGGATTTTTCCTGTTCCGGGGTATGCGGCAGGATCAATTGAATACCGCACTCACGCAGACTGCGGTGTCCCTTCAGGAACTGCAGGGTACACGGGAAAAGGAAACTCAGCTGGCAGAGGACGCGGAAGTCACCCGGATTGCTCAGGAACGCATGACGGAGCAGAGCCTTTCTGTTCAGGAGACCGGTACACAGGAAGCGCTGTTTGCGGCGGAAACCGCAGATTCATGGAATGAAACGAAGCAGGCGGAGCTCCGTATAACGGAAACAGCAGCAGCCGGATCCACGGAAATTGCCCAAACCGAGCAGGCCGGCAGGATGGAACAGACGGTACAGTCGGGAACTCAATGGGTACAGCAAACGCAGGCTGTGAAAGACGCGAATCAAACCGCTACCGCCTGGTTTGTCGCGCGTGATATGGAAATGAGACAGACACAGACGCAGTCAGCTGAAAATATCCAGAATACTCTGGAGGCACTGATCCGCCAGACAGAACAGGCAGTTCAGACAGCCGAAGCGCTGGAACGGACGCTCCTGGCACAGATTCACCAGACGGAAACACAAACTTATGAGGAAATGCGGAGCACGCAGCAGGCGTTTGAACAGCAAATTACTCAGGAAGCTGTACAAACTGCGGATGCCATGGAACGAACACAGGAAGCGCAGGCATTGCAGACTGCTGACGCATGGGAAAGTACGCAGGTCGTTTTCGGCATTGTACAAACGGATATCGTCCGGACTCAGGAAGCGGCAGTTTCTGCGGAACAAACGCGAAGTGCCTGGGAGAAGACGGTGGAAGTGATGGCTACGCAGGCTTTCAAACAGCAGGAAGCTTTCCATGCGACACAAACCAAAGAAGCCAAACCGACAATGACACGAACACCGGTGCCGACAAATACCCCACTTCCGACAGCGACACAGACACCGGTGCCGACAAATACCCCACTTCCGACAGTGACACGGACACCGGTGCCGACAAAAACACCTCTTCCGACAGCGACACGGACACCGGTACCGACAAGCACCCCGCTTCCGACAGCGACACGGACACCGGTGCCGACAAGCACCCCGCTTCCGACAGCGACACAGACACCGGTACCGACAAATACACCGCTTCCAACAGCTACACGGACGCCGGTGCCGACAAATACGAAAATTCCGGAACCTGCCTATCGGATAGGCGATGTTATAACATACGGATACTATGAACAGGACAACAACATAAATAACGGACCAGAGCCAATTGAATGGATTGTTCTGGCTGTAGAAGATGGACGTGTACTGTTGATCAGTCAATATGGACTGGATGTTAAGTTTTATCATGAAACCGGCGGCTCTGTTACGTGGGCGACGAGTACGCTGCGGAAATGGCTCAATAATGAGTTTTATAACAACGCATTCAGTGACCGTCAAAAAAGCGGAATTCTTCAGGTGGTTAATCAAAATCGCGTGAAATATGTTGATAAGATAGAAGAAGAGAATGACACAGAAGAGAGAATTTTCTTATTGAGCAGCGAAGAGGTTTTCAAATACTTTGAAAACCAGAAAGCCCGGATTTGTAAAGCAACGGTATACGCCAAAGCTAAGGGTGCCATGATAGTTGATAAATATGGGGATGGTTCTCCGTGGTGGGTGCGATTTCCGGTCGTTGAAGAAGTTTATATGGATGGCATCCTTGGTTACTTGGGGGACAGGGTAACTTCTCCCGGAAGAATGGTTCGTCCTGCATTCTGGCTGGATTTGAAGAATAATGAAGATGTTATTGCCTCTAAACCTGATGTGACACCAACAGAGTCATTAATTTTATCGACGCCGACACCAACCGTTGATCCTGCGATTCTCACTTCAATGGGTGAAGCTGCGTACCTGGAAGGGGATTATGAGCAGGCATTGGAATACCTGATTCCTGCGGCTGAGCAGGGATATGCTTCGGCTCAAACTTATCTGGGGTATATGTACGAAATGGGCTACGGGGTTGAACAGTCCTATAAAAAAGCGGTTGAATGGTATCAGAAAGCGGCTGACCAGGGACTCGCGATCGCGCAATTTGATCTGGGCAATATGTATGCTGAGGGCCTTGGTGTGGCGCAGTCTTATGAAAATGCTGTGCTTTGGTATCAAAAGGCAGCGGATCAGGGACTGTCAATTGCCCAATATAACCTGGGTAAAATGTATGAAAATGGCAATGGTGTGACGCAGTCCCACGAAAAAGCGGCTGAGCTGTATCAGAAAGCAGCTGACCAGAGACTTGCCGACGCGCAGTTCAGACTGGGGTATCTGTATGAAAACGGTCTGGGGGTAGCGCAATCTTATGAAAATGCAGTGTTTTGGTATCAAAAGGCGGCTGACCAGGGGGATGAAGAGGCTCTGAATAAACTCAAGGCTTTAACTGCTGATGAGGTAATTGCGGAGGATGTCGTTTCGGAAGAATCCCTGGCTGTCACGCTTTCGGCTCTGTTTTCTCCCGGTGATGAAGCTTTTCGGCGCGGCGACTACAAAACAGCAGAGAAAATATATCAGAAGGCGGCAGACCTGGGTGATGAAGAAGCAAAGATCATGGCGGCTGTAGCGGGTATCAGGTCGATGGATCTTTCTCCGGCTGATTTGGCTGATGTGGTCAGTGATACGCTGATGAGGGCTGATCCTTCTTCCGTCGGTATGGTTATGAGAAGCCTTTTGGTCGGGAATAAAGTCACTCTGACAGGCGGAAAGAATGGGACATGGATTCAGGTCAGGACAGAGGAAGGTCAGCTGGGCTGGGTCCCTGAATCCGCGGTTCTGCTGCGCCCCGGCGTTCCGGCTGAAACACGGTATATCATCTTTGGACAATATGAACAGGATAATGACCTGACCAACGGACCGGAAGACATTGAATGGCAGGTGCTGACGGTGGAGGACGACCGTGCTTTGGTTGTCAGCCGCTATGGCCTGGATGCGATGAAATATTACCAATTGAGGGGATATGTAACCTGGGAAACCAGTACGCTGAGGAAATGGCTGAATGGGGATTTTTATGAAAGCGCCTTCAGCAGCACAGAAAAAAGCCGGATCATTAGTGTGACGAATGAAAATCCGGAAAACAGGGAATTCGGTACAAAGGGCGGAAATTCGACGCAAGACAAGGTTTTTTTAATAAGCATTGATGAAGCTGAGCAGTATTTTTCATCAAATGACAATAGAAAATGTACGGCTACAGCTTATGCGGAAGAAAATGGAGCACATATTTATAAAGGTTCAAAGACTTCGCTATGGTGGCTTCGTTCACCCGGCAAATATAACGATACGGCTGCTTTTGTAAATTCAGCAGGAAGAGTCAGATTTGCCGGTGAAACAGCAGACGAGAAAACAGCTGCCGTCCGTCCTGCTTTCTGGCTGGATCTGAAAGCGAATCGGTCGCCGAAACCGGTCGAATTCGGACGTTATGAACAGGATAATAAGAATAATAACGGTACCGAGGCCATTGAATGGCAGGTCCTGGCGGTGGAAAATGACCGGGTTTTACTCATCAGCCGTTATGCTCTGGATGTGAAACCATACCAGGATGTCGGGGCTGATGTGACATGGGAAAACAGTTCGCTCCGCAAATGGCTGAATATTGATTTCTTCAATAGTGCTTTCAATTACACGGAAAAAAGTCTGATTGTTGAAGCGACGAATCAAAATCCGGGCAGCGCAGGGAAAGATGGCGGCAATCCGACATCTGACAAGGTGTTTTTGCTGAGTACAGATGAGGCTGAACAATATTTTGCCTCCGATGAAGAGCGTGTATGTGAGGCAACAGCTTACGCAAGAAGGAATGGGGCGTCAAACAACGCCAGGTGGTGGCTGCGTTCTCACGGAGTCTTTGATAAATATGCGGCATATGTCAGTCCGGATGGCAATGTTTATGGAGTTGGCAATCCGATGGGTAACAAGAAAATTGCCGTCCGTCCCGCTGTCTGGCTGATCCTACAATAGCGTGTACGATCTGCGTGCCGATGATAGCGTAAACGCGGACAGGCGGCCGACCACGGTACGTATGCGGATCAAAGGGGATCTCATTCTCACATAATTCTCACATCAGAACCGGTAATCTCACACAGAATTCACTGTAAACATGCTATACTGGGTTTATATTGGGTAAATCTTTTTAGTTGAACCTGTTGCGGATGTTATTTCATCCGGGAGGCACATTATAACCAGCAATAAATCTGATATTTTCCATGATATCAGTCTTACCGTCCTGATCCTGACAGCATCCACTTCCCTCGGCGTTTTGTTCCGGATGCTGGATTTCCATGAAACCAATGTCGTCGTGGTATTTATTTTTTCTGTCCTGCTGATCTCCCGCATGACCAGAGGATATGCGTACGGCATCTGTTCCTCTGTAATTTCTCTGCTTTTGTTCAACTGGTTCTTCACAAAGCCATATTACACGCTGAAAGTCAATGACCTGACGTATTTCATTACCTTTGCGATCATGACTTTCACTTCGATCATGACCAGTGCCCTGACGACGAAAGAAAAGCAGGCCGCCGCGGAAGCTTATGAACGGGAATATGAGAGCAACGCCCTCTATCAAATGACAAACCGTCTGACTGACGCGGAAGATGCCTCTGAGATCGCGGAAATTATCGTAAAGACCTCCAGTGATGTGTTGAACTGCAACACTGCCTGTATCTGTTTTGACGAAAACGGTGTTCCTGAAAAGACACTCATTCAGCATAAATCTGACGGTACTTTGGTCCGCAGGGAACTGACTCCCGCGGAGGAACCGGGAAGAAATGGTCCTGCTGACACTTCTGACAGCGAATGTCAATATCCGATATACGCAAAGAACATGGTTCTGGCAGTTTTGCTTGTTCCGCGCGATACCTGCAGCACCATGTCGGCTTCCCAGACAAGGATGCTTCATTCCATTATCGAAAGCGCGGCTCTGGCTCTGGAACGATTGCGGAGCCTGCAGGCTCAGGCCAAAAGCAGAGAAGAAGCAACACAGGAACGGTACCGGAGCAACCTGCTCCGCGCAATTTCTCACGATATCCGCACGCCTCTCTCCGGCATCATGGGAACCAGTGAGATGCTGATGGATAAGCTCAAAGAGGAGGATCCGAACTACGTTCTCGCGGAGGATATTTATCAGGACGCGGAATGGCTTCATAATCTGGTGGAAAATATCCTGAACCTGACAAAACTGCGGGACGGAAAACTGGTATTGGATAAACAACCGGAAGCGATCGAAGAAGTCATCGGGGCGGCATTGATGGTCATGGAAAAACGGATCCCGGACCGGGTCATTGACGTGGATATACCGGATGAGGTCATTATGGTGCCGATGGACGCGAAACTGATCAGCCAGGTGCTGGTAAACCTGTTGGATAACGCGTCTAAACATACGCCGAAGGACCGTGAGATCCTGATTTCCGTGAAAACAGATAATGAAAAAGCCAGCATTGCCGTGGCAGACCGGGGTACCGGAATATCGGAACAGGATATGCCCCATCTGTTTCAGATGTTTTATACGACCCGCAGCAAAGATTCAGACACCAGGCATGGCGTCGGACTGGGTCTGGCAATCTGCCAGTCCATTGTTGAAGCCCATAAAGGCACCATCAGTGCCCAAAACCGCAGCGGAGGCGGAGCTGTTTTTACATTTACATTGCCCCTGGAAAGTGATTGAAAATGATAAACCAGAATGAAACGATCCTGATTGTTGAAGATGATTCACAGATCCATAATTTTATTGCGTATATATTAAAGCAAGAGGGTTTTTCCTGCTTCATTGCGAAATCAGCACAGAACGCAATGGCAGTATTACTCTCCCAGAAAATTGATCTGATGATTCTTGATATGGGGCTCCCGGATCTTGACGGCATGGAAGTGATCCGGAAGGTAAGGGAATGGTCAGAGATGCCGATCATCGTGGTATCAGCCCGTGATCAGGATAAAGATAAAGTCTCCGCCCTGGATGCGGGAGCGGATGATTATCTGACGAAGCCATTTTCAGCGGCAGAGCTGATGGCAAGGATACGGGTCCTGATCCGGCACCTTCATCAAACAGTGAAATCATCTGCGCAGCCGGTAATATCTGTCGGGGAGCTTTCAATTGATTTTGAAAAAAGGCAGGTTTTCCTGAAAGGGGAGACGCTTCATGTGACACCGCTGGAATATAACCTTCTCAGCCTGTTTTTCCGGAATATCGGGAAAGTACTGACCACACAATTCATCCTGAAAGAGATTTACGGTATCGGGTACGGGACCGATACGCAGGCACTGCGGGCGTTGATGGCCGGGCTCCGGCGCAAAATCGAACCGGTTCCGGCCAGACCCAGATATATTCTGACGGAAATCGGTGTCGGATACCGGTTGGTCGATGAGTGATCCGGTCCCTGTCTTCTGACAGCCTGAAAATTTTTCAATCTCACAGCAATCTCACACAATTTTCACACCCGTCTCACAGGGTAAGAAGTTCTCTCACACACATCTCACAGCTTATGCGGTATGATGATTTCATAGATATACCGTATCTGTTCAGATCGAAGAGCTCGAGGTCAGTCCTGGTGCTGCCGGTGAGCCGGCCCGGCAAGACGAAACGCCGGATGCACCTGGTACTGAACGGAAAAAAATACCAAAGGGAAACTGACAAATGGAAACTTCAAATAATGATCAATGCGGAATTGAGATGAACGAATTATGTTCATCTGTCAAAGCCTTTGTCATGGATGGAGATTATGAATCCGGTATAGACATGATCTACAAAAGCATGGCATACTTTCCTCATTCACCGCAGCCGCATAATCTCCTTGCCATCATTCTTGATAAGAAGGGGAAACATCATGAGGCTAAGAAGCATTTTCATGCTGCTCTGGCACTTGACCCGGATTATCTTCCCGCGAAATACAATATCAATGTTTACGGATCCTGCCTGTCGCAGGAAGATTATGCCTTTGATGAAAGCGATGTAACTCTGGGTGAATCCGGAAATATTGAAATTGTCTATGACAGCAGGAATATCGGCCACGCTGTTTATAAACGGAAAATCGAATTGATCAAACATGGTGCCGGTCGTGTGACAAGGAAGTGAAAGTTGAAATTCTTTGGATCAAATAAGAAAGACAATTACACCATCATCATCGGATGCGGACGGGTGGGAGCAAATCTCGCGAACACACTTTCCGATGAAGGGGAAAATGTATTGATCATGGATGAATCAAATGAATCCTTCCGACGGCTGGCGTCCAACTATGGCGGTTTATCTGTAGTTGGCGACGGCACGGCGTTTGATCAGCTCAGGGATGCGCAGATAGACCGTGCTACTGCTGTGATCGCGGTGACGAATGACGATAATACGAACATCATGGTCGCACAGATCGCGAGGGAAATGTTCAATGTTCAGAAGGTCATCGCGAGACTGCATGATCCGGAATGCGAAATCGTATACAGGGAATTGGGGATCGATACAATTTGTCCCGCGGTTCTTTCAGCAAAAGAAATTGATAAATTCCTTGGTGTCCTCCCGGTAAAAGAGGCACTGCCATGAGCGGAAAGAAAAACAAAAAGATATTGCTGATCGGTGGCAGAAGCAAAGCAAAATCGATGGCTGTTTCACTGCTCGGGCAGGGCTATCAGGTCACGGCGATCAATGATGACTATGAAGACTGCCTGAAGCTTGCGGAGATCCATGGCCTTAAAGTTGTTTTCGGCAACGGTACCAAACCTTACATTCTGGAGGAGGCAGGTGCCGAAGATTTTGATATCGCGATCGCGCTGACCAGCAAGGATGCGGACAATCTCGTTGCCTGCCAGCTTTGCAAAAAGAAATATTCCATCAAAAAAACCGTCTCACTTGTCGGAGATCCGAACAAAACCGAGTTCTTTTACAAAATGGGTGTGGACAGCGTGGTATGCGCTGTATCTGCCGTGACGGGTATCATTCAGCAGCAGGCATTTATTGACGAGCTGACCAATATTATCCCGTTTGGGCAGGGGCTTGTACAGATCGTCGAGGTGCGGGTCCCGGAAGATTCTCCCGCCGCGGGGAAAAAGCTTTGGGAACTCACCCTGCCGGATGAAGGGATCGTCGGCTGCATTCTTCGCGGGGATACGACAGTAATTCCGAAAGGAAATACCCGCATCCTTGCCGGAGATACACTTGTTTTGATCACCGGCAACGGGCAGGAATTAAATATGATCCATGCTTTGACAGGCAGATAATGAAAATGAAAAAATTCTGGTCGGACAGTTCCAGCATTGGGAAACTGTCTATTTTGATTGGCTTGTTCGCAGCCACGCCTTTGATTGTTCTTCCGTGGTTTCCCGAAGATCGTAAGTATACGGTTCCCTTTCTGGTTCCGGGTATCATCTCGGTCATCCTGGGACTGATTATCTGTTTGTTCGGAAAGCAGGACGCGGAAGCTTCGATGAGCTGGCGGTCTCAGACAGGCCGTTCCAACCTGACAGTTCTGTTCGCCTGGTGCTGGGGACCGCTGGTCGGTGCGCTCCCGTTTCTGTTGGGAAAACAGCTGAATGGGGTCTCCTCCCTTTTTGAGGCTGTCAGCGGGTGGACTACAACAGGGCTGTCTGTTATGAATGTTCCGGATGTCCCAAAAATCTTTTTGTTTCACCGGAGTTTTATGCAGTATTGCGGCGGTCTTGGATTCATCATTATGATGATCATTTTTATTTCCAACAAACAGTCCATGATCCTGTACAGCGCTGAAGGACATCCTGATAAGATCATGCCCAATATCAAAAAGACTGCCCAGGCGATTTTTATACTTTATAACGTGTGTCTTGTTTTTGGAAGCATCGCGTACCGCATCGCAGGCATGACATGGTTTGACAGCATCTGCCACTGTATGTGTTCTTTGTCCACAGGCGGTTTTTCAACGAAGCTGAACAGCATCGGTGAATACAACAGCCTCGCGATTGAAATCATAGCCATTGTGCTGATGCTGATCGGTGCGACGAACTTTGTCGCGCTGATCCTCC
This sequence comes from uncultured Chloroflexota bacterium, assembly GCA_902786265.1. Lineage (GTDB taxonomy): Bacteria > Chloroflexota > Anaerolineae > Anaerolineales > Anaerolineaceae > Flexilinea. The sequence goes on along the minus strand of CADACE010000013.1, from coordinate 38,230 downwards.
TGGCGAGAGGAAAAGTCCGCGACTTTTTCCGGATCAGTGACGGGAAGTTTTTATTCATTCTGCTGGCGGTTTGTATCCCGCCTGCCGCGATATCTCTTGCCCGGAGTATGGATCTCAGCCTGGCAGAGGGCTTTCGAAAATCCGTCTTTTTTATTGTATCCGCGTTGTCAACCACCGGTATGGTTAACATGGACTATGCCGAATGTCCTCAATTTGTTATAGGATTGCTGATCCTTATGATGGTGATCGGCGGTGAGATCGGGTCCACATCAGGCGGGATCAAGGTGTCCCGTGTTTACCTGATGCTGCGTCTGTGTCTGGTACAGATCAGAAAAAAACTGAATCCCAGCCATTTTGTTGAAACGCCTTATTATGTAAAAGCCTCCGGGAAGATGCCGATCGATCGTGACCTTGCCGATGACACAACAAGCTATGTGGTCACATATTTTGTCATTTATGTGATCGGATCCCTGCTTATGACCGTTACAGCGGGGTGTTCTCTGACGGAAGGCATGTTTGACTTTGCTTCTTCTCTCAGCACGGTAGGCTTTACGATCGGTATCACCGGTCCGCATATGAATGTTCCGACGATGATCGTCGAAATGATCGGTATGATTTTAGGCCGTTTGGAGATATTCATTGTGATCATCGGCTTTACCTTCGGCTTTGATATGCTGAAGGATATGTTTCGGAAAAAAAGCACGGATAAGTAAAATCACGTCCCGAAAGTATATAAAGGGACGGATCTCCTGAAGTATCTCAGGAGATCCGCCCCGTTTTGTTTTTGTTCCCGAATACTCAGTTGAGTCCCATATGGGAGCGGATCTTGGTGGAAACCATGTCGAGTGCGGCATGGTTATGGCCGCCGCGCGGGACGATGATATCGGCGTAAACTTTCGAGGGCTCCACGAATGCCTCATGCATCGGGCGGACAACATTCAGGTATTGGTCGCAGACCGATTTGACCGAACGTCCGCGTTCATCGATGTCACGCAGCAGACGGCGCATAAAACGGATGTCGGCATCGGTATCGACAAAGATTTTCATATCCATCAGGTCGCGCAATTCTTTCACGGCGAAAATCAGGATCCCCTCGATCAAAATCACAGGCTGCGGTTCGATATGCTCTGTTTCCTTCGAGCGTGTATGTTCCACGAAGTCATAGATCGGGATGTCGACAGCCTGACCGCTCCGCAGGATCTCAATATGTTTGATGAGCAGTTCGGTTTCCAGTGAGTCCGGATGGTCAAAATTGACCTTGACCCGTTCGGAAAAAGGCCGGTCGCTCAGATCCCGGTAGTAAGAGTCATGAGATATATAAACGATCTTGTTGGTCATCAGCGTAGCGACCAGCTCACGGGAGAAGGTCGTTTTTCCGGATCCGGTACCGCCGGCAATGCCGATCACATAAGGCGGTTTTGTAAAGGGTTGTTCCATATCGTTTGCTCCTATGCTTCTTCATCGTCTCCAAACCGCATCCGCAGATACGATTCGTAACGTTCTTTGCTGACTCTTCCTTCGGCGACAGCCTGATGGACAGCGCAGCCCACTTCCGTCTCATCATGGGTACAGTCACTGTAATAGCAGTCTTTGACCAGGCCGCGCAGCTCCGGAAAATAGCCGTCCAGCTCTTCCGGTTCGATATCCCAGAGTGCCAGGGTCTTCAATCCCGGCAGGTCAGCGACAAACCCTCCGTCTTTAAGCGGGAACATTTCCCGGACAACGGTGGTATGCCGGCCTTTTTCATTGTAATCCGAAATTTCATTGGTCCGCAGGTCCAGAGAGGGATCGATGCGGTTGATGATGGTCGATTTTCCGACGCCGGAAGGTCCTACCAGCCCGGAAATGCGGTTGGTGAGCAGTTCCCGGACCTCTTCGATGCCCGTCCCGTTTTCAGCGGAAACATAAACCGTGCGGTAGCCCAGCGGTTCATAGTCGCGGAACAATTCCCGCGCCTGTTCTTCCCCCAGCAGGTCGATCTTGTTGACGACGATGATGGGAGTGATGCCCTGTTTTTCACAGACGACCAGAAACCGGTCCAGCATCCGCAGCCGGGGCTCCGGATGTGTGCAGGCAAAGACCAGCAGGACCTGATCCATATTGCTGATGAGGATCTGCCGGTATTCGATTTTTATACCGGAAGTCATGCGGATCAGTTCATTGCTCCGCGGCATGATTTCTTCGATGATGCCGCTGCCATCAGGCAGGATCTCAAATTTCACCAGGTCGCCGATAGCAATGATATCCGTGTTTTTCCGTCCGCTTTTCAGTTTTCCGCGGATCTTGCAGACTGTCTGCTCACCATCGTGGAAAACGTGGTAAAAGCCGGAGTGATATTTCAGAACGCGTCCCTCCATGAAGTTTAGAAATATTCCTCGTATTCTTCCTCTTCAGGTGTAATTTCCCACGGAGCTCTGGTCGGGCGCGGGGTCGGTGTATTCGTCGGGGTCGGGGAAGGTGTCCGGGTAATGTAAATACCGGTTTCCCATCCGTACAGGCTGCGGGCCTGCCCTTCAAAGTAGAGTTCGATGACACGGCGGAAGATCGGAACGCTGATCTCGGAACCTTCACCGGCGAATTCGGCAAGGACCGCGATAGCGATATCCGGTTTGTCGGCCATCCCTTCGTTTGTGTATCCGGCAAACCAGGCGTTGGAATTCAAACCTGTATTGGTGGACGCGGAACCGGTTTTGGCGTGGATCTCATATTTAGTCTGCGTAAAGGAGCTGTAAGCGGTTCCCCGCGGATTGCGGACCACCGTTTCCATAGCGTCCTGGATCATCTGTAAATGTTCCGGGCTCACCGGCAGCTTTGCCTGTGCTTCCGGTTCAAAGGCGGAAACCACTTTGCCGGAGGCATCCACAATTTGTTCCACGACCTGCGGGCGGTAAAGCGTTCCGCCATTCCCGATCGCGGCGACAAAACGGGCAACCTGCAGCGGGGTAACCAAAAGCGTGCTTTGTCCGATGCCCAGCTGAACGGCGGCGAACACTTCTGTCGGGTCATCCACATTCCCCGGTTCTTCTTCCAGTTCCCCGATACCGGTCAGAGAGCCTAAACCAAATCCTCTTGCCATGCCGGAAAGGGCGTCCGGGCCGACCTGCTGGTAGAGTTCTTTCCCGATTTTATAGAACCAGGGGTTGCAGGAACGCATCAGCCCTTCGCTGAGAGTAAGCGTTCCGCTGGGGGGAACTTCATGGTCCAGTGTCCAGTCATGCAGTTCGATGCCGTCCAGTTCGTTCCAGTAATGGCCGCATTCATAGGTGTCGGTGATCTCATAGATCCCTGTTTCCAGAGCTGCCGCCATACCGATGATCTTGAAAACAGAACCGAGCGGATATTGACCCTGCGTCGCGCGGTTGTACATCGGCCTGTTGTTGTTATAAAGACTGTCTCCGCCGAAAAAGCTGTTGTAATTGCTGAAATCCAACAGATTTGCGTCGAATCCCGGCGCGGAGGCCATCCCCAAAACCCGTCCGGTATCCCGTTCCAATACGACTACCGCCGCGTTCAGCCCGTTGACGGCACGCTGCAGGTCATATTCAAACTGTTCATCGTAGGTCGTATATATGGAATAGGATGCTTCCGCTTCTGTGCGGGAGAGGCGGTCGATTGTGTTCCCTTCTGCGTCGACCACATAAAGAGACGCACCGCGTTTCCCGGCGAGATATTCCTGTCCCCATGCTTCGATGCCAAGGGAGCCGATACGTTCATCGACACGATATCCCTGCCGCTGCATGTCTTCGGCTTCTTCCGCACTGATCGGCAGGACATATCCGATCATATGGACACCGATCCCGCCTTCCGTATAATAACGGCCGGCGTTATATTCCGTCACGTAGACGCCGTCATAGTCATAAAGGTAGCTGTAACGGGATTCCATTTTTTCCGCGGTGACTTCACCGATCGGCAGATACTGCGTAGGTTCTGCCCTGTTCATCATTTCCGTAATGACCTGAGGAGTTTTACCGGTCAGGCGTGAAAATTCATTGATCAGGTTGGTCCAGTAATTGGATGGCACCTGGGCCGGAACAACGCCCAGCGCATAAGCCCGGGTCTGGTAGGCAAGAGGCACCCCGTTGCGGTCATAAATCGTTCCGCGGGTCGGGATCTGGATATCCATCACCAACCGGTTTCCGCCGGCCAGTTCAGGCATGACCAGGCTGTCCTCCCATTGTACTTTCCAGATACCCCCTTCCAGTACCAGGTTCATCAGGTTGTCCCGGCCGATCGTTCCGGCAAGGACCGTATCATAATTTACATGAAAAGCAATTTGAGAGGAGTTAGGACCGGTGAGAGCGGAGGTGATTTCGTACGTGATATCTTTCAATGTCATCGCGACAGCCGCGTCATTATAACGGGAGCGGAAATAATCTACTGAAACGGAATCAACGGAAACACGGGCCAGCTGATCATACATATCATAGTATTTTTCTTCCTGCCAGGCCTTCAAAAATTTTTCCGCTGCAGCCGTTGGGTCGGGAACTTCCGTGATCATAACGACCGGTTCCGGAAGAGGGGTGTTTGTGGGGACCGGTGTTGGTGTATAAAGTTCGGAAGGATCCGGTTCTTTTTGAAACAGGCTGCAGGATGCCAGAAGGCAGACGCAGATCAGGATCAGGATCGTTTTGTTTCTCATCTATGATTCTCCTTGAATTCCGGTTATTTCAACATCACTGATATTGATAACAGGAATATGGCTGCAATAAATTTTTGTCCCTGCCATACATGCGGAACGGATTTGGGGAAAAGTATCGTATCCGAAACGGTGAAGTATGTTTCCGACGTGGCAAAGCGGAAATCCCACCACCGAAGCATAACATCCGCGAAAGGTTTCCACCGGATGAAATTCATGATTTTGGATCGCGTAGGCGCCGGCTTTCCCCATAGGGTCGCCGCTTTCCACATAATCCCGGATCTCATCATATCCCATATCGCGGAAGCGGACGACGGTTTCACAAATCGTCTGCTTAATGCTGAGTTTCCCTTTTTTTCGGTTTCCGATCGCGACAGAAGTATATACCAGATGCTCTTTCCTGTTCAGCATGCTGAGCATTTCCATGGCCTGGTTTTCATCAGCCGGTTTACCCAGGATTTTGTTATTGAGGGTGACAGTTGTGTCTGAACCGATAACAAATCCGCCTTCGGGGACGATATTTGAACAGTGAAGGACCTTTTTCAGAGCCATGCGCTGGCAATATGGCTGCGGCAGTTCACCCGGAAGCGGTGTCTCGTCAATATCTGCTGAAATGCTTTCGAATTCCGGTATGATCCAGGACAGCATAAGCTGCCGGCGCGGTGAGGCTGAGGCAAGGATGATTTTTACATTCTCCATAAATAAAATTTTATCACAGCTCTTTTTGCTGTGATAAGCAGTATTTTGAAAAGTGAATATTGATTTGTTTTCGATTGGCTATACAATCATGACATTTGATATAAAATCATGTGAAATAAATTTGAAAATTGATATTTGAGATTGAAAAATTTTTGATATAATATGTAATAAGAGTTATGTCAGAAGTAACAATCCGTCAATTTCGGTCGGATTGGCTTTTTCGTATACGGTGATCCTATGTTATAATACCGGGAGAAATTCGTGTGCTTAATGTCATGAGCTGCGGAGTGATCACCGAAAAAAAGTAAGTTAAGTGGTGGTAGTAGTCACCGAAGACGCTTATCACTTCGATAATGGAAAAGAAGTTGTAAAAAAGCGGATGATTCCACCCTTTTCAGGAGGAAAGTCATGAAAAAGGTTTTTATTGCGTTTTTGACTGTATTTCTAATAATGTTGGCAATTGCTGCCGTACAAGCATATGCAGTACCTCTGCTGCCGGCACTCCAGGTAACAACAGATGTTAATAGTCCTGTTGTTACGATTACAGTAACTGACGAAAATAAGAATGAGGGTGAAAGCACTGACGTGCCCGCAGCAGCTGAAGAGGAAGAGACTCCCGAACCTGCTGAAGTGCCGGAAGAACCTGAGGAGGAAGAGACTCCCGAACCCGCTGATGTGCCGGAAGAACCTGAGGAAGAAGAAATTCCCGAGCCCACTGAAGAACCCACAGAAGATGCGGGTGATGAAGCTCCTGAACCTACAGAAGAGCCCACAGAAGATGCGGGTGATGAAATTCCTGAACCTACAGAAGAGCCCACAGAAGATACGGGTGATGAAACTCCCGAACCTACTGCAGACCCCACTGAAGATGCGGGTGATGAAACTCCAGAATCTACAGAAGAGCCCACAGAAGATGCGGGTGATGAAACTCCCGAACCTACTGAAGAGTCCACAGAAATCCCGGGCGATGAAACTCCTGAGCCTACTGCAGGCCCCACTGAAGATGCGGGTGATGAAACTCCCGAACCCACTGCGGACTCCACAGAAATCCCGGTTGAAGAAACTCCCGAGCCCACTGAAGAGCCCACAGAAATTGTGACTGAAGAAGTAAACAGAGAAGTTTTTGTTACGATCAAAGGCAATAACCTGCATGCAACATATGACGGAGCAAGACATGCTGCCAGCGGTTATACAGTAACCGGGATCAGTAATGATGCTTATACTGAAGGCGATTTTATATTTACCGGACAAGCCTATGCTGAATTGATCGATGCCGGTGTTTCCTATATGGGATTGACCGATCACATGTTCATAAACAAGAATAACGAGTTTGATGTTTATTTTGTAATTGAAGATGGATATGTGGAAGTGTCTCCTATCAACGTGGAAGTTGAAATTATCGGTATGATGGAATCGGTAGAATATGATGGAAACACGCACGCTGTTGACGGTTACACATTCAGGCAGATTTTCCCGGTCGGTCTGGAGGTCTTCACCGGAGACTCCTTCGAATTTACCGGCGATGCTTATGCTGAAAGAAGTGAAGTGGGTGTCAGCTTTATGGGGTTGAACGGCGGAAGCTTCAGAAATGTTAATCCGAATTTCGGTCGTGTGATGTTCCATGTAACTGATGGTTATATTGAAGTCACACCGTCTGAAGAGATGTGGGAAGAAGTTGATGAACCCGCTGAAGTCATAATTGACGAAGAGGAAGAACCTACTCCGGAACCGACCGAAATGACCGAAGACGAAGTCGAACCCACTGCGGAGCCGACTGAAACCATCGATGACGAAGTTGAACCTACTGCGGAACCGACCGAGACCACCGAAGATGAGGTCGAACCCACTGCGGAACCGACTGAAACCATCGATGACGAAGTTGAACTTACTGCGGAACCGACTGAAACCACTGAAGATGAGGTCGAACCTACTGCGGAACCGACCGAGACCACCGAAGATGAGGTTGAACCCACTGCGGAACCGACTGAAACCATCGATGACGAAGTTGAACCTACTGAGGAACCGACTGAGACCACCGAAGACGAAGTTGAACCCACTGCGGAACCGACCGAGACCATCGAAGACGAAGTCGAACCCACTGCGGAACCGACCGAGACCACCGAAGACGAAGTCGAACCCACTGCGGTACCGACCGAAACCACCGAAGACGAAGTCGAACCTACTCTGGAACCGACCGAAATCACCGAAGATGAGGTCGAACCCACTGCGGAACCGACTGAGACCACCGAAGACGAAGCCGAACCCACTGCGGAACCGACCGAAACCACCGAAGACGAAGTCGAACCCACTGAGGTACCGACCGAGATCACCGATGACGAGGCTGAATCTACTCCGGAACCGACTGAGACCACCGATGACAAAGTCGAACTTACTGAGGAACCTGCCGGTACCACCGAAGATGAAGTCGAACCTACTGAGGAACCTACTGAAACCATCGAAGACGAAGTCGAACCTACTGAGGAACCGACTGAGACTCCCGAAGACGAGGTCGAACCTACTGAGGAACCGACTGAAACCATCGAAGACGAAGTCGAACCTACTGAGGAACCGACTGAGACTCCCGAAGACGAGGTCGAACCTACTGAGGAGCCGACTGAGACCCCCGAAGACGAGATCGAACCTACTGAGGAGCCGACTGAGACTCCCGAAGATGAGGTCGAACCTACTGAGGAACCGACTGAGACCCCCGAAGTCGAGGTAGAACCTACTGAGGAACCGACTGAGACTCCCGAAGACGAGGTAGAACCTACTCCGGTACCGGAAATTCAGACAATGGTGTTTGCGGCGGATACCGTGATTTATGCATCGGATAGTGTTGAATCTGATGTGATCATGACCCTTGAGGAAGAAACAGAATTTGTTGTTCTGAATATTTCTGAATCCGGTTGGGTTGAAATTCAGCTGGGTGAAGATGCTTCCGGTTTTGTGGCACCGGCTGCAGAAGAATCTGAAGAGTCCGGTGAGGATGTTATCGAAGTGCCTGAATCGGAAATCGATAATGTTGTTATCCTTGCAGCCGGAACGGTTATTTACTCGGATGCCGATGCGGCTTCAGATGTTCTGATGACGCTCGAAGAAGAAACTGAATTTGTTGTTGTCGAGACAGAACTTACCGGTTGGCTCGAAATAAAACTGGGTGAAGAAACTACCGGTTTTGTTATGACTGAAGAAGCTGAAGAAGAATCTGACGAAGAGAGCAAAGAACCCGCCGAAGTTGTCTCACTCGCAGCCGGAACAGTTATTTATGCTCTTGAAGAGGATGCTGAATTTGCGGTCGTCAACAGAGATGAATCCGGTTGGCTCGAAATTAAACTGGATGAAGGAACTACCGGCTTTGTTATGACCGAAGAAGCTGAAGAAGACAGCAAAGAATCCGTCGAAGTTGTCACACTCACAGCCGGGACAGTTATCTATGCGGCAGCGGATGAAACCTCCGAGGTTCTGAAGACTCTTGAAGAGGATGCTGAATTTGAGGTCGTCAACAGAGATGAATCCGGTTGGCTCGAAATTAGACTGGGTGAAGAAACTACCGGCTTTGTTATGACCGAAGAAGCTGAAGAAGACAGCAAAGAACCCGCCGAAGTTGTCACACTCACGGCCGGGACAGTTATCTATGCGGCAGCGGATGAAACCTCTGAGGTTTTGAAGACTCTTGAAGAGGATGCTGAATTTGTAGTTATCAATAGAGATGAATCCGGTTGGCTCGAAATTAAACTGGGCGAAGAAACTACCGGCTTTGTTATGACCGGAGAAGCTGATTCTGCTGAAGTTGTCACACTTACAGCCGGGACAGTTATTTATGCGGCAGCGGATGAAACCTCTGAAGTTCTCAAGACTCTTGAAGAGGATGCTGAATTTGTGGTCGTCAGTAAAGATGAAACCGGTTGGCTTGAAATTAAACTGGATGAAGAAACTACCGGCTTTGTTGTGGAACCGGAAGAAGATTCGGATGTCGATGACGGTATGCTCAATGTTTCCGTGGGAACAAATGTCCGCGCGGCAGCAGATGGTATGAGTGAGATCATCTACACGTTTGAAGAAGATGGTACCGCAAAAGTGATTTCCAGAGAAGGTGACTGGTTGTTGGTTGAAGTTACAGACGGACCGACCGGTTATATCTTCCGCGGTGATGTGCTGACTGACGAGGAAAAGGATCCCGATGCTGACAATAAGGTTTTGATCTTTACATCCCGCCGTATTGTGATGCCTATGGGTGAAGAAATTAAATTGACATCCCTTCTGGAAGGTTTTGAAGAAGATCAGACCATTCTGTATCAGTGGGAATGTAACAAAGGTAATGGCTTCGAACCGATCGACGGCGCAAACGGAGATTCCTATTCCTATGAAGCAACGGTAGAATCCCTTACCTGGGGCTTCCGCTTGATCGTCAGAACGGAATCTGATAACTAACCGGCTAAACCAAAAATAAAAAGAGCCCGGGATCCGGTCCCGGGCTCTTTCTTTTTCTGATCACATCTCAAGCAGGATGGTGACCGGTCCGCAGTTCAGGAGCTCTACGTCCATATGGGCGCCGAACACACCGGACTGCGACGGAACACCCTGTTCATTCAGCAGTTCAATAAACCGGTCGACCAGCGGCGAAGCGACAGCAGGCAGGGCAGCCCCGGTGAAGGAAGGGCGGTTCCCTTTGCGGCAGTCCGCATACAGCGTAAATTGAGAAACAACGATCGCGCTGCCGCCGATATCGCGGACGGAAAGGTTCATTTTGTCCGCTTCATCCTGGAAAATGCGCAGTGCCGCGATTTTTTTTGTCATCAGGCGGGCTTTTTCTTCGTCATCATCCGGACCGATACCGAGCAGGATCAGCAGTCCGTCGCCGATTTTGGAAACACAGTTCCCGTCAACAGTAACAGATGCGTGTGTTACACGCTGGATCACAGCCTTCATGGTATTATGCCGCAACGTTATTGATCGGGTTCCCGGCGATAAACGCGCGGACGTTATTCACGGCGATATCGATCAGGCGGGATCTCGCTTCGGTCGGCATCCATGCCATATGAGGTGTAATGATGCAGTTCGGTGCGCTGAGCAGCGGGTTATCCGCGCGCATGGGCTCTTCACTGACGACATCGACACCGGCGGCATAAACTTTACCGGTTTTCAGGGCTTCTGCCAGGTCCGCTTCGTTGATCAGCGGTCCGCGGCTGGTGTTCAGGATGATGACGCCATCCTTCATCTTCGCGATATTTTCCGCGTTAATGATCCCTTTTGTTTCGGGGAACAGCGGACAGTGAAGGGAAATGATATCCGACCGGCTGAAGAGTTCGTCAAGTGAGACGTAATCCGCGAGGGCTTTCCCCTCTTCCCGCACAGAGCGGCTGTGGGCGATAACATTCATCCCCATTGCGCGGGCGATCCGGGCGACGGACTGCCCGATCTGACCGAAACCGATGATGCCGAGTGTTTTTCCGCTGAGTTCGATGAGGGGGTAGGCGTGGTCGTAAAACATGGTATCGGGGCATGAGGTCCATTCCCCTTTGTGGACCAGGTCGTTATGATGCGCCGCGTGGTGGCAGATCTCCAGCAGCAGGGCAAAGGCAAGCTGTGCGACAGAAGGCGTGGAATATGCGGGAATATTGGTGACAACGATCCCTTTTTCTTTCGCCGCGGCGATATCTACATTGTTGTATCCGGTGGCGATTTCACCGATATATTTGAGATTGGGGCTGGCGTCCATCACTTCCCGGGACATATTGATCTTGTTCTCCAGGACGATTTCGGCATCGCCGATGCGCTCGAGGATCGTCTTTACATCCTTCGGAGTGCGGTCATAAACGGTCAGTTCACCGAATTCTTTCAGGCCGTCCCAGCTCAGATCGCCGTGATTGACTGTATAGCCGTCTAAAATAACGATTTTCATTTTCCACATCCTTTCAATTCTTTTACCGCCAGGATCGGGTCCGGAGCTGCTACCACTGCGGTACCGGCCACAAGGACAGTGGCGCCGGCGCTGATAACTTCCGCCGCGTTGTTGACTTTGACACCGCCGTCGACTTCAATATCGAGGGATAACCCGCGTTTTGCTGCGGTGTTGGCGATGGATTCGATTTTCCGCAGAGAGTAAGGGATAAATTTTTGTCCGCCGAACCCCGGATTGACCGACATGACCAGGGCAAGATCGATGGAATCGAGGATGTAATCCAGCACGGAATCCGGTGTCGCCGGGTTGAGCGCGACGCCCGCTTTGATGCCGAGATCGTGGATTCGCTGGATGACGCGGTCCAGATGGGCACAGCCCGGTGACTCATAGTGGACGGTGATCAGGTCAGCGCCGGCTTTGGCGAATTCTTCCAGCAGTATGTTGGGGTCATGTACCATCAGGTGGGCATCAAAAAACTTTTTGGTCAGCGGCCGGATATCAGCGACGGTTTTCGGTCCGAATGTAATATTGGGAACAAACACGCCATCCATGACGTCAAGATGGACCCAGTCGGCTTCCGTTTTATTCAGCATCGCGATGGTGCCTGCGATATCACTCATGTTGCCGTTCAGAATTGAAGGTGCGATTTTGATCATGATTTTCCTTACTTTATAAAAATTTTTAAATGTTCAGCATTTGTGTTGAAACTCAAACATCAGACTATAGGCTGATTAATAAGCATTCCTCTCAATGATTATAAAACATATTTGAGCTCAGGTTCATAAATCACAATTCAATGCCTGTAAAATGTAAGTGAAATATTTACAGGGCTGTGAAAAAGTACAGCCCTGTAATCTGAATGGTTCTTTTTATATAAAGCCCGGCTTCGCTTTATCGATCATCCTTTGAGATATGCTTGACCTGCAGCGAATCCGGTAATCGATAAAACTTTTTATCGATATGATGCTCACAATTTCCAAGGTTCACAGAAATCAGTTTTGATCTCATTCCGCTGCTGCATTCAACGAAGATGTGATGGTAACCGTGTTGATCCTGTCTTCCGTAGTCAGGGAATTGAAGATCGGCAGTGTTTCTTCAGTGACCTGTCCGAAGAAAGTATATTTTTCTCCAAGATTTCCGATCATTTCTGCCGTAAAACTACTCGCATCCGCTGAAGGATCTCCGATATAAGGACCGAGTAATTCAAAACGCTCCTGATAGAAGTCATTCAGGTCGTAGGTTATGAAAAAGCGGCTGTCATTCTGTCCTTTGGCATTTTTGACCATCCCTACCATACCCGGCCGGTCCGGTTTTATTTGTGAAGCCTCGAATGGATAACTGTATCCCGCATCCGCGCTGCCGCCGATGGCAGGATCGCCGCTTTGAAGGACAAAACCATCCCTCCCTGTTTTATAGAAAGGGCTGCCGTCATACCAGCCGTTTTCTGCCAGAAAAACAAAGCTGTTGACCGCATACGGTGCGTTGTCCGGGAACAGTTCGATTTCCACAGTTCCTTTCGTTGTATCCAGAACAGCAGAATACTGCTTGCCGGGTTCTGTCACAAGATCCGGGCAGCTGTCAAAATTAAACGACTGCGCCTTTACCATCCAGTATAGCAATTCAAGAGTATCGGGACTTCTGTCACCGGTATAAAACGTGTCATTAATAAATATCGTGGGGGTTCCGCTGATATAACCGGTCTGAAGACCCTCTCTTCGCAAATTACCGACACGTTTCCGGATAGCCGAACTGTAAAAAACCTGCTGCCATTTCGCGGAATCAAAATCATATTTTTGCAGCTCAGGGAGCAGATTTTTGTTCAAAAATGATGTCATCTCTGCCTCAGTATCGATGGAAAAGATATTTGTATAATATTCATAAAAAATGCTGATGGTCTCAAAATCAAGATTTTGAGCAGCCGATGCTTCCAGCGCATAGCCGCACATCAGAGCGGCAACGTGATTATCACGCGGAAAAAGACGGAATACCAGCCGGATATCTTCCGGATGTTTTTTCTGCAGATCGATCAGGTTCACAACAGCTTCAGCGGAATTTCCGCAGCGGAAATCCCCATAAACGATGATGGTCATCGCCGCATCGCTGTTTCCAAGGACGTAATCCTCATCTGAAATCGCGGGGACTGCTTCCTGTACATCAGGGTCAGCGGCAACAGAGGTCAGATCACATTCCATTTTCTCCGCTTCCGCAGACAGAGATACACAAACAAAGGTCATGATCAATAAACAAAGCAGCAAAAATCTGTATTTCATAACAGTCCATCCCTCTTCTATTCAAATGTCAGAATTTCAATATCGGAATATTCACAGCGCGTTCCAAAACCGCTTTCCGTACCGCTTGTGGCTAAGAATTGCCAATATCCGGGGTCAGGTAATGGTATAGAATTTGAGAATGCACACACTTTTCCGTCACAAAGAATAGCTGCATTGCTGTCTGTCAGAAGAATCGTGACAGGCATACTTCCGGAGGCTGCTTCCGGTCCGAAAGAATTGTCATCATGGCTTTCACCGTTCCTTCCGTACCAGCTGTAAATTCCCGCTGCCCCTGCCTGATCGATCCAAAATTCAACATAACCGGAATCGCCCCATCGTGCAAACATACCGCAATTCGATTGACCATAATCAGTATTGTCAGGTCCGGATTCCCAGCCAAGGTTAAAATGAATAACAGCATTTTTATTACCGTTAAGAACTGATAACGCCATAAAACTAAAAGTTTTCAGCTTATTATTGGTCACTGTGATTTTATACGGATATGCGATATAGGAAGTATCATAAGCCGTGGTTCCGAGCATTTTTTCTTCCGCCAGCAGGCCCATATCCGTTATAAAAGCGTCCGACATCTTCGGCAGCCCGTCATCGACGATTGGGAGAACCGTGCTGTAAGACATGGGAGTCCCGCTCCCGGCCCGCAGACAATGCTCCAGACAGGCATTGTTACCGCCGCATCGTTCCGCGCAGGTGCCTGCCGATTCATCAGCACAGCTTTGCGGCGTCGGACAAACACTGCTCTCAACCGGCGCTTCATTCCCTGCCGGATTTTCGACCGCCGTACCTGCCGTCTCAGCGGGAGGTTCCAATTCGAATGTACTTTCCTTACCGATGAACGGTTCCGGGATCTCAAGCGGCACGGCTGCCATCAGAATTTCAAAGTCTTCCTCGTTGAGCGGATCCAGTATCCCTTCTTCTCCGGTCTGCTTATTGACCGTTATATAGATCGAATCATATTGAAATTCGCCCGGAATGCCTCCGAGAAAGATCCACATGTCATCGGTTTCGCTGACACTTGCGAATCCGTCAAATCCCAGCATCGCGTTCAGGACGTAAGCTTTCAGACAGGCTCCTGTGAATTCATCCACATCACCTGAGAAAAAATCGTCATTCTCACCCGTATCAAATGCGGCAGCAGGAAGGAAAACCATCAGAGCCATGATCAGGCTCAGCATTACCAATAACAAATTATCTCTTCTCATTTTTTCCTCATCCGTATTTTACCGACTAATATTTTGTCTGTTCTACGACTTCCTTCTTGTCCACCCACAGAGTTAATTGATTCAATTTATGTTTGAAATCAATATCGTTAGTCACGAAAAAGAAATTATTTTTGGATTCATCAACTCTATTGAAATAATCTCGGACTTCTTTACTGCTTTTCTCAGGTCTCTGCGGATCAATAAAAACGATTTCCCCATTAACCTTTTCCGCTGAAAAAGCATGTCCACCTTCAATTGGCAATCCCACATCATTCTCACCATGCAACCCTATACCAATATAGATAATAGTGCCATCTGGCCATCCGGCCATTTTTTCTTCTATTTCTTCCAGTGTAGTTCTATCTTTCCATTCGTCCCTGTAATAAATATGTTCTGGCTCTAGTATTGAATTAATAAGCACTATTCTTATATAATCACCATCATTCATTCTCCCATATCGATAGCCTTTTTGTCCATGAGCCTGAACATCGTATCCCTGACGGCACATCGCATATGATAACGCAGTAGCTTGGCAATTGTTTTGATATGCAAAATAATCATTGTGACTTTTTATATATTCCCAGAGTTTATCATTATCAATCTTTTCATGGTATTCCTCAATACTACCTGTTGATTCTTCAGCATCTGCATATTTTTTTATTATTGCTTCTTTCACTTCAATTGCTACTTTTCCAAAGGCATAAAAAACATCCATTATATTTTCAGGATGTTCATGAAAATGAGGATTTGCGGTGGTCTTGCAATAATTGATATGATCCGCCACGATCGAATTAATGGTTTTTTCTTCCGAATAACTTCCGCAGCCGTCTGTTTCGATCGCTTTCTGGGTTTCCCTTAATTTATTCTCGAGCCATTCTCCCTGTGGGACCAGTTTGTTCTCAGCGAAGACTTTTCTCAACTCAGCGACTTTTTCCGATGCATTACAGGTATCAGAAGAATCATGGCAGAGAGGAGCCGTCACTGCATCAATCGCTGATCTGTAACCGCTGCCGGAACTCACACCGATAGGACCAAAATTCAGGCTAAGGCCCTCTGCGCCGACCGAAGTCCAGAAAGACAGCGCTGCGCACAGGATCAACAAAAAAATAATCCATTTAAATTTCTTCATATTTTCTCCCTGTTTACGATTTTGCCATTGTTAATGGTTTGATAATTGAAACATAACGAATCAACTGTTTATCCTGAATTATAATATGAAAAACATAAAAAAATAACAACAATTTTTCAGTTTTCCGGAATCAGATCAAGTCTTTTGAGTAATATTTGAAATAACATGAAGTTCTGAAAGATGAACACGTATCTTTAATATCTTAAAATCAAAACATGATGAATTGCATTGAAATGTGAGGATCTGTGAAAAATATATCATAATTTTGGCGATTTGTTTCGTTTGCCGATTCGGCGTATATTACGTTATAATCAGAGTTACCGGTTTGGGATAAAGATTCCCGGGGAACCGGTGGATGTCTCAATTCCAATCGTCTACGGCATCAGAGGATGTATGATGAAGAAATTATGCTTGCTTTTGTTATTTTTTCTGATATCATTCGCTGCGGAGGGGTTCGCAGCAGACGCGGAAAACTATACTGACGCGGCGGTTCCTTTGAACAGCGGATATGATATTCCGCTGTTTGGCATAAGCTGCACCGGACTTTCTTCGGAAAAAGCGGAAAACCTTGTCTATGCCGGACTGAAGGCGGGGTTCCGCCTGATAGAAGCCGGCGGCAGTCCCGCGGCCGAAGAGGGAGCGGGCAGGGGACTCCAAAAGGCGATTGAGGAAGGGTTCGTCAGCCGGGAAGATATCTTTGTGGCGGTTCCCTTCGCAGCCGGGACTGAAGAGGACGGAGATACTTACATTCAGGGAATGCTGGAACGGCTGAATTTGGAATATGTCGACCTGGCGACACTGCAGCAGAGTGATTACGCCAGAGATCTGGAATGCTGGCAGGCGATGGAGCGGGCGGCGGAGAATGGAAAGATCCGGTCGCTCGGGCTGTCCGGGTTTTTGTTTGTGCAGAATTATGACCTTTTTGTCAATAACGCGGCTTCTGTTCAGCCCGCTGTTCTGGAGATCCCTGTGCATCCGTACGAGCAGCGGCAGGATATGCGGGACCATCTGGCACCATCCGGAACGCTGCTGGTTTCCAATTCTCCGCTGGGCGGAAAGGGCGAAGAGCAGGTGCTTTTCGCGGATCCGGTCATCAGCCTCGAGGCGACATGGTACAAAAAGACCTCTTCCCAGGTTATTCTGCGCTGGCAGCTGCAAAGCGGGAATATTATCATGCCGCAGGTCTCCGATGAGGCGCAGATCGAAGAATATTACCAGGTCCTGGAATTTGAGCTTTCCGATGATGACGCGGAGAAGATCTCTTCCCTTGACCGCAGCCTGAATTTTGTGGTTTATTAGTAAATCTCGCTCAGCGTGAAATTTGAAAAACTGACGGTCAGCGGACCGTAACCGGCTGAGGAAGCCAGCAGCCCGTAACCGCCGGTGGTAAAAATCGTATCCTCAGTGGAAGCCAGCAGCTTATCGTTAGCGTAAAAGCGCAGTTCCGATCCCTGAGCGGCGATCCCAATGGTGAACTTCTGCGGGGCGGAAGGTTTGACGACCCCGTTGATGTCCCAATCCACAATGGTGTAAGTCCTTCCGCGGTAAAAACGGTCGACCCGGGTCTGTCCCATGCAGTTGAACAGCCACCTGTATTGATTCTCGGAATCCGCGACGCGGAAAGCGATGCCGTACCAGTCTTCGTTCCAGGTGCAAAGAGAGAGACTCACATCCAGGCGTAAAAAATAATCTCCATACTGCGGCAGGGATGAAAAGGAAGCGATCGTGCTGTTTGATTTCTGGATCGCGAGCGTCATCTCATTATTGGACATCACCGCGTTTCCGAGGGCAGAACGATAGGTCTGCCAGTGTGATTCATTTGAAAAATTGTCAGCAAGGATCAGGCCTCCCGTGTCGGGAAGTTCATTGATTTCCGGATAGGGTGTCGGGGTCCTCATCGGGCGGGTCGTCGGGGTTGCCGGGAACCAGATGACCGTATTTGTCGGGGCCGGTGTGGCAGAAGGGACCGGTGTCTCCGTCGGTGTTACCGGTGTAGCCGTATCAACGATCGGCTGCACACGGATTTCCGCGCACCCTGCCGGTATGAGCATGGTGAGGCAGAAAACGATCAAAGTAAGCAGCCAGTTTTTCCCTTTGCCGAAATGATTGATCATCTGAATAAAATTCCTTGGTAAGGAAACGAACAAAGCTTTGCAGAGGTTCCAATCCCGCGGATCCTGCTGTATAGATCGATCGGGGACGGTTTCCGACGAAGGAGGAAACTGTCCCCGTCCCTAACTTTTCAAATGTGCTACAGTCACGCCGTCGCCGCCTTCGTTGTCCTGTCCGGATTCGATGAATTTGACGTGGGGATGGTTCAGCAGCATCTTCCTTGCGGTCCGCCGCAGGATCCCGGTCCCTTTGCCGTGGATGATCCGCACATAAGGCAGCCCTGCCAGCGCGGCATCGTCCAGATACTTTTCCAGACGCATGCTCATCTCTTCGCTGTCCAGACCGCGCAGGTCGATCTCAACACCCGGCGAGGCATGGAAAATTTCACCGCTCACCCGGGCGGATTTATCCGGCAGCGGTTCCGGTTCTTCTGGCGCGTCCGCTTCATTGCGGCGCGAAAGTTCACGGAGCGGGACACGCATCCGCAGCGCGCCAAGCTGAATTTCCGCTTCATCGCCAAGGATATTGGAGATGACAGCCAGGCTTTCCGTACCCAGTGAGCGTACGCGTACTTTTTCTCCCGCTTTCAGCGGACGGTCTTCGGGAACATTGGCGGCCTTCTTCATGGCCTTTTCCCCGGATTTCTTTACGGTTTTTTCCGCGGCCTTCAGATCCTTATCCAGCTGCGCAACTTCTTCTGCCGGAGCTTTGCTGCGGTTTATGGTCCGACGGATGCGGGAAAGCTCTTCCTTCAGCTCGCGGACCTCTTCTTCAAGAGCCGATTGTGACTCCTGCAGGATCTTCTCCCGCTCATCCTCAATGGCGTCCAGGCGTTTCTGCAGTTCCCGCTCCTTGTTTTCCGCAAGCGACCGCATCCGGTCGGCATGGGAGCGGGCCTTTTTGGCGGCGTCATACTGCCGTCTGATGTCATCCAGCAGGTTGTCCGCGTTCATTTCGGTCGGGTCGATGGTTTTTTGCGCGTTTGCCAGAATCTCCTCGGAAAGGCCGAGCTTTTTAGCGATCAGCAGGGCATTTGAACGGCCCGGCAGGCCGATGGTGAGGTGATAAGTCGGGCGCAGCGTTTTGAGGTCAAATTCCATCGAAGCGTTCGTCACGCCCTGCGTAGACTGGGCGAACATCTTCAGCTCGGAAAAGTGCGTCGCGGCAAAGCAGGGGATGTGATGGTCGACGATATACTGCATGATAGCGCGGGCGAGAGCAGACCCTTCCTGCGGATCGGTACCAGAGCCCAGCTCGTCCAGCAGCATTAAAGTCTTTCCGTTGGCTTTGTTGAGAACGCGGATCTGATTGGTCATGTGGCCTGAAAATGTCGACAGGGACTGCTCGATGGATTGTTCGTCGCCGATATCGGCAAAGACATTCTGGAACGGTGAAAGCTCCGAACCGGATTCTGCCGGGATGTGCAGACCTGACTGCATCATCAGGGCCATCAGGCCGACGGTTTTCAGGGAGACTGTCTTCCCGCCGGTGTTCGGGCCTGTGATAATGACGACAAATTTGTCATCATCCAGGATGACATCGATCGGGACAGCTTTGTCCTGCGGCAGCAGCGGGTGGCGGGCACCGTAAAGCTTGATGACAGGGTTGCCGTTCCGGTTATATTTTTCCGCGAGGATCGGTTCATTGGCGCCGAGGTCGTCGGCGTATTTAGCGCTCATCAGCACAAAATCGATCTCCGCCAGTGTGTGGTTGACCGTGCGGATCTCCTGCGCGTGGTCCGCGATCTGTGCCGAAAGGTCGCGCAGAATGCGGTGGACCTCGTCCCGTTCCGCGAGCTGAAGCTCCTGATAGGCGTTATTGGCATCCACGACTGCCAGCGGTTCCGCGAAAATCGTTGCCCCGGAAGCGGACTGGTCATGGATGATGGATTTTACCTGGTTTTTATATTCCGCTTTGAGCGGGATCACGTAGCGTCCGCCGCGCTGTGTGATGATGGCTTCCTGGATCATCGGCTGCATCTTCGGGTCGCGCAGCATCTTTTCCAGCCGTCCCAGCAGGCGGTTATATGCATTATGGATCTCACGGCGGATCGAAGCCAGTTTTTCGGAAGCGGAATCCAGGACCTCTCCGCGGTCGGTGACGGTATTGTTGATGGTCTGGATCAGTCCGTAGGGCGGTGTGAGCCCGTTGGCCATGGCAGCCAGTTTCGGATATTCGGCAGCGTGAAATTTCAGGGAATTTCCCAGGTCGCGTCCGATCGCCAGCATATAAGCCAGACGGTGGATCACTTCTCCTTCCAGCACACCGGATTTTTCCGCAACGGCCAGCAGCGGGTCGGCATCAATGCAGCCGCCCAGCCGGATGGTGTCGTTGACGGCCAGAAGCGTTCTGCCTTCTGTTACCAGCTCCAGTTTATAGCGGATCACAGACGGATCTGTATAGGGGGTCAGCGACTGCGCCAGTTTTTCCGACAGGCTGAAGCTCGCGTAGGAAGCAAGCTTATCCACAACCTGCGGATACTCGAGCATTGTGAGTGATTTCTGATCAAAAGTAAATTTAGCCATGTGTCAATATCAGAATTTCTTTGAGACAAAATGCGGCCGGGACAGATCCATTACAATATCCGGACTTCTGTCAGCGGACGATCTCTCCTCCCATGGTCCACGGGGATGTCCAGTTGATTTTCACGTTCAGGGTCTTTCCCGTGAGATCTTCATCGGAATCGGCGAAGACCAGATCCATATTTTCGGTGCGGCCCAGCCAGCGGCGGTGTTTCTTTTCTTCAAACAGGACGCTGACAGTCTGCCCCATCAGCTTTTCGTGATGTTCGGCGGCGATATTTTCCTGCAGCTTTTCGATCACGCGGAAGCGGCGCCATTTTTCCTCTTCGCTCACGTCATCCGGCATGGTGCGTTCGGAAAGCGTTCCTGTGCGCGGTGAATAGCGAGCCAGATGGACCACGTTGAGCTTCAGGTCGCTGAGCTGCTGCACGGTTTCCTCGAACTGTGCTTCCGTTTCCCCACAGAAGCCGACGATAATATCGGTGCCGATGGAGACGTTGGGGATGGTATCCCGGATCTTCGCGATCAGGTCCCGGTATTGGGCATCCGTATAGCCGCGGCGCATGCTTTCCAGGACGGCATCGCTGCCGGATTGTGCGGGGACTTCGATATGGTTCATTACCCGCGGCAGTTCGGCAACGGTTTTGAGCAATTTATCGGTCATCCAATTCGGGTGAGAAGTCAGAAAGCGGATGCGTTCCAGCCCTTCAATATCATTAATACGCCGCAGGAGCTCCGGAAGCTTCGGATATCCTTCTTTGTCCAGCCCGTAACGGTCAATGATCTGCCCTAAAAGGGTAATTTCTTTGACGCCCTGCGCGGCAAGCGAACGTGCGTGGGCGAGGATCTCCTCCGGATCCCGGCTGCGTTCCGCTCCGCGTTTGTAGGGAATGATGCAGTAAGAGCAGGCATGGGAACACCCGTAAACCACCGGAATATAAGCGGAAACTGCCGTTCCCTGCTGCGGTTTGGGCAGGATGATCTCACCGCTGCTCCATTCAAAATCCGCGGACGCGTCACCGTTGTTTTCGTCGGCGATCTGCCGGCTGATGACGTAATCAACGATCGGTTTGGGGTTGGAGGGCGGGGCGAACACATCCACCCAGGGCAGTTTTTTCTTCAGCGGTTTCGGGTCTTTATAACCGACCATGCACCCCATCAGCCCGATGATCATTTTCGGGTTCTTTTTCTTTGCCGGTTTGAGGGAGCCGAGCCGGCCCAATGCCCGGTCTTCCGCGCTCTGGCGGACCATGCAGGTATTGAGCACAACGACATCCGCGTTTTCAGGTTTTTCCGCGGACTCATAGCCTAAAGCTTCCAAAGCCGAGGCAAGGCGCTGCGAATCGGCTGTATTCATCTGACAGCCTTCAGTCCAAATGTGATATTTCATAAATCGTCCAGGTTCACCCGTTTGGTACGGGAATGAATAAAATTTAATAACAGGCGCGGAGCGTTTCCCGAATCCTTACTGACTGCTGATCACCGGCCGCTTTCAGCAGTCTTTTCAATTACCCAGAAATGCGAAAGGCCCAGCGCACGCAGCGGTGTCTTTTCAAGACTCTGCAGCGTACTGCGCAGCGCTTTTCCGGCTGCGGGATGGCGCTGAATGATATTGTCGTAGGCACCGAACACGGCACTGCGTAAGATATATTTCACCGGAAGTCCTTCAAAGAGTTTTTCCAGGTCCCCGCGGGTGTAGATATTGACATGCGGGGCAAGCTTATCACGCACCGAACGCGGTAGATAATTGACAAACAATTTGTTTCCGAAGTGATATTTGCCCTTCCAGTAAATGCCGTGGGTCTCAAAGGGATATCCCCGGTTGGGACAGAACAAAACGATTCGTCCGCCCGGCTTCAGGACACGGACCATCTCGCGGATACAGAGCTTGTCATCATTGACGTGTTCGATCACCTCATGGCTGAGGATCAGGTCAAAATAGTTGTCTTTGAACGGCAGAAACTCTCCGCAGGAGTTGACGATATCCGTATTCTCATTCGGGCAGACCTGTTTGGCGAACTGTCCCCGTTCAAATTCGATTTCGATCCCGACCGCGTGGCGGGCTGTCTGCATAAAGCGGTTCAGATATGCGCCGACACCGCAGCCGTCTTCCAGAATGTTTCCGCTGATCCGTTCTTCCGCGTATTGTGTGATCAAAGCCATGCGGCGCTTTTGGCCGTCCCGCCAGACATAGGAGGGTTCACCGCGTTCCGCGGCTTTGTCAGAATGTTCCTGTCCTTTTCGTATATCTTCCACTTGTTGTTAAGCCTCTTTAGTTTCAATCAATGGCAGCCAGGCGATGATGGTCGTCCCGTGGCCGGGAATTGAGGAGATATCAATATCTCCGCCCAAACCGCGTGTTCGTGAGAACATGTTCGTCACCCCATGGCTGGTGTTTTTCCTTGGCTTTTCCGTATCAAAACCAACCCCGTCATCAATGATCATCAGGACAAAACGATCTTTCATCTCGGTGAAATTGACAGTTACCGACTTGGCATGAGCGTGCTTGGCAATGTTCGCCAGCCCTTCCTGACAGATCAGGTAAAACGTATTATTCTGCTCGGTAGTCAGTGATTCCACATGTTCCACTTTATCGGTGAAGTTTGCCGGAATCAGGGTGTTGGCATGAAAATCATTTGCCAGCCTGCGCATGCTCTGGATCAGGTTCTCCGATGTCAGCTTCTCCGGTTTCAGGTTCATGATATAGGACCGGATGTCACGGATCGTTGAATTCAGAGCCTGGGTTGCAGCGAGAATGCTGGCAGCGGTTTTTTCCGGATTTTTTTCAGCGGTCAGCCGGGCATTTTCAAGCATCAGCCCAACACCATAGATAGATTGTATCACACCGTCATGTAAATCCATGCCAATACGTTCACGTTCTTCCAAAATTGCGATTTTCTGCTTCTGCTGGACCAGACGCATGTTTTCAATGAGCGGGGCGATCCAGGTGACAATGGAATACAGAAAGTTTCGATCCGGCTCCTCTTCGCCCTTTGCGTAATGTCCGCCCAGGATCATAAGCCCCAGGACCTCATTATGGGTCGGGATCGGCAGAACGATCAGATACGTCAATTTTCTGTGGAGCCCCTCTCTGGAATTAAGGGAATCCAGCTGGCCGGATTTCATCAGGTAGGTTTCATTTTTTTCAGCGCAGCCGCCGAGGAGTCCTTCCCCTGAAGAAATTGTATTCAAACCCAGCAGGCTGTTGGGATTTTCATGCCCTTTTGTGATGATCAGCTTATATTCATCCGGGTTGTCCTCGGAATTCAAAAATATTTCTCCCAATTCCAGGCCCAGATTACTGATGATCAGGTCCAGGGTCTGCGTCATCAGGTTGTTGATATCGCCGTCATTGTCCGCGAACATCCGGCCCAGCTCATTCAGCAGTGCCAGGTCGTCATTGGTTTTCGTAAGCTTTTTTTCCCGAATGGCGGATTGTGAGTAAAGGCGCGCGTTATTGATGGCTATACCCGAATAATTGGCAAGGGATCCGATCAGCAGAACATCGTCATCCGTGAATGAACTCGCGCCGATCTTGTTCATCAGTGTGATCGAACCGATCTTGTCCTCATTGAAAAAAATCGGAGCAAAAAGGATGGATTGAATATTCGGCGTGAAGGTATAGGAACCATTCTCCCGTTTATTATTGAATATGCGGTATTTTTTGCATTGCGAGGCATTTTCTGTACGGATGATCTCGTCGGACGGGATGGTAAGGATCGCGTCTTTCTGGTCCGCGTTCAGCAGTTCAATTTCCGATTGGGTGAACCCGTACAGCTGGTAGGATGAAAAATGTCCGCGTTTGGACGATGTGAGCCCGCAGATGCAGTAACAGCTGTTTGTCCATGTCGCCGCAATATAAAGGATCCGTGAGATCAGAGAATCCACGGAAAGATTTTTAAACAGGTCAAGACAGTCCTGATTAAAGGACTCGAGCTTTACCTGGCGGAGAGACTGGACAGAATTTGTTTTCATACCATTTATTATTCTACCATGTACAATAGTAAGAATTAATTTGATTTTTATCACTATTTTGTCATATGACAACAGTTTATTTTTTGTCATGTCACATTTTTTCCGCGGTCATGGTTGTATGGAACACTTTGAAGCAAAGCATACGCGGTCAGCCCTGTACAGACAGTTACAAATATCCTGTGAAATGAACAAATATTTTACGAACCGGGCGGGTCTTGATATAATGGTAGTATGGAGAGGATTGTGAACCAACCAAAACGTATCGCGGTCACCTGGCATCCCAGTCTTGAGGAAGCCCATGCAATGTCCGCGGATATTGTCAATGTATTGAAAGAAAGATCTGTGGAACGGGCTGAGTCTTTTTCCCTGAATGATCAGAAATTCCGCAAAGCTCTGCGTGACGGGCAGTTTGACCTGATGATCGCGCTGGGCGGCGACGGTACGATGCTGCGGGCGGGGAAGCTTGGCGCGCCGGTCAATGTGCCGGTGATGGGCGTGAATCTGGGCCATTTCGGGTTTCTGGTGGAAACGCAGCGGAATGAATGGCGGGAACGGATCGATGATCTGCTGGCCGGCAGATGGGAGACAGACAAACGCATGATGATCCGCGCGGAGCATTTCCGCGGGGAGAAGAAGCTTCATACCTGGGAGGTCCTGAATGATATCGTCCTGGCCAGGGCTTTGTCCATCCGTCCGGTCCATCTGATCGTCCATGTGAATGAGATCGAATTGGCGGAATATGTGGCGGACGGTTTGATATTGTCGACCGCGACCGGTTCCACTTCTTATTCGCAGTCTGTGGGCGGACCGATCCTGCGTCCGGATATGCGGAATATGCTGCTGACGCCGATATCTCCGAACCTGTGTGTGGACCGCTGTCTGGTTCTGCCGGATACGGACCTTGTCACCTTTATTCTCGGCGGCAGTGTGGAAGCCCTCATTTCTCCGGACGGATATGAAGGCGCAGAGCTGGAGTTCGGGGACCGGATCCTGGCGCGGGCTTCGGAACATTCCGCTTTATTTGTCCGTTTTCAGGATAAAGGCGTTTTTTATCGAAATATCACACGCTATATGCAGCGTAATCCGACAATAGGAGGAAGGCGGCCATGACAGAAGAACTTCATGAAGAATATCAGGTTTGTTACAAACATCCGGACCGCAAAACGCTGCTGCGCTGCAACAAATGCGATCGTCCCATCTGTCCGGAATGCGCAGTCCGGACACCGACAGGGTACCGCTGCAAAGACTGCATCAAGTCACAGCAGAAGGTTTTTGACACGGCGGAAAGCAAAGATTACTTTATCGGCGGCGCTATCGCGGCGGTCCTGGGTTTTGCGGGAACATTTGTCATGCGGCTGGTCCCGTTCCTGCCTGTCTTTGTGGCTGCTTTGATTTTTGCGGCTGCTTTCGGGAAAATTATCTGCGCGGCGGTGCGTGCCGCTGTCAGCAGACGCCGTTCGGTGATGCTCACACGTGTGGTCGTGATCGCCGCGGCTCTTGGCGCTCTGGTTGGCTTTGGGCAGGAGATCATCGTCAATTTCAATATTATTTCGATGGGAATGGCTTATATGGGATTGATGCCGATCATAGCGGATATCCTTTATATCGTAGTTCAGAGCGTGACGATCCTGTCCGATATGAATGGGATGGTGTTCAGAAGGTAAAAATTTATGCTCAAAGAGATCAGAATTCAGAATTTTGCCATCATTGAATCACTGGACCTGGAGTTTACTGACGGATTTAACATTTTCACGGGAGAAACCGGAGCCGGGAAGTCCATTATCCTGGACGCGCTTTCGATCGTCCTCGGCGAAAAAGCGGATAATACATTTATCCGTGAGGGAACGAAACGGGCATCGGTCGAGGCTTTCTTTGATTACGGAAACCGCCGTGATGAGATCGAAGAAATTCTGAAACGGGAAGACCTGCTTCCGGATGACGGGATCGAAGAGATATCACTTTCCCGCGAACTCCGCATGGAAGGCCGCAGTACAGCCCGTGTCAACGGACACGGCGTGAGCCTTTCCGTCCTTCAGGAGATCGGTGCGCTTCTGGTGGATATTCACGGGCAGTCCGAACATTTGTCACTGCTGAAACCGGCTTCGCACATCCGACTGGTGGATCAATATGCCGGCAATGAAGACCTGCTCAAACAATACCGCGAGGTCTACCGCCGTTATCTTTCCGTTGTCAAAGAGCTGAAGACGCTGCGGGACGGTGAAGCGGAGGCGCTGCGGCAGCAGGATATGCTGACTTACCAGCTCAGTGAGATCCGGGCGGCGGAAATGTCCGAAAAAGAAGAGGAAAGCCTGAACCGCGAGCGGGAACGGATGGCAAATTCCGAAAAGATCGCCCGTCTTGTCCATTCCGGACTGACAGCCCTGCAGGGACGGTCGGAAAACAGGCCGGGGATCATCGAACAGATGGATACCCTCGACAGCGCGCTGGATGACCTGACCGCGTATGATGACACCCTGCAGCCGCTTTATGACGCGGTGGTCAGTGCTGCCGACCAGATGAACGAGGTTCTCGATAAACTGGACCGTTACAGGGCGGGGCTTGGGTTCAGCAGCCGCAAGCGGAACCAGATCGAAGAACGGCTCGCGCTTTATTTTTCACTGAAGCGGAAGTACGGCGGAACGGTCACGGCTGTGCTGGCTTACGCGGATGAAGCACAGCGGAAGCTCTCCCTCATCACGGGCGCGGGGAAACAAATCGAAGATCTGGAATCCGAGCGGAAAGAGCTGCTTGAGGTTCTTTCCGGTCTGGCCATAAAACTTTCTGAAAAACGGAAAGCCGCCGCCGGGGAAATTTCAAAGGGTGTTGAAAAAGAGCTTGATGATCTCAAAATGCCGGCAGCCCGGTTTGATGTTCTGATGGAGACGGATGAGGCCGCTGAAGGTCTCGCTGACGGGAACGGGCGGCACCTTGCTTTTACCGAAAACGGTTTTGACCGCGTTGAATTTATGATTGCTCCGAACCCCGGAGAGGGTCTGAAACCGCTGGCGAAGGTCGCTTCCGGCGGGGAAACTTCACGGCTGATGCTGGCGCTGAAGAATACCCTGGCGCAGGCGGATACCGTCCCGACAATGGTTTTTGATGAGATCGATCAGGGTATCGGCGGCAGGATCGGCGCGCTGGTCGGCGAAAAGCTGTGGCAGCTCAGCCGCTACCATCAGGTGATCTGCATCACGCATCTGCCGCAGCTGGCTGCTTTATATGACAGTCATTACCATGTCCGCAAACAGATCTGCGGAAACCGCACGCAGACGGTTGTTACCCGTCTTGCCGCGGAAGAAAGCCTTCATGAACTGGCTTCGCTTCTCGGCGCGGATAACGAGGAAAACATTCAGGCTGTGAAAGCAATGCTGAAAGAAAGTTCGGAGTATAAGATCAGCAGCCGGCCGTGACAGGCTGAAGGATATGCCCGGTTTGGAATTTATAATAAAACAGGTTATGTTTGTACCGGAAAGTTACAGGAAAGAGGCTCATATGAGAAAGAAATCAAAGACGATCGTGATGGTGCTGTTGGCAGGAATTCTTGCCGTGATGTTTGCGCATTCGGTTTCCGGTCAGGCGATCCTGACACCGACGCCGGATGTTGACGGAAACATTTTTTACATTATCAAGAGTAATGACTCCTGCATGAGCATTTCCCTGACCATGGGGATCGATTTGATAACGCTGCGTGAATTAAATAACCTTGATGAGCAGTGTACGCTGATCCCCGGTACGCGTCTGCTCCTGGGACGTTATGAAACGCCTACGCCGACGCCCGGACCTTCGCCAACCCCGACACCCATTACCCCGACTCCGACGCCCTATAACGGTTACGGTCAGGTATGCGTATATCTTTTTGAAGATGAAAACGGGGATGGCATCGTGGGCGAATTTGAGTATGGCGTGACCGGCGGCGCGGTCAGCATTACCAAACGCAACGGTTCTGACAGCTTTACCGGTCTGACCGCGGGCAATGACCTGTTATGTTTCCCGGAAGTACCGGAAGGCGATTATAATATTTCCGTTGCGCCGCCGACCGATTACAACCCGACGACGAACATGAATTACGCGCTCACGGTAAAGGCGGGCGATAATTCCCAGATCAATTTCGGTGCCCAAAAGTCTTCCGTCCTGGAAGCCGCGGAAACCGAAGTGGATACGGGGAATCAGTCTCCCATGATGGCGCTGATCGGCGGCGGGCTGATTTTTGCCGGGCTGGTGATATTTATTGTTTTTGGTGTTTTGAAACGGAACGAACAACTGTAGATCCGGATGTCATCAGGCAGCTGCCTGAGACATTTCTGCTCGAATTTGTAAGACAAAGCCATGAGGTGGCGAACGATATAAGATGGAACAATATTTAAATAATGCTGATGATATTCAGGCATTGATCAACGTTCTTCCGGCAAAGATCACGGAAGAGATCAACAATTACGGAAATCTGGATAAACTGATTGAGGTCGTGATGGATGTGGGACGGATGCCGCTGGCACGTTATACCACAGGCGATCTTTTGCTTTCAGAAGACGAGATCACGTACGAAGATATAGACGGTGTCGTTGAAAAAATCGGGACATTTGACCTTGATAACCGCGCCGGGATGGAGCGGACGCTTCATCGTATTTCGGCCATCCGCAACCGCCATAACCGCATCATCGGGCTGACCTGCCGGGTCGGACGGGCGGTGTTCGGTACACTGGATATTATTGCGGATTACATTCATTCCGGGAAAAGTCTGCTGATCCTCGGCAAGCCGGGCATTGGGAAAACTACCATGCTGCGGGAAGCGGCGCGGGTCCTTTCGGCCCAAAAGCGGGTCATCATTGTGGATACTTCCAATGAAATCGGCGGGGACGGCGACGTTCCGCATCCCGCGGTGGGTGATGCGCGCCGGCTGCAGGTTGCTCAGCCGACCCTTCAGCATGAGGTGATGATCGAAGCGGTCGAGAACCATAACCCGGAAGTGATCATCATTGATGAGATCGGACGGGAGCTGGAAGCGCAGGCTGCCCGTACCATTGCCGAGCGCGGTGTGCAGCTCATCGGAACTGCCCACGGGCAGACCATCAGCAACCTGCTGATGAACCCTACCTTATCCGACCTGATCGGCGGGATCGAATCCGTCACGCTTTCCGATGAGGAAGCCAAACGCAGAGGAACGCAGAAGGTAGTCCTGGAACGCCGTTCTCCACCGACTTTTGATGTGCTGGTGGAAATCAGGCAGCGGAACCAGGTGATCGTTTATCAGGACGTGGCAGAGGCTGTGGATGCCCTTGTCCGCGGCATCGAGCTGCAGCCCGAATTGCGCACGAAAAGCGCGAAGGGCCAGATCATCCGCGAAAAGGCGCCGGCTCCGGTGCTGGAAGGTGCCGGTTTTGCCGGGAATAATAACAAAGAGTCCTCTGACGGCAAAAAGGGGAAGAAACAGCTTTCCCGGATGCAGGAAAATATTGTCGAGATCAGCGGAAAGAGCAAATCCGTGCTCGGCGAACTGAAACACAGCGAGCGTGCCGGGGATGGGCAGGAAGGTGCCCCCCGGAAGGAAACGGTCCATGTTTATTCACATGGTGTTGCCCGCAACCGGCTGAATGAGGCTGCCGAACGGCTGGGTGTCCCGGTCGTAGTCGTGAATAATCTGGAGGAGGCGGACCTCCTGATGACGCTGCGTCCTTATTACCGTGAGCGTCAGAAGGTGATCGTCGATGCGGAAGAAAAAGGCATCCCGATCTATGTGCTGCGTTCCAACACAACGGCACAGATCGAATATACGCTTGCGAGCATGCTGAAAATAGAAGTACAGGACCAGGCCACAAATTGGGAGGATGTCGAAGAGGAAACCATATCCGCCATCCGATCCGTATTAAGCGGAGAAGTGAGCTGGATCGACCTTTCTCCTGCCGACCGTTCTATCCGCCGGATACAGCAGGAAATGATCGAACAGGCAAATCTGGTCTGCCAGCCTTTCGGAAAAGAACCAAGACGCCGGCTGCGAATATATCGGACAGCCTGAAGGGGGAAATAGTATGTTTATCACTTTTGAAGGACCCGACGGAAGCGGGAAAACGACCCAGCTGAACAGCCTCGTTCCGGTTTTGGAACAGCAGGGGCTGGATGTTATCCGGACCAGGGAACCGGGCGGGACGGAGATCGGGGATCAGATCCGTTCCGTCATTATGGATATGAAAAATAAATCCATGCACCCGCGCGCGGAGATCCTGCTGTTTTGTGCGTCAAGGGCACAGCTGGTGGAAGAACTGATCCGTCCTTCACTTGCCGCGGGAAAGATCATCCTGTGCGACCGCTATGCCGATTCCACAATGGCATATCAGGGGTACGGACATGGTTTGGACCGGAAAGTGTTGGGAGATCTGCTGGATTTTGCCACCGGAGGACTGAAACCGGACCTGACACTGTTGTTTGACATCCCCTCGGAAGCCGGGCTGCGCAGGCGGCTGAGCAACCACGAGGAATGGAACCGTATGGATGATTATGCGCTCCAGTTCCATGAACGTGTCCGCAGCGGATATCTGGAGCTTGCGGCAAAGGAACCGGAACGCTGGGTCATCATCGACGCGAACCGGCCAAAAGATGTCATCCATGAGGAAGTCGTTGCGATCCTGAAGGATAAAATAAAAAAATAAGAAATAAGAAATAAGAAACTTGAACTTGACAGTTAAAACCACGACAAATATGTCGGGGAAATAACGAACCTTGACAATTCAGAAAAAGGCCGGCCGGATAGAGTGCTTCGCAAGGACGCGGAATCAGCGATATCTTGCGTGCCGGAGGGCTGCCCTTGTCCAATTTTATCAGCCGGTATTCTCACAAATGTGAGTACGGTGATGAGTTGCTTGTAAAGCACATAGAAACATCACGCGGATGAACAACTATAAAACAAGGGTGTCGGGGGCAGCGGGTGACCGAAGGTCAGCCCGCGCCCCCGACTAAAAACGAAAGGCGCGGAAAGATTCTTCGGCAGGCTCCAGACGCTCGCTCCGCGCCTGCTGCGCAGCAGCATAAACGCCGGAGGGCATTTATTGATTTTGTCAAAATTTCTTTTTCTTTCGACGAACAAGTCGTAATATCAATTGTCAAGTTTAAGTAAGAAATAAAAAATAAGATTATTGTTTTAACAGAGAATCGGTGATCAGGATCGGAAATCCGATGTTTGGCAGCGGGTTGCTGATATCTTTCACTTGAAAAATAATGTCTGAACAAAGAAAGGTATTACTTATGAAAAAATACTCATTTTTATTTGTTATGTTGTTTGCCCTGCTTCTCAGCTGCAGCGCTTTTGCCGCGGATGGAGAATGGGCTGCCTGGGAAGCTGACCTTTCCAATGCTGCTGAAATTCAATGCACTATTGCCGAACCTCTCCTCGAAGACGAAGATGTAAAGGCTGCTCTCGGTGAAGTTACGGAAAATGACTGGGCCATCGGTCCTGAAGACGCGATCGTTACCCTGGTGGAATACGCGGATTTCCAGTGCCCATATTGCTCCCGTGCCGGTTTGACAGCGCTTGACTTCCAGGCCGCTCATCCGGATGAAGTGCGCTATGTGTACCGCCACTTCCCGCTTTCCTTCCATGAAAAAGCTCCGATGACCGCTTATGCCGCGGATGCTGCCGGTAAGCAGGGTTTATTCTTTGAAACCGAACGTTTCCTGTATGAAACACAGAGCGACTGGTCTAACATCCAGGATATGGAAGAATTCGAAGCCTGGCTGCGGGAAAACATTCAGACAGCTCTCCCGGAACTGGATTATGAACAGTGGACTGCTGACTTTGAATCCGAAGAGACCCACGCAGCGGTTGACAGCTCCTTTCAAAAAGTCGCCGCGACCGGACTGATCAGCGGGACACCGACTTTCTTTGCCAATTTCTATCAGACTTCCTATGAACCCGCGGTTCTTGAACAGTATATCAATTTGTTCAAACTGCAGAAGAATTACCGGACCTCCTGCCCGGTCAATGCTGTGGAAGAAGGCAAGGAATACCGCGCGGTCCTGCATACCACTGCCGGGGATGTCGTGGTCAACCTGTTTGCGGAAGACGCTCCGAACCTGGTCTCCAACTTCATGGCGCTGGCAGCGGATGGCTTTTACAACGGCAACCTGTTCCACAATGTTGTGGATGGTTTCATTGCCCAGACCGGTGACCCGAGCGCTACCGGTGTCGGCCTTGCGGGGTACTACCTGAATGATGAGAATCTGAACAACAACGGTTTCAATGAAGCCGGTGCCGTTGCCATGGCAAATACCGGCGCGGACAAAAACGGTACCCAGTTCTTTATTGCTCAGGACGTCGCGGAATACTTCCGCTCCGGTTATGCAGCCCAGGGTGAGCTCACGGAAGAAGAACTGAACAAAAAGGTGAACGGCCGTCTGGAAGCCATGAACGCGAAATACTCCGTTTTCGGCCGTGTCGCGGAAGAGTCTCTTGAGGTTCTGCCGCTCATCACCACCAGCGATATGATCGAAAGCGTGGATATCGAAGTCCGCGGCTGAAAACCTGTTTGCCGGTAAAAAATCGAATATAATTTTAAAAAGGGACCCTTATTGTACACAGAGAGTCCCTTTTGATAATTTTTTTGCGGAATTATTTCATTTATTATCAATTTATAAACGTACTTTTGTCATTGAAAAGGAGAGGTGTTTTATGACGCAGGCATTTCCGGAAATGAAGAAAAAGCTTGGCTTTGGCGCAATGCGGCTCCCGATGAAGGATGGAAAGATCGATACCGATCAGGTTAGCCAAATGGCCGATCTGTTTATTGAAAGCGGGTTTAATTATTTTGATACAGCCCATGGATATCATGACGGGTTATCGGAGCTGACGCTGAAGCAGTGCCTGACCTCCCGGCATTCCCGTGAGGAATATCTTCTGACGGATAAATTGTCTGAAGAATACTTCAAAAAGGAATCCGATATCCGTCCGTTCTTTGAGCAGCAGCTCAAGGCCTGCGGTGTGGACTATTTTGATTTTTATCTGATGCACGCGCAAAGCAGGAACAATTATGGCCAATATCAGCGCTGCCGTGCTTATGAGACCGCGCTGGAGCTGAAAAAAGAAGGAAAAATCCGTCATCTGGGGATATCCTTTCATGATACAGCGGAGATCCTGGAACAGATCCTGACCGATCATCCGGAAGTTGAGATCGTCCAGATCCAGTTCAATTATCTGGATTATGATGACCATGCGATCCAGAGCGGCAGATTGCTGGAAGTCTGTGAAAAATACGGCAAACCGGTCCTGGTGATGGAACCGGTCAAAGGCGGGAGCCTGGTCAGGCTGCCGGATGAAGCGAAGAAGGTTTATGATGAGCTGGGTCCGATGAGCTATGCTTCGTACGCGATCCGCTATGCCGCGGGCTTTGACCGGGTCGCCATGGTCCTTTCGGGCATGAGCAGCCTTGAGCAGATGCGGGATAATATTTCGTATATGAAGGATTTTCAGCCGCTTTCCGAAGCGGAGCATCAGGCGGTGGAGAAGGTGAAGACCATTTTCAGCGGGCTGAACCTTGTCCCCTGTACCTCCTGCCATTACTGCATTGAGGAAAATCACTGCCCGAAAGGGATCCTGATCCCGGATATTTTCGCCTGCCTGAACGCGAAGAAAATGTTCAACGACTGGAACCAGCGGGTCTATTACCGCAACGTGCTGACTCAGGGCCATGGGAAGGCAAGTGAGTGCCTTAAATGCGGAAAATGCGAAAAAGTCTGCCCCCAGCATCTGGAGATCCGGAAGCTGCTGACACAGGCGGCGGAAACCTTTGAATAAAAAACGGAAAGATCCGTGCAGCAATGGGGTATTGTCCACCGGGTGGATCCCCAGAAGGAGTTGTTATGCTTAATGAGTTCAAAACATATATTTCCCGGAAGGATATGATCAATTGTGTCCTGTGCCATGACGCGCCGTGTTCAGCCGCATGTCCGAAGGCAGTGGATCCGGCGGGAAAACTTCGCAGAATCTGGTTTGAGAATGAAAAAGGCGCGGCAAATGCTTTTTCGGTTCTGTTTCCCTGCGCTGATTGTTATGCTCCCTGTGAACACGCATGCATCCGTTCCGGTGAGGTACCGGTCAGGAAGCTGATGTCGCGGCTCCATGATGAGGTCCTTTACGGCACGGAACAGGTGGAAGTAAAAGATGAAGACCGCCTGAAGACGGACCTTTGCGGGATCTCTCTTGAAAATCCTTTCCTGTTGTCGTCTTCGGTGGTTGCGAGCACCTATGATATGTGCGCCCGGGCTTTTGACGCAGGCTGGGCCGGCGCAGCCTTTAAAACGATCTGCAATTTCCCGATCCATGAAGCGTCTCCGCGTTTTTCTGCCATCAAAGGTTCCGACGGGACGATCGTCGGGTTCAAAAATATCGAGCAGCTCTCTGACCACAGTGTGGCGGAGAACATGGAAATATTTAAACAGCTCAAGAAAAATTACCCTTCCAAATTTATTCTGGCTTCAATGATGGGTCAAAATGATGCGGAATGGGGAGAACTTGCCCGCATGTGCGAGGACAGCGGGGCGGACGCCGTTGAATTGAACTTCTCCTGCCCCAATATGGCGGAAGGCGGACTGGGCTCGGATATCGGACAGATCCCGGAACTGGTTGAAAAACTGACTGCGATCGCGAAAAAGGCCTGCAGCATTCCGGTGCTCGCAAAGCTGACGCCGAATGTAGGTTCGATGGTCCCTGCCGCGCTTGCCGCGAAACGCGGCGGAGCGGATGGGATCGCCGCCATCAACACCATCAAGAGTGTGATCGGGGTGAATCCTCATACGTATATTTCCTCTCCGGCGGTTCACGGCATGAGTGCTGTGGGCGGTTACAGCGGAAACGCGGTAAAGCCGATCGCGCTGCGGTTTATTGAGGAAATGGCGTCTGATCCGGCTCTGCAGGGCCTGTACCTGAGCGGTATGGGCGGAATCGAGACCTGGCGGGATGCGCTGGAATTTATCCTGCTCGGCTGTTCTTCCGTACAGGTGACAACGGCGGTGATGCAGTACGGATACCGGATCATCGATGATCTCAAAGACGGGCTGAACCGTTACCTGGCAGAAAAAGATTTCGCTTCCGTGAAGGATGCGGTCGGCCTTGCCGTTGAAAATATTCACGCGTCTACGGATGTTCTGGAACGGGATACGGTGCTTTTCCCGAAATTTGACCGGGACAAATGTATCGGCTGCGGGCGCTGCATGATCTCCTGCCGTGACGGCGGCCATCAGGCGATCAGCATGACGGAGGACCGCAAACCGAAGCTGAACGGGGCTGCCTGTGTCGGCTGCCATTTGTGTTTGCTTGTCTGTCCGATGGATGCGATCTCTTCCGGCAGCAAACGGATCAGCAGAGCATAAAGGGAAGATTCTTTCATGATGGATAAATTGTCAGAGAAGGGTACGATCCTGTCAAATATTTCGGAAAGTATTTTTCAGAAGATCAAAGAAAAGCATCAGGCTTCCGGTGCGGAAGACGGGCGTGAGGAAAAACGTTCCACAGGAGCGGTCATCGCGGAGCGTATTTTGCGTACTGTCAATGACGGTCATCTTTCATCGGTCGAAGAAACTGAAAAATTCCTGCAGAAACGCGCGGCTGTTGAGGATGAACCGCTCAGGATCATTAGTAAAGCCAGGCTCAGCCGGGAAAACGGTGTGCTGATCGATTATTGCAATATCCAGATGGTATGCTTTGGCGACTACAGGACAGCTTCCTGCTGCGTGTTATATCTCCACGGCGGAGGGTATGTCGAAGAGATCAATCCCTTCCATTTGGATTTTTGCGCGAATCTCGCGGAACGGATCGAAGGGTTGGTACTGGTACCCATTTATCCGCTGGCACCAAACCACACCTGGAAGGAAACCTATGAAATCCTGACGGAGCTTTACTGGGAAATATTGAAAGAAAAGCAGGGCAGCCTTACGATCATGGGTGATTCTGCCGGCGGAGGCCTGGCGATCGCTTTCTGTCAGTATTTGAAAACGATTTATCTTGCCCAGCCGGATCATCTGATCGGCCTTTCTCCCTGGGTGGATGTCTGTATGGAAGATACCGATTATGAGCCCTACCGTCCGCTGGACCCGAT
Source organism: uncultured Chloroflexota bacterium (assembly GCA_902786265.1). GTDB lineage: Bacteria > Chloroflexota > Anaerolineae > Anaerolineales > Anaerolineaceae > Flexilinea. The sequence continues at coordinate 1,688 of CADACE010000013.1, read as the reverse complement.
GCTGGATGTCTCCGGACTGCAGACCTACGGCAAGGCCTGGGCCGGTGATCTGGACGTCCGGGATCCGAAGATCAGTCCGGCTTTCGGGGATAACCGCGGCCTGCCGAAGACGCTGCTTTTCACCGGCACACGGGAAATTCTTTATCCGGATATCTGTAAATTTTATGAAAAAATGAAGCGGGATGGCTGTGAGGCGGAACTGGTCATCGGGGAAGGCATGAACCACGTCTACCCGCTGTACGGCCTGCCCGAATCCAAAGAGGCCGTCGCCCGCATCGTGCAGGAAATCAAAAGCTGAAGCCGCCGAGTTTTGTTTTGGGATGAAGCACAACCTGGTCAGCTCTGCTGATGCCGCTTAGCCGGCACAGCAGAACTGCACTGTTGTGCGCTGTTTGTTTTCCCTTGCTCGTCGCCGTGTCAGTCGGGTAGGTTGCTTGTTCCCGGGGCTGAGACGCACATAAGTGCGGTTCTCTTGAGCCGGCTAAGCGGCAGCGAAGCTCCTGCTCCGAATACAAATCCAGACGCAGTCTGTACCATGCGGAGCAGGTTTTAGAGCCGACCATATTGTGATCCGTGTGTTTCGTGTACTTCAATGTGGCGCTCTTCCTGCGGCGCGGGAGGACAGTTCCCCTCCTTCGTCGGGTAACCGTCCCCGAACCATCGTTTGTTCTATTTCGCTACCACAAATTTTTAAAAAGTCAAGGGACAACATTGCCGGTTTTCTTTTTCAAAATTTTGCTGTAAACTCTGGATAAATAAGAAGTAAGAAATAAGAAATAAGAAATTAGAGAGTGATGACCGGGTCCGGTACATGGTGTAGGGTTCGGGAACTGGGACCGGAGGAATTAACTTCACACTTCACTCTTCACACTTCACACTATAAAGAAGGGAGAACGGCAATGAGCGAAAAGGTTTTGAAAAACATACTCGGCAGGCAGATTTCTGCCGCTGTGGCGGACGATGCTGAGAATACGCTTGTTACCGATTATCTCCCGATGGTGAATATCGTCAAACAGGCGGAAGAAGATTTTTACAACAAAATGGAAAAATTCTTCAGCTATACGCTTCAGGATCCGGGACTGGAAAAGTCGGCGAAGGCATGGGAAAAGGCGGGCGCCCTTCTGATGGGCTACGCGGAATCCCTGTTCAAAATGGACAAAGCCGACCGTGAGATCCGTGAATATGCTTTGGAGCTGATGGACAAGGCCTCCAAAGCGGCAAACATCCGCCTGAACAACATTAACAGATACTGCGAAAAAAAGATCAATGCGGACCCCAACGACACAACGACCGCGGATAAAATGGATCAATTGAAGTATCACGCGCATGTGGACGTGCTGCGTTCTGTCAACACCTGGCGCAGATTCCGTGACGCGTATGTGAACGGCGAAGAGTTCGCCAATGCACAATTACAGGAAGAGGCCGAAGACGCGATCGAATACCATAAGGAACTGGCCCTGCTCCCGAAGGATCACATCAGCATCCCGGGCAGGATCTATCCGCCGATACCGATCCCTGCGGGAGAACCGGTACCGCAGCCGCCGCTGGCTTACCAGCTGGAAAAGGAAGCGCCTGCGGAAGCCAAGGAATATGATCCGGAGCTGGACGAGCTGGTGATCAAAAAGGGCTGGGTGGACCCGAACGGAATGATCGATGACCGGTCGGTGATCCGGGACCGGGAACACGGC